>JBNLAN010000025.1:0-63014 GCA_050302175.1 Mariprofundaceae bacterium | reverse complement strand
TCCATATCTTTGGTGATTTCGATGCGGATGGCGTTTGCGGCACAGCAATTCTGACTGAAGCGCTACGGGGCGCCGGAGCGGAGGTTTCGTCCTCCATTCCGCATCGGGCGGATGATGGCCACGGCATCGGCGTAGAGCCTGTGCGTGAAGCGCATGCAAATGGCGCCATGCTTGGGGTGAGTGTGGATACCGGCACCAGCTGTTTCGAGGCTTGCGAGGAGGCCGTAAAACTTGGTTTCGATTTAATCGTTACGGATCACCATCTGCCCGAAGCAACGCTACCGCCTGCGTTTGCGCTGCTGAATCCCGCCCGTGCCGATTGCGGTTTTGCCGAGCGGCATCTTTGCGGTACTGGCGTGGCCTTCTTTCTGTTGATGGCGGTCTGGAAACGACTGCGCCAGCTTGATATCTCTCCTGATTACGATTTGCGGGCGCTGCTGGATCGCGTGGCCGTGGCGACGGTCGCCGATGTTATGGATCTGGTGGGGGTGAATCGCATTCTGGTCCATCACGGCCTGGCACGCCTGAATACGGAACCCTCGCTCGGTATGGCAGCTTTGATGAATGTGGCGCGTTGCAGCGGCAAGCCCGTGAATGCCGAGACGATCGGTTTCTATCTGGCGCCGCGCATCAATGCAGCAGGGCGTATGCGCCATGGCGAGGAAGCCATGCA
The DNA here is from genome assembly GCA_050302175.1 of Mariprofundaceae bacterium. Taxonomy (GTDB): domain Bacteria; phylum Pseudomonadota; class Zetaproteobacteria; order Mariprofundales; family Mariprofundaceae; genus JBNLAN01. The sequence continues at coordinate 62,341 of JBNLAN010000025.1, read as the reverse complement.
ACTGTTATCCACGTCTAATCCTTCGCGAGCGGAGAAGCTGGCGGCAGTGCTTGATGAGAGCAATCGCCAGCGCCGTCAGGTGGAGGCGGAGGTATTCAAACAGGCAGAGGAGAAGCTGGGTAGTTCCGAGGTGCTGGCTGTTTTTGATCCAAATTGGCATGCCGGAGTGGTGGGGCTTGCAGCCGGGCGCCTGGCTCGCAAACACAATCGTCCGGCTGCGGTAGGCTTTGTGACGCCGGATGCTTCTATCCGCGTATCGCTTCGCGGCCGGCCCGGATATCACATCGGTGAACTGTTGAACGAATGCAGTGCCTGTCTGGAGGGCTTTGGAGGCCATGCAGGGGCCGGAGGAGGCACCGTGCGGCCAGATGGCTGGGAAGCCTTTGTAAAGGCCTTTGGCGCAGCTGTGGAGGCGCAGGGGCGCGATATGGGCAGGTATCAGGAGTTGCATGTGGACGGCGTGATTAGTCTGACAGCCATGCACGGCGGGCTGGCCGAGCGGCTGAAGCGTTTCGAGCCGACAGGTCGGGGGAATCCGCCGTGCCAGTGGCTGGTGCCGGAGGTGACGATCACGGATCGAAAGGATTTGAAGGGTGGAGTGCTACGGCTGCAGCTCTCGGATGGCGGTGGCTGGCAGAATGCGGTGGTGTTTGGCGCAGGGCCTTTGAACGAAAGCCTGCAACCGGGAGTTACATTGTCGGTGGTGGGGCAGTTACAGCCTGATGAGTGGCGCGGCAATGGCGCGGTGCAATTTGTTGTTGCAGATGTCGTTGAGGCGAAGTGTTAGTAGCTGTTGTGCTGTTGACACATGAGGTGAGGCTGGCCACTTTGATCGGCATGACGTTACACCATCGAAAAAACAGTCAAGGCTGCTGCAAATGAAACAAGCGCGCGTAAAGTTATTGCAGTCCATGCCGCTGTTTGGCGGAGCCAGTCAGCAAACTCTGGAGTTCCTGATTGACCTGGCCGATATGCGTAGCCTGGCGGCAGGGGAGTTTTTTTTCCACGAAGGCGAAGATGCCACCTCCATGTTTGTGCTTGAGCAGGGCAGGGTGAGCATCAGCAAGCAATGGAATGGTCACCCCCATCTCATTAAGCAGTTGAAGCAGGGGGACTGTTTTGGCGAAATGGCCCTGCTCGACCTTTACCCCAGAAGCGCTTCGGTGATGGCGGTGGAGCCTTGCCATGCCATCGAGCTTACTCAGAGCATATTGCTGAAACTCTATGAATACGACATCGAGCAGTTCACTCTGATTCAAATGAATATAGGACGGGAAATTAGCAGACGTTTACGTTTGGCAGATGATCAGCTGTTCAAGTCAAAATTTGGCCCCCAGATCGAATCGGTGGCTGGCGAGTAGATTTGCTACTGAATAAACGAGAGGTTTCACTTCGCGACCGGGTGGTTATGTACCTGTTTGTTGGTGTGACAGTATCGATCTTTTTACTCATGGTAGGCAGGAGCTACTTTGGTCTGGAGTTGTTGCCATATCTGCAGACCGACTGGTTCCGGACGGCTCTGGGAGCGATGTTTGCTGGACTTGCCTTACTGGTCGTGCTCCTCAATATCTGGCTGAGCTGGATCGACCCCTGGCTGTACAAGCGGAAATATGGTGACGATGGATATCGTGGCGCTTCGCCACCACCGGTGATTGCAGGTTTCTTCTGTGCTGCTGCAGTGGTGCTGTTGCCAGCGTCGTTTGTGACAGGAACAGCTTTGCTGCTCTTGTTTCTGCTTGATCCTGCCGGTTTACCGTCGGCGCTCTATTTCCTCTTCAGGCTGCAACACAGATTCAAATAGGCAGGTCGATGGCTTGATTTGAATCGCTGATTCTGTACCTTGCTGCTTCTCCGATTCAGGAGTCTTTTTATTGTGGAGTAACAGTCATGAGCATTGAAGACCAGATTGCAGGTTTCCGTACCCGGGCCGAGGATTTCGAGGGTCGGATCGGTTCGTTGCGGAGGTCACTTTGACGTTGCTGCCAAACAGGAAGACCTGCGCGAGCTGAATGCCCGGATCGAGGACCCATCGCTGTGGGATCATCAGGAGAAAGCGCAAAAACTGATGCAGGAACGTTCCCGTCTCGAGCACGTCCTGAGCGATTTCAATAAGGCTGCCAATGGGCTTGACGATGCTTCCACCCTATTTGAGATGGGGGCGGAAGAGGGAGATCGCGATAGTCAGATTGAGGCGGTGAGCATGCTTGATGAGGTCGAGTCTCAAATCGAGAGCCTGGAACTGGCGCAGATGCTCGGTGGCGAGAACGATGTCGAATCGGCCTTTCTCGATATCAATGCGGGCTCGGGCGGAACAGAAGCGCAGGACTGGGCCGAGATGCTGCTGCGCATGTATCTGCGCTGGGCTGAGCACAAGGGATTCAAAACCGAGCTGATGGAGTGCACCGAGGGTGATACGGCCGGTATCAAGTCCGCAACCGTTTCGGTAAAAGGCGAGTACGCCTTTGGTTTCCTGAAAGCAGAGATCGGTGTGCACCGACTGGTGCGGAAATCCCCCTTCGACTCCGGCAATCGTCGCCATACCTCCTTTGCTTCTGTTTTTGTTTATCCTGATATTGATCGTGAAATTGATATCGACATCAATGAGGCGGATGTGCGAGTGGATACCTATCGTGCATCCGGCGCCGGTGGCCAGCATGTGAATCGTACCGACTCAGCAGTACGCCTGACGCATATGCCAACCAATATCGTGGTGCAGTGCCAGAATGATCGATCCCAGCACAAGAATCGCGCTACTGCCTGGAAGATGCTGCAGGCGCGGCTCTATGAGCATGAACTCGAGAAGCAGAATGCCGAGAAGCAGGCGCTGGAAGATACCAAGAGCGATATTGGCTGGGGTCATCAGATTCGGTCTTATGTGCTCGATCAGTCGCGTATCAAGGATCTTCGCACCGGCATGGAGACTGGCAACACGCAAGCATTTCTGGACGGTGATATCGATGCCTTCATTCACGCCCAGCTCATGGGGCAGAAGCGGGGTGATTCCGACGAGTGATTCACTTTAACGCAGGCGTATAAACCACTGTAATAAAATATAAAATCCGATAAAACTTTATTTATGTGTTAGCTGACGCTATCATGCACAACCTTTCGGGCAGACCTGCCCGGAACTTCATTCCCCCGGAGGTATTAATGATCAAGCTTTATTCCAATCCCGCATGTCCGCACTCGCATCGCACTCGCATCGTGCTGGAGGAGAAAGAGCTGCCTGTCGATATCATTGATGTCGATGAAGACCACCCGAATGCCAAGCTCTTGCAGCTGAACCCCTATGGCAAGCTACCAACGATTATTGATCGTGATACCGTATTGTTTGAGACCTCCGTGGTGGATGAATACCTTGATGAACGTTACCCGCATCCGCCTTTGAAACCTGGCTCACCGGCTGAGCGCGCCCAGATGCGTCTGGCCGTGATGCAGATCGAAAACGAGGTATATCCGCTTTATGAAGGGCTGGAGGAGAACAAGAAGAAGAGTGATGCGGTGAAAAAGCTTTCCAAGTATCTGGACAGCCTGAATACCTATCTGGCCAAACAGCAGTTCTTTATGGGTGAGTGCTATACACTGGCGGATGTGGCGTTGACTCCGATTCTGTGGAGATTGGCCCCGAAGGGGATCGATACCTCTGCATGGCCGCATATCGAAGCTTACATGGATCGATTGTTTGAGCGGCCGGCGTTTGAGCGTTCGCTTTCTGAATATGAGCAGATGCTGCGCAATTATTAAGCGTAAGTGTTGTGATTCCTCAAAGCGGCGCCAACTACGGCGCCGTTTTTATTTGTGCAGTTCGGTAAATATCAGTTCGGCCAGTTTTCCCGAAATGCCGGGAGCATCCGCAAGCTGTTCCCGGCTTGCGCGTTTGACGCCATCGATACCACCGAAATGCTTCAATAGTGCGACTCGCTTGGCAGGGCCGATGCCGGGAATGGTATCCAGTGCGGAACTAAACATACTGGCCTGTTTTCGCTTTCTCATATACTGCCCTGCAAAGCGATGTGCTTCGTCGCGCACACGTGCAATCAGCAGCATGGCAGGCGAATGCATGCCGGGCTTTAGCGAAGCCTGCTGCCACGAAGGCCATAGCGTTTCATTGCCAACCTTGCGGCTGGCTCCTTTGGCAACGCCCACCAGTTTCATCGCCGACAAGCCGGCATCGGCTGCGGTTTGAACGGCAACGGCCAGTTGCCCCTTACCGCCATCGATCAGCATCAAATCCGGTTCGGGCAGGGACTCTTCGTTGATAGCGCGGAAGAAACGCGAAAGTACGGCATGCATGGCTGCGTAATCGTCTCCAGCAGGTACGTCATCAAGCTTGTATTTGCGATAGTGCTGCTTGTCCGGACCGTGATGATTGGCATAAACAATTGCCGCCACCATCTGCTTACCGCCCAAATGTGCATTGTCCACGGCTGCGATTATTTGTGGCACGGTATCCAGACTTAACAACTCCGCCAGTGCCTCGAAAGCAGGCTGCTGATTGTTGCTGGCGCGGCTGGCCAGCGACTGTTCGCCGGCATATGCCACCTGTTTCAACCAATCGGCGCGAGATCCGCGTTTTGGCGATCGCACCTCGCACTTTAGTTTCGGATGCAATAACCGAAGCAGCCTTTGTAGCTCTTCGGCTTCGACGCTTCCGATTTCGGCCAGCACCTCGACTGGCGGCACTTCCTGCCGGTAGCGCTCGATGCACAATGATTGCAGGATTTCCAATGCTTCGGCATCGGTTGCCTGGTCGACCCTCACTGTATGGGTACCCAGATTTCGCCCGACGCGACGCACGCCAATACTGACAGCGACGCCGTCCGGATGTCTGGAAATCGCCAACGCATCCGCATCCGCCGGCAGGTCGGATGTTTCGCCGCCAGCCAAAATGCTGCGTAATGCACGAATCCGGTCGCGAAACAGAGCAGCGCGCTCAAAGGCATGGCGTTCGGCGGCCTCCTGCATCTGCACCTCCCAGTGCCGGACCAGTCCTTGATCCTGACCGCGCAAAAACGCCCGGGCCTCGTCGACCTGTGTTGCGTACTCCTCATTGCTGGCAAGCTTGCAACAAGGCGCGGAACAACGGCCGATCTGGTACTGCATACATGGGCGGGAACGGTTCTGGAATACCGCATCCTCGCAATCGCGGATACGGAACACTTTTTGCAACACATGCAGGGTTTTGTGTACGGCGTCTGCGCCGGGAAAGGGGCCGAAATACTCCCCGGCAATGTCGCGGTTGCCACGATAAAGACGGAAGCGGGGGAAGGCCTCATCGGTCAGCAGGATATAGGGATAGCTTTTCGAGTCCTTGAGCAGCACGTTATAGTGGGGCTTCAATTGCTTGATAAGGTTATGCTCAAGCACCAGCGCTTCGGCTTCACTGGGGGTTGTGGTGATGGCGATATCGTGAATCTGCATCACCATAGATTCGGTACGGGGAGAGTCGGGGTGGCGCTGAAAATAACTGGAAACGCGTTTTCTTAAGTTTCGTGCCTTGCCAACATAGAGCACCCGGTGCCGGTTATCCAGCATACGGTAAACGCCGGGTTCGCGTGGAAGGTTGCCTAGTTCAAATGGAGGTTCACGCCACATTCTCCAAGGCTTGCGTATCATCTGAATCGTCGCAAGTGCTCTCTTCACAGTTTTCTTTCAGACAGAATTCGTTGATTGGGCACTCCGGGCATTTCGGGGTACTTTGGCAATGGCGCTTGGAGTGCTCAACGATCAGGGCATGGAACTCCTGAAACAGAGGCAGGGAGTTAGGAATACGGTTGTGGAAATATTCCTGTACGTCCTGATAACTCATCGAGTCATCCAGTAGTCCTATGCGGCCGAACATGCGTCGGGTGTAGGCATCCACCACAAAAACCGGGTGATCCAGTGTGTACAACAGAATACAGTCAGCCGTCTCAGGACCGATACCGTGGGTTTTGAGTAGTTGATGCCGAATGGTCGGTTTCGGCCATCTCTTCATGCCGGAAAAGCCCTGATGTTGTTGGTAAAAGGTGCAGAACGATTTCAGGCGCTTGGCCTTGACCCGGAAAAAGCCGGCAGGCCTGATGAGTTCGGACAGTTCATCCTCAGAGAGTGAAAGGATCGCCTCCGGCGAGAGCGCTTCGGCTTCGGAGAGGCTGTTGATGGCAAGTTCAACATTTTCCCAGCGGGTATTCTGAACAAGGATTGCTCCGGCCATCATTTCGAAAGGCGAGCTTGCAGGCCACCAGTTCTGAGCGCCGTAAGCTTTCAAAAGCTTATGGTAAATCTCGGTAGGTGAGAGCCTGATATCAGACATGCGTGCCTATGTGGCGGTGACGGAGAGTCCTGCCAGTTTACGCAGGTTCCGAATCTCTTTCACTTTAAGCGTGCGCCATGCATTGGATGGCATATCTTCAAGTTTCAGGGAACCATACTGGACACGAATCAGACGCCTTACCGTATGGCCAACGCCTTCAAGAGTGCGGCGTATTTCACGCCAGCGGCCACGGCGAATGGTGACACTGATCCAAGTGTGACCGGCGGTTTCCGAGTCCACTGTCAAATTCCAAGGTTCGCTTAAATCGCCGTTTCCCATATCAACTCCACCAGCCCGAAGGGACTGGAGTGTGTGTAATTCGAGTGTTCCGGTCAAGCGAACCCGGTATTTTCGGTCGATTCCACTTGAAGGGTGGGTCAGCGCCTGCGCCAATTCTCCATCGTCGGTGAGCAGAAGTAAGCCCTCGCTATCCATATCAAGACGACCAATGGATTGAACGCTGGGACCCACATCAAGCTTGTCGTAAATGAGTGGTCGCCCTTGCGCATCCTTGCGGCTACAAAGCACGCCACGGGGCTTGTTGTAGAGGATATAGGTCTGGGTATGCTTTTTTTCGACTATATTGCCATCGACAGATACTTTATCGCCGGACGCAACCTGTCGTCCAAGATCGGCCACCACTTTGCCATTGATAGAGACGCGCCCGGCAGCAATCCATATGTCCGCTTCACGACGAGAGCAGAGCCCGCAGCGAGCCAGATAGCGATTGAGCCGTTCACTGGTGGTCGAACTATTCGATATTGCCGGTTTCTTCGCTGGCTTCGTCTTCGGAGCAGATCGTTTCGCCGTCTTGCTCATAGTTTTCGATTTCTGATTCGGTTTGGGGGTCGATTTGCGCAATGATTTCCTCTTCATCCAGTAGCTGGGCCGATTCCGGCAAGTCTCGTAGCGAGTTTAGTCCAAAGTCGACCAGAAACTGCTTGCCTGTTCCATACAGATGCGGGCGTCCTGGCACTTCCTTCCGCCCCAGCACCTTGATCCAGCCACGCTCCTGCAGGGTTGAAACGACCTGACTGGAGACCTTTACACCGCGCAGCGCTTCGATCTCTGCGCGGGTTGTGGGCTGTCTGTAGGCGATAATAGCAAGCGTTTCAAGGGCCGAACGCGACATGCGCGGTGGCCTGGTCTGCCAAAGCTGCTGTACAAGCTCCGAGTATTCAGGTGCAGTACGAAACTGCCAGCCGCCGGAAACACCTATTAGCTGGATGCCCCGGTCGGAATACTCCGCTTCCAGTTCTGCCAAAGCGGAGCGAACCTCGGAGGAGTCGCAACCGATAATATCACGCAGCTTCTGCATGGAGATCGGCTCATCACTGGCCAGTACCAGCGCTTCAACGTGATACTTCAACGGGTTGCTACTCATTGACGACTTCCTTCGGCAGCAGGCTGATCGAGCCATAGTTGCTGGTTTGCACGACAGTCAACATCTGTTGTCTCCAGAGTTCAAGAATGGCGAGTACGCTCGTAACCAAGGCCTCGCGACCAGGCTGGGAACGCAAGAGTTCATCAAGTTGCAAACCACCACGCTGGAGCCTTTCCATAATCAGTTGCATCTGTTCGCGCACGCTCATGGTATCGGTGAAAATATGATGTCGTACCGTACCGCCAACCCGCTTCAATACGTTTCGGAAGGCAAGGAGAAGGGCATCGAGGTCCGCTTCCGGCAGCGGGCGTTCTACAAGCTCGGCTTCAGGAAAGACCGATCGTGCAAACACATCTCGTCCCAGCCTTGGTAAATCGTCCATATCTTGCGCCAGCATACGATATTTTTCGTAAGCGATAAGCTGCGCCACCAGTTCGGCACGCGGATCAATTTCGTTACCATCCTCATCAATTTCGGGGCGTGGAAGAAGCATGCGGCTCTTGAGTTGCATCAGGGTGCTGGCCATGACGAGATAATCGCCTGCTACGTTAAGGTTGAGCTCCTGCTGGGCCTCAAGCACCTGCATATACTGTTCGGTCAGACTTGCAATCTGGATATCAAAGATATCCATCTTCTGATTGCGAATCAGGTGCAGCAGTACATCCAGCGGGCCTTCAAACTGCTCCAAAAGCACCGGGGGTAAATCCGGAATTTGCGTTTCCGGATGCGCCGACTGCATGACTTCAGCGATTTCCATGTTCAAACGCGGTAACCCATCTTTAAGGTTTTACGAACTTTTTCCATGGTTCGTGCAGCTTCATGCCGGGCCTTTTCATTGCCTGCTTTCACGATATCGCGCACATCGTCCATATGAGAGGCGATGTCGATACGACGATCCCGAATTGGCTGCAGCTCTTCTTCAAGATGCTTGAGCATGACCTTTTTGCAATCCAGGCAACCGATCGAAGCAGAGGTGCAGCCGTCCTGTACCCATTTGCGCTCATCCTCGGTCGAGTAAACCTTGTGGAAGTCCCATACGGGGCATTTTTCCGGGGTGCCGGGATCGGTTCGCTTCACACGAGCCGGATCGGTCGGCATGGTCTTAACCTTTTTCTCAGTGATGGCCCACTCTTCGGATAGCTCGATGGTGTTACCATAGGACTTACTCATCTTTCGACCATCAAGCCCGGGTAGCTTTGAAGCAGGCATCAGCAAAGCTTTTGGCTCTGGGAATAAAGGCTGGTCGGGCTTGCGGTAGAGGTGATTGAAGCGGCGTGCCACTTCCCGGGTGAGCTCGATATGCGGCACCTGATCTTCTCCAACCGGCACGGCATCGGCGAGAAATACGAGAATATCCGCAGCCTGTAGCAACGGGTAGCCAAGGAAACCGTAGGTGCCGAGATCCTTTTCGCGAAGCTGTTCGATCTGATCCTTGTAGGTGGGTACTCGCTCCAGCCACGGGAGCGGCGTAATAAATGAAAACAGCAGGTGGAGTTCCGCATTTTCCGGAACCTCTGACTGAATGAATACGGTGCTGCGCTCCGGATCAATACCGACCGCCAGCCAGTCGATAATCATATCCCAGATGGTTTCTTTGACGATTTCAGGGTTGGCATAGTCGGTGGTAAGTGCGTGCCAGTCGGCAGCAAAGAAATGGCAGCGGTTGTTTTCCTGCAGTTGCAGCCAGTTTTCAAGCACGCCTTTGAAGTGACCAAGATGCAGCCGTCCGGTTGGCCGCATACCCGAAAGAATGCGCATCGGTTGCTGGGCCTGCTTGTTACTGGAATCGCTCACGATTGGCTCCTGATAAGAGTCTGAAAGGGTTTGCGATGATGGCATGGGCACCCATTAAATGCAAAGTTGGAATCATGATGCTGAAGAGAATCGGGCATTGACGGACGGCGACTTCCCCCTAAAATGCGCGACTCCACTTGACGGAGTTATGGCGCTTTAGCTCAGTTGGTTAGAGCAGCGGAATCATAATCCGCGTGTCCGGGGTTCAAATCCCTGAAGCGCCACCATTTATAGAGCCCTCTGTGTCTTCAGAGGGCTTTTTTTTGGTATGAAAAAGAAAAAGCCCTGGTTTCCCAGGGCTTTTTCAATCTGTTGTACGTGTGCTTATGCTAGACGGTAATTTTTCCATCGAGCCAGTTGACCAGTGCAGTAACACCAAGCAGAAGCATGATTGCCATCACGACGAGTGCTCCGGTTGCTTCCTCAATACCATTTGAGACCTGATTTGTTTCTTTCTGTGTCATCAGTGACCTCCTGTTGCGTGCTGGACGTGATGTCGTTATAGAGAGTCCGAGTAAAATAGTCAAGTAATATTTCGTTCGGATACGCGGCTCAAAATTTCATTGATTGCATAGCCGGCCAACATAAATCCAAATAAATTCGGCATATATGAAATTGTGCCGTTGACCGCTCGTGGCATTGCTGTTGGGTCATTCTCGATAGGTTGCTGGGGGAGGGGCTTGATAGGAACTTCAGGCGAAAATACGACCGGGTAGTCCAGACTCGCCCCCAAACGACGCAATCGACGCCGGAGATTAAATGCCAGTCCGCAGGTGTGAGTCTCTTTAAGTCGCGTGACTTCTGCTCTGGTGACATCCAAACGGCCACCAGCACCAAGGCTGCTGATAACCGGAATACGGCGTTTCTGGCACTCTGCGACCAGCATCGCCTTGCATGAAACTGAATCGATGCAATCCAGCACGTAATCGATCTCTCCTTGCAGAAAATCATCGATATTGGAGGGTTTGATAAAGCCCGTGACAGCATTGATTTTGAGTGAAGGATCTATTTGTTTGAGACGTTCGGCCATAGCCTCCGCCTTCTGCTGACCGAGCGTGGAACTAAGAGCAATAAGTTGCCGGTTGAAATTGGAAATAGCGACCTGATCCTTATCCACCAAGGTGATCTTGCCTATACCGCTGCGCCCCAGTGCCTCCGCGCAGGCGCCACCTACGCCACCCAGACCTGCAATCAGCACATGTTTACCAGCCAGGTAATCGAGGCCTTCCTGACCAAGTAATATTCGAGTGCGTTCGTGAACATCCTTCATATTGCAAATAGCTCCTTTGCATTCTGGTTACATGCCTCAGCGATCTGCTCCGGGGTGTTGTTGCGCAACTTTGCAATAAAGTGCACAACCTCTGTCAGGTATGCAGGTTCGTTGAGTTTCCCCCGGTGCTCAGAGCCCGGGCGGTCGGGAGCATCGGTTTCCAGAAGCAGGGATTCAAGCGGAAGTTTATGGACAACTTCATGCAGGTTGCGTGCCTTGCGTGAAGTGACATAGGAGCCAATACCAATGCGGAAGCCCTGCCGGATGAGTCGACTAGCCTGCTCAAAACTGCCTGTATAACCATGAATGACGCCATTTAATGTCGGGAAATGGCGTAGCTCGCGGCTGGTAATATCCAGAGAGCGCACCGCATGAATAATGACAGGAAGCGAATGGTCAGAAGCGATCTGTAGCTGCTTCCTGAAAAAGTGGAGTTGTCTGTCGACATCTAGCTTATTGGGGGAAAAGTCCAGCCCGCATTCACCGATTGCAATGGCGTTGGGAGCCTTTGCAGAGAGAGCCGCAAGGTCGCTTTCGCTGTGTCGGGAACAATACCATGGATGCAGGCCAAATGCGGAGTAAATAGTGATGGGGGAGTTGTGGAGTGGTGCGATTTTTTCGAGCCACTCCCATTGTTGACGATGAACGCCCGGAATAATGCAGTGTGAAATTCCCGCTTGGGCAGCCCGGATCAATACTCCCTCCAGACTGGCTCTTAAACGCTCGTCATCAAGGTGACAGTGGGTATCAATCAGTTCCATTGCCCGAATTTAACTGCATTTACCATGATTGCGAACCATTTCACATACTTCTATACATCAACTACATAGTGGCTATCTTTATTGCCATGCAAAAAAAGATTCTGGCAAAAGTGAAAAACATATCTTTGGTTGAATGGCTTTCCATTGTACCGCTTTTGGCGCTTCCCATGATGCTAAATCTGAGGGTTTTTCCTTTTGTGGCACCCAATGAAGAGCCCAAATGGGCAGTGCTAATACTGTGCGGACTGCTCATGACAATCATAGCAGGCCTGATTCTCTGGAACAGACGAGAGGCTTTGGGGGTTCCTGTTTCTATTCCCTCGTTTTTTCTGTTTATCTATTTGTTGATCTTAGGTGTAGGCATATGGATTGGCCCTAACGTTATTGAAGGCGTGATCCGGTTCAGTTTTTGGGTTGTTTGCATTGTAGTATGGGTCTTGGCTGTCTATGCGTGGCGGAATATTGAACAATGGCGATCCTGGTTGGTCTGGAGCGTATCTTTTGCAGCGCTGCTGTTCTCAATTCGATTCTGGTGGAGTTATTTTCTTGATTACGGAAAGCTAGGTTATAATGTTGGTGTGCTGTTCTCACCCATCGGGCACGTCAATTTCACCGGTGATGTGTTAATTGTTCTCTTGCCGATGTTGCTATGGATATTGGCAAGCTATTCCAGCCCTATCTTGCGCGTCTTTAACTGGTTCTCTGTAATGACGGTCAGCTGTGTATTGTTAGTGGCGGCAAGCAGAGGGGCTCTCGGTGGAATGGTTGTTGGCGCTTTCTTATGGGGTGGCTTCTTCTTAAAGCGTGTTATTGTGGCACAAGAAAAGGTTAAGCTAAAAGCCGCATATGTTTGGGTGGCAAGTGCGTTACTGGTATCTGTCGTGATATATACTTCGCTCCCCTACCATTTTCGCGATGCAGCTCGATTATCTGGCACCTTGCATGCAACGGCCAATGTTGCTGAGGGGAGAACGTTGAATCCGGGCGTAACCCAACCTCCCTTTGCCGGGCTATGGTCACATCTCTATCCACTTATAGGAGATCGAACGCCCATTTTCGCATCTACAACAGCAATGGCGCTGGATGCCCCATGGTTGGGGCAGGGAACCGGAAATTTTGCCTGGATATATCCACATTATAGTAATCTGTTTCCTGATTTCAGAGACACATTAAGTTCGGCAAAAACGTTCACGACCAATCCACACAATGTGATTCTGCAAATAGCGTCGCAAAATGGTATTCCTGCAACGTTTATTTTTATTGGGCTGCTTGTACTGGTTTGGTGGAGGCTATTGAGCGCTTCCTTGCGGAAATGGGATGCATGGACTGCATCAGGGCTTCTAGCGATAAGTGCCGCTATTTTCGACGCCATGTTTAATCATGTGTTTTTTAATCCGGCGTCGATGTTTGTGTTTGCACTGTTAGGAGGAGGCTGGTGGGCGACCATATCGAAACCGGAAGTGCGATATTTCTCTTTACCTGCCATAGCGAGCCGGGGTGCTGCAATCGGAGTAATATTGACCGCGGTGATACTGTTCGTATGGCCAGCGCGCTGGATTACTTCAGAGTGGTATACCGGATGGGCCATGGCATATGTAAGCCAAGCAGGTGTGCAGCAGAAACGAGGTAACCAAAGCGCTACCCAATATTACATGAAGCTGGCAAGTGAGAATTACCGTACAGCTTACGATCTTGATACGTATAATTTTCGGGCGGTTTATGGGGTAGCGCAAATAGCATATTCCAGAAGACGCTTTGAGGAGGCGGTCGGGCTTCTTCAGCATTTCGAATCAATCTTTCCCTATAATGCACCGGCTCTGAATATGTTGGGCGCAGCGCATATGATGCGAGGAGAGACGGATCAGGCAATTGCTGCGTTGCAGAGGGCATTGCAAGTACTCCCTGACTTTGAGTTGGCACAACAGAATCTTGCCAGGGCGAAGCAGATGAAGCGGCTAGCTGAGCAGAGGCGCTCCAGTTATGAGTGGAATAATCAATAGGCCGTAATTGGTAACTGTGGGACCATGGCGGTTTCGGTCCGGGTTGTCGTCAGTGTTTTGAGGAATGCAATAATATCCTGCATCTCCTTGCTGCTTAGGCCAAGAGGTTGAAGTTCATTATTCTCGCCATGTCGATCGCCACCTTTGTTATAAAATTCCAATACTTCCACAAGTGTATGTTTGTTGCCGGTATGCATGTAGGGAGGAGTAATCGCTATATTCCGGAGGCCGGGGGTTTTAAATGCATTGCGGTGGTGTGGCTCGTGGCTTATTTCATAGTGCCCGGGGTCGATGCTGTTAAGGCCGGTGTTGTGTACGCCGGAATCGCTAAAATAGGGAGGTGTGTGGCAGCGGACACATTTTGCCTTTCCTGTGAATAATCGATATCCACGTTTCGCAGAAACTGAGAGAGGATGCTTTTTTTTGTTTTTGACCCAGCGATCAAACGCCGTGTCGCTCACGGCAATTGAGCGGATATAAGTCGCAATTGCATATGATAGAAGTTTCATGTCAGGGGCAGTCTGACTGCCAAAAGCCGCCTTGAACTGGTGGCGATAAATTTTGTCGAGCCGTTTGGATAATTGTTTTGCCTCTCCTCCATGCATGACACCGGGAGAAATCATATGCTGCTCAATTGCCTCTTCCAGGCTATTAGCCCGGGCATCCCAGAAATATTTTTTTGTATATGCGGTGTTATAAAGAGTTGGAGTGTGGCGATTCATACTATACTGCCAGCCCATGGGGACGTTGAGGTTATCAGACCAGCCAAGGCCGGGGTTATGGCAACTGGAGCATGAACGGGATTGGTCGCCGGAAATACGCGAGTCAAAGAAGAGCTGTTTGCCAAGCTCCTCTTTCGCTTTACTGAATGGGTTGTATGCAGGGTGTTGGACCGCAGGAAGTTCCCATGCGCTGAGTGCAATTTTTTCCGCAGCAGGAGCTGCTGAGGGTATTGATATCATGATGATCAAAAGGCAAGGCAATAAAAGGTGCAAGCTTATGGCGCCAAACAAAACCAACCTCCCTGTTTTTGAGGCCTTCCCCTTGGTTCCCTGTGGCCAATCATACTGTCTGTTACAACAAATGGAAACTCTGACTGTCAGTCTCGATATGTCAGGGGGTCTGGCGTACCGACTTCCGAGAATCCCTGCCGACGAAACAGGCAAGAGTCACAATGACCACACGGGGCACCATTGGGGTCAGGATCGTAGCAGGAGCGCGTCTGACTATAGTCAACTCCAAGCTGCAGTCCCAGCTTGATGATCTCAGCCTTGCTCATAGCAATAAGTGGAGCCTCAATCTTCAATGGATGCCCTTCAGTGCCTGCTTTGGTTCCCAGGCGTGCTGCTTGCAAAAACGCATCAAGGAATTCCGACCGGCAATCGGGATAGCCTGAATAGTCTACGATATTCGCACCGATAACAATGTGAGATGCTGAAATAGTTTCAGCCAGTGCGGTAGCAATAGAGAGGAAAATAAGGTTCCTCGCAGGCACATAGGTAACTGGAATGGTTTGGGTATCTGCGTGATCCTTCGGTACGCCAATGTCCGAGGTCAGCGCAGAACCACCAAACGAGGCGATATCCACCTTTAGCAAATGGTGCTTGATTGCACCCAGGGAGCCCGAAATGTTCTCAGCTGCTTCCAACTCAACGCGATGGCGCTGACCATAGTCGAATGCAATCGTATGGCATAGCCAGCCTTTGGTTTTAATGGCCCATGCCAGAGCTGTTGATGAGTCCAGCCCTCCCGAAAGCATGACAACTGCAGTATCACTCATATACCACTCACTTCCGGTCCCCAGATAAATTTATGTAGCTGTAGTTGCAGTCTTGCCGGCACGCGGTCGTTAAGCATCCATTTTACCAGATCGGGAATTGTATATTCTCCCGACCACACCGGAGAGAGGAGTACAGGAATATCTTTCAATTCAGAAGAATATTTGAGAATCATTTTCCGGCACCATTGATAGTCAGCCTTATCACACACCACAAATTTGATTTCATCGCCTGCATGCAGTGTTGAGATATTTCCCCAGATATTTTTATCGCACTCGCCACTGGCAGGAGTCTTGATATCGATGATGCGGTGAATGGAGGAGGGGAGTCTTTGCACATCAAAAGCTCCGGAGGTTTCCAGCTGCACAATGGGACGCGTGGCAGCCAAAGCATTCAGTAGCTCGGGCGCACCTTGCTGGGCCATGGGTTCGCCTCCCGTTACCAGCACCAATGGCTGATCACATTTATTGACATGACTGACGACCTCAGCGATCGACATGTTTTTTCCAGCTTTGAATGATTGAGCTTGCGGGGTATCGCAATATTTACAACGCAATGGACACCCCGCCAGACGGACGATGGTGCATGGTGTGCCTGCCAGTGTACTTTCACCTTGAATGGTATCGTAAATTTCGTGAACACGAATAGTGCTCTGGTCTGAAACGGCTATTACTTTGTCCTCGTCTTTCTTAATTGGTTCAGCTTCTGCCTTGCAATTTCCGCTGCGTCGCTATCAGGGTGCTCTTTTAGCAGGCGCTTATAAATATTTTTAGCGTTGGTTATTTGGTCGACGGTTTCGTAAGCCACCCCAAGCTTTAAAAGTGCCGATGCATATTTGGCGCTCTCCGGGAATGATTTAATTAACCGGGACAGGGTAGTAATTGCACGGGAGCTCTTTTTTTGTGCGAGATAGCTCTCTCCGAGCCAGTAAAGCGTTTGATCGGTATATTCACCATTTGGATAGCTTTTCAGCAGCCCTTCGAAGATAGATGTCGCCTCATCATAGCGGTTGCTTTTAAAGGCCAGATAAGCGGATGTGTAGGTGTTCTTTTCAACTTCGGATGCGGACTGTTGATTTCCGGGTATGGTATTGACGGAATCCTGGATCGAGGCTTCGATACGGTCTATTTTTTTTGCCAGAGATGACGTTTTCGTGCTCGGAACCCTTTTTGTCACACGTGAGTTGGGGCGACCGTTTTTAAATGCATCGATTTGCGCAGCCTGGGTCTTAATGGTGTTTTCCATTTCAAGGATGCGCTTTTCCTGTTCTTCGATTTTCTTTCTGGTCTTCTCCTGTTGCGAGTACGCCTCATTGATGGAGCGAAGTATGTTTTCCCGCTCCGCCTGCCATGATGAATCAGCCGGTTTAACACAGCTATTGAGGCCAACCAGCAGACAAAACGAAAGAGCGGCTGCCGACAAGGCCGGCAACCGCTTCATAGACAAAAACGTCGAGTGTTTAGCGTGCGACGATATCTGCACGACGGTTCAGTGCCCAGCAGGCCTCACCGCTTGCAGTACAACGCGGGCGCTCTTCGCCGAAGGACACGGTATCAATCCGGTTTCCGGCTACACCCTGCGATTGCAGGTAGCTACGTACGCTATCGGCACGACGCTGACCAAGTGCAAGGTTGTATTCGCGACTTCCACGCTCATCACAGTTCCCCTCAACAGTGATGGAGGCATTCGCATCAGCATTCAGCCATGCAGCATGTGCGTCCAGAATAGCTTTTGAAGCTCCATCAAGATCGGACTTGTCAAAAGCAAAATGCACAGAAGTTTCGCTTGGCATGCTTGCTTTGTTTTCGGTGGTCGTAGCCTTAGTGGTTTCAGGCTTCATCGAAGAAGTTGGTTGTTTCTGCTGGCATCCTGCAAACGCCATGCTGGCGGCAAGAATGGCGGCCATCGAAATAGCAGACAGATTATTCATTTTCATTAGTCAATTTCCTCCCAGGGGTTGAAGTACAGAATTCGGTCTCATAAGTTTAAGTACCAATCTTTAGTTTGCAACTATCACTGAAAAAATTATCGAAATCCAGAGTTTTTTTAGTGTGCTATGTCACTTGGACCATGCGGGATCGGAAGCATCCATGCGCATGGAGGTAATCGCCTCGGCGGGACCACCCCAGCTTGGTACACGGTAGATTTGTCGAACACCTTTGGTTTCAGCCGAGAACAGGATCATCTGCCCGTTGGGCGACCATGTGGGTGATTCCACTCGTTTACCTGTGGCAAGGTACCTGACATCCGAACCATCGATATTGACTGTGGCAATGGCATATTCCCAGTTTTTCAGAGTTACCAGTGCGATTTTATCACCCAATGGCGACCAGGATGGTGAGGTATTGTAATTGGCTTTGTGAGTTACGCGCAAAACTTCACCACTATCGACATTCATGCGATAAATTTGCGGCTCGCCGCTTCGATTGCTGGTAAATGCGATCCACTTACCGTCAGGAGACCACGATGGCGTGGTATCGATATCCGGATGATGGGTCAGCTGCTTCCATGTGCGGGTCTTGAGATCGAAAAGGTGCAGTTCGCTGTTGCCCGTATAGGAGAGTGTTGCGACGATGTAGCGTCCGTCAGGGGAGAACTCGGGAGTGCTATTAAGCCCGGGGAACGACCCGATAACATCGCGACCACCATCGCGAAGGTTGAAAATTTCGACACGTGGGCGGTTGCCAACATAAGTATTCAGTGCAACCCGTGAATTATCAGGCGACCAGTCAGGGGAGAGAAGTAGCGTAAAGTTTCGACCCACCGGCTGCCTGTTGTAGCCATCCTGATCCATATACACCAGGTCCGAGACAAGGCCTCGCTTTTGTACAAACAGAATCTGGGTGTTGAAATGACCGGGAACGTCGGTGACAGTCTTGTAAATATAATTGGCGATTTCATGAGCAAGGTAACGTATTTTTTTACTCGATTTTGAAATGATGGTCGTTGCTCCAAGTTGTTTGCGCTGGAAAGGATCATGCACCTCAACCTTTGCTTCCCAGCCGGTCGATGTTTTCCGGAGTTGACTAAACGCCAGCACATCAGCGCCAATAATGCGCCAGTCGGCATATTCTACAGATGTCCAGACCGATTCCGCAGAAGGGAGAAAACTTAAAGGGCTGAGGGTTGTGAATGAATGACTGGAATCCAGATCATGTTTGACAATCTTATAAATTTCACTGCTTTCCGCAGCTGTTTCGTCTCCGCTGGAGAGCCATGCCAGGTTTAGTGGCCTGTAGCCGGACTGATAAATATCAAATTCGGCGGCTTGGGCCAAGTTCAGTACCAAGCAGAAAGAAACGGCAAGGAGAAATCGCATGCGGCTTTCTAACGAGTGCGAACCCTGCGCGCAAGAGACATCATAGCCGGCAAGGACCCAACACCCTGATTTTTATGTCGTTGGATAAAGATAACTGTTGGGTCGCTTCAGCGTCCTCAATGTTTAAATAAGCAATGCCGAAAATTTCTCCCTGTGCATCCTTCGCAGTGCTGGTCAGGGTTCCCGCCCGAACGCCATTTTGCATGACCCGACAGGGGATAGTGTCGGGTTCTGTCGCTAAATGCACTCGATAGAGGCGCTTTTTGATGAGCTTCCGCCACTGCATACGGCTGGTTATCTCTTGCCCGACGTAGCAGCCCTTCTTAAAACTGACACCATTGAATTCAATCAGGTTTGCATTCAGAGGCAGGGTGGACTCTTCCCAGTCGACACCGAAATGGGGCAGACCCTTTAGAATCCGTTCAGAACGAAGCGTTTGAATATTGGTAGTGGGCATTGGATGCGATAGTTGATCGAGATCATCCATGCTCGAAATCACCCATACCCCTGTCTCGAGAGCATCGGGGATGCGTATTACGATCCGGTCGTGCGTTGGATCTCGACTGATTGCAAAATATGTCGACCCGGGCAGCGGCAGTCCTACTTCCTGAAGGTGTACATCAAGTTTCTGACTATGCATTGCAAGGATGCCTAGCGAAGAGACGATGCCGATTCGAAGCTGATAGCCAAGTGCAAATCTTCGCAGACGTTCGACCAAGGCGGTGGCGCGACTTTCCGGGCACAGAATTATCAACTCATTGTGATTGCCTTCAAGAAGATACAAATCCGTTACCGCTTTCCCTTTCGGGGTAAGGGCCGCTGAATAGATAGCTTTGTCGGAAGTGAGTATTTCGATATCCTGAGTGAGCTGCCCCTGAAGGTATTCGCGAATCTTCTCTCCGGATACCTTGAGAACCGCCCAGTCCGGGTTGATGCAGGCAACAAGGTCGGTTGAGGCGAAACGGGATTGAGGCGTAATGTCAGAATCTGCGTTCTTCATGGGAATAACCTTACACGAACTTGCGTTGTCCATATCCTGGATGGTGCGTTATAGTGTCCGCCGCCCAGACCGACTGCAAGTGCGCTGGGCTTTTTGGAGGTGTCATGAGCGAAGAACGGCAAAAGCCTACATCACAGGCAGGCGATGCAAGGCAGCCGTTTCCTAATTCCAGGAAGGTCTATATCGAAGGCTCTCGTCCCGATATCCGTGTGCCAATGCGTGAGATTTCACTATCACCAACCACGACCTCCGAGGGGGATGAGGAGAACCATCCGATTTTGGTTTATGATACTTCCGGCCCCTACACCGATCCTGAGGTGGAGCTCGATCTTGAAAAAGGACTTCCCGATGTGCGCACCAGCTGGATCGAAGAGCGTGACGACACTGTTCTCCTGACCGGCCTCTCATCCAAATACGGTAACGAGCGCCGTGATGATGAAAACCTCGACCACCTCCGTTTTGCCCATCTGAAACAGCCACGTAAGGCGAAGATCGGCAAGAATGTCTCGCAGATGCACTATGCCCGTCAGGGCATCATCACCCCTGAGATGGAGTATGTGGCCATCCGTGAGAATCAGCGTCGCGAGCATCTGCGCGAGATCACCAGGCAGCATCCGGGCGAGTCGTTCGGCGCCAGCATTCCGCATGTGATTACCCCTGAGTTTGTACGCGATGAGATCGCCCGTGGGCGCGCCATTATGCCGGCCAACATCAACCATCCCGAACTGGAACCGATGATTATCGGCCGCAACTTTCTCGTCAAAATCAACGGCAACATCGGTAATTCGGCCGTCACCTCATCAATTGAGGAGGAGGTCGAGAAGATGACCTGGGCGACCCGTTGGGGCTCAGACACCATCATGGATCTCTCTACGGGTAAGAACATCCACGAAACCCGCGAATGGATCATCCGCAACTCGGCTGTGCCGATCGGCACGGTACCGATCTATCAGGCGCTAGAGAAGGTGAACGGCATTGCCGAAGACCTGACCTGGGAGGTGTTCCGCGATACCTTGATCGAGCAGGCGGAGCAGGGGGTCGATTACTTCACCATCCATGCAGGCGTTCTTCTTCGCTACGTGCCGCTGACGGCCAAGAGGCTTGCCGGTATCGTCTCCCGTGGCGGTGCGATCATGGCCAAGTGGTGTCTTGCCCACCATCAGGAGAACTTCCTCTACACCCATTTCGAAGAGATCTGCGAGATCATGAAGGCTTATGATGTCTCCTTCTCGCTCGGTGACGGCCTGCGCCCCGGCGCCATTGCCGATGCCAACGACGAGGCGCAGTTCTCCGAGCTGCACACGTTGGGAGAACTGACCCAGATCGCCTGGAAACACGATGTACAGGTGATGATCGAGGGGCCGGGGCATGTGCCGATGCATATGATCAAGGCCAACATGGATGAGCAGCTCAAGCATTGCGATGAGGCACCGTTCTACACATTGGGTCCGCTGACCACCGACATTGCACCGGGTTACGATCATATTACTTCAGGCATCGGTGCCGCCCAGATCGGCTGGTACGGCTGTGCCATGCTCTGTTATGTGACGCCGAAAGAGCATCTGGGCTTGCCCAACCGCGACGATGTGAAGGCGGGTGTAATCACCTATAAGATTTCAGCGCATGCGGCGGATCTGGCGAAAGGGCACCCCGGTGCACAGCAGCGTGACGATGCGCTCTCCAAGGCGCGCTTCGAATTCCGCTGGGAGGATCAGTTCAATCTTTCGCTCGATCCGGACACGGCACGTGCCTTCCACGATGAGACCATGCCGAAAGAGAGCGGCAAGGTGGCTCACTTCTGCTCCATGTGCGGGCCGAAATTCTGCTCGATGAAGATCACGCAGGATGTGCGCAACTATGCCAAAGAGCATGGGCTGGACGATGAGAAGCAGGCGATTGAAGCCGGTATGCATGAGCAGTCCGAAGAGTTCACCCGTCAGGGTAGTGAGATTTACCACAAAGCGTAAGAATCGCTTCGGGACTATAATCCCTGAAGCAGAGTTGGAAACAGGAGATAGAGATGCCAAAAGCTCGTGATATTATGAATAAGAAGCCACCCTATTGCGCTTTGCAGACGCCAATCAAAGAGATTGCCAAGCGCTTTGCATCTGATCATCTCACCGGGCTTCTGGTTATCGATGAAGATGAACACATCGCAGGTATTATTACTGAGTCCGATCTGCTGGCTCAGCAAGGGCAGGTTCATATCCCTTCGTTAATGGCCATTTTCGATATTGTCATTCCGGTTGGTGAGGAACGATTCGAAAAAGAGATTGCCCGTATGCAGGCTTTGACTGCTGCCGACCTGATGTCAGAGCAAATCGTTTCGGTTGCCCCTGATGCAGCAATGAGTGAGGTGGTAAGTCTCATGATCGATAAGGATGCCCATCATATTCCGGTGCTTGATGGTGATCTGGTCGTGGGCCTGATCTCCAAACACGAGGTTATTTGCGCTCTGGCTAAAGCCAAATAGATTGATCTATGGAAGATGTGCGCCTTGAGAATGAAGAGGCAACTTGCGTTTATGCTGAGGAAGTCGCCCAAAATCTTGAACCGGGGAGCGTGATTTCACTTTCCGGTGAGTTGGGTGCCGGGAAAAGCGTATTTGCCCGAGCCCTGATGCGTGCACTGGGTGTCACAGATGAGGCATTGCCCAGCCCAACTTTCTCAATCATTCAGGAGTATGAAGGTAGGGCATGTAAAGTAGCCCATATGGATTGGTATCGGATCGATTCCGCCGATGAGCTTGAGATGATCGGCGTGCAGGAATATCTGGTTGCGCCCTGGATTGCTATTATCGAATGGCCTGAAAAAGCGCCCTCATTATTGCCAAAAGAATCACTCAAACTAACCCTGACGACCCTGCCAGAGGAGCCGGACGTTAGGTTGGTATCCGCTTCATGACTGGTCGAACTTTCCCAAAAACTTGCGACAGTCCGAAAGGAATGGTCATAATGGCGCTGCAGGAGCGCACATGGAAGCCAGCGATAACCGTTTACCCAGCAAATTTCTAAAGGCCTTTAGCGCGGCAGCTGAGGCCCGCATTTACGATCCCGGTACAATTATTTCAAAGCAGGGTGACCTTGCCTGGTCAATCAGTTATATCAAGCATGGAAGTGTGAGTATTATGCGTCGGGACGAAAAGAGTGGGAAAGAGCACAAGGTAGCTACGCTTCGGGAAGGTGATTTTTTTGGCGAGGTAAGCTTCATTTTCGACATTCGCCGCACCGCCAGCATCATTGCCGACGAAGAGTGCGAAGTTTTGGTGTTGGAGCGCTCCAATGCTCGAGGCTTGCTGCAAAGAGAGCCTGAGCTTTATACCTTTCTTGAACGAACAGGCCTGAAACGCTGGACGTACAGTTCCATACTTGGCTCTTCACTGCTTGCCGACCTTACTGACGAGAAGCGTCAGGAGCTTGTGTCAGAAGCTGATATAAGAGAAATCCCACCTGGAAGCACTTTATTTGCTGATGGCAGACAAGCTTTATACGCCTGGTTTCTGATTTCCGGCATGGCCGAAAAAAAGAGTGGTGAGGGGCAGTGGCAGGAGCTTGAAGGGCCTGTTGCGCTTAATTATGACGAGCTAAAAGATAGTGCTGCTCCGACTGGCCCGTGCACATCTGTAACCTCTTGTATCGTTGCAGGCATTGATGTGGATGCACTACGTAGCACATGGGCCTCATTATCAACCTGAATAGCTAGAAACATCCAGTTTGGGGCTCGTTTACCGGCAGCAGACAAAAAAGTCCTTACAAGCCAGAGTTACGAAGTGATGCTTCCGCCCATAATTAAAAAGAACATTCGTGCATTTGCCGCAAAGCGCGGCTTCGAACTTTGTGCTTTCTCAGCCCCTGTATTTCCCGATAAACATCGTAAGGGGCTGGAGAGTTGGGTCGGCGCTGAAATGCATGGCGAGATGGGGTATATGGCTGAGGCGAGCCGTGTAGAGCGCCGCAAAGCGCCTGAAAGCATGTTAGATGAAATCAAAACTGTCATCTCGGTCGGTATGCGCCATACCCCTCCGTTTTATTCACTGGAGGAGGCTACGTCAGACAAGGGAAGGGGAGTGATTGCAGCTTATGCGCATGGCGATGATTACCATGAGGTGATGAAAAAGCGTCTTAAGGCGTTGGCACGTGATCTGGATGAGTTATTGGGAGCGCATGATCAGCGAGTTTACGTTGATACCGCACCAGTGCTGGAGCATGCGCTGGCAGAGCAGGGCGGTCTTGGATGGCAGGGAAAACATACTCTGACTATCAACCGAGAATTTGGTTCATATCTGATGCTTGGCGAGATATTTACCACGGCTGAGATCGAACCAGACGAGGCTGCCGAATTCCATTGCGGCAGTTGCACTGCCTGCATCGATATCTGCCCGACCAAAGCCATTGTGGCCCCCTTTGTGGTTGATGCACGATTGTGTATTTCCTACTTAACGATTGAATATCGCGGCTTTATTCCGCTTGAGCTTCGAACATTGATGGGCAATCGCATCTTCGGTTGTGACGATTGCCAGATGGGGTGCCCGTGGAATGCCAAGGCTAAGCCGATGACCCTCGACCACTTCACGCCACGTAATGAAAACATGTTACCGCAGCTTGCCGAACTGTTTGAGCTGGATGAGGAAGGGTTTCGTAAGCGCTTTCGCAAATCCCCTGTCAAACGGTCAGGCAGGGCGGGGCTGCTGCGTAATGTTGCCATAGCCATAGGAAACTCCGGAGATCGATCCTTTCTCCCCTTACTATTTAAAGCACTGGACAAGGAAGAGTCGCTGATTCGGGGCCATAGTGCATGGGCGATTGCAAATATAGTCAGACAAAATCCGCAACCACCCGATGGGGAAATTGCTGCAAAATTTGCGTATTATGTAGCCCATAAACCCGATAGCGAGGTACTTCAGGAACTAAACCTTGCCATCGAAACCATTGGAGAGTCCCTATGAGCGCCCCAAATTTGTTACCAAAGGCCTTTATATTTGATCTTGATGGCACCTTGGTTGATGCATTGCCCGATATTCAGGCCAATGCGAATCGCGCCCTAAAAAGTCTCGGCTACGATTTTCATCTCAGTCTGGATGAAACCCGGCCCCATGTCGGCGGTGGTGCCCAGAAACTTGCTGCCAATGTGCTAGGTAAACCGATGGATCATCCCGATACCATGGCGCTCTATCACGCCTTTGCCGATATCTATGAAAAACACCCCGCCGATTTCGGTGTGCCGTTCCCCGGTGTTATGGATGTATTGAACACATTGCGCGATCGTGGCATTCCAATGAGTTGTGTGACTGCCAAACCGGCCAAGGCCCGTGTTCAGGTACTCAATCAACTCGGCCTGACCCCGTATTTGACCATGGCACTCTCGCCCGAAGATGGTTTTGCCAAGAAACCGGCGCCGGACATGCTCTATGAGTGCTGCCGCGCCATGGGTGTGGAGCCATCCGAGACGGTGATGGTCGGCGATACCCGTTTCGATGTGGAGGCGGGCTTTAATGCCGGCTGCCATACCGTCGCCTTTGCCGAGCACGGCTATCAGGATGTGCCGGCAGAGTATAGAGATCGCGTATTCAGCCTACCTCACTTCACCGACCTGCTGAAACTGCTGGAGGATTGAGCCCCGATCATGTCTGACAAACGAATCCTGGGTATCTACGGTATCCTTCCGGCCGATCTGGAGATGGATGATCTGCTCGTGCGCGCTGAAGCAGCACTCAAGGGTGGCGTCAAAACACTTCAGTTTCGTGATAAAAAACAGGGATACAAACATCATCTGAAACGCGCAAACGCGCTGAGGGAGCTTACAGCGCGTTATGGCGCCAAATTGATCGTCAACGACTCCATTCAGCTGGCGCAGGAGGCGCAGGCCGATGGTGTTCACCTCGGCCGTGGTGATATCGAAAGCCTTGCCATGGTACGTCACGATGTCGGTTCGGAGCTGATTCTGGGCGTGACATGCCGTGCCGATGCCGCTTTTGGCCAGCATGCACTCGAAGCAGGGGCAGATTACCTCTCCTTTGGCGCTGTTTTTCCGACCACAAGCAAGCCTGAGGTACCAGCCATCGGCCTGCCACGCCTGCAAAAGGCGCGACAGCTCTTTCCTGATGCCAATATTATTGCCATTGGTGGCATTACACTTGCGCAAATTCCGGAAATAAAGGCATCAGGTGTCGATTGCGCCGCACTGATATCCGGGCTGTTTGCTACTGAGGATATTCGTATGCGTGCGGAAGCATTAGTTCAGGCGTGGGAGAGAGCATGAAGCCAGTCTGTTGTCTGGCCATCGGGGGTAGTGATTCATGTGGCGGGGCAGGGGTACAGGCCGATTTGCTTGCTATTGAAGCGCAAGGTATCAAAGGCTGTACTGTAATTACGGCACTTACCGCACAAACTCCTGATGCTGTGACCCGGATCGAGAAGGTATCACTTGAGCAAATCGAAGCTGAGATGCGAGCCATCTTTTCGTATTACGAGGTGTTGGCGGTCAAAACAGGAATGCTGGTTGATGCCCAAAGAGTCCAACTGGTCGCAAAACTGCTTGCTGAACTGCATCAAGGAGGGGTGCTTGTGGTCGATCCGGTTATGGTGGCTTCCTCAGAAACGCGGCTATTGACTGAAGAGGCATGTGCAGAGCTTCAGGCAAGCCTGTTTCCTCTGGCGACCCTGATTACCCCCAATATTCCGGAGGCAGAGGTGTTGCTCGGCGAGGCAATCGATTCCGCAGAGATTGCGGCAGAGCAACTTTTTTCACTATACGGAAGACCGGTTTTGCTCAAAGGGGGGCACAGCAAGTGTTTGGAAGAGGCTGAGGATGTGCTTTTTCAGGAAACAGGTAAACGCTACTTTAAGCAAAAAAGAGAAGAGTGGAGCCCAGAAGTGAGTCATGGGAGTGGCTGCCGATTGGCATCTGCCATTGCCACATGTCTTGCAAAGGGGGAGAGCCTGGAAAGCGCAGTTGCACACGGCAAAGTATCATTAAGCACTTATACGTGACACGGTCACGTATAAGTGCTATTATAGGGTGTAAGATGACATAGGGTTCAGCCAGATAGGGGATGCAATGGGGCGAAAGAAGTATTCAATCACATCCGCAGATGCATGGTATGCAAGACGATGGATCGAAAAGAAACTCGTAAATCCTACATGGCTTGGCGAGAAACGAACCTATGCTGCCGCTAAAGACTTGCAAAACAGGGATGAGACTCTGGCTTCACTCAATGAGTGGTGCGAAGTGTGGTTGTTGTCCAGAGAGTGGACGCAGCTTAAAAATGCCATTCGCGCCAGCCGTCGGCGTGCGCAGACAGACAACCTGAAAAACGTGACCCTGTCACGTCATGCGTGGGCAATCCTGTGCTTTTGGGCCAAGCGGGATAATTGTTCGTTTTCAGAGGTGATTGAAAAGCGGCTCGGCGGCGGGTTTGAGCACTAGTGGGTTACAATCGGGCCTGAAGGAGCCTGGGTAACAGTTGCGATTTCACCAAAGCTCTGCTCATATTTATCGAGGTTGTCGAGCAATGCAGTCGCAATGCGCTTTGCATGTGAAGGGGAGACAATAACTCTGGCGTTAATCGTGCCAACCGGAGGGGTAAGTAGAATGAAATCAAGCACGAACTCTTCCTGCGTATGCGCAACCACCATATTGTTGGCATAAGTGCCTCGTTGCACATCCGGAGAGATTTGAATCTGAATTTCCTGCTGCGTCTGTTCTTCGTCGCTCATGCTACATCCTTTCGATTATTTTGCTGGAAACACTATCCGAAAAAAGTGGTACGCACACCAAAATAGGGCGAATGCTCATTGACAGCCAGATGCCACTCCATGAAAATCTGACAAATGGATATGTTAAGCAAGGAACACATTTCCGGTCTCCTGAAGCATGATTGGAAGTTTTTGGTCAAGCTATTATTAAGCGGTTTTTTCACAGCTCTTGGTATCTATGAGCTGTTTGGGATAGAGCATATCGAGCTAGCTTTTGTCACCTTCGTGTTCGTGCCCCTAGGTGGGCTGTTTTTTACTTTTTTGAAGCTGGAAGCCAATACATCAATTTTAAGAATTATTGCGATTTCTGTTGCTGCGCTTGCGGTTGGAGTGATAAGCCACTCGTTTTTCCTTACTGTCGCAGCATTTCTGATGCTGGAAGGAAGCACGCACAAGGAGAGCCTTGTACGCTTCGATGACTTTAAATGGATGAGAGTCGTGCGCACCGAAGACTCCCAGGATGATGTAAGCCAGATGATCTCCTGCCACACGCTTTTTATGAAGCTCCC
This sequence comes from Mariprofundaceae bacterium, assembly GCA_050302175.1. Taxonomy (GTDB): domain Bacteria; phylum Pseudomonadota; class Zetaproteobacteria; order Mariprofundales; family Mariprofundaceae; genus JBNLAN01. The sequence goes on along the minus strand of JBNLAN010000025.1, from coordinate 34,477 downwards.
GGAAGAGGAGCGACTAAATTTATCCAGAAAGTGCCGCGTGACGGAGCTAAGCGAAGGAGCGGCACTAATTAAACAGGGCGAATTCAACTATTTTCTCTACTTGATTGGAAAGGGCGGAGTGGATGTCGTTGTTGATGGCAAGAAGGTTGCATCGCTGGGAGAAGGGGATGTGGTTGGCGAAATTTCGGCCAGCGGCCTGAGTTTGCCGGTAGCTGATGTAGTGGCCAATTGCGATGTGGTGGCGTTTGCATTCCCCATTGATGTGGTAAATGAGGCAGCGATTGCCTTCCCTGAATTCGCCGAACAGATGCGCGAAATCGGTATGCGACGAGTTAAATAGGCGTTCTATAGGGCCTCTTGCTGCTTGGCGCTTAGATAGAGCTTCTCCTGATCGGCAAGACTCAATTCAGAAAACTGCATGGTTTTGGACTCGGCAAGTTGCTCCATCTTTCTGAAGCGATTTGAGAACTTTCTATTGGTTTGCATCAGTGCCAGCTCGGCATCGATATCAAGTTTCCTTGCCAAGTTGACAAGGGTAAACAAAACATCGCCAAACTCATTTTCTATGCGTTGATGAGAAGGGTTTGTGTGGCGCACCTCATCTTCGAGTTCACTCAACTCCTCGTGCATTTTATCAATCACATCTGCGGGCTCTTTCCAGTCGAAGCCTGCTCTTGCCGCTCTGCTTTGTATTTTTTTTGCCTTTGCAAGCGCGGGAAGGGGGGGGATGCCATCCATCAGGCTTGTGCGGTGCTTGTGCTCATTATCTTTTAGGCTATCCCACTGTTTGTTAAGATCGACAGGTTTCGCATCGTTAAATACGTGGGGGTGCCGATAGATCATTTTATCGATTAGCCCCTGAAAGACTTCTGAGAGGCTGAATTCACCTCGCTCATCGGCAATGCAGGCGTAAAAGGCGATCTGCAGCAGCAGATCCCCTAGCTCATCCCGAAGTGCGGACCAGTTATTCCTGTTAGCGGCTTCGTCGATGGCCTCCAGAACCTCATGCGTCTCTTCCAGCGTATAAGTTCTGAGTGAGGATAGGGTTTGTTGGTTGTCCCAGGGGCACTCCTTGCGAAGCACCTTCATCAGGGTTTCCAGCTTTTCAAAATAATTTTCTTTTTCGTGGATTCTTTCTGGCATTGTTATCCGTATCTGTAGTAACTTTACATAATATACATTATGCGACCTATGGTCTAAATCCTGAAGGTGGGCAATCTAAGCCGGAGCCTCCAGATCAGTGCTGTCATCAATAGCCGCGGCATCACCTTTCTTCTCTGGGCCATCATCGAGCCCCTCGATCAAGGAGCGAAGCGTTTGCAGGAGGCGTTCCTGGTTAAGCTGTTGTTTCACAAGATAACTATCCGCACCAGCATCCATTGCACGCATGCGATCCTCGGCACTTTCACGTGTTGAGATAACAAGAATTGGCAGGTCCTCATATTTCTTTTCATTGCGTAGGCGGCGAACAAGGCCAAACCCATCAAGGCGCGGCATTTCGAGGTCTGTCACAACCAAATCAAATTCGTCATGTTGCATTTTTTCAAGGGCATCCATCCCATCAATCGCAGTACTAACCTTGAAGCCCATGCTCTCAAACATCGCCTGTTCAATTTTCTTCGCAATAATCGAGTCCTCGACCAGAAGAATACGCAAAGAAAATCTCTCTGTGACATCGAGAGCGGTAATCTCCATATCCTGATCGGGTGCGGTACGTCCCATCTCTTTGACACCATAAGGCTCAATAAGCAGCAAAACGGAACCATCCGGACCAATGGTGGTGCCCAGAAGACCTTGAACCTGATAACGCTTCAGATATGGATCCAGGTCACGAACCACGACCTCAAAATCATCCATCAGTTCGTCCACCACAATTCCGACAAAGCCCTCGATATGCTCTGCGATGACTAGCAGGGGCTTATCTGCGAAAACTGCTTCATGGGTTGCTTCGTCGAGCAGCATTTTGCGCAAATCAACCATCGGTACCAGATGCTTTTCATAGCGGACAAAATCCTTACCGCCAGCGCCCTTTTCAATCTGGTCTTTCTGAATCGGAATAATCTGCTCGATCATATGCGCCAGCATGGCGAACTTCTGACTTCCCATGCGAAACAGAAGCGCCTGCTGCACCGCAATACTTACCGGAAGTGAGATGACAAACCGGGTGCCCTTCCCTATCTCAGTTTGAATACGAATCGAGCCAGTAAGCTTGCGCAGGCTGTCCTGTACAACGTTCATACCGATGCCACGCCCGGCAACTTCATCAATGCCGCTATGGGAGGTAAAGCCCGGCCGGAAAATCATTTCCAGAATTTCGGCAGTATCCATCTCATCTGCTTCGGCTTTGGTTGTAACACCTTTCTTGATCGCAATCTTCTTAATGTTTTCACTGTCGATACCACGACCATCGTCAATGACTTCGATACGAATCTCGTTGCCAGACTGAGTTGCGATGATAGTGACTTGGCCGGACTCAGGCTTGCCTGCAGCTTTACGTTCTTCCGGAGACTCGATGCCATGTACAATGGCGTTATTGAGCATGTGCACAAGAGGTTCAACCAGAGATTCCGCCACCCCCTGATCCATCTCCGTGGACTGCCCGCCAATTTGCAATTGCGCCCGTTTGTTTACGCGTGTTGCGGTGTCGCGCACTGCACGCGGGAATGTTGAAAAGACACTGTCTAACGGGCGCAGCATCAGTCCAAGCACCTGGTCACGCAGATCGCCAAGTATGATAGTGCGGTTATCCCGCTCAAACCTTGCCTCTTCCAAGGTACGTCGGGATTGCCTGACCAACAGTGCTATCTCACCCTCAAGATGATTCAGGGCTTTGTCATATTCCCCTGAAGGCATGCGGCTGCGTAATAACTTCCAGGCTTTATAGAATTGTGTAAGACCTTCAAATGTATCAACAAGCTCTGACTCAAGAGCCTTCCCCCGGGCGCGCTCGGTACTCAGTTCGATCACCTGATTGGAGAGTCGCTCCAACCTTTCAGCGTCCACCCTGAGAAAGCGCCCGGATGAGTGCCGCCGCCCCGCTTTCATCTCGATTTTCGAGATATCCGGCCGGTAGTTAAACTCCCCATCATCCTCTTCTTCAGTTACCGTGGCTTCATCGGAAGAAAGAACGGACTCTTCAAGCAGTGATTCAAGCGAACTATCGTCAGATACGAGAGACGCCGCAGTTTCGTCAATTGCAGACTCCAGCTCTTTTTGCAGCTGTTTGCTGTCCTGCCACTCCTTCACATCATCGGCGCCAATAAGCTTGGCGGGTTCTTCCTCGGCAGCAGGTGCTTGGGCCTGAATCTCTCCTGAGGCCTGTTTCTCTAAAAGCTCCTTATACTTTTCACGCAGAGGGTTTACTTCGATTTTCTCGGTGTTTTCGAAGTCATCAACACGCTGACGAAGATCATCATGCAAGTCGAAAAGGAACTGGAGCATCACTGCATTACGCAGTTCAGGCTTTTGTATTAGCTGCTCCATCACATCCTCGAACAGGTGTGCAGTGCCACCAACATCGTCTACACCTAGCATTAAGGCGGAACCTTTGATTGTATGGGCATCGCGACGCAGCTCAACCAGCCCCTCTTCCTGAAGCTGACCCGATTCAAATTTGACTAATGATTGGTTAATCGAAGCAAGCCGCTCTCTCGCTTCGTCAAAAAAGGAAGCGAGAAAGCCGGAGAGGTCAAAATCAGACAACGGTTTGACCCATGCTTACTAAATCAATTTGTGCAAGGCGTCGGAAACTTCGTTCAGCTTGAATGATGCCTCGCGCGTCCTCTGCATCTGTGCAGCAGAATCGCGCAACAGTTCAGAGATTTGCCGCATGGCATCGAGGAATTCCTGGTTGCTGGCATTCTGGCGATTGGTTGCTTGCGAAATAGTACGAACCGCCATATTGGTTTTTTCCGTCATCTGCTGCATTTTTGCCAACGCGTTACCTGCACGTTGCGCAATTTCCACACCTTTGGCCACCTCTTGCAGCCCCTCATGTGTCACCTCGACAGATTCACGGGTGGATGCATGCACCTCATTCACAATAGATTGAATATCTTCCGTGAATTCACGCGCGCGTTCGGAGAGGCGACGAACCTCTCCCGCCACAACCGCAAATCTCTTACCGAACTCGCCGGCAGCGGCAGATTCAATTGAGGCATTCAATGCAAGCAAGTGGGTCTCATCGGCGATTTCCTGAATCGAATCGACGGACTCAAGAATCTGCTCGGCTTTAGTGCCTGCATACGTCACCTTTTCTGCAATCAAGGTCACCTCATCACGAATACGTTCCATGTATCCGATCGCCTCTTTCACCGCCTCGGCGCCTTCGTTTGCAGAAAGCCTGGTGGCCTCAGCGATTTTTTCTACGCTTACAGCTGTGTTCGCAATCTTTTTCGCCGCTTCGTTCATTTGCTCCAATTCATCGGCAATTTCAGTTACGGAGAGGGACTGCACTTCGGAGTCGTTAGCTTGCTGATCCACCGCTTGCAGAATGTCGCCCGAAGCCAGACTCACTTCATCCGCAGCTTTCGACAGGGTTACAACAACAAAACTTACAAAGCTTCGGCTAAAATACCCAGCAATCAGAATGAAGATGCCAATTGCCAGCAAACTACCGATAGATAGTGTGGTGATCTGCGTACGTTGGTCGCTCACATCAACAGCAAGGCGCTCTTCGAGACGCTTGGCGATTTCGTTTACCTTTTCCTGAGCCACAAATACAAGGCTCTGTGCAACAACGGCAGTGTTATTCGCTTGTGAAGCCGGGATTTTCCCGGAAATGATATCATCAGAGATACCAATTACCTCTTGCATAAGGTCGAATACCTCCTGCAACTCACGGCCGTCGCCTTCCCCTAAATTTTTCAGGGCACTGACCTGTTTGTAAAGATCACGGAATCCTTTTGACGCCTGATCTGCCTTTGCAACATCTTCAGGGTTTCGGGTCAAAACATAGTCATTCATCGGCAGCAGAATATTGGAGAGCGATCCGGTAAATTGCTCGAGCTGATTCTGCTCTTTGTACAGGGCGCCAAGCCCATCAATACTTTCGCTCGACCTTATATATGTGAACAGAACTGTGCCTACCATCCCCAGCAGAACGACAAATGCGAGAATCATATCCCGGTTCGCACGTTGACGTAGCGTTCTTTGTGCAGCGATGTTTTCTTCCATGGAGCCCCCCTATCTGGCTAGCAGCAAAATCATGCCTATCCGCGCTTGCTTTGCAAGGACAATCATCCTGCGTCCCTGTGACTGAACCGGCGCTGAATTGGCCGCGAAAACAATATCGTCAATATCATAGCATATCTTAGCTTATAACTGCCGAAACATTCATAACCTGAAGCAGTTTCCCGTCGCAATCGATCTCTCCGGAAAATACGGTGTTGCTATCAGGAGTCTCTGGCAGTTCATCTTTATTGATCTGATATAAGCGGGAAATCTCATCGACCCAGAGTCCGACATGCATGCGGCGGTGGCGAAGCAACAGGAAGCGGGTCAGCGGCGTCTCATCGAGATACTTCCCGGAAAGCGCCAAAACCTTGGTCGGATCAATAATGCATACGACCTGCCCTCTTACGTTTGCCAGCCCAAGAATGTGGTCGGGAGCCATTGGCGCAGGAGTCAGGGGAAGTGGGCGAATAATTTCAGCAACCTCTGCTGCCGAAACCAGAAACTCATGGCTATTAACACGTATTTTTAGCAGATCTGCCCGTTCAATATCCTGGTACTTTACAGTGGCAGCATCATCAGACAACTCCCCTTCCGGCATATCATCTGTGGTGCTGTCGCCTGACTCTTCCTTTGCAGGAGCAGCCCTCTCCTGCACATTATCATCTTCAACTGCGTTCTCTAACTCTGCCAGCGTCGAATCAGGAGTTACATCTGCCTCATCTTCCTCGAAGACAAGCTCAGGAAAAGCATCTCCATTGCCATCGTCAATGTTTAATTCGTCATCCATTATTCGCCCCCGTGTTTGGCCGCTGACTGTATTCTGGCATACATAGTTAAAATTTTTCGAACTCGCGCTTGAAGGCGTGCAGGGTCGACTGGCTTCGCCAAATACTCATCCGCCCCGATTTCCACCCCTTCCATACCATCATCTTCACTTTTCTTCCCGGTCAGCATCATTGCAGGCACGCTATCAAACCGCCTGTCTCCACGCATCCTTGCAATAAGCTCCGTGCCATTGAGTTTAGGCATTTCATGGTCGGCGATAATGAGGTTGGGTAGGGTCTGCTGCAAGATATCCCAACCCTGTTCGCCATCTTCGGCTTCAATCACATTATATCCATCAGATTCAAGCACAAACTTCACCACTCCGCGTATGCTGCTTGAGTCATCAATTAATAATATAGTCGCCTTTTCCTGATTTGCACCAGCCTCAGATACTGCCGCTTTACTGTCCTGCTTTTCTATTTCGCTATGTTCAGCAGGGGCGTTTTCAAAGTGAATCACCACGCCCTCCCCTAACGGTGAGGGTTGTGTATCCACCTGCAGGATAAATGTATTTCCGGAGGTTCTGATGCGCGTTTTCCCGCTTTGCGTCTTTGCTGTTTCGGCAAGATCGATTTTCGACATCAGTTTTATGCGAGCGATGACAAAGGGCAGAGCTTTGATGGTGAATTTTGCAACAGTGGTCTCTTCATCGAAGGCAAGTAGTTTTGCTGTGCAGGCCACCTCCCCTGCCTCGATACTCAGTTTGGATGCCCTGGCTTTAATTGCCTTAACAAGTAATTCATTGACCAGCTTGGTAACAGACTGGCTTTGCGCGCCCCTGCGCAGGTTTTCCTGTCGCTGGGCATCACTCATAACTGATTTGATGTCGGTGCACGCAAGCATTTATAAACAGAAAGCAATGCCTCACACCCCCTTCGCGCTCGTGACTTGCTATAAAGTTAAACGTTAACATATACTGCTAACATCTTGTAATCAAGAAATATTTTCTCCGGGGCTTTACCTGGGCTTGTGAAGAGGTATTCTTTGGCGATGCTGAGCAAGAGATTGATGTATATATTGCTGGTGTCATTTGTTTCAGCCTGTGCGGTGAAACAGGTTTCAACCACTGAACATAAAACGCCGGAAATTGTCGCCCAACAACCCGTAATACCTGTTGATGAAATTCTTGCGGGAATTGCGCCAGAGGAGATCGCCCGGGCGCAAGCGGAAGTAAAACGTCATTACCTTGTCCACTGGCCTGTAGTTTCAGAACGCTCGCGTTATGTGCGCCAGCGAGTACTGAAGGTGATTGATAAAATGGATGCACCAAAATCCTTGCAGGTGCTACCCATTGTGGAGTCCGGTTACAATCCTTACGCGCTCTCCTATGCAGGGGCGATGGGACTATGGCAACTGATGCCGCGCACCGCCAAAGGGCTTGGTATTGAGAAAAAGCTTACCGTCGATGGTCGGCGCGATATCGAAACCAGCACAGAGGCTGCAGTTGTATACTTACAGCAGCTGCATGCAAAGTTTAATTCATGGCCCCTTGCGTTTGCGGCATACCATCTGGGACCAACGGCTGTTGCTCGCCGCTTACGAAAAAAACCGTGGAAAATTGAAGATGGCATCAATGCAATGCCGGTTCCGGGCATCACCCGGGCCTATGTTCGCCATGTTGTGGGATTAACAGCACTTCAATATCTCGGCGTAATCGATTTTCCCGAGCCAGTGCCCACACAGCTTATTGCGCTGGATGCGCCAGTCGATCTGTTCGAGCTGGCGGAAAAATCGGGGCTGGGACAGGAAGATTTCTTTCGCTTCAATCCAGGATTAAACCAGCGGCAATATCTGAGACACTCCGTTACAGTTCATATCCCCGAAACCTATGTGCAGGCAATTGAGGTGATGAAGGAGAGCATGGCGCCGGAGTATGTCCATATTACGGTCCGCTCTGGGGATACACTTTGGCAACTCGCCAAAAGACATGGTATTCAAGTCAGTTATCTCAAGAAACTGAACCCTTCACTTGCCTCATCACACTTAAGTATCGGCGAGAAACTACGTGTTCCGGCCAATCAGTTGGCAAAAGCCACACCCATGCTAAACCCCCTGCTTCAAAGCGGGAGGCGCATTCTTTATAAGGTTCGCCGCGGTGATTCGTTGTGGTCGATTGCATCGCGCTTTGGCACAACACCGCTTGCCATTGCCCGCTCCAATCAGATGCATACCAGTGAGTTGATCAGGCCTGGCGATAAGCTGTGGATTCTTGCCCGGATTACGCCCGGTTGAGTTTTCTGGATTTCAAATACCGGATTGCCCTGTTACTGCTGACAGCCCTGCTGGCTTCCTGCAGCTCTGAAAATTCAGATACTGAGAAGGCAACCATCGCGCAAAACGTTGAGGTACCAGCCAGCAGCCCCGCTTTTGGCGATCAAATCATTTCAGCAAGCACTGGTGATGCCTCAAATCTGATTCCAATGATAGCCGGCGATGCCAGCAGCCATGCCATTGCCGGGCAGCTCTATCTCTCATTGCTGAAATATGACCGCGATCTGAATCTGGTTGGTCAGCTTGCCGATAACTGGCGCGTATCCAAGGATCAGTTAAACATCACTTTCAAGCTGAAAAAAGGATTGAAGTGGACCGATGGAAAGCCTCTCACATCCGAAGATTGCGCTTTTACACTGGCGCTGATTCAGGATGAGTATACGCAAAGCCCTTATAAATCCGATTATATGCTGGTGAAAAAGTTTGAAGCGCCCGATCCGCAAACCTTCCGGGTCCACTATTCCGAACCCTTCTCCCCAGCTCTCTCCACCTGGGCCTCACTTGCGATTCTACCAAAGCATGTGTTCAAGGGTGAGGATATCATGGACACGCCATTGTCGCGCAAGCCCAAGGCAACGATTGGCCCTTACATACTGGCCGACTGGCAACCCCAGCAGAGCATTCTCATGCGTGCCAACAGGGACTATTTCGACGGTAAGGTATGGATCGACGAACGACTGACTCGCATTGTCCCTGATTCTGCCACGCAGTTTCTGGAGCTTTCTGCAGGTAATCTGGACATCATGACCCTGACACCAACGCAATATCAACGGCTGTTTGATAAAAAAGCATATCTGAAAGAGAACTATCAGCGGTATGAATACCTCGACTTCATTTACACATATCTGGGCTTCAATCTCATCCGCAAGCCATTTGATGATCGCAAGGTTCGTCTTGCCATTGCCTATGCCATTGATTGTCAGGAGCTGGTGGATGGGGTGCTGTTCGGACTCGGCGAACCGCTGGCAGCGCCATATAAGCCGGGAACATATTGGGTTAACGAGAAGTTGCAGCCAAGAGTATATAATCAACAGAAGGCCCGGGAGCTTCTAAAAGAGGCTGGCTGGGTAGACACCGATGGTGACGGCGTGCTCGACAAGGATGGAAAGCCTCTGGCCTTCACCATCCTCACCAACAATGGCAATAAGCAGCGGGCAGATACCGCCACTATTATTCAATACCGGCTAAAGGAAGTTGGCATCAAGGTCAATGTTCGTCTGGTTGAGTGGTCTGCCTTTCTTAAAAGTTTTATTAACAAGCGTGATTTCGATGCGGTTGTCCTAGGTTGGTCTTTAGCCCCTGACCCCGACCAATACAGTATCTGGCACTCATCTCAGACTGGAGAACGGGAGTTCAATTTCCTGACCTATAGCAACCCTAAAGTCGATCAGGCTCTGGTAGCGGCCCGCCGCACGTTTGATCGAGCCGAGAGAAAGCGTTTGTATGATGCGATGCAGAAAGAGATTTTCAACGATGTGCCTATGGTATTTTTATATGCACCCTACTCTCTTCCGGCCATCCACAAACGCATCCATGGCATTGATCCGGCGCCTGCAGGCATCGGGCACAACAGAGAGTTCTGGTATGTGCCAAAAGAGCTGCAAAAGTATCAAACCAGTCAAACCGGTATCCAGCCTTAACCGATTATCACCCCTGTAAAATAAAAAAGCACATGCTCTTTACGCATGTGCTTTTCGATTGGCGTCCCCAAGGGGATTCGAACCCCTGCTGCCGCCGTGAAAGGGCGGTGTCCTAGGCCTCTAGACGATGGGGACCTTTTGGACGCGGCGAAGCATAAATATTCTCACTGCTTCGTCAATGTATTATGTCAATGGTGCGCCCTGATGGACTCGAACCATCGGCCCACGGATTAAAAGTCCGTTGCTCTACCAACTGAGCTAAGGGCGCCTTCCAAAGACGCCGCGAAGTGTCGCGATTTCTGCCGCAGTGTCAAATCCCGATTTACCCGGAATCGCAGTGCTGCCTCAAACCTCAGCAAGTAAACTATCAATCATCGTTTCCGCTTGCCTTGCATAACTACTGCCGAACAAATTGGCATGATTCAGAATATGGTAAAGGTTATAGAGGTTCTTGCGCACCCCGTAGCCGGGATCGAGCGGCCACTGCCGCTGGTAAGCCTCATAAAATTTACCAGAGAAGCCGCCGAATAGCTCAGTCATCGCCAAATCCGCTTCCCGATCGCCATAATAGACCGCCGGGTCAAACAGTATTGGATTACCATTTTGATCCGCGGCTTGATTGCCGCCCCACAAGTCGCCATGCAGTAGCGATGGCTGTGGCTGATATTCAACAAAAAAACGCTCTAGGCACTCAAGTAATCGCCTGCCCTTTTCGTGCAGCGATCCGCCAAAACCATTGCTCTTCGCCAACTCAAGTTGGAAACCAAGCCGTCTTGTGCGCAAAAAATCGATCCAGTCCGGGGTTTGCCGGTTATTCTGAGGTGTGGAACCGATGGTATTATCCCTGTGCCAGCCAAACATTGCTTGAGAGTATCTGTGCATGGCAGCAAGCTGCTCCCCCATTTTTTGCGGTGTATCACCCTGCCCGGAACCGCTCATGGAAATGAATTCCATCACGATGAAACTCTGGCTGCCTGCGTTTCCGCAACAAAGTGGCTTCGGTACGCGAATCGCTTTTGAGTCTAATATCTCTTTTAGCCCTTCGGCTTCAGCTTCAAACATCGTAAGCAAAGCAGCGTCGTTAAGCTTTACGAAATATGAGTTGCCTGATTTGTCCTCAATGCGATAGCAGCGATTGATACAGCCCCCACCTGCCTGACTTTTGAAAGCTATTTCAAAGGCCGGGGCGCTGGCTCGAATGGCTGATTCGATTTCTTTCCAAGGCATGCATGCAGCATAGAAAAAAAAGAGGCCGGCGAAAAGCCGGCCTCAAAGTGGAGCAGAACCAGAAGCGTTGCTCTATCTACTTATCCTTTTTTTTGCTCTTATTATCCTTCATATTTTGTTTTGCTTCATCTTTACTAAGCATGCCATCGCCGTTTTTATCTTTCTTGGCGAAGCGCTTCTTGGCCTGCGCCTGTACATACGATACATACTCCTGCTCGGAAACCATGCCATCGCCATTCGTATCCATCTTCTCAAACGCGTTCTTACCCTTGGCTTCGGCCTGCAAAGGCAGCATCAAAACAACCACAACAACCAGTAAAATCCATTTTTTCATTTTATTCTCCTTGATTGTCCAACTTGTTCTTATGCCTGTTTTTCCATTTCCAAACGACATGTAAACGCCAGGCAATATGCACAAACGCGTAGCCTAACATCCCAGAAGATAGTCCGGCAACCACACAGCCTAGTAGGAATGGCTCCCAAACATGAAGCAGCCCGTTTTTAAGCCAGTCCCAGGATAACTCGAATGCGAATTTCTGCTCCGGAGTATTGAGAAGCCAGGCGCCAAGATGGTAACAGGCATAAAAGATCGGTGGCATGGTGACCGGATTGGTGATCCATACCAGAACCACGGAAATCGGCAGATTAGAGTGCGCAACAATCGCAAGACCTGCGGCCAGCACCATCTGGAATGGAATTGGCATGAAAGCGGCAAACATTCCGACAATAAATGCACGGGCAATGGAGTCCCGGTTTAAATGCCACAGGTTGGGATCATGCAAAAGCGTACCGAAAATTCGTAAGTGCTTATTGTCCTGGACAATCGTATGGTCCGGCAGGAAGCGTTTGATAAATTTCTTCGGCATGCTTTAGATATTGCGACTAAAGGCGAATTTTTACAATCATCAAATGTTCGCCCTATTCCACCCGGGGAAATACAGGACTCGGCTTGGCACAGTGATGCCCAGTCTTGAGCACGCCCCACCCTCCCGAGGTTTGCAGGCGGATGGCATCGGGATCAATTCCACCCGGATAGATCTGAGCAAGCATTGCAGCAGCCTTTTGCGGCATAAAGGGCAACAGCTGAATTGCAACAATTCGTAGCAGTTCGACAAGGTGATAAAGCACGCTGCTCAGCCGCTCGCTCTCTCCACTCTTTGCCAGCGCCCACGGGGCATTCTCCTCAACATAACGATTGCCAAAGCGTACGGCCGCATTGATGGCCTCCAGCGCCTGATGAAAGGCCTGCCTCTCCATATACTCACTCACCAGCTTCTGCATGCTCTCCACCTGGGCAATCAATTCACGATCGATTGCCTCCTCGGAGCCCGCGCTACCCAATACTCCATCGCTATACTTCTGCAGCATTGAAAGTGAGCGATTCAACATATTACCGACATCATTGGCCAGCTCGGTGTTGTAGCGCATCTTCAGCACATCGAATGCAAAATCGCCATCCTGCCCAAACGGCACCTCCCTGAGCAGGAAATAACGAATGACATCGGCATCGTAATGTTCGAGCAGATCGTCAGGGTGCAATGCATTCCCTTTGGATTTACTCATCTTTTCGCCTTCGACTGTCCACCAGCCGTGTGCATAGACACGCTTGGGCAGCGGCAGGCCTGCCGCCATCAGCAGGCACGGCCAGTACACGGCATGAAAGCGCAGGATATCCTTGCCAATGAGGTGCACATCGGCCGGCCAGTATCGCATCTGCTCTCCATCCGGATATCCCAGTGCGGAAATATAGTTGGTCAGGGCATCGATCCAGACATAAACCACATGCTTCTCATCGCCCGGCACCGGTACCCCCCATGAGAAAGTGGTGCGGGAGACCGAAAGATCGCGCAAACCGGACTCCACAAAGCGGAGCACTTCGTTGCAACGCGACTCCGGCATAATAAAATCGGGGTTGGCGCGGATGTGTTCAAGCAAGCGATCCTGATAAGCCGAAAGCCTGAAAAAATAGGACTCCTCCTGAATCTTCTGCACACCACGTTTGCAATCGGGGCAGAGTTTCTCTTCCCAGGTTTCAGCATCCTTTAGCTGCGTCTCGGTCCAGTAGGTTTCACAAGGCACGCAGTACCAGTCTTCATAGGTGCCTTTATAGATCGCGTCAGCCGCTTCAAGCTTTTTCCAGAACAGCTGTACTGCCTTTTTATGTTGTTCGGAGCTGGTACGTATAAAGTCGCTGTGTGTGATATCGAAGCGCGGCCACAGCTCGCTGTAGCCCTCAACCACTTTATCTGCCAATTGAATGGGGGTAATCCCCTTCTGCTCTGCGGCCTGCTGTACTTTCTGCCCGTGCTCATCCACCCCGGTCAGAAAGAATACATCACGCCCGCACAAACGTTGATAGCGCGCCATTACATCCGCAGCCACCGTGGTATAGATATGGCCGAGATGCGGCTCATCATTCACATAATAAATCGGGGTTGTCACATAATAGGGCTGCATGTTTTCCATTCCGCTGTAGCGCTTCAGATTTCAGGTGCGCAGAACTATACGCAAACGCAGCATATGCGCCAGCAGCGACGGTACCGGTCGCAGACTGTGCCGCGAAACCTGACCGGGCCAGGCAGCAAGCCCCCGCAGCGCTTCGTCAATTCGTTGCTGAGATGAGAATTCGGTCTTGGAAGTTAATTGTGGCCATAGCGATTTGAACACCATATCCACGATCAGCTGATACGGTAACTGTTGCAGGTGCTGCCCCATCCATTTTTCCATGGCACCGATATCGCTCTTTTCAGGGCTTTGCAGCAGGCGTTGCCACTCTGCCAGGGCATCAGCGGATGTTTCATCGTGTAGGCATACCACCCTGCCAGGGCATCCTTCTGCCAACTCCACGGCCAGTTGCATGGCTGCTTTCGGGATACCCATCTGCTCCAGCGACTCCTTGGTGTCGGCTTCGCTCAAAGGGTGGCAAGGTGCGAGCAGGCAGCGCGAGCGAATGGTGGCCGGCAGCTTTGTAACATCGCTGCAAACAATCAGCAACAGGCTCCCCTTTGAGGGCTCCTCAAGCCTTTTCAACAGTGCATTGGCCGCTTGAGTATTAAGTTGCTCCGCATCGTCAATAATCACCACCCGACGGTGGCTCTCCATGCCGCTTAATGACAAAAACGTGAGCGCGTCACGTATTTGTCCGACGCTGATATCACGTTTTTTCTCAAGCAGGTTCACACTCATACGATCCGGGTGTGCACCAGCGGCCAGCATACGGCAGGTATGACATTCGCCGCAGGCCTCGGCCACACTTTCCGAATCGTGATTACGCTCGCACAGATAACTGGCCGCCAGCAGTTCGGCCAGCATTGCCTTGCCAATACCGGCTGGCCCGTGCAACAGCCATGCATGATGCAGTTTCTTTGTGGAAATCCCGGCAAGGAACTGGTCGATGGTCGCCTGATGTCCAAGTGGCCTGGTAAGTGAGCTCAAGGCCGCAACTCCTTTTCCAACAACTCTTTCTGAACAATCGACCTGACCTGCTGCTGAATAGCATCAATACCGGCTTCGGCATCAATACACCGGATACGCTGCGGATTGTTCCGGTGAATGGCGACAAAACCGTTGCTCACAGCCTGATGGAAGGCCACTTTTTCTTTGTCCATACGCGTTACCTCACCACCCTTGGCGTTGCGTTGCTGCATACGGGCAAGAGCCGTTTCCACCGCCACATCAAACCAGAGCGTCAGATTTGGGGAACGGCCCAGCTCGGCAAATTTCAGTAGCGGGTTGGCCTGTTGCATGTCCAGTTTCCGCCCCGCCATCTGGTAGGCGATGGTGGAGTCGGTAAAGCGGTCGCAGAGCACCCAAGTACCACTCTGCAGAGCTGGCAGAATTATCTCACGCATATGCTGGGCGCGGTCGGCCAGAAACAACAGCAATTCGGCTTCCGGGTATGGCACATGTTCGCCGGAGAGCAGCAATTTGCGAATGGATGCCCCGAGCGCCGTGTCACCGGGTTCAAAAGTGGTGAGCACGCGAATACCCTGCTCTTTGAGCCATTCGGCACATAGCTGCAATTGCGTACTCTTGCCACAACCATCGATGCCTTCAAATGTGATGAATTGCGCTGTCACGGCAAGCCTCCCCCAATCTCCGCGCGTATGCCGACATTCCAGCGTTTCTCGTCAACGGTCACAGGGTGAAGTGTTTCCGGCAAACTTGCCAGCCATGATTTGAGTTCATCCAGCATACTAGGCGATGTCCACAGCTCATGCTCGGAGCCATCGGGTTTAAAACAGCGAATCGCAGCCAGCCCATCCTCGCCATTCAGAAGCCCCTGAAGCAGTTGCGCATGCTGTTTGGGTATCTTGACAACCACAATGGCAATCTCGGCCGCCGAATCGTAGTCCATCAGTTAGTTATTCTTTTCACGCTCAATGGCAATCCAGCGGCGCACATTGGCATCATGCTCCTCGAACGTTGCCGCGAAAGCGTGTCCACCAGTGCCGTTGGCCACGAAATAGAGGTAATCGCTATCGGCAGGATTCACTGCGGCGCGAATGCTGGCCGCCCCCGGATGACAAATCGGGGTCGGAGGCAGGCCGTTTCGTGTGTAACTGTTCCAGGGGGTATCGCGCTGAAGATCTTTTTTGCGGATATTGCCTGAGAAGTTGCCATCCGTGCGCCACAGGCCATAGATCACTGTCGGATCCATCTGCAGCCGCATCCCCTTCTTCAATCGATTGTAGATGGCTGCCGCAACCAAAGGCCTCTCCCGATCCAGTGAAGTCTCTTTCTCGATAATGGAGGCAATGATGCGCAAGCGTGGGCGTCTGACCTCTTCCACCTTCAGCTCATCGAAGAGACGATCCTGCGCCTGCAGCATATTATTTAACACCTCCGCAGGCTTCAGCGGCTTCTGATAGGCATAGGTTTCAGGTAGCAATCGCCCTTCGCCCTCCTCGCCTTTGAGCAAGCCCTTGAAAGCAGCATCCCATGTAGCCAGCTCTGTGCCGGTGCTATCGGCCAGAATCGCGAGAATGTCGTCGCTACGTAGCCCTTCGGGCACCGTAATCTTAAACAGCGCCACCTTACCCCTGACGAGCTGGTTTGCCACATCAGCGGTATCAAGCTCTCCATTAAACCGGTAAAGCCCACTCTGCATGGCGGCTCCCTGTCCAGTAAGACGCACCCAAACCGAGAACCAGAATGCGGAGCGAATCACACCCGCCTCTTCGAGCTGTGTGCCGATGTGTTTGCTGGAAGCTCCACGTGGCACTTCAATTTCAACCGGCGAGGAGAGCTCAACGTCCGAGTAAAACCGGCTACCCAAAAAGCTGATGCAAACAAGCAGCAGTGCGGCGGTTGCAGCAATATGTGTCCGGTATCTGTTTAGCATGATGGTACTCCCGGTAGATCGCCAATTCCGTTCCAGAGTTCACGAATCGCTTCAGTCGCTTTCAGTTGTCGTCCATCCATAACCGCCACCTCACGCAGAAAATAACCGCTGTTGCAAAGCACCACAGCATCGCAATCATTCAGGAAATGCTCCGGACAGTTACTCATGCGCACCAACCCCTGTGCGATAAGCGTTTGGCGAATCACTCCAGATAAAATGCCTTCGCCCCCCGGAGTCAGCCACTGCTCATGGCGATATAGCAATACATTGGCGCTGGCAGTGGCAAGGATATCTCCTCCCTTACCAATAAACAGCGGCTCGGCCGATGGGTTGGCCTGACTCTGTTGCAACACCTTCAGGGTCTCAGCATAGTCAGCTGTAAATTTCGCCGGCTTATCCCGTAGTGGGAACGGCCATTCGGTGGAAAAGAGAACTGCGGGTGCAGGAGGTGATCCGGCAGGCCTAGCATGCAAAATAACTGAAAGTGTTCGCTCGGCAGGTGGCGCAAGGCCCCAGGGCGCTTCGCCACCGGTAACGGTCAGACGCACTAAAGCATCGTTGCCGTGCGCCGCTCCGGCTGCAACTGCGCGCTTGAACAGCTCGTCGAGCGCCTTCGCATCCAGTGTTATGCCAAAGGTTTTCATGCCACGCGCCAATCGTTCGGCATGTGCGTTCCAGGCAAAAATTTCGCCGTTGAATACGCGCAGAGTCTCGAAGCAACCCTCTCCGTACAAGAGCCCGCGATCGGATACCGCGAGCTGGTCATTTTCGGAAAAAAACCGCAAGAGTGTGGTCAATGTAATGGCTCCATGTTATACAGCGCCGCATGTCAGATTTTTATATCAAAGCTATCGAACATGCGCGCGTTTATGACGTTGCCCGCGAAACTCCATTTGAAGCCGCGCCCAAGCTCTCCGCTCGCCTGAACAATGAAGTATTCTTCAAACGAGAAGACCTGCAACCTGTATTTTCATTCAAGCTTCGCGGAGCCTACAATAAAATTGCACATATGTCGGACGAGGAGTGCGCGAAGGGTGTGATCTGTGCCTCTGCCGGCAATCATGCACAAGGCGTGGCATTAAGTGCGCAGCGCCGAGATATCTCCGCCACCATTGTCATGCCGCGCACCACGCCTGAGATCAAGGTAAGGGCTGTAGAATCGATGGGCGCCAAAGTAGTGTTGGCCGGCGATAGCTATTCCGATGCCTCCGAGCATGCCTGGAAGCTCTGTGAAGAGCAGAATCTCAGTTATGTGCACCCCTATGACGATCCGCTTGTGATCGCAGGTCAGGGCACCATTGCCGAAGAGATCCTGCGCCAGACGCCGCAAGACCTCGACTACGTGTTTATCCCCATTGGCGGTGGCGGGCTCGCGGCCGGCATGGCCCTCTATTTCAAACACTTCTCGCCGAAAACCAAAATTATCGGCGTAGAACCAACCGACTCTGCGGCCATGCACGATTCAGTGAAAGCAGGCAAACGCGTGCGCCTGAATCATGTCGGTATCTTCGCCGACGGCGTAGCAGTCAAAGAGGTCGGCAAGCAAACTTTTGAGCTTGTCCGCAAATACGTCGATGAAATCATGCTGGTGAACACCGATGAGATTTGCGCCGCGATCAAGGATATCTTCGATGAGAACCGTTCCATCGTAGAACCGGCGGGTGCGCTGGGTGTGGCCGCCATCAAAAAATACGTGACCCGGCATCGTATATCCGGAAAATATATGGCCGCAGTGAACAGCGGTGCCAATATGAATTTCGATCGACTGCGCTACGTAGCCGAACGTGCCGAGATGGGTGAAAGCAGAGAGATGCTGCTGGCGGTCACGATTCCTGAAAAACCAGGATCATTCCTTACCTTCTGCGAAGAGATTGGACGGCGGGGTATTACCGAGTTCAACTATCGCCTCTCCAGCCGTGGTGAAGCACATATCTTCGTTGGCGTACAAACCGCCAACCATGAGGAGTCGACGCAGATTCGCACCTCGCTGAAAGCCGGCGGCTATGGGGTGCTTGATCTGGGGGATAATGAACTGGCCAAGCTGCATATCCGGCATATGGTTGGCGGCCGCAGCCATCTGGTGAAGGAAGAGGTGCTCTACCGTTTCGAGTTTCCCGAGCGTCCGGGTGCCTTGCTTGATTTTCTTACCAAGGTAGCAGGCCGCTGGAATATTTCTATGTTCCACTATCGCAATCACGGCTCTGCCTTTGGGCGGGTACTGGCCGGCATGGAGGTGCCAAAGACAGATCACGCCGCCTTCCACTCATTTCTGGATGAGCTTGGCTATAACTATATCGAGGAGACCAAGAATCCGGCCTATCGCCTATTTCTAAAACAGGCTAAGGAGTAAAGGCGTTCGCCTAATTGTCCTGCCATCTCCCGGATTTATCATGGTATTTCATAACCAGAAGCTTCGCCTCGCTGTCAAGAAACTCCACAGAGCTTGGTGAGGCAGCGACCAGCATCAAACCCTCAGGCGTTAACTCCCCTACTCTGACGGCAAGCATGGCACCTTTATGCTCCACAATCACCGTATCATCCATGGCGGCCATAATCTTAGGACGCAACACGGTGGTTGACTTTCCGGGCTTTGGTGCCGGCAGATTAACCTTCTCCGGCTTAGGTTGCTCTACCTGCTGCTGCAGTTGCAGCAGCTGTGGGATTATTTTGCTGAGTTCGTTGCCATGCTGACCGATAAGGCTCGGACCCAGCAACCACAGCAGCGCCGCTCCCACGATCAAAAGAATACTGAATAGCCACCGCAGAAACACACCGGGCATCTTGCTCTGGCCAACAATATCGCTGACCACATCATTGAGGCGAATACGCAAGCCTATAAGCACCAGCAGGATGCAAAGAATAGGCAGCCCCCGCTCAAGCAAAAGATCCGTATCTGTTAACGATTCAAACACATTTCACCTCAAAGCTAATTTGGAGACGCAAAAAAGACCGCCACCAACAGCACGAATTTCATATATATCGTAGCCAGAATCCCTGAAGACAGGCTACTCACCAGCACTCGATGGATTTTATCCTGATCGAAAAAGAGTCTTGGTAGCAACGAAACACCACCCAGAACACCTGCCACCACTGAAAATAGCACAAGCATATCGTCCGTGAAACCGGTTCCTTTCAGGGCAGCGTCAAGATTGCCGAAAATAAATACCGCCATTGCCTGCATCAAGGCCCATGGGAAATAAATTAGCAAATATTCAATCGGGTGCCAGCTTAAGCCGGTGCGTTTGCCATAAAGCATAATCCCGCCGGCAATCACATTGGCAGGAATGGCATAGATCAGGATGGAGAGCAACAGATTCGACATGCGGCGAACGTTACTGTGTATCGCTAATGAATGCATCAAATTGGTATTACATATCCGCGTGACCCGGACACTGAACCGTGAGCCGACTCACTTTAGGTGTGAAGACGCCCCCATAGTTTGAGCAGCCGAGGTCATACGCTCCGGGCTTAATATCTCGAATAAATTGATAGCTGAGGCATGTTTGTTATGCGTGATGCGGAAACTATTACCAGTATCTCCTTTCCAATCCCGAAAGAGTTGGCTCCTATCTATTATTCCCTTACACATATCTACCAAGGTCTCGATTATTATCTACAGGCCCGTTATGCGTTTTTTCACCGAATGAATGCTGCTTTTATGATGAATGCATACTGGGCTGTGGAGCACATGGTCGAGTCCATTCTTATTTACGCAAAAGAAGAGATCAAACACTCGCACTCGCTGATGTCTGACTGGGAAAAAGCAAAGGATGCATTATCCGAAGAATCGACTTTTTTGATGGATCGATTTGATGACTATATCGAAGAGGTTGGCACCTATTTCGATCAACGCGATGAGAGTGCTCAAATCCAGAAAGTCCGCAACCTGGCGCACATGAGCCTCGATGAGCTGGATTTCTTCATCAACTCGGTGCTGCAAGACATTACGATATTTTCTCGTAACTGTTCGGAGAATTTAAAGGCGCGGCTTGAAAGCCAGGATAATCTTAACTTATATGGCTACAACAATAAGTTTTCCATTATCGATTCGATAGGCTATGAGCCTATCGTGCCGAAACTCAGCATCCGCAGGCTTCTGGATGACATCTCACATGCCCTCAGAAACCTACTGTTAAAACTGAATCAGGGGTTTCACTACTAAAGCGCGACACGAGGATCGTCGAATTCGCACAAAGCGCCTGGCAGCAGGACCCCCTCCCCTCGTTCGAAGATCACTCCAATCTAACACTGCTGCTCGCTGCTAAAGTCTCCGCTATGGAGCAACATATTCTGCGTCATAACCTCCATTCGCATTCGGAGTAAACAGGATAAAGCTATCATTCGCCGGCATAGTCCCCCCTCCCCAACCGTTAACCTGGCCGATAATGCCAGTATTAAGTCCTGAACTCCACGGGGTATCCACTGTGTAATCAATATTGTCGGCCGGCAAATCTTTCATTTCAATTCCAATATATAGTGCACACTCTGTACACCAATACAGATCATCGTAAATTGGTTGAATATCCGCATATGCGAGCAGAATTCTGCCATCTGCATACAAAGTCGCCTGATAATCGGCTGTCTGGAACGGAGTCTGATAGAAGTATCCAGGCAAGTCCCAGGTCACAACGACTCGATCAGGATACTGTTTGACGTATACGTCACCACCCGGAGGGATATAGCTCCCGTTATCCCAGTAATCCATTGGAGATATCCGCGCCAAATTGAATACAGTATCACACATTCCGAATGTCAGGGAACCTTCCGCATTCGCATAGACATCGGTATAGAGCTGACCAAAGTACGGGAATGAAAATCCTAGCGGGGTGTTCGCACAGCCGGCTGTTGTAATGCCCAGAGGGGAACCAAAATTCCAGTTAAATGCCGTGTCAGGCAACGATATCGCCCCTATATCAGTGATACCGCCTCGGGTAAACTGAGCGATACTGGCTTTTCCTTTCCTTCCCAAGCTACCATCCGGGAGTATCTCTTGCGCAATCACTTCCGTCGGTCGATAAATAGTCGGTACGTTTGTGGCAGCGAAGCTTCCATCTACAGCGGTCGTTGTCGTATAACCGTGAACAATTTGCTCCATTGTCAATGTCCAGGTCATCGCCGTGACGGCTTGGGTTACAGGGTCTGTTACAACATCGATAGTTCCCAGCAGATGAGCTGATTGACTTTGCCCTGACAGTGGTTGAGCCAACGGATTCGCACCGGGAACGAAATCTTTCACATCCAGCATAATGTCGATCGTTTGCTGACCCGCAGCAGGCAGGAAGTTGCTCAACATCCCATGCATCGGGATCGTTAATCCTGATGGTGCGGTTGCATACAGGTCTATCGTTCCGGCTACTGCCGTCGGAGCCATCGGATCGAAGCCACTCATATTCAGATTAAGCGTACCCGTTGCATTAACCGCTTCAGCATTTTCCAGGTTCACCGATTGCGCAAGCCATGACGCTAGTGCCGCATCAAAAGTCACCGAACCAGCTAAATCCGAAGTTCCATTCGAAGTGTATGGGTCAGTAACGAGCGCTCCTCCAGCCAAAGAGGCAGAGCCATTCTCCACCACACTGTCCGGCAACATCAGTTGAACGTTAACGTCAAACATCGGGGTGCCTGCAGAGTCGACAACCATACCTGTAACCGTTGTTAGTGGATCAGGAATAACAGGATAGTTATAAACACCGGAGCTATTTGAATAGGCAGAGTTATAGTAATTGGTCGCCACAGCCTCTGCAGTGATGGATGAAACGCCCACTGGCACCACATAGCTATAACGGTACCCCCATGGCCCGAAGTATTGGGAACCTGCGCTGACGCCATCAAAGAACATCTCGACAATTGGTCGCTGCCAGTTTCCGGGTTCGGTTGCCTGCGCGGTAAATGTGAGGGTATCCCCCTCAATCAGGGATGATCCTGCTGGTGGCGTAACAATACTGACCGTAGGTCCTTGATACGTAGCAATATTATATGTCCAGGTCTGCGAAACGCTTTGGCCCGTAGAAGCGGTCGCCCTTACTTCTACATTGATTGTGCTGCCATCAGGCGTACTTACGGGAATTGCGTAGTACGGATAATACCAGTATCCGTATGGTGCAAAACGCGCAGTACTCACAACTACGCCGTCGACTAACAATTCGACCTTGGAAATTGCTCCGACCGGGTCAACCGGGTGGACAAAAGGAGCGAGTGCATCAGCACTAACACCGGGATACAACGTTGTTCCCGAAGGTTTCATTAGTGCAACGGTCATCGTCGGTCCGGTATACGGAGTAACGCTGTAATCCATCGGGCTAGATAACACAGTAGCAGAAGTCGAGGCGACCGCTTGCATCGAATAGGAAATCGTCCCCGTAGCATCAAGAGGCACCTGATAACGAATCGAGAAAGGTGGATAAGATGACGACGAACGTACCACTACACCGTTCTCCAGCAAGTCGACCCGGACAATCGTTCCCACCGGGTCCGACGCCGCCGCACTAAATGTAACATAGCTTCCGGCCTGGATCGGAGACCCCAAAGCCGGCGAATTCGTAATTGATATACTTGGGCCCGGATAAGGCAGAATGTTGTAACTCAATGTATTTGAAGTAATCGAGGCTGTAGTCGATGCCGTAGCGATCAGACTGAAAGATATTGCTCCTGTAGCATCGATTGGAACCTGATAACTAAACCTGAATGGAGCGCTCATTTGGGTGTCCACAACGGTTCCATTTACCAGCAGTTCGACTTTAGAGATCGTTCCAACAGGGTCGACGGCGTTCACGGAAAAAGAGGCCGTTTGCCCTGCTATGATCGCCACTCCTTCTAACGGAGTGGGAGCAACCGCGATAGATGGACCAGGATATGGCGCAATATTATAGATTTGTTGACTTGTTGATGCTGTCGCCCCGCTCCAAGCAGTCGCCACCATTTCATAGGTGATTAGTCCCGAAGAACGGTATGGCACCGTATGAGTCAATTCGAATGGGGCCACCGTATCGGATGCTACGACAACACCATCTGCAAGCAGTTCGACTTTAGTAATGATTCCAACAGGGTCGGATGCATCAGCAACAAAAGTGACTGTCTGACCGACTATTATAGCATTCGTTACTACGGGAGCGGAAGCAATAGAGATAGCGGGCCCTGCATAGGGCAAAAAGCTATTTAGAACGACATCGCTGCCGTATCCGATATTTCCTGCGTAGTCGACAGCATCCACACTTATCGTAAGGCCGGTAGTATCCAGCGGAATCGTGTAATCGACACTGAATGGGGGGCCACTTGTGTCCGATCCCACCAGTTGCCCATTTACGTAAAAGCTGACACTGGCGACCGCCACATCATCAAAGGCCGTTGCATGGAGCGATATCGTCTGCCCTAGAATAAACGAATCTGCTCCCGTTGGACTGGTTATGGAAACTGTAGGCGCAATAGTTCCCGCATCCGCAGGGGTAGTATGATGCTGGGCAATAAACAGTCGCGTAGATCCACTCGCCTTGAAATCTAAACCAACATAATAACTTTCTGCGGTTATATATGCGAACTGATTGTTAACGGCAATACCCGTGCCTGCGTAATCCCCCAATGAGGCCAGATCAATTGTGCCCTGAAATATCGGAGAAGCCGGATTGGATATATCAACATACGGAATCGCATTAACGAACAGCTGTTCGGCAAAATACGCCTTACCCCTGTTCAATTCGACATCCCGCGACACAAATTTAGACCCTCCAACCGACCCTAAAATCACTGGTACTGTTGGGATGGTGATATCGATCAAATGGAATCCGGAGGTATAGGCAGCTGTATATACTGTGTTATCGCGGACGACCAAATCCTTGATCGATCCAACACTCACCGATCCTAAGACGGTCGGTGCAGCAGGATTACTTACATCAATAGTATAAACAAAGTTTCCTGCACCAAGCACAGCGGTTGTTCCACTTACATCCACACCAACAGCATTACCTAACCAACCCAGTCCACCCAAAGAGCCGACCAAAACAGGCTGCACAGGATTGCTAATATCGATTACTTGCAACCCGCTCAGCCCAGCCGCCAGATAGGCATAGTTTCCGCTTACCATCACGTCCTGCGCAATTCCAGGGGTGGAAACCGAAGCAACCCAAAGCGGAATCAGCGGATTCGAAACATCCATAATTACCAAACCACTTGCATCGGCAATATAGGCGTACTGGCCATCGACCCGGATATCAACTGCGGTGCCATTGGTATTCAAACTGGACGCGATGAACGGCGAAAGCGGATTCGAGACATCCACAACCTGCATGCCAGCAGAACCCGCAGCGATATATGCATAATCGCCATATACATCAACGTTATTGGCATATCCGGGGATATTTATCCAAGAAAGTCCTACCGGTGTAAAAGTTTTTACGGTCAGTGTCATCTGTGTTTCGAAGCCATTGTTGGTCACCGTAATGAGTGCCACACCATCCTGCCCTGCATAAACCACACCATCTACTGGACCAAAACTGGCGATTGCCAAATCGCTGGAAACATAGTTGGTACCCCTGCTCTTCGAGGTAAGATCAATGGTTGAGCCATCGAGCAGATTTCCTGTTACTTTTAACTGCTTGGTGACTTCAGCATCGATGACATTGTATTCCAGTACTGCACTGTTGGGGGAAACTTCAATGGAGGTGAGAGCTGCGGCTAAATTGTAAGAGTTTTTATCAGTCGGATCGGTGCCAAGCTGTATCTCCAGGCCATCACCAATGCCATCCCCATCGGTATCGAACAATAAGGGATTAGTAATAAAGCCGTTCGAGCCGGATACTTCCACTCCATCCGGAATCCCGTCCCCATCGCTATCCGGCACTAAGATTTTCGTGCCAAGGTTGTACTCTTCCAGCGCTGTCAGGCCATCGCGATCCTGATCCTCAAACGCATCGATGGGATCATTCGGGTTAAGCCCTACGGAAATTTCCACATCGTCGGGGATGCCATCGCCATCGGTATCGCCGCCAGCCAGAACCACGCGCACCGAGGCAATTGCAACTGCCCCATCTTTGCGAGCGGTGATGATAACGTTGCCGCTGGCAATAGCTGTTGCTATGCCCTCTGGGGAAATTGTGACCACTGCCGAGTTACTGCTGGCATAGTTAATGCCCGTAGTAGAGGGAGTTACATCAGCTGTCGAGCCATCGGTATAAATGGCCGTAACAGTGAGTGCCGCGGTTTGGCCGATAGAATTCAAAACTGTTGAAGAGGATGAAAACGCCAGGCTTTGCGGTACGGCTTCAATGGCCCCGAAAACAATCTGCCCCGCATCGGAAACGCCGTTGCGAACAATTGTGAAGTAGTTGGACTGACCACTGTAGGTAGCGCCATTGACGATACAAGTCGCACGTGCACGAATCTGGCCCATAGTACTGGGGATATTGGGCAACACCCACTTACCATCCGGCTGCACCTGAATGGTACGATTCAGTACGTTTACGACGCAGTTTTCGTTAAGGGTAACGGGAGCAGGTACAGCCGCAGCAGTCATCGACTGGCTGAAAATCAGGTATAGTCCACCTAACAACATCCATAATCTACGCATCACTACTCCTCCAATTCCGCATTCCCTTCAATTCCATACATATATACTTCGCCTACTGCAAACGACCTCTAGTGTCTTCCACCGTTCACATTTCTAGATACATTTAAGAGCGCTAACATCCACATCTGAGACACCCTCCACTTCATGTAAGGTGCCCCCCACGGGGCTTAATACATATATCTCATCTTTGGCTTGATATAATGTGGTGTTTTGGTCGTCTTTTAAGGTACAAATAACACGTACATCAAATCCATTTAGTGGAGAATCATTTATCTGATTTACTAATTTTCCATTATCGGCGCTGTATATAGAGATGCGGCCCGCTCTAAAAACAGCATTTGTTTCATTGCCATACCCATCATTTTTTTTTCGTAATTCAAATGACTCTGCTATTATATATTTCCCATCTGGAGTTAAATGCAACTGCGCCGAAGCAGGGGTGAAAGTGACATCAAAAAGCTTTGACTTCTTAGACTCTCGATCACTAACAATTAAAGTCCCAGTTGAAAGTTCACTTTTGTAACTAACTGTTGTGATAGTATTTCCGAACTGTCCAACTCTAAAGATTTTGGGATATTCTTTGCCAGTACGCTCATTCAAGACTGCATATTTGCTAAGTTGTTGGCGTTGTAACTCTGTTAAATAATTGTCCATAAAATCGTTATACCGTATTACTCGATGCTTACTCATCTTTCTTTTGGCCACATCAATTTGTATCGAGTTTAGACCATCATTTACTATGGTATCATTCGCTTGGAATGTTGCATCAGGACCAAAAGCATTATTTAAGTAAACTTTTAAGGTCACTACATCCTGTGAATTAGCTGTTTCTACAATTTCATCTATTTTTTTCATACTTTCTGCGTCACGGAATTCAAGCATACTTGTAACCATCTCACCTTTATCGTTATCTTCATACTTCTTATAATTAACAAGCAAAGTTTTCCCATCAGAAGTAATTAGGATTGATGGTGGATATCCCAACTCTTTTCCAATAACGAGTTGCCCTACCACATTAAATTCTGGTAACTGAATCGATAAAAGCTGATACTTTCTTTTATCGGGCGCTACGCTGCTTGCCAAATCGATCACTAATGGCGTAAGAAGATATACTCGATTCATTATAGCGTTGTACTTTGATGCAAATATCAGCGGCCCAACATCATTATACGCTGGAAGGTGCTGTTTGACCTCATCCAATTGAGCTAGGTTACCTTTTTTTATAACTGACTTTGTATCCAAATCAATTTTTAAATAATCTCCATTATTACCAAATAAATACACAACATTCTTTTCACGCTCCGATTGGAAGGCATGACTTAGGTAAAAAATAATTGCTATAACAGCCAATAAAAATACTACTATCTTTTTCATCAGACCTTCCATTAAGGGCATGGCACCAATTTTCCTTCAACATTATTTACGTAGTTTGGATCCCCGACAGTACGACGAGTCCAGGGCACTCTATCCCAAATAATCTCATTATTTATTGTTAACACAGTAAGAGTTATCCCATTTAGGACCTCTATCCTCGGTTCATATTCATGTAACTCGAACCCAACAAGTGGGAATCGTGTTGTTCCACTCCATCCATTGTATCCCCTAATACCATCCAGCCTCTCCTGTTCGGCTGTAAATGCAGGAATGGTCATAGTAGTAATAGGCGTAAACCCCGGAGTGTTAACACTATGGTAATTATTGTATGCAACTAGCATATCCTTCAAAGATTGCGATTTTTGTATCCTCCCCGGGAAAGCTTGAGCGCTTTTTAGCTTATTTCCAAAAATTGATTTGCCACTAGTAACGTTTGTTTTCCAATTCCACATTTCAGCTATTGATGCAGGGGTAACTTGCATAATACCGGAGCCCAATTTTCCATCACTGCTTAAATACGGTAAGTCTGGATTAAATTGCAACTGACTACTTTCTTGGCAAGCTATCTTCTGGAGTGTGGTCGTTCCGAGAGCGGATGGAACATCATTTGACTTCGAAGGATTGGTTCCTCGAATTTGGATTGACTTTGTAAGGCTATCTCCATTCATAGAAGCCGTGACTGTTAAATCACCTCCTCGAATAGCTCCAATTGCGGCGGTAATATCCCACGACTGATCACTTGGTAAAGATGTAGATTTTGTCAAAGTTGGACCTGCAGCTGCATAATTGAGAGCCAAACTCCAATCCACAGTACCTGTTAATGGAGAAGCAGAGCCCCCAAAAGTAACCTCTGCAGTAATCGCCGGCATCGTTGGTGTGGTATCAATTAAGGCTTTCTCATTGTCCTGCATCGGTGTTCCCGCATTTAAAATGCGAAGCTCGCCACCTACATTCACGCTGACAGTATTCGACACCGGATCACTACAAGCGTTGGCCGTGCAGGTAACGGTTACAGTCGCTGTATAGGCTCCTACTGTGGTGTAAATATGGCTTGCCACCGCCCCAATTCCTGTTGCTCCATCCCCGAAATCCCATTCATACGTTTCGGCGCAATCTCCCTCCAGAGTCGCAGTCGCAGTAAAAGCAACCGTACTATTTGGAGCAACCGTTACATTTCCATTCTGCGCAGCAGGAGTTGTAGTGATATCTACCGCAGTGACTTTTCCGCTCGCACACGTGCCGCTACAGCACTGGCCTGCACCACCACCTGCCGTACAGGCATCTCCATCAGGCGCGTCCGTTGTGCCGCCGTTACCGTCACAAACCTGACATTCGGTCGTTGTTGTTTGTCCGAATGGACTATTAATCAGTGCCCCAGCTTGGCATTCCTGGCACTCACCTTTGGGACCATCAAGATTAACTACTGAACCGCCTTGGCATTCCTGGCATTCACCTTTGGGACCATCCGGTGCATTCTCAAGACCACCATTCCCATCGCACTGTTTACATTCAGTCTTAGAGGTCGTTACAGAGCCCTGAGGGGCATTCTCGATGCCACCATTCCCATCACACTGCTTACATTCAGTCTTAGAAGCCGTTTCGGAGCCCTTAGCTTTATTCTGAAGCGTCCCACCTTGGCACTCTTTGCACTCACCTTTGGGGCCATCAAGATTAACTACTGAACCGCCTTGGCATGCCTGACACTCACCCTTAGGGCCATCTGGCCCTGGCACACACTGCTTGCCATCACACTTCTCACACTCAGCACAATTGAAGCCTGTGCCTGAGCCTGTAGGTTGTGAACCGCAGTGCCAACCGGCTTTGACCACGCCAACGCCCGGGTTGGATTTGATCACCGAACCATCAGTACTCACCGTGCCCAAACCAATCGCTACAAACTCCTCCAGATCGTGATCAAAGGAGTACATCTCGACTTCTGCACCTGGTGCATGGCCATCTACGTTTGGCAATGTCAACGGAGCCGGTGGGTCGAATACAGCGCCCACAGGCTGAATGGTGACGATGAACTGCGGCTGCATGCCGTTCGGTGGCGCCATCGGTACCTTGGAGGCATTCACTGCCGTCACAGAAATCTGGCCAGTCTTGCTGCCATCCGGGAAAGTAACCGAGCCAGCCTTCACATCGAGCTGGAAGCCCGGAATCTGTGGCAGCGTGTAGCTCACATCCTTATCACCCACCCACTGTGCATGAGCTGTATCCAGCTTCACCATGTAGATCGGTGCAGCCAACGGATTATTCGCCCCCGCTACTGTGATGATGTTCTGGCTCAACGTCGGCCACTCACCCGGCGTGACTGCCGTGGCACCCTCAGCCACCAGGTGCACAGGGCCGACCGGCACCTGCGTGATAGTGAACTGACCATAGACATCTGTCACAGCTGTCCGCTGCATTCCAGCCACGCGCATAGTGACTCCTTCAATTGGAGTATCCTGATTATCCAGCACCACACCGGAGATCGAGGTATTGCCCGGATCTCCCGGGGTTAATGCCGATGCAGTGAACGCAGCAAAGAAAGGCTTCCCAATAACTTTGGCCGAGACTTTATGATTATCAAATCCTGGCTCGAAACCGAGCACATAGGCAACCGAAGCACGACCATCTGAATCGGTGGTGGTGATATAGCTGCTAGACCCATCGATGAAGTGGCCGCCTCCAGCCTCGACCTTGAACTCGACCTGTGCTCCTTCAACCACATTGCCGCCCTCATCGGTGACCACTGCCACGAACGGCAGTCCTAAGGCCATACCTGCGGCACCGCGTTGGTTGTTACCGGAATTCACACTGATCTTATCGCCCGGATTTGGAGTGGCCGATGCAGAGAAAAGCACCTCACCATCGAAACCGACAGCCGTGGCACGAACTCTGTGGTTGCCATTGCCGGCACGAGATCCAAGTTTAAAGCCGGTACTGGCTACGCCATTGGCATCAGTGGTTGCAATAAGTGCAGTGGAGTCATAAGCGGTCAGGAAGCTACCCAACTTGCCGTCACCCTGAATCACGCGGAATACGACATTCTTGCCTGCCACCGGCTGGCTGTAGTTATCAAGCAGACGCACTGAAAGCGGTTGCGCCAGCGCTGACAGAATCGAAGCGCTCTGCCCCTGACCGGAGACCGGCTCAATCATAGCGCCGGAGACCGGCTTGTAGGTTACCGTAACCGACGTCGTGCCAACATTGCCGACCTGATCGGAGCCATTGACGGTGATGGTATTAAGGCCTGGTGTCAGAGGTACGTTATCCACCACGTAGCTGCGGTTGTTTACCGTACCCTGAATGCCATTCGCGGTTACATTGGCCTGCGTCGCCGAAACCGTACCTCGCACGATATCGTTGACCAGACCACCCACAGCGATGGTCGGTGAATACACCACCGCGCCCTCTGCCGGATAAGTAATGGTCATGTAAGGCGCCACCAGATCGAGATAGAGGCTGATCGAATCGGTGCTCTCCCGTCCATCCGCCGTCACTACCCTCGCCACAATCGTATTGCCGCCTTCGAACAGGTTAACATTGCCCTGGAACGCGCCTGATGCATCCACGGCAACCTGAGCGCCATTAAGTGTGACTGTAGCTGTATAAGTATCCGTTATGCCGGTAACCAATACAGGGGATGCTGCTGTTGTCGTAAGTGTAGCCGGTGATGTAATCCTGACGCTCGGCAAAACAGCGCTACGGTATGCATCGTTCGGGAAAGCATCCAACGTTAATGGAGGCACGCTCGTGGAATCTGCTGCTGATTTGCCGGGATTCCAGGCATCGGGATAGCCATCACCATCGCTATCCACTGACGCGGCCGGATCATTCGGGAAAGCATCGACATTATCACCGACACCATCACCATCACTATCGATGAAAACTACCGTCACTGTCTGTGCCGCAATCGCACTGTTACCGCCTGCATCGGTCGCCGTCCATGTCACCGTAGTTACACCAACCGGGAACATCGCCGGAGCATCGTTTGTGACCGTTACCGGGAAGATATCCGTTGCGGTTGCAGAACCAATCGCAACCGTAACCGGATTCGAATCTAAACTTTGAGCTGTAACCGCCGGAGGCGCTGTAATAACCGGCGGCGTGGTATCGGTAATGGTCACTGTCTGGGTAGCGGTACCAGTATTCCCAGCCGCATCCGTGACTGACCAGGTGACAGTATGAACGCCGACACCGAATGGACCAGTAGTATCCGGAGCAACAACCAATATGACATCAACAAGATCAGATGCTGTCGCAGCACCTAAAGTCACTGGAGTCAAAACAGCCGTTGCCTCCATGGTGATGTTGGCGGGTGGCGTAACTGTTGGAGCTGCCGTATCGGTGATGGTCACTGTCTGCATAGCTGTGCTTGTATTTCCCGCGGCATCCGCCGCAGACCAGGTGATAGTGTAAACACCGACCGTAAACGGACCGGTGATGTCCGCTGTGGCAGTCACTGAACCATCAACGATATCGGTAGCCGACACATTCTGCGGTACCGCAGTGGTTAATCCGGTCGCCTCCATCGTGATATCCGGAGCTGTAATCGTTGGTGGTGTGGTATCGCTGATAACCACAGTCTG
The DNA here is from genome assembly GCA_050302175.1 of Mariprofundaceae bacterium. Lineage (GTDB taxonomy): Bacteria > Pseudomonadota > Zetaproteobacteria > Mariprofundales > Mariprofundaceae > JBNLAN01. The sequence goes on along the minus strand of JBNLAN010000025.1, from coordinate 2,485 downwards.
CGTGGCCGATGTGCTATTGCCGTTGGCATCCGTTGCCGTCCAGGTCACCGTCGTGACACCGAGTGAGAAGCTGGCTGGAGCATCGTTCGTAATGGTGACAGCAAACAGATCGGTAGCCGTTGCCATACCAATATTCACAACGGACAGTGCTCCTGTAGCCTCGGCATAGATGTCAGCCGGGGCGGTTAGCACAGGGGCGGTAGTGTCCTGCACGGTAATGTTCTGTATGGCTATACCCATATTGCCCGCATTATCGACAGCACTCCATGTCACCACTGTCGTACCCAGCGGGAACGCTGCTGGTGCATCATTTGTGGCAATCAGCCCTGTATCCACCAGATCGGTAACCGTTGCAATGCCAAGATCGAGAATAAAGGAAAGAGCACCTGTCGCTTCAACTGTCATGTCGACAGGTGGCGTAATCACAGGAGCTACCGTATCAGTAATCGTGACTGTCTGCGTCGCGGTACCGGTATTGCCTGCCTGATCAGTTGCCGACCAGGTAATGGTATGAACACCAACTGCAAACGGACCGGTATTGTCCGGCGTAGCTGTCAGAGTACCGTCAACGAGATCTGTAGCCGTTGCTGTGCCCAGCACCACCGCTGTGGTCGGCCCGGTTGCTTCCATCGTGATATTGGCTGGTGGTGTAATAACTGGGGGCGTTGTGTTAGTAATGGTTACCGTCTGCGTCGCAGTACCGGTGTTGCCTGCATGATCGGTTGCCGACCATGTGATGGTGTGAACACCAACCGTAAACGGACCTGTATTGTCTGGCGTAGCAGTCAGAGTGCCATCGACAATATCGGTAGCCGTTGCCGTACCCAGCACCACCGCAGTGGTTGGGCCGGTCGCCTCCATCGTGATGTTGGCTGGTGGTGTAACAATCGGAGGAGTCGTATCGGTGATCGTTACGGTTTGTGTAGCGGTAACGATATGCTCTTTTCTGACGATCCCATCATCCCTCGCCTCTTCCCATGCGGTCCAGGTGACCACAGTAACGCCAACAGGGAAAAGATCAGGGGCATCATTGCTGAAGGGAACAGGTTTGCCATCGTCATCAGCGGCAGTGGCAACACCAATTGAGACGGGCGATAGAGGCGCGGTTGCTTCCCGGGTGATCGCTGGCGGCACTGTCAGCGTGATCTCAATCTTCTTCTCTTTCTTGTTTGACTTCTCGGCCTTCTTGTATCGTTTTCGCTTATCGTTATCGGTGCCTTTGTGGTTTCGCTTGTGATCCGACGCCTTGGACTGCGAATGCTGCATCTTTGCCGAAGTCGACTTATCGTCTGCGAAAGCGGGCTGAACCGCTAACGCACTAATTATAAACAACAATACAATACTTACTTTGGTTGCAACGGTAAGACTGAAAGCGTTATTCATATGTTTCCTTCCCTAGAACCCCATGAGTCGCCCACTCGAACACAACCAGCCAAACCTGTCAATTATTCCCAAGCCTATATGGAGTTATTTCTTATAGCTAATGGTTCGCTAATGCATGCATTTTGTATTACTATCCCGCCCTATCCGGGGAATATTGGTTATGCGAAACCATTTCATACAAATAACTCTCACCATCAAAAAACACTGGGTCGGTGTTCTTTTCTGGTTGAGCATAATTGGCACGGTTGCGCTTGCTGTACCCGGCACACCGCAGCATTTTTTCGCTCAAAACCCCGTCGCGAAAAACACTGAGGCTCAAGCACTATATATCCCTGCATTTACCGACTACACCTATCGTTCCGGTATCTATTTCACACATACTCAAGGAGGAAAGTTACTGGCTGGCTTGGATGAATCGCTTGGCGCTGGCGCATGTATCTTCGACTATGACGATAACGGCTGGCCCGATATTTTCTTAATCGGCGGCTCCGGGCAAACGCATCACTTCGGTTACAGGCAGTGGTGGCAGGATAAAAAAGGCAACCGCCTATTCCGCAACTTGGGCAACGCAAAGTTTGAAGATGTGACAGAAAAGGCAGGCCTGGAAGACAATGGATCACCCGGCATGGGATGTGCGCATGCCGACCTGGATAATGATGGGGATCAGGACCTGTTTGTCACAACGCAGAACGGGAATCACCTCTATCGCAACAATGGCGATGGAACTTTTAAGGAGGTCACGAACGAAGCTGGAATTCGAGGAAAAGCATGGTCGACCTCCATAGCAATTGCCGACTACGATGGCGATGGACTTCTTGATATTTATGTTGCCAATTTCATCAAATTCGACAAACGAGTCCGCACTCTTGAAACCGATGCTGGTTTTGTTGCCGACGCTTCACCGATGTTCGAATCGACGTTATTCGATGCCGAACCCAATCAGCTCTATCATAATCTGGGTGGGCTCGAATTCCGGGATGAGGCGCAATCTTCCGGAGTCGATGATCAGGGTGGAAGAAGCTTGTCCGCACTCTGGCTGGATGTGAACGATGACCTCCTTCCCGACCTGATTGTCGGTAACGACAGGAAAACGCCCAGCCGC
>JBNLAN010000024.1:0-20336 GCA_050302175.1 Mariprofundaceae bacterium | reverse complement strand
CTGGCGATATCGTCGTACATATGCTGCGAGCATTTCACCTCGGAGATGATGGTAGCGCCCGGATGCACCTTCAGCAGCTCACGTGAGAGCAGCAGGAGCAGCATATCGCCCCAGATCACTTTGCCGTGTTCATCGACAACGCCGATACGGTCGCCATCGCCATCGAAAGCGATACCGATGTCGGCATTGTTTTCACGCACGGCATTGGCGATATCGATAAGGTTTTTCTCCTCGGTGGGGTCCGGGTGGTGATTCGGGAAATTGCCGTCGGGCTCGCAAAAGAGCTCGATCACCCCGCAACCCAGTTCGCGGTAGAGAGGGGCTGCAACCACGCCGGAGGGGCCGTTGCCTGCATCCACCACCACGCGCAGAGGGCGCTGCAGGTGGATGTCGCGCAGCAGTTGCTCATGGTAGACCGGAATAACGTCGGTTTGCGTCAGCTTGCCTTTGCGTTCACCTGCAAAAGGGTGTGCCGCATCGCAATAGAGCTCCTGCATATGGCGGGCCAGTGTGCCGATATCTTCGCCGTGCAGGCTCTCGCGGCCGCGCATCAGTTTGAAGCCGTTGTATTCGCCGGGGTTGTGGCTGGCGGTCACCATCACGCAACCTGCCGCATCGAAGTGATAAACACTGTAGTAAGCGAGCGGGGTCGGCGCCATGCCGATATCGAGCACATCGTGCCCGGCATCGCGAAGTCCCTGAATCACCGCAGCCTGAATCGCCGGGCCGGAGAGGCGCACATCGCGTGCAACGATTACAGGGTGTTCGGCATCGAAACCCGCCGTTTTCAGCATGCCTGCATAGGCGACACCCAGCCGGTAGGCGAGCTCTTCGGTGATGTCGGTGCCGGCAATGCCGCGGATGTCGTATTCGCGGAAAGCGTGGTTTGGAAAGTCGTTCAAGTGCTTCTCCTGTAAGAGGTAGATTGTAGCCGGAGAGGTTGAAAAATCACGGTTAAATCCGCAGTTGTCAGCGCGCCAGCCGCAGCTAGTCTGCATCCCTCATGTCTCAGTCCTCCTCTTCACTCAATGATGCGCAGTATGAAGCGGTTTATCACCGCAAGGGGCCGTTGCTGGTGCTGGCGGGGGCGGGTTCGGGCAAGACGCGCGTAATCACCGAGCGCATCGCGGCGCTCATCGAACGCGAAGTGCCGCCGCAGGCGATCACTGCTGTGACCTTTACCAACAAGGCCGCGAAAGAGATGCGCGAGCGTTTGCAGCAGCGGCTCGGCGAACGCGCCAAGGAGCTGAGAATCTGCACCTTTCATGCGCTGGGGCTTGCCATGGTGCGCGAACATGCGCCGCTGGTAGGGCGCAAGAGCAATGTTTCGGTGCTGGCTATTCCTGAGCAGCGCTCTGCACTGCGCAGTGTGTTGCAGGATATGCGCCTGCCGACGGATGCCGATCAGGTGGAACGATTGCAATCGAAAATTTCACAGCTCAAAAACGGTATGCTCGAACCGGATTCGTCGCTGGCCACGATACGCGAGCGCTACGATGCATTGCTTGAGCGCATGAATGCCGTCGATTTCGATGATCTGATGGTGCTGCCGATTCGTCTGCTGGCGCATGCCGAGGTGCAGGCGACATGGCAGGAGCGGGCACGCCACTTTCTGGTCGATGAATATCAGGATTCGAGTCGCGTGCAGTATGAGCTGGTACGCCTGCTGGTGCCGGTCGATGGCAACCTGACGGTGGTGGGCGACGACGATCAGTCCATTTACGGCTGGCGGGGTGCCGAGGTGCGTAATCTGTTTCAGCTTGATCGCGATTACACGGGGCTCACGGTCACCCGGCTGGAGGAGAACTATCGCTCCACCGAGGCGATCCTGAAGGCTTCGAATAAACTCATTTCATGCAATAGCGAGCGGCTGGGTAAAACGCTGATTTCGAATCTTGGACAGGGCAAGCCAATACGGGTATGGGAAGCCGCCACTACCGATGATGAGGCGGAGCGGGTGGTGGCGGATATGCGCAACCAGCATGCGGCCGGCGATATGCAGTGGGGCGATTTTTGTGTGCTGTTCCGTGCCTCGTATCAGGCCCGCCCGATTGAAATGGCCTTGCGTGCAGCAGGCGTGCCGTATCACCTGACCGGCGGGCTCTCATTCTTCGATCGCGCCGAGATTCGTGATGTGCTCTCCTATATGCGCCTGATTGCCAACTTTACCGATGATCTTGCCTTTATGCGCGCAATTGCAAGGCCACGCCGCGGCATTGGCGACAAGGCATTGGGTGAGCTGGCTGAGTTTGCCGGAGAGCACCAGTTCTCACTGCTTGAGGCGTGTGTGGATGAGCGCTTGCTGATCCGCAAGGGTGATACCCTAGATGCCTTCGGCCAGTTGATTCTGCAACTGGAGCACCTGTTTCTGCACGGTGAGCCGGACGATGCCTTCGATGCACTGCTTGAAGAGACGCATCTGAAGGCGGCGATCGAGCAGGAGGCCGAAGATGAAAAAGAGGCGGAGCGCAGGCTGAACAATATTGGCGAGCTTCGGCGCTGGTGGCTTTCGCATGCGGAAAAGGGTGGCAAGCTCACCGACTTTATCCAGCAGATCTATCTGATGGCCGACAGGGAAGAGGAGGTTTCCGGCAATGTAGTGCGTTTGATGACCGTGCATGCTTCCAAGGGGCTTGAGTTCCCGCATGTCTATATCGTGGGAGTGGATGACAGTAGCTTTCCGCACAAGAGCGCACTGGAGGAGAATCGGCTGGAGGAGGAGCGTCGCCTGATGTATGTGGCGATGACCCGGGCCCGGTTTCGGCTGACTCTGAGCTATGCCAAGAGCAGGCAGCGATTCGGACAGAAAGAGGCGGCTGCGCCGTCACGTTTTTTAACCGAGATGGGTGAAGATTGTCTGCTGTGGGTGGATCGTGATACCGGCTCCGAGGCGGCGGCAGAAGAGATCAATATGCATATCGAAAGCATGCGAAAACGCTTGGGGCTGGCATAAGTCTTCAGCGTTTCTTGATGTCAAGGCTACCGCCATCGCTTTCCATGCCCTTGGCCATGACGATTTTGCACATACTGAAATTCTCGCCATTCTCCTCCACCTCCAAAACCTTGAAATACATTGTGGTGGATTCGTTACGGATGACAAAGGTCATTTTCGGATAGATCGCCTTATCCGGGAACAGTACGTGATGGAATTGCTTGCCGGGCTTGAGCAGAATCGGCCAGGAGCGGCGCATGCTGCCCTCAGCGCTTTCGACGCCATAAATGGCGGCTTTATATAGTTTGTAGCCATCACCGAAAAACTGCAGCCCAATTTGCTGCTCGCCCGGTTTGGGCTCCTTGATCCAGCGCACGAAGGCCAGCATCGGTTCGCCGCGGTGCGGTACCCAGCTCAGGCCCACCAGTGCGTCCACGCTCACAGGGATTTTCTGCGGATAGATGCGTTCGAGGCAGAGCCCCTCTTTGCTGTGGTTGTTGATCGACCAAGCTTCAGGTTCGTCACCCGCCTGCGGTGCATATTCGTATTCGCTCATAACCAGTGCATTGTGCGCTTCTGAAATCGCCTTGACCGGATCCCAGTTCAGGATAATACGTGACTTGAGTACACTGCCTCGTTCGGCGCTGCGGGGTTTGTTGCGCAGGGTATCCAGCAGAGCATTGCCACCGACAATGGTGCGTTTGAGCGCCTCTTCGGTGTGCAGATCGACACGCTGTTTTTCAGAGTTTTTCAACACGCCTTCAACCCGGTCAATGGCGAGTACCAGCCGCTCGATAAACTGATCCATTGGGAAGATAATGACATCGGCCTTAAAGGATTCTGGCAGCTTTGAAGCGAGTTCGGTCGGTCGATTCGGGACAGCAAGGTTGGTGATGAAGAAGGAGTTGCCCTCGATTTTGGGTGCAGCAACATCCTTGCGGCAGAGAACGGGTTCGAGCACGCCAATGTGACTGTTCATTTCGTCGAGGCTCATTTTTTGCACCGCGCGTGACTTACCAAAAAAGTCGAGCTTCCTCAGAAGCTCATGCCGGCAGATCGCTTTGTACAGGCGGGTCTTTTCATCTTTGGCATCCTTGCCAAGGAGGGGGCAGACACTTAAGCCCAGTTTGGAGAGGTCGAATACCTGCCGGGTGGCGATAACGGCAGTGGCCTGGTATTGCTCCAGTGTGAAGCGGAGCACCTGCACCGCCAGCTCCAGAGCACTGGAGACCATGTCCACCAGCACGCGGTAGTAAGATTTCTCTGAACGTGCGGCCTTTTGCACCAGGTCAACCCCAATTTTGTGTGCATTGAGTACGGCTGCAGTCAGCTCGGCGTCGAAGAGCTCAAGCTCCTTTTCGAAAGCAGTCAGCACTTTGAGCCGGAAGTGGAGTGGGATCATGGGGTTGGCATTCAGGCGTCCGAGATAGGTCTTCATTTGCTTACGCAGAAAATCCCGTTCACTGGTAGAGCCACCAACGACGTATTTATTGAGTTGCCGTTCGATATCAGTGAAGGGGAGGGTTAGCGCATCGGTCAGCAGCTCCGCCTTACCCAACTGCAGGCGCTGAGGATGCAGGCGCAGATCGGTATCCAGCTCGAATGAGGCCGTTTCCATCATCTTCAGGAAATCTTCATTAGTCTTTGGATTGCTCAATCCACGCCCCCTATTGCAGTTTCGTCTGGTTACGGGCAAAACTGACACCAGAAAAACTATTTGTATATCCTATTTTGATGGCAGGATATTCTGTAATTCTAGTTGAGCAAGTGAGCTTTTCGCAAATAGTTGTGGAGCGTATTCAATCCCCGGTTGCAATGCGGTCGACAAGTTGTTTGACAGTCGGGATAAAACCGTCGGCATAAAATGGGTCTTCAGCGAAACGATAGGCGGCATGTCCGGCGAACATCAGGTGGGAGTCAGGATTAGCCCCGTGCGCGATCTCTTGCAGCGTTTTTTGAATACAGAAACTGCGCGGATCGGCCTTTCGACCAGTGGTACCGCCCTCGTTAGCAGCCCAGTTGCTGAACAGGCATTGCGACAGGCAGCCCATGCAGTCGAGTTGATCCTGTCGGATCTCTTTGGCCTTTTCCGGCGTAACAAAGATCAGGGTGGAGTCTGGGGTCTGCAGCGGCTTGCTAAAGCCATCTTTGATCCACTGTTGGGCCCTCTTGAAATCGCGCTTGGTCATATAGGCTTCTCTGTTGCGTACCCCAAAGGTGAACAGCTCGACATGATCGCCAGCCGGATGGTCAACAAAGGCAACCTCCCGATCGGAGCGCTCATAGAGTTCATGCAGAAAACCATTGTATACCGCTGAAGAGTAGAAGCCGGTCGGAGAAAAACGATTGAGCTTGATATCGCCCGGTTTCAGCTTCAGCAGCCGTTGTTTCCACGCATCCGAAATTGGGCTCTCCTGTGTGAGCAGAGGACGTGTGCCGTACTGGAACGAGATTGGGCCGACTTCGGGGTTGTCCAGCCAGTCGGCCCATTCGCGCAGGAACCAGACCCCGCCAGCCATAATAATCGGAACGTTGTTGAGCCCAAAGCTGTTCATGGTGGCGCGCAGTTCGACAATGCGAGGATAGGGAGCCTGCGGGCTCTCAGGATCTTCCGAATTGGAGAGGCCGTTGTGTCCACCTGCAAGCCATGGGTCTTCATAGACAACGCCCCCCAGCCATTCGGGATGCTTGCGGTAGGAGCGCAGCCACAAAGCGCGCAGTGCGCGAGCCGATGAAACGATCGGATAATAGTGCACGCCGTAGTGAGCGGCCAATGGTGCAAGCTGGAATGGCATACCTGCACCACAGGTGACGCCATGAACCAGCCCCTTGGCTCCCTCCAGAACGCCATGCAATACACGTTCGGCACCACCCATCTCCCACAGTACATTAATATGAATGCGACCATTGCCGCCCGCAACATCGTGCGCGATCTTTGCCTGGCTAATACCGCCGGCGATACCTTGAGTAACCAGCTCATCGAAGCGTGCTTTGCGGCTCTTGCCATGATAGACAGTGCGGATTATCTCGCCATCCGGGCCGATGCTATCGGCATTCACAGCCGAAACCGTACCGATACCTCCCGCTTTGGCCCAGGCGCCGGAGCTTTCGCCGGTTGAGACAGCGACACCCTTGCCACCTTCAATCAGCGGTAAAACTTCTGCTCCGGACATGGTTATTGGCTTTAGCTCGAAAGGCATATCGGTCCTTCATGCGCCCTTTTCTGTTTTAGGGAAAAATGCTTTATTCGCAACACTTCACAGGTATAGGGCTTGGTTTATTCGGTAAGGTGAAGACTACATGTCAGAAATAATGGGACAAGTGCGGATTCCGGATGCCTCGCACAGATGCTACGCTTCCCCGATGTCAGTACCGCTTGAATTCTATGCTATTACACCGATCGGATTCGAGCAGGTTGCCGCTGCCGAACTGGCGGATTTGACGGCGCATGATATCCGCACAGGGCATGGTGGCGTATCGTTTTCAGGCACCATGGATACACTGTTTCGCGTTTCTCTCAGGGCGCGGACACTGACGCGAATTCTGCTTCGGCTCGGTGAATTCAGGGCTGACACCTTTCCCGAGCTTTTCAACAAGAGCAGACGGCTGAAGTGGTCTCAATATTTTCAGGAGTCGCATGCGATTGAGGTCAAGGCACAATGCCATGCCTCAAAGCTGATCCATTCAGGGCGTGTCGAAGAGACCGTGCTCGCTGCGGTCTGCGACAAGCTCGGAGTTCAGGCTGGCGGCAAGGGCGCAAAGCAGAGTATCTATGCTCGATTTGAAAACAATATTTGCACCATCAGTATCGATGCCTCCGGTGAGCGGCTGGATCGTCGTGGCTATCGGCTTGAGTCCGGCAAGGCGCCGTTGCGTGAGAGTATTGCTGCCGGTTTGTTGCGGTGGAGCGGCTGGAAGGCGGATGAAGCGCTAATGGCGCCGATGTGTGGTTCAGGCACTTTTGCCATCGAGGCTGCTTGCATGGCTGAAAAAAATCCTGCGGGTCTGGAGCATGCCTTTCCGTTTTTTACGTGGCACTGCTTTCACGAAAAAACATGGCTTCGGGTGCGGGATAAAGCCCTTCAGATGCAGCAGACGTGCGCATCGGTGATTGCCGCCTCCGATCAAAGTCCCGATGCAGTGGCTATCAGCCGTCGTAATGCCGAGCGAGCGGGTGTGATCGGGTCGATTGTTTTTGAGCAGGCGGATATTCGCAATCTGCAACCCTGTTGTGAAACGCCGGGGCTGCTGATAATGAACCCTCCATATGGAGCGCGTATTGGTGGTGATATCCGCGGCTTGTATGCTGAAATTGGCAAAGTGTTCCGGGAGCGATTTCAGGGATGGCGTATGCTGGTGATTTGTCCGGATTCGGGTAGCGAAAGAGCGCTGGGGCTTGCTGCCGGGAGCGTTTTGTCTTTTACAACAGGTGGTAAACAGGTCAGGGCTGTGCTCATCGGCAAGGCATGAGGACACGACTTGCCCGCGCTGTTAAACTTCGCAAATGAGGTTGGCAAGTCAATGAGGTTGGCACGGGATCTGCGCGATGATTTCATCCAGCGTGAAATGCGCACGCATGGCCGCAAAAATGGGTATGTCACCAAGGGGCAGAGTGAGCGGCTGGCCCGCTGGCTGCCGCTGATCGGCCTGGGCCGGGAGCAGACACTGGCAGACGCCAGTTTTGCGCAGTCCGGCCCGGTGGTGCTGGAGATCGGTTTTGGTAACGGTGAGTTTCTGGAGCACCTTGCGGTGACGAATCCCGGCTGGAATATTGTGGGCGTGGAGATTTATCTCCCCGGCATCGCTAAGGCAATCTCACGGCTGGAACAGGTGGGTGTGGTCGAGCGAGTACGAATTTCGCAACTGCCGGCGCAATATGTGGTGTCGCACCAGATTCCGGATGAAAGCCTGCATGGCGTAGTCATCAATAATCCCGACCCGTGGCCGAAAGCGCGGCACCACAAACGTCGCCTGATTCAGAAAGATTTCGCGCAACTACTCGTGCAAAAGCTTGAGCCGGGTGGCTTCATCAAGCTGGCGACCGATATTGAAGAGCTGGCAGAGTGGATGCGCGATATTCTTGATGAGACTCCCGGACTGACCAATGTGGCCGGCAAAGGGGGCTATGTTGAGCGTGAAGCAGGGCGTCCGGTCACAAAATTTGAGGAGCGCGGCAACAAGGCCGGGCGCGAAGCCCGTTATCTGCATTATATTCGTGGAGAGTCCCAATGAGTCTGAAAAACAATCGAGATCAACTGGTGATGACTGCCGTACAGGGGAGTGTTGCACCCGCCAATCAGTGGGCGCCATTCGAGGTCGGGGCGGGTGGCGAAATCTTTTCTTGGCCTTCGACCGGCGGCATCACTTACAACGTCAAGGTAGGCGATTCCGTATTCGGCTGGGCTGGCGAACACATTGAGCCGGGGGTTTCCACCACGCTCGATCACAAGAATAGCAAGGCATCCGCCGGGTATCAGTTTCTCTCCTGCTGCGGCAATGAGGCGCGGGTGATTTCGGGCGAGGCTAAGGGCGCAGTCGGTACGGTGATCGGCCACCACGGCGGTGTTGAGCACCTGATGCTCGATTTCCCGGATGGCGTGCTGGAGCAACTTACCTGCGATGATAAATTTCTGGTGAAGGGATTAGGTCAGGGTTTGAAGCTTGTCGATCACCCGGATGTGTTTATCTACAACCTTTCGCCTGATGTGTTGGAGAAGTGGGGGCTGAAAGAGCTCAAAGATGGTCGCATCGAGGTGCCGGTGAACGTGATCATCCCCGGCCATTCGATGGGCTCCGGCATCGGTGCGCTTTCGGTGACCACAGGCGATTACGATATCCTCTGCCAGGATGAAGCCACAGTGCAGGAGTATGGATTGAATCGTTTGCGGTTTGGCGATTTTGTGGCGGTGCTCGATCATGATAATCGCTATGGCCGAACCTATCGCAAGGATGCGGTGACCATCGGTATGGTGATTCACTCCGATTCACCGCTCGGCGGGCATGGCCCAGGCATGATGACCCTGATGAGCGCCACGGCAGGCAAGCTGGTGCCCCTGCTGGATGAGAAGGCCAACCTCGGCGCGATGCTGGGGATCGGACGCTATGTTGCATAGATCTCTCCTTGCCCTGTCGGCGCTGATATTCGGTGCTGCTGTGGCGATGGCGGAGGTTTATTCCTACACCGATGAGAACGGCACGGTGCATTTTTCAGATACTCCGTCCAGTGGCGCCACATTGCACAAAGTCAGTCCGGTGGAGACGGTCAAGAGCAAGTCGTATATTCATTTCGAAGAGGCCAATGGTGCCATGCTTGTACAGGCCAAAGTTAATGGTATTCCGGTGGTATTCATTGTCGATACGGGAGCATCACTGGTGATCATTCCTGTGTCGATTGCCTCCAGTGCCAATATTGATACAAGCGGTTCAGAGACCATTCCCCTGCAAACGGCGAATGGCGAAGTGCAGGTGCCACAGGTGTCGCTCAATGAGCTGCTTGTCGATAGTGTTTTACAACGTTCGGTCAGGGCTGCTGTGCATGATATCAAGGCGGGTGTGCCGGTCGGTTTGCTGGGGATGTCCTTTTTTTCCGCCTACCGGATGACCATTGACCACGAACGCAAATTAATCGAGCTGGAGCAGAGGTAAGCGTTGTGAGAGTTGCGTGCATCCAGATGTGTTCGGACGACGATGTTGCCGCGAACCTCAATACGGCAGATCGCCTGCTCACAGAGGCGGCGAGCAGGCAGGTCAATTTGGCGGTGCTGCCTGAGAATTTCTCGTTTATGGGCAATGATAACGCGCGCAAGCATGAAGTGGCTCATCAGTATTCCGATACGGTGCTGAGATTCCTTTCCGATACCGCAATGCGACTGAATATGGCGATTGTGGGCGGTTCAATGCTGCTTGAGTCCGATAGCGGCAGGTTGCGCAACTCCTGCCCGGTTTATACCCCTGATGGTTCGCTTGCGGGCGCTTATGGAAAAATGCATCTGTTCGATGTTGATCTGCCTGAAGAGAGCTATCGGGAATCCGATGTGATTGAGCCCGGTAATCGCCCGGTCTGTATCAACGCCGGGGATTGGCGACTCGGCCTTTCAATATGCTATGACATCCGTTTCCCCGAGCTCTATCGCTACTATGCTGCGGAGGGCTGTAATGTCCTGACAGTACCGGCGGCGTTTACAGTGCCAACCGGAAAAGCGCACTGGGAGGTGCTGCTACGCGCCCGTGCGATTGAAAACCAGTGTTATGTCTTGGCTGCAGGACAGTACGGTGTACACCCCGGCAAGCGAAAAACCTATGGGCATAGCATGATTATCGACCCGTGGGGGGAAACCGTGGCCTGCCTCGAAGATGGTGAGGGGATGATTGTTGCCGACCTTGTTATTGAGCGTGTGAATGAGGTGCGCAGCCTCCTCCCGGCGCTCAAGCATCGGCGGGCGATTGCATGAATGAAGTGCAGGGTCCAAGCCGGGAGCAGCTACGCGCCCATCGGCAGGTGTTCTGGGATGCATGGCAGAAGGCAGAGGCTGATCTGCCACTGAATGCGCTGGAAGTGCGCATCGCATATGTCATCGGCATGCATCCGGAGTATCATCATTTTTTCAACGACATGGAGAGTTTCCTTGAACGAGATTTTCCAGCGGATGGCGGCATCAACCCCTATCTGCATTTGTCGTTGCATCTGGCGCTGGAGGAGCAGGTGGTCACCCATCAGCCTCCTGATGTGGGCAGGGCACTACTCTGGATGATCAGCGAGCGGAAGATGGATCGGCATGATGCGCTGCATATATTGATGGAGAATCTGGCTGAAACGATGCATTCTGCACAAAGCCGGGGGCAGGAGCCGGATGTGCAGGCTTATGTCGAAAAGGTCAGGAGGTTGATGCAGCCATGATGCGCAGTGTTTTCGTTGCACTGATCTTTTTCTTCGGGCCGGTGATTTTGATGTTTATGGTGCGTCGTCTGCTGATTCTTTTGCGAATCTGGCTGTTAATGCGTCGCACGAGGCACGAGGATGATGTAATTGATGTGACGCCGCATCATGAGCCGGTGCCGCCTTCGGTCTGGTTTGTTGCGGCAGCGATTCTGATGGGGCTCACCTTTGCGGTATTGGCCTGGCGAAATATCCAATATATTCCAGAAGCTGAAGGAGTGTATACGCCCGCCTATATGGATGAGCAGGGGCGGATCATCGAAGGTGAGATCAAACCGGTTCCACCGAAACCGGCTTCGTCGTCACCTAAGCCCGGAAGCAGTAAATAACATCAGCCTCGTCTGAAGCTTTCTGCTTTTAGCCAGTCTCTAAAGCTTGATGGTTTGGGTTTTATCGAGGTCTACGCCCTTGTTCTTGGGGCGAACATTGGTACCGCATTTCGGGCATTCATATACCTCAGCCTCTTCAGCCGTGTACTTTTCCTTGCAGCGCGGACATGTAATGGTGACCTGACCCATGCTTCCTCCTTGAAGGCGTACTTTTCGGAACACCTGGAACCACGTATTCAAAGCTGTTTGGCTGATGAAATCAAGTCTGTTTTCCGGCAATGTTACAAACCATGAAAATTGGGCACATTCGTCACAGTGAGGTGGCCTCCCGGCTGGAGCAGGGAGGGCTTTTGCTAACTGCAAGTTCAGAGCTTGCCATGCAGTGGCGGCAACGTTTTGTACGAGTCGCCGGCAATGTATGTGAAACCCCTGCCATCTATAGCTGGCAGGGTTGGTTGCAGCAACTTGGCGAGCAGTTGCCCGACCTGCCGACGCCGTTGACTCACCTGCAGGAGCAACTGCTTTGGGAGCAGGTTGTTCGAGAAAGCGATACCGGAAAGGGGATGCCTTCCTCAATTCGCGGATTGGCCTCGCAGGCATCTGCCGTGTATGCGCTAATGAGTCAGTTCGAAATTTCGGAAGGAGAGCTTTGGGGGAGTCACAGCGAGGAGTGCGAAGCGTTGGCTCGCTGGATCGAGATGCTGCAACGGCAGCTCAAATCCGTACAGTTTAAGGGGCGTATGCTTGCTTCCCAATTGCCTGCACGCATATCGGAGAAACTGTCATCTCATACGCTTCCTGATTGCATCATGCTGGACGGCTTCGAGTCGTTGACGCCTTCTCAGAAGCATCTGCTACAGGCAGTGCAGAATGCCGGAAGCTCGCCTGTCATGCTCGCCTCCAGAGAGGAGAGCGGGGAGAGAACGGTTATCTCCTGCACCGATGCCAATGCAGAGCTTCTGCATACAGCCCTGCGGGTCCGTTCGCTGTTACAGGAATATCCCGCCATGCAGATCGGGATAGTGGTTTGTGAGGCTGCCGATATGGAGCCACTGCAGCGCGCCCTGGGCGAGGTGCTGCATCCGGAGTCGAAATTCACTTCCGGACAAGCTATTCCATGCGCTTCGGCTCCTGGGCAGCCATTTGCTGCTATGCCGATGATCAGCCGGCTTTTGCACCTGCTCGAACTCGCCGGAAAAAGTCTCTACTCCTTCGAGGAGTTCTCGCAACTGTTGCTGATGCCCTATCTGAAGGGTGCGCGAGAGGAGCGAATATCGCGGGCGCGCTTCGATGCCGATTGTCGTGCGAACAACCGGCACCGGCTTTCCGTGAAAGGGTTGTTACAGTCGGAAGCCGTGCAAATGATGCCCCAGTTGGCCGAGGTGCTAAGCACGCTGGGCGAGTGGAAGGGCACACCCCGCCTGCCGGGCGAATGGGTGCGTGATCTGTTCGCGCTGCTGCAGGCATGCGGCTTGATTCCGTCTGCGGAAGAGGTGGCCATGCTTGATGAGTACGAGCTCCGGCAATTGAATGCATTTCGCGACCTGCTGATCTCTCTTGCCGCGGCTGATGTGCTGGGTGAAAAGCGGGGATGGCGAAGCTTCCTCTCCCTGTTACGCTCGCGGTGCGCTGCCGAAACGCTGACCCTGCCGGCGCGCTATCCGAATGTCTCACTGCTGCCGTTTTCAAAAATAGCAGGGCTGCACTTTGAACACCTGTTGATTCTGGGGCTTGATGAGGAGGCGCTGCCGATGGCAGCTCGTCCGCAGCCGTTGCTGACGCCATTGCTGCAACGAAAGCACGCCTTGCCGCTGAGCAGTGCCCCACTAGCTTATGCCACTTCTCGCTGGTTGTGGATGCAGGCGCTGCAGGCAGCGCCCAGGGTGGAGATCAGTTTTGCCCGCCAAAGGGATGAGCGGGAACTTTCGGTGTCGCCATTTGCCGCCTTGCTACCGGAATCACCCATGCTTACTTCCGATGCTTCAGGCATGCCTGTGAGCCCTTCCGAAACCTATACTGATACGGCTGATGTGCCGGTGGCTGCCGGTGAAGAGGTTCGAGGTGGAGTGGGAATCATCCGGGATCAATCGGCCTGCCCGTTCCGGGCCTTCGCATCGTGGCGGTTGGGGATTGCCGAGCTGGGAAGCACGGTGCCCGGGATCGAGCCGATGCTGAAGGGGTCGCTAATACATGCAACGCTTGAACATATCTGGAAAAAGCTTGGATCGCAGCAGGCATTGCTGGCGCTGGATGAGGAGGGGCGCAGCGAACTGATCGATTCGGCTGTGGCACATGCATGGGAGGCGTGCCGTTCGGCAACCGATGCCGCCAGCCGCAGCTTTGAGCAGAAACGTATGCGCCGGCTGCTGGGCGACTGGCTGGAGGTTGAGTTGTCCCGCCCGCCTTTCAGCGTGACCGATATCGAGAAGGGTTACGTGATCGAACTGCCTGAGAAGGGAGAAAGACGATTTGGCGTTCGCATCAAGGTCGATCGCATCGACTGCGACAGCGAGGGCAGGCGGATTCTCATCGATTACAAGAGCGGCAAGGGGCAGTCGCCCGGCGACTGGCGCGGTGAGCGCATCAAGGAGCCACAATTGCCGATCTACGCTGTGGCTGCGGGTGAAGTCGATGCTGTTACCTTTGCGCTTGTTCGGGCCGGGGATGAGATGGGCTTTGATGGTCTGGCCGCGGAGGATATCGGTATAAAAAAAGTTCGCCCCTACAAAGCGGGCGAGGGTGAGCCGGAGAGCTGGGATGCCTTGCTGGAGCAGTGGCGCATCGATATCGATGCCTTGGGCGAGGAGTTCGTACAGGGGCGGAACGAGGTGTCGCCGCGCGATGTCAAAGTCTGTCAATACTGCACTTTTATGGGGCTATGCCGTATCGGCGAGTCGGGGATGTTGGTTGATACGGACGATGAAGCATGAGTATTAAACAGCGCAATCGGGCCCGGCAGACCAATGGCTCATTTCTCGTGCAGGCCCCGGCGGGTTCTGGCAAGACCGAGCTGCTAACCCAGCGCATTCTGGAGTTGCTGGCAGTGGTGGATGAGCCCGAGGAGATTTTGGCGCTCACTTTTACCCGCAAGGCGGCCGCCGAGATGCGGCACCGAGTGATCAGGGCACTCTCCATGCCGAAACCCGATGATGAGGCGTCGCACCGGATGCAGACCTGGACTCTGGCCTCCCGAGTGGCCTCCCGTTCGGAGCAGCTGGGCTGGAATCTGCCTGAGCACCCCGGGCGCCTGCGCATCATGACCATCGACAGCCTCATGCACATGCTGGCCAGGCAGCTTCCGTTGCTCTCCGGCTTCGGCGAAATGCCGAAGCCTTGCGACCATCCGCAGCACTTCTACCGACGCGCAGCCGAAGCCACTCTGGAGCAAGCCGTGAAAGAGTATCCTGAGGCGCTGGAGTGCGTGCTGCTGCATCAGGATCACAACACATCCGCTGTGATTGAGATGATCGCTGGACTGCTTGCGAAGCGCGACCAGTGGCTGCATGAGGTGGCCATGCATGCACGCGACAAGGCGGGCCTTCGGGCCATGCTCGAACAGACCCTTGCCGTTCTTTTACAGCAGCAGCTGAATCGCTTGCAGCAGAAACTGCCGGTTGAATCAAGAGCCTCACTGTCGCCGCTGCTTGCCTTTGCCGGGCAGCAGAAGCAGGACGCAACGCTGGCATCGCTTGCCGCATGGCCGGACGCAACGTTGGATCAGTTGCCAATATGGCAGAAGATCGGCAGCCAGCTGTTGACCGGTGCAGGCACATTTCGTTCGCGTATTACTGTCAATGAAGGTTTTCCGGCCGGTAAGGAGTTCGCTGCCGAGAAGCAGCAGTTTAAAGAGCAGCTGGAGCTGCTTGCCGCTATTCCCGGCATGGCGGAGGCGTGGCACGATTTGATGAAGCTTCCAGTCGCGCCGAATTATGATGACAGGCAGTGGCAGGTGCTCGAATCGTTGTTCGATCTATTGGTATTGGCGGTTTCGGCATTGCAGCAGCAATTCGCGCAGGCAGGAGAGGCGGATTTTACCGAGATCGCACTGCGCGCGCTGGATGCGCTGAGTGACGCCCACGGCGCGCCCAGCGACCTGCTGCTAAAACTCGACTACCGCATTCACCACATCCTGATCGATGAATTCCAGGATACCTCGCGCCTGCAGCAACGGTTGCTCGACTCGTTGACCGCTGGCTGGAGTGCCGGCGATGGGCGCACCCTGTTCATGGTCGGCGACCCGATGCAGTCGATCTATCGTTTCCGTAAGGCCGAGGTCGGGCTGTTCATGCAGGCGGCGAATGGCGTGTTGCCGGTGCCGGTGGAGCCGCTCTATCTGGAACAAAACTTTCGCTCTGCCCCTGCCATTGTTGAATGGGTGAATCGTGCTTTTGCCGCCATTTTCCCGGATGAAACGGATGAGGATGTCGTCCGCGGCGCTGTTTCGCACAAGGTTGCGAAATCGGCCCTCTCTCATGCTGGAGAGATCCACCTGCTGCTGCAGGAGAGGCGGGATGATGCGGCGGAGGCGCACGCAGCGGTGAAGCGCATTCAGGCCGAATTGAAACAGTGCAAGCCGGATGGCACGCCGCATCGCATCGGTGTGCTGGCGCGTACCCGCAAGCACCTGCATGCATTGATGCCGGCGCTTGCCGATGCAGGCATTCGATTTCGAGTCATCAAAGTATTGCCGCTGCACGCGCGCCCCGAGATCCGGACGCTGCGGGCGCTGCTGCGAGCGCTGCTGCACCCCTGTGATCGTGAATCATGGGCTGCACTGCTGCGCTCCTCTGCCTGCGGCCTTGTCACGCCTGACCTGCACGCTCTGATCGCTGGCGATGATCGCCCTGTCTGGATTTCCATGAACGATCCAGAGCGGCTTCGTCTTCTCTCCGAAGATGGCCGTACACGTGCGATGCATCTTGCTGCGGCACTAGCTCCTTGCGTGGAATCTGCGGGGCGCCTGCCGGTTCGCGATTTGCTGGAGTCAGCCATGCAGCGCATGGGTATGGCCGCTCTGCTTGATGAGATATCTGTATCAAATGTGCAGTCCGCGCTCATGTTGATTGAAAGTCTCGATCAGGGCGGACATGTCGATTTCGATCTGTTCGACGAGCAGCTTGAGGAGCTATTCGCGGCTCCCGATACCTCCCCGGAAGCGGCGCGTGTGGAGCTTCTCACCATGCATGGCGCCAAGGGTCTGCAATGGGATGCGGTAGTCCTGTTGGGTCTTGGCCATGGCAAGAAGGGAGGGGATGCACCGCTGCTCGCCTTTACCGAAGCCCCCATCGGAAAAGAGCGCGCCCTGCTGATTGCCCCGCGAGGGGAGAAGGGGCGCGACGATGCTGTGTATCGCCTGGTGCGCAGTATCGAGAGCAGCAAGGATGCGCTTGAGCAGGCTCGCTTGCTTTATGTCGCCTGTACCCGGGCCGAAACGGCGCTCTACATGTTTGGCTGTGTCAGCGAGAAAAAGCGAGAGGCGGGCAAGGGTACACTGCTGTCTTTGTTACTTCAGGACGGGGAGAGTTGTTTTGGCGCCAATGTCGAATGGATTGCCGCCGAAGATGCGATTTCAGTCCCGGCGCGCAAAGCCCTGACCCGCATCGCGCTGATGCCGGCGATTCCCGAGCCGCAGCGGCAGCAAAGCGAAATGGCGCTTGAGTTTGTTTGGGCCGGCCCCGATGCCGCACCTGTGGGCACCGCCGTGCATGCCGCGCTGCAACAGGTGGCGGAAAAGGGTGTTGAGAACTGGGAGAAGAGCGATACCAGTAAGGCGATGATCCGCATGCGCAGGATTCTGATGCGGGAAGGGCTTTCCGGCATGCTGCTCGAATCGGCATTGAATCGTGCAGCCAAGGCATTGCAGAAGGCGTTGGGTAGCGAACAAGCACGCTGGGTTCTTTCGGGCGAGCATGCGGATGCGCATTGCGAGTGGGCGCTCTCCGCTATCGAGGCGGGTGGGGTGTATCACTCGGTGATCGACCGCAGTTTTGTCGATCAGGAGGGGAGTCGATGGATTATCGATTACAAGACCGGTTCTCACCAAGGGTCTGGGCTGGATGCATTTCTTGCTTCGGAGACTGAGCGCTATACCCCGCAGTTATCGCGCTACCGGGCATTGCTTGAGCGGCTCGAACCAGACCGGCGTGTCCGCACGGCGCTCTATTTCCCGGTGATGGATATTCTGCACGAGGTGGAAACGGGAGCGACCGATGCCGCGTAGCTTGCTGGAGAATATTCCTGACTCTTTGCCGGAGGAGTTGGTCGAGCGGCTGGCAGAAGGGAAGGGGGTGCGTATTGAGCGCATCGTTTCCAGGGGACACGCCTCGCCCGAAGGTTTCTGGTACGACCAGGATGAGGATGAGTTTGTGCTGCTGGTGCAGGGCGAAGCGGAAATTGAATTTAATGACAGGTCCGATTGCCTGAAAGCGGGCGATTGGCGAATGATTCCAAAGCACTGCAAACACGTGTGAAGGATACCAGTGTGGAGCCTCCGGCCATTTGGCTGGCGGTGTTTTTTTGAGGTTTACATGAAAGAGTCGCGGTTCGGATTTGAATACTCATGGAGAGACCTTCAGCACATTCGGCCTCTGACTGTTACAGTCTGCCGTTTTGGTTTAGTTGCGCTGGTTTTATCGCTTTCGGTTTTTGTGGGGGAGTATCAACAGACCGAGTGGGAGCCTGTGCAGCGATTGCAAAACTCAGAGCTGGTCTCTGCTTTTGCGCATATGCGTGAAGACGGAAAGTGAATCTTCAGCCGTGTTGTTCTCCTTCGCATAACGTTTGCAAAAGAAGGGGCTGATTGGCCTGATGAACGGGTTGGTAGCGCGCTCCAGTTCGATGGTGGAAGGGATGGTTGGTAGCTTGGCCATGCGGCTTTGCGTGTCACAGCTGATACGTTCATCCAGCAGGTTATTGCCTTTGTCGACCAGCCGGGCGAAGCGCAGATTCGAGAGTGTGTACTCGTGTGCACAATAAACCTGTGTATTGAGCGGTAGTGCCGCCAGTTTTTGCAGGCTCTCCCACATCTGTTTGTGCGTGCCTTCGAACAGCCTGCCGCAACCGGCGCCGAAAATGGTATCGCCGCAAAACAGCGCATCGGCAATGACAAAGGCGATATGTCCGCTGGTATGGCCCGGCACACCGATCACCTGTACCGCAAGATCGCCGAGCTGGTAGGTATCGCCATCATTGACTGTTTCCGTAATGGCAGGAATGCGTTTTTCATCGAGTTTGGCGCCGACCACGATGCAATCAAAAACATCCTTTAACTCCTGATTGCCGTCGGTATGATCCCAATGGTGATGCGTGTTCAGGATGTGTGTGAGTGGTTTGTCGAGTTGTTTGCAGACCGCTTTTACAGTGTGCGCTTCTGCCGGATCAATAACAGCCAGAATATCCGAATTCTGAGATTCGATCAGGTAGATATAATTGTCTCTGAGGGCAGGAATCTGGTGCACAAGAAACCCACGATGCGCATATGACCACATGCCTCAATCGTAGAGTGATGGTAGCTTGCAGGCAATTTAATTAAGGGGAGAGATGATGTCGGACGGTTCCATGAAAGCGGTGGTGACGGCGGTGTTTGCCAATAGCACGGTCACAGTCGCCAAGTTTGTCGGTTTTGCTTTTTCCGGATCAAGCGCACTGTTGGCCGAGGCGGTGCATTCACTGGCCGATACAGCCAATCAGGCCTTACTTTGGCTGGGGCTGAAGCGTTCGCAGCGCGCAGCCGATCAGCACCATCAATTTGGCTATGGGCCGGAGCGCTATTTCTGGAATCTGGTTTCAGCCGTTACCATTTTCTTTGTCGGCTGTGTATATACCGTCATGCATGCAATGGAGCAGCTGCGTCATGGCTCCGAGCCGGAGCTCAGTATCACCGCCTTTGCCATTATCGGCATCGCTTTCGTGGTTGAGGGTTACTCATTTTTCGTGGCGACCACCGAGTTTAATGCGCAGCGCAAAGAAGCAGGCGCAGGCTTTTTCCAATATTTCTCTGAAACGCGCGATCCCACCACGCTGGCCGTACTGATCGAGGATTCGGTGGCGATGCTCGGCCTGCTCCTCGCGCTGTTGGGTATGGGTATGTCCGCTATCACCGGTTCCGCCGTGTTTGATGGCATTGCCGCCATACTGATTGGTTTGCTGATGGGCTTTCTGGCTTTTTTCCTCGCCAAGGTGAACCGCAAGTTTCTGATTAATGCCTCCGACCCGGGAGCAGATGAAGCCGCCCGCGAAATCTGGGGCGGGGATGAGCGTATTCAGCAGATTCACCGTCTCAATAGCATCGTGCTTTCACCCGAAGAGACCATCGTGATGACCGAGATCGAGATGCGCGAAGAGGAGCTGTTCGCCAACATGAGTAAAGATGAGGTGGCGCATGCTATTCGCTTCATGCGGCGCCTGAGCGATATCAAGCAGTCGCTGGAAAACGAGGTGCAGGCGGCGGCTCCGCGCGTGAAACATATTTTTGTTGAATTCGATGTGCCCGCACAAAAAGCCCCTGAATAGATTGGGGTGGCATGCCGGGGCCAAGCTGCTACAGTACAGGCCCATTTCGAGACATACAGGAGATTAGAATAATGAGCGTACTGGTAACCAAAAAGGCTCCCGAATTTACCGCAACGGCTGTGATGCCGGACGGCAGCATCAACGAGTCGTTCAGCCTCTCCGATTACAGCGGCAAGAAGTATGTGGTGCTGTTTTTCTATCCGCTGGATTTCACTTTCGTTTGCCCGACCGAGCTGATTGCGTTCGATCACCGCATCAAGGAGTTCGAATCCCGCGGCGTACAGGTGATTGGCTGCTCCATCGATTCGCAGTTTTCGCATATCGCATGGCGCAACACCCCGGTGGATAAGGGCGGCATCGGCCCGGTTTCCTATCCGCTGGTTGCCGACCTGACCAAGAAGATTGCAGCCGACTACGATGTGCTGATCAACAATATCACCGTTGAAGATGAAGATGGCGATCAGTTCCACCTGCTGGGTGGCGACGTGGCGCTGCGCGGCTCTTTCCTGATTGATAAAGAAGGCGTGGTTCGCCATCAGGTGGTGAACGATCTGCCGCTGGGCCGCAACATCGACGAAATGCTGCGCTTGATCGATGCACTGCAGTACACCGAGCAGCATGGCGAAGT
>JBNLAN010000023.1:0-8729 GCA_050302175.1 Mariprofundaceae bacterium | reverse complement strand
TGCACGGTCACCTTGCCGGGAATATGGGGGGAGGGGAGCGGCTTATGCATCAGGCTGTCTCCTTCTCTTTTTCTTTGGCTTTTTCTTTGGCTTTCTCTGCGGCTTCGGCAGTATTTTCTTCAGGTTTTTCCGCAGCCTCTGCCGCTTTGCGTTTGGCGATGGCTTCCATACGTTTGGCCATCATCTCCTCTCTCTCCTTCTCAAGGCGTTCCATGCGCACCTGTCGCTCGGCAATCAGGCGCTTGATCTCTTCATCCTTCTGCTGCTGTTGAACACGGCTCACAATTTCGCCTTTGCCGTAGTTGAAGTAGTGAACCAGCGGAATGGCCGACGGGCAGGCAAAGGAGCATGAGCCACAGAGAATGCACTCTTTCAGGCCGATCCCGACCGCTTCATCCAGCTTGTCTCTCTTCAGTAGTGCCGACATGGTCAGTGGCGATAGCCCCATCGGGCAGGCATCGACACAGGAGGCACAGCGGATGCATGGGTGCTCCTGCCGGTTGCTCACCTCGGCTTTGCTCATCGCCAGAATACCGTTGCAGCCCTTGGTGATCGGGATATTGGTGTGCGGCAGCGACTGGCCCATCATCGGCCCGCCCATGAGTAGTCGTGCTGGCTCCTCTTTCAGGCCGCAGAATTCGAGTAGTTCGGAGATCAGCATGCCGATCGGAACTTCGTAGTTGCCCGGCCTTTTCACCGCTTCACCGGCCACGGTGACGACGCGGTGGGTCAGCGGCCTGCCATGCCGGATCGCCTGCTCGACAGCGTAGGCGGTGGCGACATTGTGCACCATCACGCCGATATCGGCGGAGAGTTTGCCGCTGGGGACCTGGCGCCCGGTGATATATTCGATCAGCTGCTTTTCCGAACCCATCGGATAACGGGTCGGCATCGACATCACCCGGATGTTACCGATGCTCTTGCAGGCATCGCGCATCATCTCGATCGCTTCGGGCTTGTTCTCTTCAATGGCGATGATGGTCTCCGGCCCGTAGAGCGCCTGTGACAGCAGGCGGATACCATCCATCACCTCGGTGGTGCGCTCCTGCATCAGGCGGTCATCGCAGGTGAGGTAGGGCTCACACTCGCAGCCGTTGATAATCAGGATCGGTGTATTGCGGCTCTGGCCCAGTGTCAGCTTCACCGCGGCCGGGAAGGTGGCACCGCCTAAGCCCACGATGCCGGAGTTGGCCACACGCTCGGCGATCACTTCAGGCCTCAGGTAGAACGGGTTGACAGGGACGGAGACGTCATCGGTAATTTCGGTTCCTTCGTTGACCAGCACCATGGTTTTGGTGGGCAGGCCGGTCGGGTGGGGAGCGGCGAACTCGATGATATCCTCGACATAGCCTGCACAGGGTGCATGGATGTGCGCCGAGATATTGCCCTGCGAGCGGGCCACGATGTGACCTTTATGAAACGGTTCATTGATCTCTTTGGCCGGTGCGGCAGGCGCGCCGATATGCTGCTTGAGCGGCATGTAGAGGCGCTCAGGTGTCGGCACACGGGTGATGGTGATCTCGGCAGTGAGCTTGCGCTCAGCCGGATGTACGCCACCGCGAATATTAAGTTTCGGCATGGCTGACTCAGGCCGCCAGCGGCAGTTGTTGCGAACCGGGTCGCGAGCCGGATGGATTCAGTTGCGGTTTATGCCAGCGCCAGTTCTCCAGTGTTGTCTGCACCTCGACCATCCGCAGACATTCGGTCGGGCATACATCGATGCAGAGGGTGCAACCGTTGCACGCCCTGTCGAGCACCGAGTGCATCTGCTTTGCTGCACCGATGATGGCATCGGTCGGGCAGGCCTTGAAGCAGCGGGTACAGCCGATGCAGGTCTCCTCCTGCACATAGGCCACCATTGGGGCGCTGGCAGTCGTGGCACTAAAATCCCAGTCGACACCGAGGCGGGCAGCGAGGCTCTCGATCAGGCTCTTGCCGCCGGGCGGGCACATGTCGAGCCGGGCAGTTCCATCCGCAACCGCTTCGGCAGCCTGGCCGCAACCGGCATAGCCGCACTGGCCGCAGTTGGAGCCGGGCAGCATGGCGGTGATATCCTCGACAATCGGGTCGGCCGTCACTTTCAGGTAGCGGGCCGCCAGCGCCAGAAAGAGGCCGAGCGTGAAGCCGAGCGTTGCAAGTGTGGAAATGCCTTCAATCATGTTTCGACCTCCTTTTGTCGTGTCGCGCTCTGAATGCCAATCGTTCAAATATCTGCATGAAGTCAGCTTCCATAGTCAGTGGGCCGGCAGACCGGTGAAGCCCATGAAGGCCAGCGACAGAATCGAGGCGACCACGAAGCCGATCGGGGCACCGGCAAAACTTCTCGGTACATCGGCCAGCGCCAAACGTTCGCGCAGGCCTGCAAAGAGCACCATCACCAGGGTGAATCCGAGCGCCGAGCCGAAACCGTAGATGGCGCTCTGCAGAAAGCCGCTCTTCTCCTGCACACTGAGCAGGGCGACACCGAGCACGGCGCAGTTGGTGGTGATCAATGGCAGGAAGATGCCGAGCAGCTGGTAGAGCATCGGCGAGAGCTTTTTCACCAGCATCTCGGTGAACTGCACCACCGCGGCGATGACCAGAATGAACGAAATAATACGAAGATACTGCAGGCCAAAGGGTTCGAGAATGAAGCTCTCCAGCAGCCAGCTGGAGATTGCGGCCAGCGTCAGCACGAAGGTGGTGGCAAAGCCCATGCTGATGGCGGTGTCCAGTTTGTTGGAGACCCCCATAAAGGGGCAGAGGCCGAGGAACTTGACCAGCACCACGTTGTTGACCAGTGCCGTACCGATAATCACCAGTACAAAGTCGGTCATGATCTTTTCCCTTGATTCTTCATGCCCGAATATGTGCATGAAGGATGCCACTCCGGGTGGCTGCATGGTGCTTTCGCACGGGGTGCCCGGAAAGGTATGGTTCTAGGCAGTTTAAGGCAGGCATGCCCAATAATTAGGCATAAGTTTTCAGGTTGTATTTGCGACATTTTATGGCGACAGCAGGATGAATTGTCGTAAATACTACAATTCATTGAAATAATAAGTTGTGCTACTGCAACAGATTCCCTGATCGTACTATCAGGCATGGCTCTTGTTATGAGTGGGTATGAAGACATTCGATGGATTGCCCAAGGAGCTCTACTATCAGGTCGTCGAGCAATCGGCGATCGCCACCTCGATTACCGACCTGAAGGCCAATATCATCTATGCCAACCCGGCCTTTACCCGTGTGACCGGCTATGAGGCAGATGAGGTGCTGGGCGGTAATGAATCGATACTCTCCGATAAAACCACCCCCAAGGTGGTCTATCAGGCGCTCTGGAGCCGCCTGCAGCAGAAGAAGAGCTGGTCGGGCGTGCTGGTCAACCGGCGCAAGGATGGCAGCCGTTATCTGGCCGACCTGACCATCGCTCCGGTGATCGGCGCGGATGGCGAGGTGACCCACTATCTCGGTATGCACCGGGATGTCACCGAGATGCATCGCCTTGAACAGCAGGTGCTCAATCAGAAGACGGTGATCGAATCGGTAATCAACCTTGCTCCGATGGCGGTGGCCGTACTGGGTGCCGACGGCAAGGTGGAGATGGATAACCTCGAATACAAGGCGCTGATGGCCGATTATCGCAGGGAGGAACCTGCACAGCATATCCTTGCCCAGCTGGGCATGGAGATATCCTCTCTCTCCAGTGCCAGGCGCAAAGATTTCAGTTCGGTAGAGATTCGTTTCGATATGGGCGGCAACAAAACTCCCCGCTGGTACTCATGCTCGGGTGTCTGGTTTGCCGAGAGCGACGAGCGTGCCGAATCCTTTTTTGAACGTGCCGGCACCGACCGGCTGCTGCTGGTGGCGACCGATATCACCAACCTGAAGGCGCAGGAGCATGCTGCCCGCGCCGGTGCGATTCGTGAGACGCTGGCCAAGCAGGAGCTGATCCAGAGCCTGCGTGAAGTGCTCTCCGGCGCAGCATTTCAGTTGCAGGGCCCGCTCAATGTGATGGGGGCGGTGGTGCAGATGCTTAAGGCCCGCGAGGATCGTGGCGGCTGTTCCATCTCCATGGTCGAGGCGCTCGATCAGGCACTGACATCGGGGCATGAGACGGTATCGCTGCTGGAGGCGAGCAGGCCTGCCGATCCGGTTGAGGAGAGCGGCAGTGTAGATTTCAACGAGCTGATGCGCGATGTGCTGCTGATCTCCGGTGAGCGTATCCACGATCTGAACGTGGTGATCAATTTCAAGCCGGAAGAGGGTCTGCCAAAATTCCAGGGGCAGACATGGAAACTGCGCGGCGTGCTCAAGCAACTGGTCGACAATGCGCTGGATGCGCTGGCCAAAGTGGAGGGTGCTCCGCGTGAGCTGATGCTGCGCACCGAATCGAATGACGACATGATCAAGGTTCACATCTGCGATAGCGGCCCCGGTATTCCCGATGAGCTCCGGCGTCAGGTGTTCGAGCCCTTCTTCAGCACCAAAAACGATGAAGGCGCAGCGGGTATGGGGCTGCCGACCTGTCAGAATGTGGTCTCCGAACATAGTGGCCTGATCTGGGTGGAGGGCAGCCGTCTCGGTGGTGTCTGTGTGAGATTGCAGTTTCCGCTCGCGGGCTACGGCAAGGGTGTGAGTGATGCATAGCTCCAACATCAATGATGGTCTCGGTTTCTTCGACCGCACTTCGCTGATCGAGGCGGAGCTGGAGGCGCTGTTTCAGGTGGGCAGGGTATTGAGCCGTTCCGTGAACCTGCACGAAACCCTGAAAGCGGTGCTGGAAGTGCTCAACGACCAGACCGGCATGGAGCGCGGCATGGTGGCGCTACGGGATCAGGGTGGTGATAAATTGCTGGTCAAAGCGGTGCATGGGCTCGATCCCGAAGCGGTGGCCGAAGTGAGTTATCAGTCCGGCGAGGGCATTCTCGGCACCATTCTCGAAGATGGACAATCGATGATTATCGAACGGCTCGATCAGGAGCCCGACTTCCTCGACCGCCTTGGCTACTACGATCCGACACTGCCCTTCCTGGCCGAGCCGATCATTATCGGCAACCTCGATCCGGTCGGTGTGATTGCCGCCCAGCCTGCCCCCGGTCGTGTCATGCTGCTGCATGAGCGCGCCCGCTTTCTGAAGATGGTGGCCAACCTGATTGCCCAGAGCGTGCGCCTCTCATGGGAGGTCGAAAATGAGAAGCGGACCCTGACCAATGAGCGCGACCAGTTGCGTCAGGCCGTTCAGGGGAACTACGGCTTCGATAATATTGTCGGTCATACGCAGGCGATGCGTCGGGTATTCGATCAGGTGAGTCAGGTCTCCAAGTGGAATACCACCGTACTGATTCGCGGTGAGTCGGGTACAGGTAAAGAGCTGATCGCCAATGCGATTCACTACAATTCGCCACGTTCGGGCGATCCGTTTATCAAGCTCAACTGTGCGGCGCTTCCCGATAATCTGTTGGAGAGCGAGCTCTTCGGTCATGAGAAGGGCGCCTTCACCGGTGCGGTGAATCAGCGCAAAGGCCGCTTCGAGCAGGCCGATGGCGGTACCATCTTTTTAGATGAGATCGGCGAGATTACTCCCGCCTTTCAGGCGAAACTTTTACGAGTCCTGCAGGAGGGCGAGTTTGAAAGGGTTGGCGGCACCAAGACCCTGAAGGTCGATGTGCGCGTTGTTGCCGCTACCAACAAAAATCTGGAGCAGGGGGTTGAGGATGGCGAATTCCGAGAAGATCTCTACTACCGCCTCAACGTGATGCCGATCAATCTGCCGTCGCTGCATGAGCGTGTTGAGGATATCCCCGATCTGGCTGCATATCTGGTCGATAAGATCGGTCGTCAGCAGGGGCGGAAACTGACCCTCAGCGATAGTGCTGTGCGTGTGCTGATGCGCTACAACTGGCCGGGCAATGTGCGCGAGCTGGAGAACTGTCTGGAGCGTGCTGCGGTGATGTGCAGCGATGGCAATATCGATGCGCAGGCCATCGGCCTTACCGGCATCGAAGAGAAGTTGTATGGGGTAACGGCGGCTCCGAAGGGGGCACCGCGCAAACGTGCTGCGGTTGATTTCGATGATCCCGAGATGGATGAGCGCGAGCGGGTGATCGCAGCTCTTGAGCAAACCGGCTGGGTACAGGCCAAGGCGGCACGCCTGCTCAACATGACCCCGCGCCAGATCGCCTACCGCATCCAGACGCTCAACATCAAGGTACAAAAAATCTGATTGTTACCACAGAGGCACAGAATTCACAGAGATTAAGAAGTAAATTTTCTCGGTGTTCTCTGTGCTCTCGGTGGTGAATTTAAAGGAAGTAACGGAACTAAGAGCGCGTCAGCCGCTTAATCAAGTCGCTGTGCTGCGGGAATTCGGCCTGCAATGTCTGCCGCTCCGCCATCTCGAAATCGGCAAAGTCGAAACCGGGTGCCACGGTGCAGCCGACCAGCCCGTAGCCGCCACCCTTCGGCTCGGCTGCAAACCAGCTGCCGGCAGGCACCATCCCCTGAAACGTCTCGCCTGCCTCCGGTTGGGCTCCCAGTTTCAGCATGCTCTGTTCACCATCCGGCGCAATGATATGCACCGTCAGCCCGTCCCCGGCATAGAAGTGCCACATTTCGTCCGACTTAATACGATGAAAGGCGGAGAAGTTCTCTCCCGCCAGCAGGAAATAGATCGAAGTAGAGAATGATCGCGCCCCGCCAAACCGCTCCGGCAGTCCGGCGGCATCGATGCTCTCCTCAGCTCGATAGACCTCTCTGTACCAGCCACCCTCAGGGTGGGGTTGAAGTCTCAGTTCATCTATCCAATGCATCACTCTTTTGTTTGCTGAGCAATTAGACCATCAATGTCCGTAATGAATTCTTCAATGTTTACAAGCATAGACATGAGAAACCCCTCCCTGATAATTATCTCCGAATTATTTAACTCAAGGTGTTTGTTATTTTTGATGAAATTAACGGTCGAAGTTTCACCTAAATCTACTAACCGATTCCTGTGTACAATGATGTTTCTGATTTTGTTTAGATTGCTGATATTTTCCCACGAATTGTTGATTTTAGAAAAATTTAGATCGACCACTTTATCTAAATATTTTCTACATCTGGAAATTCCCTGTCCATTTATATCTTTGTACTGAACCTTAAGATGTTTTTCTTCATGATATAGATTGCAAAGTTCAATAAGTGAATCTTCTAGAAAACTAAATAATGTGATTACATATGCGCTTCGTTGAATGTTTGGGAAATGCTTTTGAAGAACATCATCCAAGTCCCAATCCACATCATGTAATCCATCGATATGTCTTACAGTAAAAGGAGAGCGTTTCGGGTCATTCTCATTATATGTGAGAGAAGTAATATTGTTCTGAATATCATTGACTGAATTATTTATTTCTCGTTCAACTCTAATGACAAGAGAACGAAACAACTGCACTTCCTGACTGGTGTAAGTATGCCACCATCTTACAGATGGCCCTATCAACATATCCCCGCTTACAAACTTAGGCTTTTCATATTTTTCGTTCATATAATTTTATAAGTACAACTTACTATTAAGATCGTTGGTCTGTCCAATGGATTTAGCATGTTACGAACACTTGTTTTGGTCGTAACAGGTGTTCGAAGTGTTTGTTCGGTTCGGGACAAATGGTTGCGAAAGCTCTGTTGTCTTTGCGACATGTCGAAATCCATCTTTTGAAAACACACTATAAATCAACGCGTTAGAAACACCTCATGACTGGCATGCCGCTTGCCTTAGGGATAGCGGGGTACTCCCCCTAAACCGGTTGACGAGCGGAGGTTGGCATGGAGTTAACAGTTCTTGGAGACGACTCAGCAGATAAAAAGGCTGGCGGCGGCTGCTCTGCCGGGTCATGCGGTTCCACCGATGATCAGGTCAGTCACCTGCCCGATCACATTCGCGAGAAGGTTGAGAATCATCCCTGCTACTCCGAGAAGGCGCACCACTACTTTGCACGCATGCATGTGGCGGTAGCTCCGGCCTGTAATATCCAGTGCCACTACTGCAACCGGAAATACGACTGCGCCAACGAATCGCGTCCCGGCGTGGTATCCGAACTGCTCACTCCTGCACAGGCGGTGAAGAAGACGATGGCGGTGGCCGCCAATATCCCGCAGATGACCGTACTCGGCATCGCAGGCCCCGGCGATCCGCTGGCCAATCCTGAACGTACCTTCGAGACCTTCCGCGAACTCTCGGAGAAGGCACCGGACATCAAGCTCTGCGTCTCCACCAACGGCCTGTCTCTGCCCGATTCGGTGGATGAACTGGCCAAACACAACATCGATCATGTCACCATCACCATCAACTGTGTCGATCCCGAGGTGGGGGCGAAGATCTATCCGTGGATTTTCTGGAACAACCGCCGCATCAAGGGTGTGAAGGCTGCGAAAATCCTCATCGAACAGCAGCAGAAGGGTCTGGAGATGCTGGTTGAGAAGGGGATTCTGGTGAAGGTCAACTCGGTACTGATTCCGGGTGTGAACGACGAACATCTCAAAGAGGTCTCCCGCATCGTTAAGGAGAAGGGGGCCTTCCTGCACAATGTGATGCCGCTGATCTCCGAGCCGGAACACGGCACCTTCTACGGCGTCATGGGTCAGCGCGGGCCGAGCAACGAAGAGCTCTCCGAGCTGCAGGATGCCTGTGCAGGCGATATGAACATGATGCGCCACTGCCGCCAGTGCCGTGCCGATGCTGTCGGTATGCTGGGCGAGGATCGCGGCGAAGAGTT
>JBNLAN010000022.1:0-207132 GCA_050302175.1 Mariprofundaceae bacterium | reverse complement strand
TCCTCCCGGGCAACTACTTCTGCTGTTGTCGAATGGTTGTTCATGAAGGTCAGCTCGCCAAACATTGCACCTGCATCAACAGATGCGATGCGAATGCGTCCGGTGTTGCTATCGTTATCTTCCACGCTGGCTTTTCCGGAGCGCAGGATATAGAGCTGGCCTCCCGGCTTGCCTTGTTCGACGATGGTATCGCCGGTTTTATACTGCCGTTCGCGCAGGTATTGGAGTGCTTTTTGCTCCACTTCCGATACAGAACGTTTCAGGATGGTCTCTTCCAGCCATTTGATATCGATGCTCATATCAGCTTCCTCCAAATGTATGGCGCATAGTCAAATTCCATGATGTTTTGGTCTGTGATGATGTTCACACGCCGACCCTCTTCACGCTCCTCAAGGACTATATCCATTTTTAACTATGGGGAAAGCGACAATGAAAATTAGATGACTTGACACACCACTGCTGTACGCATTGAGTCAGCTCTGCTGTGAGAGGGAAACAGCCATTCTATAATTGACCGGAGAGCGTGTGGTACCGGCAGATCAATGGGAGGGTGCTATGCCGTTAGCCCGACAGATTGTTTTTATCGTTGTTTTCTCGATGGTTGTGTTGCCTCAGCTGGTAAGGGCTGCCGGGTTTGATTGCAACAAAGCCTCTACAAGGGTGGAGAAACTGATTTGTTCGGACGATAATCTTTCAGGACTCGATGAAGATTTAGCAACTGGTTACAAGCAGATTCTCAATGCCTCGACTCCGGAAGAGAAGAAACTGATCGTGGCGGATCAACGCAAATGGCTAAAGGAAGTGCGTGATCGCTGCGAAGACTCCAGTTGTCTCTCAAATGCCTATTATGAGCGCCAGAAGGCCATTAGCAGTTTTGATCCCTTTGCAGACGATAACATTACATGTGAGGAGATGAAAAAATACCCGGAGCGTATATTCAGCGAAAAATATATCGATCTTGGCTCAGGACATGGTTCGCCCATCGATGTGGACTATGGATGCAAAGGAGGGCTGGCCTCGCTTCCTTACTTGCAGAAACTTCAGGCGCTATCCGTGCAAATTCGAAGCGAGAACAATACAGGACTTTGCACTGGGTCCATAATTTACGCCAACTGGAGGTACAACGCATTTGATTTGCTACGTGCAGGTCTCGCCCCAAAGGTTTTTTTGGACCAGGCCAATGATTCTCAAAAACCCGAAAGTATTGATGCAAAACTGTATCCTTCTCAGCTTTATGACAATCGGCTGAATTATTTTGAGCAATGGTCATGGGAGAGCCCATATAATTTCTTGCTTCACAAAGAGTTTTTTTCCGAGTTCGACAATGACCTTCCAAAGCTTACAAAGCATTATCAGGAAAGTTTTGGCATGTCAGAAAAGGAAGCTTCAGCTACGGCAAGGCACGCGTTAATGCTTTTTGAAGAATGGGCAGCAGGCACATATCCGAGATACTTAATTGACGAAAAATTAAACCGACGGCCAAAGGTTGTTGAATTAATGCGTGATGATAAGAGCTCGATTGCCGACTTGAAGGCGGAATTGCTCAAAGGTGTGGAAGGTCAGAAAACAAAAATTGACGCCTACTATGCTTTGAAAGTTGCGCTCTATCATGACAGGGATCAGTCTTTCATTTCCGCGCTTGTCGAATTTATCGGTAGCATTGATGATGCTGCTTTAAACACCGAGGGTGAACCAGCGCTTTTTGCTGCTCTGGTTACTACCCAATATGTTCCGTACCTGCTTGACCATGGTGCAAGTGTTGATGTAACGAATAGCTTTGGCAAAACCGCTCTCTACTACGCCATCCAGCTTAATGATCATCGGCTTGTTGAACTGCTTATCGACCGAGGGGCAGACGTCAATCACACATACAAGTCGGCCAAAGAAATCAACGATCCGTGCGGGATGTTGCGACACACAAAGCGGACTCCGCTAATGCATGCCGCACAAAACAGTGATATCGATATGATCAAGTTGTTAGTCAAACATGGCGCCAGGCTGAATGATGTCGATGAGATGTCGTTTTCTACCCTCGATTATGCAGAAATGGACAGTAAGTCAGAGAATTTCGCTTTTCTCAAGTCCATCGGGGCAAAATCGGGAAAAAGTTCGCAATAATCACTTAGAATAAAGCCCGTTTCAGAAGAAGCGGGCTTTACTTTATATCGGTGGCTGCTTCGATCTGGTGGCGGGCTGGAAGGGTCAGATGACCCGTTCGTTGCCGCCGTCGACCGGCAACTGGGCGCCGGTGGTCTTGCCGAACAGCGGACCAGCCATGGCGCAGGCGAGCTCGGCTACATCGCGGGAGGTGACCTCGACCTTGAGCAGGTTGTTGGTTTTGTATTCCTCGACGCTCAGGCCGTAGTGGCGGGCGCGCTTCTCCAGCACTTCGTCAGTCCAGATGGCCGTGTCGAAGACGGCATTGGGATGCAGCATGTTGATGCGGATGCCGTGCTGCGCCAGCTCCAGTGCCGCCACCCTTCCCAGCTGGGTGAGCCCGGCCTTGGCGACCGAATAGGCGGCCGCCCCCGGCCCTGGGGCTGGTACGTTCTTGGAAGCGACGATAACGACAGCGGGGTCGATACCCTGCTTCAGGTAGGGGATGCAATACTGCAGCAGCCGCTGGTGACTGGTCAGGTTGACGGCCATACTGGCGTCCCAGGTAGTAGCCTGCATGGCCTCGATCGCTTCGCTGGACGGGAAGATGCCGGCGTTGCTGACGACAATATCCAGTCCGCCGAAGCGGCGCACCGCCTCGTCGACGGCCGAGTGCAGGGCATCGGCATTGGTGACGTCACAGGCGATACCGGCGAGATCGGTGGCTGTGAACTCTGTTTCGATCTCCGGGTTGATGTCCAGCGCCAGCACCGCCGCGCCCTGTGCGTGCAGGGTCGTGGCGCAGGCCTTGCCGATGCCGCTTGCCGCTCCCGTGACCAGCGCCACCTTACCCTGAAGGGCGGGGGCTGCGCCGCCCTTCTTCAGTTTCGCTTGTTCGAGTTCCCAGTATTCGACGTCGAAAAGGTCGCGCTCCGAAACCGGGCGCCAGCCACCCATGCGCTCGGCCCGTACGATGGCCGGCAGGGTGTGAGAGACGATATCGGCGACGATGTCGGCATCCTTGACGCTGCGGCCGAAGCTGAGCGTTCCGTGGCCGGGAAGCACAGCCCAGCGCGGGGCGGCATCCAGGCAGTGCTGTGTGGTGTCGGCATGGCGGTTGAAATAGGCGCGGTAGTTGTCGGTGAATGACGCCACATCC
Source organism: Mariprofundaceae bacterium (assembly GCA_050302175.1). Taxonomy (GTDB): domain Bacteria; phylum Pseudomonadota; class Zetaproteobacteria; order Mariprofundales; family Mariprofundaceae; genus JBNLAN01. The sequence goes on along the minus strand of JBNLAN010000022.1, from coordinate 203,876 downwards.
GCCTTGATCTCCTTCGTGATGATCGCGGGTGTAGGTTTAGTGCGGATGACATGGTCGGGTGTCAGCGTGCCGCGGCCGGCGATGTCACGCAGTTCGGCGAGATTGGAGAATGCGAGCGCCTGTTCACCCGTATCCGGGCGGGCCACCATCGCCGCACCCATGACGTCGGACACAGCCCGGCGCAAGCTTGCCCGTTCCAGCAACGCTTCTTCGGGCTCGGCGGCCTGCCACTTGATGGAAGCCTGCGTCTCAAGATAGGTCTCCGCCTCGGAAACCAGACGGATCATCGTTTCATAACTCTGCTTCGCATCGTCAGCGAAGGTGAACAGGCCGTGATTGAGCAGCACCATACCTTCGTATTTGCTCCAGTCGATATCCCTGGTTATTTCGTGGACGGTTTTGGCCAGGATGAAACCGGGCATGACGTAGGGGACGACCAGGACACGTTCGCCGTACAATTCGCGGATGCGGCGTTCGCCGTCCGGCGTATTGGTGATGGTTACCACCGCGTCGGTATGAGTGTGGTCGACATAACGGAAGGGGATAATGGCGTGCAGGATCGCCTCGACCGACGGGGTCGGCGCGGCGGGATCGAGCATGGCTGCCCGTTGTGCCTTGACCATCTCGGTGTCGCTGAGCTCCGCCAGCCCGGCCATGCGCCGAAGCACATCCAGGCGCACTGGCGCGAAGCCTGCCGCCTTGATGGTGGCCAGGTCCCAACCACTGCCTTTGACGTACAAGAGCTCGACTTCGTCGCCGAACAGGTCGTTGGCACTCGCCTTGACCGAGGTATTACCACCACCGTGCAGTACCAGCGAGGACTCGCGGCCGAGTAGCCGCGAGGTGTAGACCCTCAGCTGCAGCGGATCGCCTCCGCACAGCCTGGCCTCTTCGTCGTTCCACTGACTCAGCATTTTTTCCCCCTGTTGGATTCGTTGTCGCTGCTTCAGGCGGCGAGCTGGCGCAGCACGTAGTGCAGGATACCGCCGTGACGGTAGTACTCCCACTCCTTCGGCGTATCGATGCGCACACGGGCAGTGAAGATCTTGCCGGAATCGGTGGTGACCTTTACCTCTTTGGCGCCGGTTTTTACACCCTCGATGCTGAACACTTCGTGGCCGCTCAGCTCCAGTGATTCGGTGCTATCACCATCATTGAATTGCAGCGGCAAGACACCCATGCCGACGAGGTTGGAGCGGTGGATACGTTCGTAGGACTCCGCAATCACTGCTTTCACCCCCTGCAGCGCCGGGCCCTTGCCCGCCCAGTCTCGGCTGGAGCCCGAGCCATACTCCTTGCCGGCGAGGATGATCGAGGGGATATCTGCCTCGATATATTTCATCGCCGCATCGTAGATGCTCATCTCTTTGCCCTCCGGCAGATGCAGGGTGACGCCGCCCTCGGTGCCGGGGGCGAGGCGGTTCTTCAGGCGGATGTTGGCGAAGGTGCCGCGCATCATCACCTCGTGATTACCACGGCGAGAGCCGTAGGAGTTAAAATCTTTCACCTCCACACCATTCTCGCGCAAATATATGCCTGCTGGTGAGTCGGCTTTGATCGAGCCTGCTGGCGAAATGTGGTCGGTGGTCACTGAATCGCCGAGCATGGCCAACACGCGTGCACCCTTGATGTTGCCGATGCTGCCCGGCTCTTTCTTCATGCCGGCAAAATAGGGTGGATGCTGGATATAGGTCGAAGCCGCATCCCAGGCGAAGCGCTCACCTGCCGGAGCAGCAAGATTCTGCCAGTTGGCGTCCCCTTTAAAGACATCGGCATACGACTTGGTGAACTGCTCACGCTTCACGCCGGATACCGCTTCGGCGACTTCAGCTTGCGTCGGCCAGATATCCTTCAGATACACGTCCTGTCCGCCTGCTCCTTTGCCGATGGGGTCGTTCAACAGATCGATATTCATGGTGCCGGCAATGGCATATGCGACCACCAGTGGTGGGCTTGCCAGATAGTTCAGTTTCACCTCGGAATGTACGCGGCCCTCAAAATTGCGGTTGCCGGAGAGTACCGAAGCGACGGTGAGGTTGCCGTCAGCAATGGCTCTGGACACCTCCGCAGGCAAAGGTCCCGAGTTGCCGATACAGGTGGTGCAGCCATAACCGACAACGTGGAAACCGAGTGTTTTGAGCGGCTCCATGAGCCCCGCGTTCTCCAGGTATTCGGTCACCACCAACGAGCCCGGGCCGAGCGAGGTCTTCACCCACGGTGCGGAGTTGAGTCCAAGAGCTGCCGCCTTTTTGGCGACCAGGCCTGCACCCAGCATTACTGATGGGTTGGAGGTGTTGGTGCAGGAGGTGATGGCGGCAATCACCAGATCGCCATTATGCAATTTGTGGTTTTCGCCATTAATCGTCAGCGGCACCGCATCACGGTGCGTGCTGGTGTCGGAGTGTTCACTGCTCTGGTGTTCGACACCGACAGCATTATGGCCTCCCTCTCCTTTGAAGCGGTTAATGCTGCTACCGTTGATATTGTTGGCAGCGGCTAAACTGGCAGTGACCGAATTTTGCACATCGTTCAGCGCGATACGGTCTTGCGGGCGTTTCGGACCTGCAAGGCTTGGCACCACGGTACTCATATCCAGTGAAAGAGTTTCGCTATAGTCCGCCACTACATCGCTTCGGAACATACCTTGCGTCTTGGCATAGGCCTCAACCAGCGCGATGTTTTCCTCGGAGCGGCCGGAGAGGCGCAGGTAGTTCAGTGTTTCGCCATCAATCGGGAAGATGCCGCAGGTGGCGCCATATTCGGGGGCCATGTTGGCAATCGTGGCACGGTCGGCCAGCGGCAGGTAATCCAGCCCTGAGCCGTAGAATTCGACGAACTTGCCCACCACTCCGTGCTTTCTGAGCATTTCAACAACAGTCAGAACCAAATCGGTGGCCGTTGCGCCCTCTGGTAACTTGCCGGTGAGTTCGAAGCCGACCACTCTTGGAATGAGCATGGAGATCGGCTGGCCGAGCATGGCGGCTTCTGCCTCGATGCCACCCACACCCCAGCCCAGCACGCCCAGGCCATTGATCATGGTGGTATGTGAGTCGGTGCCGACCAGCGTGTCCGGATAGGCAACGCCGTTATCGTTGACGAAAACGGTGCGCGCGAGGTTCTCGAGGTTCACCTGATGCACGATGCCGGTATCTGGCGGCACCACCTGGAAGTTATCGAAGGCGTTTTGCCCCCACTTAAGGAAATTGTAGCGCTCTCGGTTGCGTTCGAACTCCAGCTCGGCATTTTTGCCCATGGCAGTATCGGAGCCGAAAAAGTCGACCTGCACGGAATGGTCAATCACCAGCTCGGCCGGTACCAGTGGATTGATCTTCTCCGGGTCACCTCCAAGAGCAGCCATCGCATCGCGCATCGCTGCCAGATCGACAATGGCGGGCACGCCAGTGAAATCCTGCATGAGGACTCTTGCAGGCATGTAGGCAATCTCTTTCGATGGTTCCGCCTTGGCATCCCAGTTGGCGATGGCTTCAATGTCTGCCTTGGTTACCACTTCTCCATCTTCGCGGCGCAGCAAATTCTCCAGCAGGATTTTCATTGAAAAAGGCAGTCGGGCCACGCTGCCAGGAACTGCATTCAGATCGAATATTGTGTAATCCTTGCCATTTGCGGTCAGGCTCTTCTGCGCGTTGAAACTGTTTGTCACATCCATCTCCAGTCGATCGGTTAAAGGCCTGCACCCTAACGCGGTATGACCGGTTGAAAAAGCCGCAAAGCAGAACAAAGTGTTTATCGTCGAAAGACTTTGAATGCAAGCGGGTGAAAAGGCATCATGTCGAAGCTCGCAGCGATGGTCGCCGCATGGAGGAAAAACCGTTTGGAGCTTTATCGTAAAGTCTGGTTGCCACTGAAAGATATTGTGCAAGCGGAAGAAGATATTATGGCAGCAGGCAAACGCGCTTCCCGCCTGAATATTTGTATCTATATCGGTGCAGTATGTGCATTGCTGTTTGGTATTCTGAATTATGCGTTTGGGTTTGAACGGCTTGCTGTAATGCAGTGGATTGCGATGGTGGCACTCGCAGTTCTCTATACCACAAATCAAAGCCCAAAACTCCAGAAGTTTGCGCCAACCCTGCTGATGCTGATTGCTGTGTTTGTGTTCAGTAGCCTGATTGTGGAGGGGGGTATCGAGCGCAGCGGTATCAATTACGCCGGTATATTTCCTTTTATAGCGTTCTACGCCATGGGTTTGCGTGGAGGGATGATCTGGACACTGATCTATTCTTTCTGTCTTTGGGGAATCGCCCTGGGTGCAGGTGCGCATCTCTGGGGCGTTCCTTTTACACAAGCAGAGTTGAATACCGATCTCTTCACTTATCTCTTCTTTGCGATCGTCGCCAGCCTTTTTGCCGTGGAGCAGGCCTCAAGCAGCACGAGACTTTTTCGTGCCAAAGGTGAGCTGGAGGCGGAAATCGAGGTGCGCAAGCAGGCCGAAAAAGCAAAAATCCTGGCTGAAGAGCATCTGTTGCATTCCGAAAAGCTCAGCAGTCTGGGGCTGATGGCCAGCGGCATCGCGCATGATTTCAATAATATCCTCAGTGTCGTATCCGGCTTTGCAGAGTTAACACTTTGGGATACGCCCGAAAAGTCACCGATCAGAACCAACCTGTCGCAGATAATAGATGCCAGTAATCAAGCAGCCAAGTTATGCGAACAGCTGCTCGACTATGCAGGGAAACGGAAGCCTGAAACCATCCTGATTGATCTCAATCAGTACATTCAGCATCTGATGCCGATGCTGAAGTCTTATGCCGGAGGTCAGCAGATTGAGCTGACACTTCAGGATGGGATTGCTTCCGTACTGGTCGATGCATCACAATTGCAGCAGACCCTGGTGAATCTGGTGATGAATGCGCTTGAGTCAATGGACAAGCGCGAAGGCAGTATTGTGCTTGCCACCAGTCTGGTTGATGTCGACCAAGCGCTGCTTGATCAAAGTTATGCCGACCATGATATTCCTGTCGGAACCTATGCCTGTATTGAGGTGCGCGATAATGGCAGGGGCATTGAGGAGGCTGTTGCTACAAAAATTTTCGATCCCTTTTTCTCGACCAAGCCCGGGGGGCATGGGCTCGGTATGGCGGTCGTTCTCGGATTTGTGCGGGCGCATCGTGGCGCAATCCTTGTTGATAGCAGGCCCGGTTCTGGGAGTACTTTCCGCATATTTTTGCCGATCAGCGGGGAGCCGGTTGAGGCGGTCGAAGTCGAGCCCGTCAGCACAGCGGACTGGCATGCATCGGGCAGGGTGCTGGTTGCTGATGCCGACCTTATGGTGCGTCAGGTGACATGCAGAATGCTGCATCGGATCGGTTTTGAAACGATCGAAGCACGGGATGGGGTCGAGGCAATGGGCATGATCAAGCAACATGGCAAACGTATTGATCTGGCAATTGTTGATTTTGCCCTGCCCCGGATGAACGGGGTCGAGGTTTGCCAGGGTATTCGCAAGCAGCAGCATAGCGAGATTCCGATCCTGTTACTTAGTGGCTTTGCCGAAGATGATTTGCAGGATGATCTGGAGCAGGCCGAGGCATCCGGTTTTCTGCATAAGCCTTTCTCACACGACAGTTTGCGAATAAAAATCAGAATGCTTCTGGAACAAGGGAAAGTCGTCGGAAGCTAGATGCCAGTTCTCAATCTGCAGAATATTCACAAGGCATACGGGCCGCAGGTGTTGCTGGATGGTGTTTCACTCACTGTGCGGCGCTCGGCCCGTGTCGGTCTGATCGGCCGTAATGGCGAGGGGAAGTCCACTCTGCTTAAAATTATCGGGGGAATGATTGAGGCCGATAGTGGTGAGATTACGCTTCGCCGCGGAGCACGGGTAGCCTATTTGCCGCAGGATCCCTATTTCGAACCCGGGCAAACCGTTTTTTCTGTGGTGGCCGAAGGGTTGGGCGAAATGGCCGGCATTCTGAGGCAGTACGATGAGGCGCTGGTCGCGCTTGAGAAGAGTCCGGCAGAAAGTGAGATGAAGCGGGTTGATCGTTTGCAGTCTGAACTGGAGGCGGCAGGAGCGTGGCAGTACCAGGCACATATCAGCACGGCGATTTCCAGGCTGGGGCTCGAAGCGCATCGTGATGTCGGCGAGCTTTCAGGCGGCTGGCTCAGGCGTGTGGCATTGGCGCAGGCGGTGGTTTCCTCTCCCGATATTTTGTTGTTGGATGAGCCGACCAATCATCTGGATATCGGTTCGATTGAATGGCTGGAAGATTTTGTGGCCGGCTTTCCCGGTGCTGTCGTTTTTATCACCCATGATCGCTACTTTCTGGATGCGGTGGCAGAGGAGATTGTTGAGCTGGATCGGGGGCATCTGCGCAGTTTCCCATGCTCCTATTCCGAATATCTGGATAAAAAGGCCGAGCAACTTGCAATCGAGGAGCGCGGGCAGCGCAAATTCGACAAGCTGCTGGCGCAGGAGGAGCGCTGGATTCGGCAGGGGATTCCGGCAAGACGGACGCGCAATGAGGGCCGGGTACGGAATCTTGAGGATTTGCGTCGCCAGCGCACCGAGCGGCGCTTGCGCGGTGGTGATGTGGAGTTGCGAGTGGCGACCGGGATTAAACCCGGAAAGATGCTGATCGAGGCGACCAAGCTTTGCCATGCATATGGTGTGCAGAAAATTGTCGATCATCTCGATCTGAAAGTGATGGCAGGCGAGCGTATCGGCCTGATTGGTCCCAACGGTATCGGCAAGACCACATTGCTTCGCTTGCTTTTGGGCGAGATCAAGCCGGATGCGGGGCGTGTCCGGCATGGCGCCCGGCTGGTTCCTGCATTCCTGCAGCAGATGCGGCATCTGGATATGAATATGACGCTTGGCGATGTGCTGCTTCCGCAGGGCGGACAGTATGTCTATGTAGCCGGGGTGCATGCACGGCATGTGGTTGGTTATCTCGAAGATTTTTTGTTTGATAAGGAGCGCTTGCGCGCCAAGGTCTCCGCGCTTTCCGGAGGCGAGCGCGGGCGGTTGATGCTGGCAAAACTGCTGCTTGAGCCTGCCAATCTGCTGGTGCTGGATGAGCCGACCAATGACCTCGACATTGCTACACTCTCAGTGCTGGAACAGGCGCTGGCGAAGTATGAGGGCACCATCATGATGGTGAGTCATGATCGCGCCTTTATGGATCGCACGGTTTCGCGGGTGCTGGCGCTGGAGGGAGAGGGGCAGGTGGTGCCGATAGAGGGGGGGTATTCCGATTATCTTGCCTGGAAGGAGCGGCAGGGTGCGAAAACTCAGTCTGAGGCAAAGAAGAAACCTGCCACGCGATCGGTTCTGGGAACGGTTGCCAGTAAGAGTGTGCGAAAGCTCGCCTACAAGGAGCAAGCGGAGCTGGACTCGCTTCCCGCCGGGATTGAGGCAATGGAAGCGGAGAAGTCGGAGATCGAAGCGCGTTTTTGTGATGCGGGTTATTTTCAGAGTGATGAGACGGGCTATCGTCGCGATCAGGAAAGGCTTGCAGAGCTAGAGGGTCTTCTGGATAGTGCCTACTCCCGGTGGGAGGAGCTTGAAGAGAAGAGTGCTCGCCTGGCTGTCCGGGAATAAGGTAATACATACTTGAATAAGGGGATGATATGAGAGTAAAACTGTTGATAGGGTTTGTGCTGCTGGTGACCGCCGCGTGCAGCCAGAGTGGCGATGCCGATAAATCCGGCGATGCTGCGTTGGAGACCGATGCTCAGAAACTTGGCTATGCGTTGGGCATGCAGGTCGGCACCTCGCTACAGAACTTCAAGGGCGATATGGATATTGATGCCTTTGCAGCTGGTGTCAGGGATCAGTTCGAGGGCTCGGCCTCAAAGCTGGCCGAGGCTGATGCGAATCAGGTTCGCATCGCTTATTTCACCAAGAAACGTGAGGCCGAAATGGCCAAGCGCAAAGAGCAGGGTGAAGCCAATGCCAAGGCCGGTGAGGCCTTTTTGACCGAAAATGCCAAGAAGACGGGCGTGAAAGAGACGGATAGTGGCCTGCAGTACATTGTTATGCGTGAGGGTAAGGGTGCGAAGCCAACAGCAGATGATGTTGTGACGGTCAACTATCGCGGCACTCTGATTGATGGTACCGAGTTCGATAGTTCGTATGCGCGTAATCAGCCGGTTACTTTTCCGCTAAAAGGTGTGATTCCCGGCTGGACCGAAGCATTGCAGTTGATGTCGGTGGGCAGTCTTTACAAGCTGTATATTCCGTCAAAGCTTGCCTATGGTGAAAACGGGGCAGGGAACAAGATCGGACCGAACAGCACGCTGGTTTTCGAAGTGGAGCTGTTGTCGATTGGTGATAAGTCTGCAGCGGCTGCACCGAAGGAACCTAATAAGTAAACGATTCGCTCGTATCGTAAAATAAAAGCCGGCCTTTGGGTCGGCTTTTATTTTGTACGTTCCGGTTCCTCGTTCAGTTTTGATTCGGTGCCCAGCAAAATACCCAGCCAGTGAGTCTCCTCGGAGGATTCCAGTGCGATTTTCACGATCATGGTAAGTGGTACGGAGAGCAGCATGCCTACCGGCCCGAATACCCAACCCCAAAATACCAGAGAGAGGAAGATCACCAGCGTGGAGAGCCCCAGCCCCTTACCCATGATGCGTGGCTCCACCACGTTACCCATGACGATATTCACTACCACATAGCCGCCAGCCGCCAGCGCTGCCATGCCCGGGCCAATCTGCACCAGCGCCAGCAACACGGCAGGCACGGCGGCAATAATCGAGCCGATATTCGGCACATAATTCAGTAAAAAGGCGACCAGTCCCCACAGGATGGCATGATCCACGCCGAGCAACCACAGCCACAGTGTGATAAACAGGCCGGTGGCAAGGCTGACCAGTGTTTTCATGGCGAGATAGCGATTGACGCTGTCGGTGAAAGTGTCGAAGTGTTTGAGGGTTTCCGCAGCATCTTTCAGTGCGGTATGCATTTTGGCCGAGAAGCCGGAAGCTTCGAGCAGAATGAAAATCACCGTCAGAATGATAAAAAACGAGTTGGCCAGTACGTTGCCGAATCCGGCCAGCATATTGGCGGCCAGCGCCATGGCCTTGCCGGGATCGATGTATGATTTTGCAGTTTCCAGCGAGAGTTCTATGCCAAAGCCATTCAGCCATACGACCAGAGTGCCGGTCTGCTTGCTCAGGTTCTCCTGATAGCCGGGCAGATTGGCCAGAAAACGGTTCACCTCCGCGCCAACAAAGATAATGAGCAGAAGCCCGACAATGACGATACCCGTGACAATGCCGATGAGTGCGAGCCAGTCGGGTGCGCCGCGCGCTTTCATCCAGCCGGTTGCCGGGGCGCAGATGATGGCGATGAATGCAGCGAGCAGGAACGGGACAATCAGCGATTGCGCCGCCTGCATGCCGGCCACGACGACCACGAAACAGGCCGTTGCAAGAAGCAGGTTGGTGCCGGGCCTGGATGCGTCGTTCATCGAACCTCCATCGCTTGCAAGAGTACAGCAAGCAGCATTACACCCGCGCAGGTGGGCAAAAACAAGCTATGATGTTTTAGGAGGCATGGCATGAAAGATGGTTTGTGGCCCGAGGGCGAAGGTTTGCGCAAGGCGGTGCAATATATCGCAGAGCAGGGAGATTATTCGGTTGAAGCTATCGAAGCCGCAGCGCGGCAATTTGATCTCTCTCCGGCCGATGAGGCGTTCCTGCTTCGGCACTTCCTGCATGCTGACCATAGGGCCGGTTAACACTAAATTTGATGGCGGCGATTCGGCCATTTTTTCGATCCTGCAAGGCATTGCGAGCGTGGCGTGCTTGCTGCACGCCAGTGAGCGATAACATAGCTGGGCGGGGAAATGGCCAATCCCTACGGGCTGCGCCTAAAAAGAAGCCACTCAGCGTTGATCGAGATTCGTTTGGAGACTCCAAATGTCATCCCTCTCGCCTTGATTGGCCCCTTTTTGAGACGCAGCGCCAACAATAAATTTAGTGTTAACAGGCCCAAGGGATTAACTGCCCCGATTCATCTCGATCAGCTGGAAGAGCTCAAGGCGTGAGGACGGGTTGGTCAGGAAAGCGCCGGTGAGTTTGGAGGTGGTGGTCCAGCTCCCCGATTTTCCGACACCGCGCTGGCACATGCAGAAGTGCTGGCATTTGATAATCACCGCCACCCCTGCCGGTTCCAGCACCTCCTCGATGGCCTGTGCGATCTGCATGGTCAGCTTCTCCTGCACCTGCATACGCCGGGCATAAACATCCACCACGCGCGCAAGTTTCGACAGCCCCACGACTTTACCGTTCGGGATATAGGCGACATGCGCCTTGCCGACGAACGGCGCCAGATGATGTTCACAGTGGCTGAAAACATCGATATCCGAAACCAGCACCACCTCATCGTAGCCCTCCACCTCCTCGAAGGTGCGCATCAGGTGTTCGCGCGGGTCTTCGCAGTAGCCGGAAAAGTATTCGTGGAAGGCGGAAATCACGCGTTTGGGCGTGTCTTGCAGGCCTTCGCGGTCCGGGTCTTCGCCTAGATATTCCAGAATGCCGCGCACATGCTGCATGGCAGCAGTGGCTTTGGGGTTGTTTTCGTCGAATGCGTCCATGGTGATCCTCGTCGGGGCTTAACGTAGCGGATTTGCCTTGGTGGCAAAAGCCTTCAGAATCTGTGTATATTTTATTGAAGGTGAACAGATGATAGTCGATTTACTCAGGCACGGGGAGCTGGAAGGCGGTATCAGGTATCGCGGCCGCACCGATGATGCGCTCACATCCGCAGGGCGTGCTGCTATGGATCGTGTTTGGCAGCAGCTGAAAAGTGAGGTGGATGAGGTGATCACGTCGCCTTTGTCGCGCTGCCAAATCCCTGCCTCCGAGTGGGCGGAGTCGGCCGGGCTCTCCGTGCAGGAGGAGGTACGCGTGGCCGAGATGTTTTATGGCGAGTGGGAGGGCTTAACGCACGAGGAGATCGAGGCGCGTTATCCAGGCCAGTTGCAGCAGTGGCGGCACGATCCTGCGAGCATGCAGATTTCGGGTGCGGAAACCGTGCAGGCGCTGGAGGCGCGTATTGCCGGATTCTGGAGTGATCTCTGTAAGCAATATGCCGAAAAGCATGTGCTGGTGGTGGCGCACTCGGGTTCCATGCGCATGTTGCTGGCGCATGCACTGGCCGCTCCGATCGCCACCACGCGGCGGTTGCAGATGCCGTATGCCTGCTGGAGCCGGATTATTGTGAAGCCGCACGCGACTTTTCTCGATTTTCATAACCGCTTGCCATGAAGTTGTGGCGATTAACGTTCGTTCTGTTGTTGGTGTTGCTTGCTGGCTGTGCCAAGGCTCCGCCCGCACTGGAATCTGTTGAGGCAGCAAAAGCGCAGGCGCAGCAGCTCTCCGAGGCGATCATGCAGTTATCAGGGGAAGGGGATCGCGCTGAAGCAGAGCTTATCGCCCGCACAGCTGTGAAAAAGTCTGCCGATCTGTTTGTAGCGTATCAGGTCGAGACCTTTCCGCGTCTGCATAATCTGCTGATAGGGATGGGGCTTAAGGAGCGCGGGCTGTGCTATCACTGGGCAGATGATCTGCAGGCTGAGCTGGAGAAGCTCGAGGTGCGCCACTACGCATTCCATGCCGCGGTGGCGAATCGGGGCTCATACTATTTCGAACATTCGTCGGTGGTGCTCACGGTGAAGGATCAACCATTCGGATCAGGTTTGGTGCTCGATGCATGGCGGCACTCCGGTAATCTTTACTGGGTTCGAGTCGGTGAGGATGAGTATGAATGGGAGGCATGGAACAAAGATCAGTAATTTACGCCTGTTCCTGCCGGAAAACGATTACTTAATTATTGTGCGAATGCTTAAGCGCCACACGGATTTATTGTTTATTTTTTTGTTGCATTGTGTATTTCATTGCATAGCTGGGGAAATTTCTTTTTATAAGGGGCGATTGCCTTTAGCACTTTTGTAGGGTCTCGTTCTTCGGGAGAAAGGCAAACGTTGAAAGCGTTTATTCGAGATTCGCGCTCAATATTCTGATCTTCAATTTCTTTTAGTGTGTTTAAAGATTTTTCTGTTAATCGCGTTGCAATCTCATCGCAGATAAAACTGCTGAATATTCCATCTGCTTTTTGGAGGTCAGAAAATATCTCCTTCATCGACAGCTCTTTCCAGGCGTTTGGATTAAGATCAGTGAGTCGAGGGTTCACATCATCTATCGTTTTGGTAGTTGAGTTCAACTCTTCTGCGAAACAGAGAGCTGAAAGCGAAAGAAGAAATATTGAGAGCAGGGGAAAAGTCTTCATGGTTTTTCCTTGTGTATAATACTGCAACCGGCGTGACGATAGGAGTGCGGTTAGCGGTAACATAGGTTCCCAGGGCTTTGCCAGAAACTGGCGTGACGTGGCAGCTCAACCTTTTGATCCAAAGGTTTTGCGAAACTCCCAACGAGCCCCTCCTTTGTTATCGCACCGGAGAACTTCACATCAAATTGGCCGAGATAGTTGGCTGTAAAAGAGATGTTGTTTCCTTCCATGTTGACGGGAACCAGTTGTGGAATGCCAGCTACGCCTTCCGAAAACTGCACGACGGCATAGTACTTGTAAGTGCTCTTGTAACCGTCGAACCCTCCAAGAATGCTGACCTCCAGTCCAAGCACATCTCCTTCGTCCTCAATGCATCTCACATCCGAAAACGTTCCGGTAGTAGGGAGCGAGGAATCCTTTGCGAAGGCAACCAATGGCGAACTGATCAGTAACCCAATTAAAAGCAAAGCTCTCATTATTTCCTCCATAACGGTCAAGCTCAGTCGCGCTCGATGCCATTGTTGTTGGTCACTTGTTTATATTCCAAAAGTTAATTGATTTGCATGAAATGGAGTGGTCGCTGAAAATCGTTCTATCAGTAGCCAATTCATATTTACAGATTTTCAATTGACCGGCTTGATACATAAGAGATGCACGTTGATATAATTTCATCTCATATATCATTTTTCCACTTTTCAAAATATTGATATTCATTGGTCCGTTCTTTTCCGGATACATATTTATCTTGTAGGGCGGTAAATTGCAGATCATTGGTTTTTCTGCTGAGTAACCATAAGTTTGCCCATATTCATATGTATTATATTTATTCTCGAATTCGCTTAATTTGTTTTTATCAATATTGTATGCCCCAAATGTTTCGATATTCAAAACGTCCAGTTCCGGGATGCAATGAATAGAATAAAACTCATAATATTCATCTGCACTACACGGCGCAGTCAAAAATATAAATATCGAGGCTATTAACAGGATTCTCATTTTGGTTTCCTCTAACGTATAGCTAAGGGGCGTGACGCTTGCGGAGCGTTTCATCTACCACCGAACCTGCTGCCGACCATGAGCTCACTGAACTGACCAGTTGCAGTGTTATATACGATGACCCATGACATGGGCCCCCCATCGCAAATTATGATTGCATTACCTTTCGATAAATCAATTTTCTCTGCCACATCTGCCCGCACATAAGATGCGTAGATATACTTCACTTTGCTACGCATGAAACCAACGTACTGGCCTCGATACTGCACGCCTGCCTCAGGCATTCCACGCTCACCAAGCTTAACGGTTGCCATATATTCTTCGAGGCGAGTTTCAAGCGTAGCTACTTCCACTGCGCTTGGTAACCAAACAGGCCCTTCTGGAATTGGGCCACCACCCCAGCACGGTTTGAGCAATAGAGGTGCTTCCTCCAGTTTAAGTGCCAACGGGCCTTTGGCAGAAAGAATACCATTCGGCTCGGCTGAAACTGCTGCGATAGTAGTAAAGGCTAGGAGCAAGGCAGAAAAAACAATGGTGCGGTTCATTATGAGACCTAACGAATCAATCAGCTGGCGCGTCAGCGGTCGGCTGCATTGGCGTGTTAACCTGTTTTCTCGGTCTCCTGAACATGTAGTACAAAATAGCTCCACCCAGTATTGTTCCTATAGGGAAACCGAAAAGGAGGCCAAATGCGACTATTGCGGACAATACCTTTGCCCAGGTTTTATTCCGATTTAGTCCGTAAAATGCCGAAAAATGGATGGTGGAAACGAGACCAAAAAATATAACCAGTATGCCCCAGTCGCCTGATTTTACTATCATCATATAGCTACATATAAGGATAAAAAGTAAATATAATATTGCGATACCCCGGTGTATTTTAGCTGCCTCCCGGTAGTCCTCAATTTTGGCATCAGATTCCATAATTTCTCCTTTTTTATAAGTTGACGTTGTGCTGAGGGGCGCCTTGTCAGCTGTTTTTCTCATTATTGCCTTCATTTAGCATATTGTTTGCGAGCCAAGACAAGAAGCCCCCATATATAGCGGAAGCTATAGCTGCTATATAAACGTAATCACTAACGCCGGCTGATTCTAATATTTGCTTTATTTCTAAGGTTTCAGTGTCATTTAAAAATGGTGTTAGTTTGTTTATACCAGCCCTGTACCCAATGCCATAGACTATAGCTATACCAATCACGAACAATGCAGAATTAAGAATCTTTGGACCAAACTCTTTTTGATATAGTTTTGGGTGTTTATATGCAATAAACGTAACTCCGCTTATAGCGGCCAATAATAAGCCAATAATTAAGTTTTCCGTTGAATTATCCATACAGTACTTTCTCCCTATCCAACTTTCCCCTAGGTGAGAATGCTGTCGATCTTAGGAAGAAGCAACAAGAACGTCGGAGTGTGACGATTAGAGTGCGCGATTGTCCTGCACGATCTCTACAAAGATGCCGTCCGGGTCTTTGAGAAAGAGATAGTCGATGCCGGTGAGGCCATGGTTGATAACGGTGCCTTCATCGCAAAGGCCGAACTCGATCAACTGTTTGCGGGTTGCTTCGATATTCTTCGTTCTTAGCCCAAAGTGTTTGATGCCGATGCGTTTGAGATCGCTCTCAAGCTGCCGTGTCGATTCCGGTGCCGGTTTCGGCTCGGCGTAGCAGAAGAGCTCCAGCAGCATGTCGCCAAGTTTCATTTGCACAATGGCCAGGTTGCCATTCTCAGCCTGCCAGTGCATAACAGTGCAAAATCCCAGTGCTTCGTAGAACAGTTTCGATTTTTCCAGAGAGGTGACGCTTAGCGCCACGTGGTGCAGGGAAAGCAAACCGGGGTTCAGCCGAGCAATTTGGCGGCGGTCTCCGCCAGATGTGCGCCGTAGGAGCGGCAGGCGGCGAGTGCCGCATCGGAAACCTGATCCGGCATGCCATCATGCCGGCCGGAGCGCCCATACGGCCCCCACTGCAGGCCGCCATCGGCATAGCCGAGCAGCGATTTGGGGAATCCGACCACCACCATGCCATGCTCGAGGAAATTCGAATAAAGGCTGGCCATGGTAAGCTCCACACCGCCACCTGCACCGCCGAAGCCGCCGCCGGAAACGAATACGCCGCCGACTTTTCCCTCCAGTTCGTTGCCCATCCAGAATTTGTAGGCATCGTCGATCAGTTTTTTCAGCTGCCACGCCATGGCGCCCATATGCACCGGAGTGCCGAACACGATCACATCGGCGTTCTGGAGATCCTGATTCGTGGTGTCCGCAGCCTTTTTTCGCACAATTGCAGCATCAGGTGCGCGAACCTTGATGCCTGCAGCAATGGCTTCCGCCATGCGCTCCGTATTGCCGTAATCCGAGTGATAGCTGATCAGAATCTGCATATAAAAGAGAGCCCGGCGAAAAAATCAGGCGTGGCCGATTTCAGATGAGAGGTGGGATTTATCGATGCCCATGCTGTTGGCACCCAGTGTCCAGCGCAGCTCGGGCGGGGTCTGAAAGATCAGGTTCTGGGTTGCAGGGGCGACCAGCCAGTCGTTGTTGGTGATCTCTTCCTCAAGTTGTTCGGCTCCCCAACCAGCGTAGCCCAGCAGCATAATAAAGTGCTCAGGGCCGGTACCCTTGCCCACGTCTTCGAGCACATCACGCGAAGTGGTGAGGTGTAATTCAGGCGATATTTGCATGGTCGATTCATAAACATGCCAGCCATCGTGCAAAATGAAGCCGCGGAATGGATCGACCGGCCCCCCTTCAAATGTGAGGGCATCCTTCTGAATCTGTATGCTGTTCGGATCGGAGTCGGGCAGCATGCTGAACTCCAGATCGGTCAGCACTTCGCCAATGGTGATGGTTTGCGGGCGGTTGATGATGAGCCCCATGCTACCATCGGCATCGTGATGGCAGATCAGTACAACCGAGCCTGCAAAGTTGGGATCCTGCAGGGAAGGGGTGGCAAGCAACAGTTGTCCGGTAAGTGAGTCCATCAGCACTACGCATTCCTCCGTTGGTTCATTTGCCTTGCCATGGTGATGGCGGCAATAAGGCTACTATAGCGCACATCATTTCCGCCTGCACGGCTCAGTGCAGTGCCGTGATCAACACTGGTACGGATAAACGGCAGCCCGAGGGTGACATTCACCGCCTCGCCAAAAGAGAGCGCCTTGATCGGAATCAGCCCCTGATCGTGGTAGCAGCAGATGATGGCATCGTATTGCGTGCGTGACTCGGGAGAGAAAAGGCTGTCGGCTGCCAAAGGCGCGGAGATATCGATTCCATCGGTCTGTGCCTGCTCGGCTGCCGGCAGAAGAATTTCAATCTCCTCGCGACCGAAGTGGCCGGATTCGCCTGCATGCGGGTTCAAAGCACAGAGTGCGATCCGGGGATTGGTGAGGCCGAATTTGCTGCGCAGGTCGACATGCGTGATGCGGATAATCTCGCGAGTCTCTTCAATAGAGAGTGTATCGGGAACATCTTTCAGCGCCATGTGCGTGGTGAGCAGAGCAATGCGAAGCGCTTCGGAAGCCAGCATCATCACCACGCGATCCACCCCCGCGATATTGGCCAGAAATTCGGTGTGGCCGGGGAAGACAAAGCCCGCAGCCTTAAGCACCGATTTCTCGATGGGGCCGGTGACAAGCCCGCTTGCACGTTGATCCATGCAGGCTTTTGCTGCCGCCTCAATAGAGCCGATGACGATGGGCGAGGCCGCTTCTGTCGGGATGCCGGGGCGCACATCGGGAACAGGATTCGCCACAGGATTCCAGCAGCAGAGGGTGCCGGATGCCGATGGCGTTTTGGGGGTATCGCTGCGTTCGATCTCGACAGCGATACCAATGTCGCTGGCCCTGCCGGTAATCCATGCAGGTGGGGCAACGATGCAGATATCATCAAACTGCGCAGGGTTGTGCTGCCAGGCGCGCAGCACGCAATCCGGGCCGATACCGGCCGGTTCCCCCGGGGTTAGCAGCAGCGGGGCCTGCACGTTACTTGCTGGTTGGAGAGAACTTGAGCAACGGCGGGCATTTGAATTGCTCGATGGTTGCCCTTGCCTTCAGCCCGGCCAGCCAGCGCGGTACGCGTTCCTGCATATCGATGTTGAGCAGGGTCTCTTTGATGCGTTCGCGATGTGCCTCGAACGAGTTGGGGTCGACATGTCGCCGCTCGATAAGCCGGATGATATGCAGACCAAATTGTGTTTCGACGATACCGCTGGTCTCTCCCTCTTTCATTGCGAAGACCTTCTTTTCAAATTCCGGAACCATCTGCCCGCGCTGGAACCAGCCAAGGTCGCCGCCTCGTGGTGCGCTCGGGCCTTGCGAAACCTCTTTGGCACGTGTGGCAAACTCTTCGTCGTCGGCCTTGCTCATTTCGCGGGCAATATTTTCTGCCCGGTAACGAATTTTGGCGCGTGTGGCGGTGTCGGCATCGGTGGGGATTTTTAGCAGGATATGACGGGCATGCACCTCATCGTAGCTCCGGCCCTTGGTCTCCGGCTTTTTCCAGCGCTCCTCCAGTACCTTGATGATATGAAAGCCTGCACTTGACCGCAGGGGATCACTGACGCCGCCTGCGGGCAACGCAGCGACCGAAGCAAATTGTGGCGAGAGGGCGCCAGCTTGCACCCAGCCCATATCGCCGCCACTGCGTGCATCGGGAGCATCCGAATTCAGGGCGACGATACGCGAAAAGTTTTTCCCTTGTTTGGCCGCTTTTTGCACAGAAAGGGCTTTTTTGCGCGTTGCCGCCACTTCCTCAGGCTTGGGATCAAGCGGCAGTGCGATATAGACCTGAGCCAGATGAATTTCACGTACCGGTTTGGGGTTGGTGATATTTTTGCGGTAAAATTCGCGCATCGCCTCTTCGCTGATCTGGATTTTCGAGCGTACGTCGAGATTAACCAGTTTACTGATGGTCAGCTGGTCGCGCAGGGTCTCCCGGTATTCGTCGTAGTCGATCCCCTGCGTTTTCAGCACCTCCGGCAATCGCCCTGCCGGTATCCCGTTATTGGTTTCAATATTGGCAATGGTGCGGTCAATATCCTCATCGCTGGTTGAAAGCTCCAGTTGCCGGGCCTGTTGTAGCTGCAGGGTTAGTGTAATGCGCGCATCGAGCGCTCGCTTTCTCAAGATGCTCTCTTCCGGAAGCGATGATTTCTTCTGGCCGGTTTGTTGCAACTGGCGTAAGAGATCTTCGTAGCTTTTCTCAACCTGATAGCAGGTGATTGCTTCACCATTGATGGTAGCCGCCAGCGCATCGATAACCTCTGCGCGGGCCGGGAATGCAAAGCACAGCAATGCCAGCGTCAGGGCAATAAGCGATGGCATGTTACCTCCAATAGAATACCTACGAATCGATTGTAGCGGGGGAATAGTCAGGTGCCGACGCTACCGAGGCTTTTGAATTCGATCAAGAAATGGAAGCCGTAGTCCGCCTTGGCCGTGCCGGTGCTGTCGGCGCGATAGGTACGGTAGCCCTCAATGTCGAAATTCCAGCACGGGTGCGTATAACGAATACCTGCTGTGCTCTCCTGCATCAATTTCAGCAGCCGATCATAAACTGCCTGCCCGTGGAGATCCCAGCGACTGGCAACGTGCAGGTTGAGCTGGCCGGTCAGGGTGCTGACAGGGTTGGCATAGCGCGCATCGGTGTATTGATGGCTGATCTCGAGGAGATGGCCGCTCTCTGCATGCCATGCGAGCGCGGTGCTGCTTGTGGTCCAGAAATGACCGACCGGGTTATATTGGCCGGAGGCGGAGATGCGCAATGGAGTCCAGGGTGTCCAGACCAGGTCAGTGAGCAGGTTGCTGTATGGGCGCACCGCCACTGGCTGGAGTGCCGGGTCGATCTGTTGCGGGCGGATATCATAAGAGACGCCGGCGCGCATCTGTAGTAGCTGTCGGGAGCCGGTGGTGAGCGAGTCCTTGGTTTCGAGACGGGTGCCGAGCAGGAAGCTGATGCGATTGGCTTTTTCGATCCGGTCATGGCCGGAGAAGCGATTGCCCGAAAGCAGGTTGCTCATTGAGAGAGTGGAAAGCGCCGAATCAAAATTCGGCAGCGTGGCCTGATCCGGCGCCTGGATATAGTCGTAGCGCAGCGTCGGTTCGATGGTATGCCGCCACAGGTGGTCGTCGCTGATGCGTTCGAAAACGGTGCTGGTTTCAAGACTGGCCTCGTAGCTGCTTCGGGAGGGTGTGCGGTTGTTTACCGTATCCTGCAACCAGTAGCGGGTGAAGTGGCCGCCAAGTGTGGCGGTGGAGCGCAGGGCGCCGTTGTAGGCCTGCATGGGAATCTCCAGGTAGGGGTGGAGATCTGCGCGCCAGCCATCGACGCCGATTTTGCGCATGAAGCGGGTACTCTGCTGATCGAAATGGGGGATGATACCATGCCATGCTTCCGTCGTGGTGGAGCTGCTTTCGAATCGCGGCAGAATCTGCAACGTGCTCTTGTCGTTTGGCAGCAAAAGGTTTTGCTGATTGGCGGCATAAAGTTTCCATTCGGAAGCCTCTCCACGCCAGTAGAGGCCGGCGGTGCTTTGCAGAAAGCTTCGTGCGGCATCCTTGGGGTCGCTGGAGAGATCTGCAAGATAGCCATGGTCGCTGATATGCTCCCCCTCCGCCATGAAGTGCACATTCCACCCGAGCGCGTGATCAATCTGACCGGAAATACGGCTGCGCTGGTTGGAGACCACCCGGTCATTGATCCCCTCGATATTCAGGAGCTCGGAGCCTGCTTCGCTTGCATGCCGCAACTCCAGTTTCGGCATGAATCCGCGTGCCGACATATTGTACGGCGTGAGAGTGATGTCCCAGTCCGGGGCAACGGCCCAATAGACTGGCAGCCCGAACTCGGTGCCGCGCCGTTTGCCGGTGTGAAACTCGGGTAGCAGCAGCCCCGATTTTCGACGCATCGGTTGCTGCCAGTAGGGGCTGTAGATAAGTGGAATTCCAGCAAGCTCAAAGCGGGCATGCCTTGCGGTGACAAGCCCCTCTTCCGGGTCGTATTCAGCGGATGCGGCGCGCAGGCCCCAGGCTTCGTTGTCAGGGGGGCAGGTGGTGAAATAGATGCTGTCGCCGCGGTAGGTACCTGTGTCGGTACGCTGGATATTTTCGAAATAAATGCGTTCACCGTCTGGCTGAATGATGGTGGCATGTTCAAGTTCGCCCTCTCCGCTGCTGATATCCATGCGAACCCTGTCTGCCTCAACGCGGGCCTTTGGAGATTCGATGATGACGCTGCCTGTGGCAGTAATGATGCCGTTAGGATCCCGGATGACGTTGTCGGCAGAGAGATTGATCTCTTCGCTCCGGGAGTCATTTGGAGAAAGCGTTAGCAGCAGTAGTGCAAGAGCACAGGCCTGCGATACCCGCCGGAGGGAGTGCTGCATTGTGTCAGCTCAGGCGCTTGCCGGTTTGCTGGCCCAGCCGAGATAGTTCACATCAAGGTCATCGGAGAGTACAAAACGGTCCTGCAGCATTTGAAAGCTCATGCCCTTGAGTTCACTGGGCGAAAGGGGTGCTGCGCGTACCGCGCTGATCAGTTCGGAAGGGCGGATGAATTTGCGATATTCGTGCGTGCCCTTTGGCAGCCAGCCGAGCACATATTCAGCACCGATGATTGCCATAAGATAAGATTTCGGTGTTCGGTTCAGGGTGGCAAAAAAGAAGGCTCCGCCCGGTTTCAGCATGTCGGCGCAGGCCTTTATTGTGCGCGCCACATTCGGCACATGCTCCAGCACCTCCAGGCAGGTGATGATGTCGTAAGTGCCAGCATGATCCCTGGCCCAGGTCTCGGCATCCGCCGAAATGTATTCGACTGCCGCACCGCTCTTCGCTGCATGCGCGCGGGCCACGCCCAGCGCCTTCTCCGAGCGGTCGATGCCAGTGACCCTGGCACCGCGGATTGCCATGTTCTCGGCCAAAAGGCCGCCGCCGCAGCCGACATCCAGCACTGTTTTGCCGCTCAGCCCTGCGTTGGTATCGATGTAGTCCAGCCTGAGCGGGTTGATGCGATGCAGGGGTTTGAATTTCCCCTTCTCATCCCACCACTCTTCGGCCATGGCTTCGAACTTGGCAATTTCATCCGGATCAAAGTGCTGTTGCATGTTGCGAAAGAATGCTGGCGGGGTGGAATGATGGCAAGCGCGAGTTCATTGTAATCAATTCAGTCAGAGCCGAAGGGTTCTTCTTTACTCGCATAAAGAAGAACCAAGAAAGTGCGCCCCGTAGGCAGCGCGCCCTTTGTGTTCCCATCTTTGCAAGTCAGCCAAAGGGCGCGTGTTACTGCGCTATTTTCTTTGCCTGTCTCGCAAAGATGGCTGCTCTGCAGCGGGATGGTTGGAGAGAATTTGAGCAACGGCGGGCTGTGCTGTGAATCCATTCCATCTTTTGTTGTGCTCCGATAGGCTCGCTGCATGCTGGGGAAAATCGTTATCATGCGCGTGTTGCAGGCGGTGCCGACCCTGTTTGGGGTGGCAACCCTTGTGTTTTTGTTGCTGCATCTGGTGCCGGGCGACCCGGTGGATGCGCTGCTCGGCGAGACCGCCATGGCCGCCGATCGTGAAGCGCTACGTCAGGCGCTGCATCTGGATGAGCCGGTACATGTTCAATACGGTCAATATCTTGCCGGGCTTGTTGGCGGTGACTGGGGAAGTTCGATTGTGGATGGTCGCCCGGTGCTGGAGCGCATCATGGAGCGGGCGCCTGCTACCGCAGAGCTTGCGGTGGCCAGTCTGCTGCTGGCGCTCTTTTTGGCACTGCCGCTTGGCTACATCGCCGCCCGCCATGCAGGGTCGTCTCGTGATATGGCGGCGATGAGCTTTTCGCTGCTGGGTGTATCCATTCCCAATTTCTGGCTGGGGCCGGTGTTGATGCTGGTCTTCGCGGTGGGTCTTGGCTGGTTGCCGGTCTCCGGCATGCAGGCGCCGGGCAGCATCGTGCTGCCGATGATTACGCTCGGCACGGCGCTGGCAGCTGTGCTCTCGCGCATGGCCCGTTCTTCGTGGCTGGAGGCGATGAGTGCCGATTCCATTCGTACCGCGCGCGCCATGGGGGTGCCCGAACATCTGTTGTGGTGGCGGCATGCTGCCCGTATGGCGGCGATTCCGGTGGTAACGATGTTTGCACTGCAGATGGGGGCGGTGCTGGGCGGTGCTGTGATCACCGAAACCGTGTTCGACTGGCCGGGGCTCGGCCTGCTTACCATCGAGGCCATTCAGCGCCGCGATTATCCGCTGGTGCAGGGTTGCGTGTTGCTGATCGCCTCGGTCTATGTGTTGGCCAATCTTCTGGCCGATATCCTTAATTTGCTGCTCGATCCGCGGCAGCGCGGAAAAAGCGCATGAGGAAACTTTTCTCACAGATGAGTGGTCCGGCCCTGTGGCTGGTCTCCGGCTGCCTGTTGCTACCCGCCGCGATGTTGCTGGCGGCGCTTGTGCATGGGGCAGATGGGCATGCAGTTGATCTTGATGCAGTGCTGGCCGGGGCGAGTTTTGCGCATCCATTCGGTTGCGATGAACTGGGTCGTGATGTGCTGGCGCGCCTTGCTGAAGGCTTAAGATTATCTCTGTTCGTGGGTGTAGCGGTAGTGCTGTGCGGCGGCAGCCTTGGTGTTATGCTCGGTATCACTTCGGCCTGGCTGGGTGGGCGTGCGGATGCGCTTCTGATGCGGCTGGCCGATATTGTGTTGTCGTTTCCCGGTATTCTTCTTGCCATTGCGCTGGCTGCCATGCTGGGGCCGGGGGTGGAGAATCTGATTATGGCGCTGGTGGCTGTCGGTTGGGTGGGTTTTGCGCGGCTTGCCCGTGCACAGGTGCTATCACTCAAGTCGGCTTCTTTCGTGGAGGCTGCGATTGCCAGTGGTTCCGGTTTCTTCTACATCGCGGGTCGGCATCTGTTGCCCAATATCGCAGCCCCTTTATTGATCGAGGCGAGTTTCGGACTTGCTGCCGTAATGATCGGCGAGGCGGGGTTGTCGTTTCTCGGCGTGGGGGTGCAGCCGCCCGATGCCTCGCTCGGCACCATGATTCGCGAAGGCACGCGCCTGATGCTGGTGTCGCCCAGCTTGGTGTTGTTGCCGGGTGCGGCACTGTTTCTGGTGGTGATGGCGGTAAATATTCTGGGCGATGCATTGCGCGATGTGCTGGATGTGCGCCGTGAAACGAACAGGGGATAGCATGTACGAACGTTTATTGATTGGCCTGCAGGGCAAGACGTTATCGAGTGAAGAGCGACAGTGGCTGGCAGATCGTCCGCCGCTGGGTGTCATTCTGTTTGCCCGCAACATCGAATCGCCTGCCCAAGTGGCGGCACTGTTGGCCGAGGCGAGAGAAGCTGCCGGGCGCGATTTGTGGGCCGCGGTTGATGAAGAGGGTGGCAGGGTCAATCGCATCCCGTGGCCGCCGTTTTCCGGGCGCAGGCATGCGGCGCAGTATGGTGAGGATTTCGCCACTGATCCTGACGGAGCGTACAAGGCAGTGTATGCCGATAATCTACGGGTCGGCGAAGCGCTCAAAGCACTTGGATTCACCCACAACTGCGCCCCTGATCTTGATGTGTTCAATGCAGCCGGGCATGCCATTATCGGTGAGCGCTCTTATGGCGCGGATATTGATGTCGTCACCCGGCTTGGCGAAGCCTGTCTTGCCGGTTTGCGCGATGCCGGCATTGAAGGGGTGGGCAAGCATTTCCCGGGGCATGGCCGTGCCGATGCAGATTCGCATCTGGCCGTACCGAAGGCGGATGCGCCGCTGAACACGCTGCTTGCCGAGGCGGAGCCGTTCCGGCAACTGGTGCAAAAGGGGATGCGTCATATCATGACTGCGCATGTGATCTATCCGCAGGTGGAGAATTGCGTGGCGACACTCTCCGATTACTGGCTGAAGAGTGTGTTGGGCGTGCAGTTCGGTTTCGAGGGGCATATCTGGAGCGATGATCTCTGCATGAAAGGAGTTGGCGATGATCTGTTCGATGCCGCCGAAAAAGCGCTCGCTGCCGGTTGCAATGTGCTGCTGGTGTGCGAGCCGGAAGGTGTGCAGCAAATCTACTCAGCCTGATTGAAGGAACATTGTGGCAATGAACGAGATGACGCCCAAAGAGCTCAAGGCCTTGATGGACTCCGGCTCCGGTGTGGTGGTGCTGGATGTGCGTGAACCGGCGGAAACCGCGATCTGTCGCATTGAGGGGGCGATAGAGATTCCGTTGGCACTTCTGCCTTTGCGTTATGCCGAAATACCGAAAGATCGCGATGTGGTGGTGCTTTGCAAAATCGGCGGGCGCTCGGCTCAGGCAGTCTGGTTTCTGAACTCCAAAGGCTATACCCGGGTGAAGAATCTCTCCGGCGGTATCCTGCGCTGGGCTGATGAGGTTGATCCCTCCATGCGAACGTATTGAAATGAGCGAACTCTCTCATCAGTGGCTGGGGCGGCAGGAGTATCTGCCGATGTGGCAGCGCATGCAGGCGCGGGCGGCAGCGGTCGCTGCCGGTAACGAATCCGAAATCATCTGGAGCTGCGAGCACGGGCCGGTTTACACCACCGGCCGCCGTGGTGTGGACAATCGCACCCAGCCCGATCTCGGCGCACCGCTGGTTGCCACCGACCGGGGCGGGGAGACCACCTTCCACGGCCCGGGCCAGCTGATGCTCTATCCGGTTATCAATCTTCGTGCCTGTGGCATCTCGCCGCGCACCTATGTGGAGCTGTTGGAAGATGCCTGTATGGCGTTGTTGTCGGATTATGGCGTGCAGTCGAAGCGCAGGTGTGGTTTTCCCGGTGTCTGGACAGGTGAGGGCAAGATTGCGGCGATGGGGCTGCGCATCAGCCATGGTGTGGCATACCATGGTATGGCACTGAATGTGTCGGTTGATCTTTCGTGGTTTCGCCGTATCAATCCTTGCGGTACCGGTCAGGCGGCAGTGAGTCTTGAGCAGTATGTCCGGGGAGTTCCGTCGCCAGAGAAGCTAGTCGGTCAGTGGGCGAATCGGTTGCAGGCGAAGCTGGATCTTTCCAGGTAAGCTCGGCTTATACCCGTATCGGTGCAAGCATGTCGTGCAGCTGGAAGCTCATGTCGGCAAGGAAGATGAGCAGGGCAAGATAGAACAGTCCGTATGTCAGCTTGGTTTCGGCGCTTACATTGTAATACTCGGCATGCTCAGGATCATTGGCGTTGTATTTGATCGCTTTCATCACTTGCGGGGCAGCAAGGATTGCAACAAGGATCAGTATCGGGCTCGGGCGATAATAGAAAAGCCCAAGCAGCACAGGCACACCCAGCAACCAGACGCGTGGCGAGAGCACGGCCGTAATGCGGCCGCCATCCAGTGGCGAGACCGGAATCAGGTTGAACAGGTTCAGCATGAAGCCGGAATATGCCAGGGCCAAAAGCAGGGAGCTGTCATATTCTCTCGCCAGAAAATAGCAGACCAGTGCGCCGATGCTGCCAACCAGGGGTCCTGCAAAGCCGATGTAGGCCTCCATCTCCGCATTGTGCGGCAGCTTCTTCAGTTCGATCCAGGCACCGACAAACGGGATAAAGGTCGGTGCGCCGACATCCAGTCCACGCTGTTTCGCAGCAAGGTAATGGCCCATTTCGTGCACAAAGATGAGCAAAACGATGCCAACCGCATACGGCCAGCCAAAGAACAGTGCATAGACGAAGACCGAGAGAATCATGGTGCCGCCGGTTGTCAGTGCTTTTAGCAGCTTCAGCTTTCCAAGCAATAGCAACAGCGTTTTCACGACATGATTCTCCCGGCCTCTCGCTGTATTCGATCAGGCCTTGTTTTTTCGAAGCTTCAGTAAGCCACCGCCCAAAGCTGCCATACCGATAAGGATCAGCTTCCAGCCTTTGACGAGGAATGCAGCGATAATCGCAAGCAGCCCCAGTTTTTTGGCCGCAGCACCGGCAACCAGTGCAGCCAGTCCATAAGCCGCCACCTTGTCTGTCGATGCGTCAAAGTCTTCATATCGATTGCCATTGGTAAAGTTGGTGAAGGCGAGCACATCCGGAATGGTGTGCTGAATGGTGTCCAGTTGCGACATGCCTGCAACCGCATTCAATTCCAGCACGCCTTCGCGCCCGAGAATGCGGATATTGTAGTTCAGCGTGTTCTGTTCGGCTGTGCCAAAGCGCAGCTCCTTGGCCCAGTAGAATTTGCGCGTTGCCTGATCGTAGTGGGGAGGCTGCGCCCAGCCGATCAAGTCGAGGGTTTCATATCCGTTCTCTTTGCGCACTTCATTGCTCGCTTCGACTTCATCCTTCATGTTTGCAAGGAGTTCGTCGTAATCAATTGAGCCGGCATCTTCGTCCGAAATATGTCCGTCTTCGTCATAGGAGATGATGATACCCCAGCTCTTCTCACTAAGCGGGCTAATATCAGCGGGAAACAGCATGCCAAGGGTCTCCATGCCCGGCGGGTTTCCCCATGCGTCTTCAAGCACCCGCCTGGAATCTTCCGGATTCAGATAGCGGAAAGTCTCCGGTACGTTCAGTTTGGCGATGCCGCCCGGTAGCGTGATGGCGCCATTTTTATAGTGTAATGATGCCTCAAATTCTTCGGCGGTCATTGATTTTTCCTCCGCCATGGCAGAGAAAGGCAGTGCAAGCAGTGCAAGCGCACTCAGCAAAATTCTCAAATGTTTCATGATTTCTCCTCCCTTTGTCGCTGAAGGCACAAGGGATAAATCCCGCACGTCCCTGTGCGCAAGACATGCTATGGTAAATAAATATCCCAGCTCGGCAATTATTAGTTTCGGGATCATGAGAAGGCTGTGCCGATGTGCATTGGCAACTTCCCTGATGGTTTCCGGGTCGGCCAGTGCTGTTGATAGTGGCCGATGAAATGAGTCGTTTGCATTTACACGGCTGAGGCAAATCGCTATTGTTCGCCGCCTTTTTATGAATAAGGTTGGAAAAGGTGCTGTTTGGCGCCTCTTTTCAGAGACCTGTACGGTG
Organism: Mariprofundaceae bacterium; assembly: GCA_050302175.1. Classification (GTDB taxonomy): domain Bacteria; phylum Pseudomonadota; class Zetaproteobacteria; order Mariprofundales; family Mariprofundaceae; genus JBNLAN01. The sequence goes on along the minus strand of JBNLAN010000022.1, from coordinate 176,674 downwards.
GCGTTGCCACGGTCAAATTACTGGAGGTTGGAATGGCCCTGACGAAGAAACAGATGGCGGAATTCGAACAGCAACTCAAGGACTGGCGTGCCGAGCTGGAAGCCGGTTTGAATGAAAGTGTGCATGCATTGCATGAAATGGAAGTGGGCAGCTATCCTGACCCAACCGATCAGGCCAGTATGGAGACCGATCTCAATTTTGACCTGCGTATCAAGGATCGTGAGCGCAAGCTGATCAAGAAGGTGGATCAGGCCCTGGGTCGCTTGCAGGAAAAAACGTTTGGCATGTGTGAAAACTGTGGCGGCGATATTAGCCCGAAGCGTCTGCAGGCTCGCCCGGTCACAACCCTGTGCATTGATTGCAAAACCGCACAGGAGCAGGAAGAGCGCACCCGCTCCGATTTTGAGTAAATACTGATATTGATTCCCAAAAGGCCGCGTATGCGGCCTTTTTTTATGGCTGAAAAGAATATTGCGTGCTTTACTAGGCAAGGCTGCCCTTGGCAGGCTTGAGTTATCGGTGAATCTCTGGGAGGTTCTCATACGGTAGCGGGTTTATCATCACCGGAAGGCAAAGGGGGGGTGATGTTTCAGATTATCGGGCAATGGATTGAGAAATATCAGAAATGGCTGATGTTACCGCTTGTCGTTGCGATGTCGTGTATTGCGTTTGCCTTTGTCATTATCCAGCCCACCATCATTGAGCAGATCGAGCTGAAAACGCTGGATGAGCGTTTCCAGATTCGTGGCGTTATGCAGCCGGATCCACATGTGGTGATTCTGGCTGTGGATGATAACTCCCTTTCCGAAGTAGGGCGCTGGCCGTGGCCGCGCGACAAAATCTCCACGCTAATCGAGCGTATTGTCGGTGAGTATGGCGCACGCGTGATCGGTTTCGATATTATCTTTTCCGAGAAGCAGGAGAATCCGATCACCGAGAGCGCGCGCCTGCTCAACGATGCCGGGCGGGGAAACAGAGAGGTGGAGCGATACCTCAGGAGCCATGCTGAAATCGGTGATCTTGATAGCCGCTTTGTGAAGACGCTGAAGAAGTATCACGACAAGCTGGTGATGGGTTACTTTTTCCATCCCGAGGGCGCCGACATTCCGGAGCTGACAAAGGCCAAACTGGCGCAATATGCCGAACTGCTGCAAGGCTCTGCAATGACCAGCGAGCATACCAGCCAGAGTGAGCAGGCGTGGGGCGTCACCCGTATCGGCGCCATTGAAGGGAATCTGCCAGCTGTTACCAAGGCGGTGGATGCCTCCGGCTTTTTTAATTTTTACCCCGATTCCGATGGCCTTGTACGGCGCGTGCCGCTGGTGGCCGAGTACGATGGCTATATCTTCCCCAGTCTTGCCCTGCAAAGTTTGCGCGTGGCGCTCAACTGGCCGGTGATCTCGGCGCGTATCGGTGCAGGCGGGGTTGAGGAGGTGGAGGTCGGCGAGCACAAGGTGCAGGCGTTGCAGAGCGGTAATATGCTGATCAATCACTATGGCCCCGGCAAAACCTTTACGCATGTGCCTGCGGCCGATGTGCTGGCGGGCAGGGCAGACCCCGCCATCTTCAAGGATGCCATTGTGCTCTTCGGCGTCACGGCAATCGGGGTTTACGATTATCGTCCGAGCCCCTTCGATGAGGTGTTTCCCGGAGTGGAAGGGCATGCGGCGGTGGTTTCCAATATTCTGAATGGGCAGGAGATCAAGCGTCCGCCGGTTCTCGAGGTGCTGGAGCTGTTGGCGGCACTGCTGCTCAGTATGGGGCTCGGCTGGATCGTGTTGCGCCATGGGCCGGTGGTGCAGAGTTTTGCAGTGCTGGGTGTTCCTGTGCTGGTCACGCTCTTTTCCATCTGGCTGTTTTCAGTCTATGCCTTCTGGCTGAAGATCACCTACATCATTCTTGGTGTGCTGATGGCGACGCTGCCGCCGACGCTGATCCAGTATATCGTTGAATATCGAAAGCGCATGTTCATCCACCATGCCTTTTCCACCTATCTTGCCCCGGATGTGGTCGACGATCTCTCCAGGCATCCTGAGCTGTTACGTCTTGGCGGCGAAGAGCGCCACATGACGGCATTTTTCTCCGATATAGCCAGCTTCTCCACCTTTTCCGAAAAGCTGACGCCAAACGAACTGGTCAGTTTCCTGAATCAGTATCTCACCGCCATGAGCAATATCCTGATGGCGCAGGGAGGCACCATCGATAAGTTTGAGGGCGATGCCATTATCGCTTTTTTCGGTGCTCCACAGCATATGGAAGATCATGCCACGCGCTGTGTGCTGGCCGCGATGGAGCAGCAGCATGCACTGGTTGCCTTGCGTGAGATGTGGAAGGAGCAGGGGTATCCGGAGGTGCATATCCGTATCGGACTGAATAGCGGGCCGATGGTGGTCGGCAATATGGGCACCGATGCCAAAATGAACTACACCATGATGGGCGATCATGTGAATCTTGCCAGCCGGCTTGAGGGCGTATGCAAGGTATACAAGGTTCCGATCCTGATGAGCCGGGATACCTATTCACTGGTGCGCGACCGTATTGCAGCACGCTTTATTGATCGGGTTCGCGTGGTGGGTCGTGCGCAGGCGGTTGATATCTATATGCCGCTCGGTGAGCGGGGCACAATCGATGAGCGTATGGTGAAGTTAAGCCGGAGCTACGAGCGCGCCTGGACAATGATGCAGACCCGGCAGTTTGGTGAAGCGGTTGAATTGCTTGCCAGGCTCACACAGGAGAATCCGGATGATGGTCCATCGGGAGTGATGCTGGCTCGCGCCCGCGCCTTCCATGCCAAATCACCTCGCCAGGATTGGGATGGCGTGCACGTTCTCGAGAGTAAGTAGCGCTTCAATGAATTGGGCGACACAGCTTACTCGTGACGATTTGCTGAATGACATTGATGCATTTAGTGATAATGAAGAGTTTTTACGAGTCCGTGATTCCTACATGCGGCATGCGATTGAATCTCTAGATTGTGAATTAACTGAAAGATTACTTGAAACTGTGGCCAATCCTATGTCGTTGGAGTTGTGGGGCGATGATCTGCTCCATTCTCTTGCCTATGAATACATAAGTGCGAGGACAACCAAAGGCAGCGACATTGTACGCATTATGGAAATGGTGCTTGAATACGGTGCCGACCCAAATCATGTGGGTCAGAATAATTGGAGGGCGATTGATATTTGCATTGAGCACAACGCCCACGCGTTGGTTGATTTGCTAGTTAAACATGGTGCAAAACCAAAGCAGCGTGAATTTATTTAGTGGTAGGAAAGTTTCACCTGCGTCCTCGGCGGGTGATTAGATGCGGGGTTGAAGCTTTTCCGGCCTGTCGAGGTTTATTCGGAGGGGGCCTCGGCGTCGGGTTCGGCTTCCGTGTCTGCCTCTGCCATTTCCTCGTTTCGTTTTTCAAGCTTGCGCAGGCGTTTCTCTTCCGCTTTCTGCTGCTTGGCCAGCTCTTTCTGACGCTTTGCGTATTTGAAATTGGGTTTGGCCATCGGAGACCTCCATGCTATTCGATGTGTCCGGGCCAATGCGGGGCGGGGTGTTGTGCCATGCCATGGAAAGTGGACAGGGCGAACACTGCCGTTTTTTTATGCCGCCGTCGCGGATGATTTTTAAGCATCCACTTTTGGCCAAAAGCCGACATTCGGGAAAATAAAAAAAGGCGCTTCGAGCGCCCTTAATTCATTCAGAAATTGTTGGAAGAGATCAGGCTTCGACAGGCTCACCTGAAGCGGATTCATCGGCAACTGGCTTGGCCTGCAGCTCTTCGATCTTCCAGGCGGAAGGATCTGCCAGCATGGCGGTGACCAGCTTGTGGTTCATCTCATGCCCGGTGCGCTCGCCTTCGAAAGCACCAACAATCGGCATGCCGGCGAGGAATAGATCGCCCAGGGTATCGAGAATCTTGTGGCGCACGCATTCGTCTTCATAGCGCAGGCCGCCCTCGTTAATCACGCGGAAGGTATCGAGCACGATGGCATTCTCAAGCGAGCCGCCAAGCGCCAGACCGGCCTTTTGCAGCGCTTCGATTTCATGCAGGAAACCGAAAGTGCGGGCTCGGCTCACTTCGCGGGTATAAGCCTGCGAGGAGAAATCGATGCTCACTTTGCGCTGGCGCAGAAGCGGATGATCGTAATCGAGCAGATATGAAACCTGGAAACCGGTGGCGGGATGCAGCGAGCAGCTGCGGTCGTCATCGGAAATGGCAATCTTTTTCAAAATGCGGATCACTTTTTTGGCGGCACTCTGTTCGCGAATACCGGCGCACTGGATGAGGAAAACGAAGGGAGCGGAGGAGCCATCCATAATTGGCACTTCAGGGCCGTTCACTTCAACAACTGCATTATCGATGCCGAGGCCCGCCAGCGCCGAAAGCAGATGCTCTACAGTTGAAATCTGGGCTTTGCCGTTGCCAATGGTGGTGCAGAGGCGGGTGTCGGTTACAAACTCGGCCTTGGCCGGGATGTCGATAGCCAGATCGGTGCGGTGAAAAACGATGCCGGTGTTCTCTTTGGCGGGCTTCAGAATCAACTCAACCTTGCGGCCGGAGTGCAGGCCAATGCCGCTACAGCGGATTGCATGATCAAGTGTTCTTTGTGCGATCATCGTTTCAAAGTCCTCCATAGCTCCGGATAGGTGTTTCCCATGCCGCTGCCAGCATGTGCGTCACCCTAAAAGGTGAGGCTGTCACTGATGTGAGCCAGCGCACAAAGCACTTTCCACACGGCAGTTTGAGCTGCCGCATGCTGCCACGAAACACCAATCCGTCAATGCCGGCTTCCTGCCGTTTAATCAGCCTGGTGGCGGATAAAGGCGGGAATATCCAGCTCGCTTTCGTCGTAGAACGTCTCGTTCGCAAACAGTGGTGCCTGCATCACCTGACGACCAGAACCTGCCTGTGGTGCGGCTGTGGTGGTGCTCTGCGAAGGTGCGAAGTTCCCGATTCTGGGCAGTCCGCTTGGCTTCCTGGCGCTCTGTACCGGAGCAATGCTGACCTGTGCTTCGGCAGAAAGCCCGGTGGCCACCACGGTGACGCGCAGATCTTCGCCTGCATCCTTGTCGTAGACCATGCCGCAGATGATGTTGGCATCTTCATCCGCCATGTTGTGGATGATCGATACGGCTTCATCGTATTCGGCCAGCGTCATGTCCTCGTTGCCGGTGACGTTAACCAGAATGCCCTGTGCGCCGTGGATATCGATATCTTCCAGCAGCGGTGAGGAGATCGCACGCTCTGCAGCTTCGCAGGCGCGGCTTTCACCACTCGCCACACCGGAACCCATCATGGCCATGCCACTGGTTTCGCTCATCACGGTTTTGACATCGGCAAAGTCGACGTTGATATAACCGGTCTGAGTGATCAGCTCTGCAATACCGCGCACTGCCTGCAGCAGCACATCGTCGGCCTTGCGGAAGGCTTCCAGCATGGTGGTGTTTTTGCCCACCGCCGAGATCAGCTTCTGATTCGGAATGGTGATCAGGGTATCGACATGGTTTCGCAGCTCGGCAATACCGGCCTCCGCCTGCTTCATCCGGCGTTTGCCTTCGAAGTTGAACGGCTTGGTCACCACGGCCACGGTCAGGATGCCCATCTCGTGCGCGATTTCCGCGATAACAGGCGCCGCACCGGTGCCGGTGCCGCCGCCCATGCCCGCGGTGATGAATACCATGTCGGTATTGATCAGCATATCGTGAATATATTCACGCTCGGATTCGGCCGCCTCGCGACCGATCTGCGGATCGGCTCCCGCGCCAAGGCCGCGGGTGATATTGGTGCCAAGCTGCAGTTTAATGTCGGCTTTGCTGTGCTCGATGGATTGCGCATCCGTATTGGCTGCGATGAAGTCCACCCCGCGCAGTTTATGGCTGACCATGTTGTTCAGGGCGTTGCCACCTCCGCCACCGACTCCGATGACTTTGATGGATGCGGACTGCCCTTGCGTATCTTCAAGTGTGTACATTGTAATCATTTTATATTCCTCCGTTTTTCCTCTTTCAGCTGTTTTGTTTCCTGTTTTTGAATCGGGTGTCTGTTTTTTCATATTCGTTTACCTCACGGATCGCCGAACCAGCTGCGCATGCTTTTCAGAATGCGCGCAAGGTTGTTGCTGCCCCCGGTGGGGATAGGTGCGTGTTGTCGGTAGCGCTGTCCGTAGCGAATCAGGCCGACGCCTGTGGCATAAATGGGGCTGGAAACGACATCGACCAGACCGCCGACACCTTGCGGGCGACCCATGCGGACCGGCATATCGAATACCTCTTCGGCAAGCTCCACCATGCCTTCCAGCAGGCTGCTGCCGCCGGTAAGCACCATGCCGGCAGCGACAATTTCCTTGAAACCGGAGCGCTGCAGTTCGCTCTTGATCATCTCGTAGAGCTCTTCCACGCGCGGCTCCAGAATCTGTGCCATCACCTGGCGCGGCATCGGCCGCGGCTGGCGCCCTCCCACGCTCGGAACTTCGACCACATCCTCCGGAGAGACCATGGCAACCATGCAGGCGCCGTACTTCTTTTTGAGCTGGTCGGCTTCGCGCGCCGAAGTGCGCAGGCCCACCACCAGATCGTTGGTCAGGTGGTCGCCGCCGATCGGGATCACGGCGGTATGCCGGATGGCGCCATCGAGGAATACGGCGATATCGGTGGTGCCGCCGCCGATATCCACCAGCACCACGCCGATGTCTTTCTCATCCTGCAGCAGTACGGCTTCGCTGGAGGCGACCTGCTCAAGCACCATGTCGGCCACATCCAGATCGCAGCGGTTGCAGCATTTGATGATGTTTTGCGCCGAGGAGACTGCGCCGGTGACAATATGCACCTTGGCCTCGAGGCGGACGCCGCTCATGCCGACCGGTTCGCGGATGCCATCCTGGCTGTCGATAATGTATTCCTGCGGCAGGATATGCAGAATCTTCTGGTCGGCCGGAATCATCATCGCCTTGGCCGCATCAATGACGCGGGAGACATCCTCCTCGGTGACCTCGTTGTTTCTTGTGGCCACGACACCATGACTGTTGTAACCGCGAATATGGTTGCCGGCGATGCCGGTAAACACGGTATTGATATCGACTCCGGCCATCAGCTCGGCCTCCTCGACCGCCATGCGGATCGATTCGATGGTACTTTCGATATTGACCACAACACCTTTGCGCAAGCCGCGTGAGGGGTGCGTGCCGATACCGATCACATCGAGTTTCCCGTCAGGGGCCGATTCGGCAACGATGCAGGCAATTTTGCTGGTCCCGATATCGAGACCTACGAGTAGTTGGTCGTTTCTGGACATGTCAGATAACTCCTCCCTGTCTGGCCGGACGAATAAACCAGCGTGAACCCATGCGGGCATCGATGCGCCAGGCTTGATTCCTCCAGCGTGATTTTTTCTGAAGCGCTGCAACAGCTTGCAAACGCAGAAATGCTTCCGTGCCACGAGGCAGCAGCCAGCGGCCGCCCTCGCTGAAATAGAGCTTCCAGGCATCCTGCTGGCTGCAGAGCTCGCTCAAGTTCTTTAAACCGCCCGAATCGTGATGCGCGAGCAGTTCCAGTAGTCGCACGGCATTGGCAAGTTCGTCGTTTTGCACGCGCAAGATCGGCAGATCGAGCACTTCGTGTTTTTTGATCGGGCGGTAATCCACACCGCGATCGTCCACCAGCCGAACCGTGCCGTCACCCGCTTGCCAGAAGGCGACAGGTGTGCGTGGAATGGCTCGCAGATGCAGAATGCCGGGTAGCTGGCGGGTGATCTCGACATCGGCGAGGTCAGGGATGCCCGCCAGCAGTATTTCGCGTACCGCGGTCGGGCGTGCATGCCAGAAATCGGTTTGCGGCAGATTGTTAAGAATGTCATCGATTTTCGCATGCAGACGGATATCGGCACCGGCAATGCGCCAGGTGGTTACCGACAGCGTTTCATTCAGCCACCAGCCGCCGCCAAGTGTGCTGCCGGCAAACAGCATGGCCACCACAAGGGTGCGCAAATGCAGGCGCAACCAGTGCAGGAACGCAAATCGCGGCCTGCTTGGATGGATGCGACGGTTATTGCGCTTAGTCATGGCGCCCTTCCGGCTCTGCAGAGTCTAGCGTTGCCGTTGCCAGCAGTTGCAGGCAGAGCTTCGGGAAGTCGATGCCTGCCTGGGCCGCCGATTTCGGCAGCAGGCTGGTTTCGGTCATGCCAGGAATGGTATTGATCTCGAGCACAACAGGTTCGCCGCCATCGGCCACGATAATGTCCACGCGCGGCGCACCACGGCAGCCAGCTGCCTCGCAAGCCTTTTCGGCTGCCTGCATGGCAGCGCGCAGAGTTTCAGCCGGTAGTCTTGCCGGGCAGAAATATTCAGTCGCGCCTTTGGTATATTTGGATGAGAAGTCATAGACCCCCGATTTCGGGGCAACCTCGACGGGAGGTAGCGCTTTGCCATTGAGGACCGATACCGCGATCTCCACGCCTTTCACCGGCATCTCGGCCATCCAGTCGCGCAGCAGCGTGATGTTGAGCTCCTTCCACTGTTGCTGGTTCTCCAGCCGATACAGCCCCACGCTGGAGCCTTCGGCAACGGGTTTGAGAATGGCCGGATAGCGCAGTGGCCCTTCGAGCGTTAACGGAATATCGGTCGGCGTTTTCAGGCCGAACTGCCCGAGAATGGTTTTGCACAGGTGCTTATCCATGCAGAGCGCCGAGGCCATGACACCGGAGTTGGTGTAGGGAATCCGCATGATTTCAAGCATGCCCTGCACGCAGCCATCTTCGCCGAGCGTGCCGTGCAGCAGGATCATGGCAACGTCGATCCTGGCCGCAGCGATTTGCGCCGGCCAGTCGTCGGTGAGATCGATACCGACGGCATCGATCCCTTCCGCGAGCAGAGCTGCGAGCACGGCATTGCCGGAACGCAGCGAGATTTCTCTCTCGCTGGAGGTGCCACCCATCAGTACGCCTACTCGTTTTGGTGTTGTCTGCATCGGTTAATTGCTCTCCTTTTCAAGTGTTGCGGTCTTGCGCAAACGCAGCAGCAAGCTCATCAGCGTGCGTTTGCCGAACGTTTCCGCCTTGGCTTTCCGCTGCTCTCTTACGGCGATGTTCCAGTCGGTGTTGTCATTTCTATCTTTCTGAAACAGCTCTTCGTATGATCCCGGTTTATTCATTGCCCCCTCCTGTCATTCTTACTTCCGTCTCCAGCCGGATGCCGAACTTTTTCTCCACTTCGGTTTGCGCCAGTCGGATCAGTGTGACGATATCGCGGCTGCTCGCGCCCCCTTCGTTCACAATAAAATTGGCATGCACATCCGAGATGCGTGCTGCGCCTTCGCGCCGGCCTTTCAGTCCGCAGGCCTCGATCAGGCGGGCGGCATGGTCGCCTTCCGGATTTTTGAATACCGAACCGCAATTCGGCATAGCCAGCGGTTGGGTGGCGCCTCTCTTCTCGCGGAATTCGCGCATACGGTTTTTGAGTGCCTCACTGTCGGCTGCCTCGAGTGCAAAGCAGGCGGATACAACCAGCGCCCCTTCCGGCAGTTGCGTATAGCGATAGCGCATATTGAGCTCATTTGCGGCAAGGCGTTTCGACTCGCCTTCCGGCAGCACAATATCGATGTGCGCCAGCGTATCGGAAACCTGTTGACCGAATGCCCCGGCATTCATGGCGATGCCACCTCCGACATCGCCGGGGATCGTGGCCATAAACTCAAGGCCGCCGAGCCCCTCCTTGGCGGCAAACTGCGCCAGTTTACCCATACGGGCACCCGCACCGGCACAAACAGTATTGCCATCGCGGGAGATTTCATTGAGGTCTCCAAGATCGATCACCACACCGTCGATGCCGGAGTCCGCCACCAGCAGGTTACTGCCGCGACCCAGCGGCATCAGATGCAGTTCGCCCGGGATCACCTTCATGGCGGCGATAAGAGCATCGCAGTTTTTTGGACGGAAATACCAGCGGGCAGGGCCGCCCACACCGAGTGTGGTATGCCGGGCCAGCGGTTCATCCGCCAGCAGCTGACCGTGCGCCTTCAGGGCTTCGTGCCAGTGGCTCATTTGTCTGCCCCAAGGCTCTTGCGCATCTCGGAGGCAAGTCCGCCGATGGAGCCCGCGCCCATCAACAGTACGATATCGCCGCTTTTCAGCCATGCTTCAATCAAGGTTTTTGCTGCAGCAAGATCGGGGCAGGTCTGCACATGACGGTGGCCGCGTGCAATCATGCCGTCTCGCATGACTTCGGAGTTGACGCCCTCGATCGCTTCTTCGCTGGCTGCATAGATCGGCAGCAATGCCACCTCATTGGCGAGATCGAAGCTCCCCATGAACTCGTTCATCAGATCTCGCGTGCGGGTGAAGCGGTGCGGCTGGAAAATCACACGCAGATTGCGCTCAGGCCAGCATTCGCTGGCAGTGGCAAGTGTCGCCTCGATCTCTTTCGGATGGTGGGCATAGTCATCGATCATGACGCCATCGCCTGCTTCGCTGCTCTGGAAACGACGCTGGATGCCACCGAAACTGTTCATGCCCTTGCGGATGGTATCCAGGTCGATTCCGATATCACGCAGCACGGCGATGGCCGCGAGAGCATTTTCGGCATTGTGCAGCCCCGGGATGGCCAGACGGAACTCTCCCAGTTCACCATCCTGAGTGCCGATGCGAATGATCTGTCCTGCGCCATCGCACTGTCGGGAGAGCAGGTAAATGTCGGCCTGCGGGCTGCTGCCGTAGGAGGTGACCGGCTTGTGCAGCCGGGCCCGTACGGTGGCGACATGCGGGTGTTCGTGGTGCAGAACTATGTGGCCATAGAAGGGGACGCTGTCGGCGAACTGACGGAAGGCATCGAGCAGATGCTCGAAATCCCCGTAGTGGTCGAGATGTTCAGGGTCGATATTGCTGATGACGGCGAGTGTTGGCGTCAGGCGCAAAAAGGAGCCGTCGCTCTCATCGGCTTCGGCGACCAGCCATGGGCTCTGTCCCAGTTTGGCGTTGTTACCGGTGGCGACGAGTCTGCCGCCAATCACATAGGTTGGGTCGATGCCGGCTGCTTCCATGCAGTGTGCGATCAGTGAAGTGATGGTGGTCTTGCCATGACTCCCGGCCACGGCGATGCCCTGCTTCATGCGCATCAGTTCGGAGAGCATGTCGGCGCGCGGGATCACCGGGATATTGCGGTTGCGTGCTTCAACCAGTTCGGGATTGTTTCTGGCAATGGCGGACGAGACCACCACCACCTGCGCATCGCCAAGATTCCTGGCGGCATGTCCGATATCGATGTTGATGCCGAGCGAACGCAGGCGCGCAACATTGGCGCTATCGGCCGCATCGCTGCCCTGCACCTTGAAACCCTGATTATGCAGAAGTTCGGCAATGCCGCTCATGCCGATACCGCCAATGCCGGTGAAATGAATATGCTGCACGCGCGTTTTCATGATTGCACTGCCTCCTTGCCTGATTTGAGAAACTGTCCGACCACCGCCAGCTGCCGCTCTTTCGCATCACTGCCGACAGCAGTTGTTGCGGCTTTGCTCATGCGTTCCAGTTCGCGGGGCGCAAACAGCAGCCGTTTGATATGACCGGCCAGTAGCGCCGGAGAGGCATGCCCCTGCTCAATGGTCAGTGCGGCACCTGCATCGGAGAGGGCGCGCGCATTGTAATATTGATGGTTGTCGGCGGCCGATGGCAGCGGGATGAAAATCGCCGGCATGCCGCAGCTGGCCGCCTCGCCCACGGTCATGGCGCCACTGCGTGCCACCAGCAGATCGCCTTTGGCATAGAAGGCGGGCATATCGTGGCAGTAGCCGAGTATTTCGGCGGCAACTTTGGCCTCGCGGTATGCGGCCTGCACACTGCCCATGCGACCGTTTTCCGGCCCGCACACGTGGGTGACGGAGAACTCCAGTCCCTGCATAGCAAGCAGACGGCAGCACTCCGGCAGCATTTCGTTGAGGCAGGCGGCACCCTGTGAGCCCCCCATGACCAACAGACGCGGTGGCGTATGCGCTTGCCAACGGGTATTGCGGATGGCTTCGGGAATGATATTGCCGGTGGCAACGCATTTTTGTTCCGGCAGGAAACGGGCCGCATCCGGGAAGCCCAGCATGATCCGATTGCACAGGTACGCCAGTTTACGGTTCACCAGTCCCGGGATGGCATTCTGCTCGTAGAGCACCACAGGTATCCGACGGATAATAGCGGCGACCACCCCGGCCACACTTGCATAGCCACCCACACCGACGACCAGAGCCGGCTTGCGGGTGCGCCAGGCACCCATGATTCTGAACACGGCTCCCGGAAGCTCCCACAGCAGCACCTTCAGCTTGCTGGCAAGAGTTGCGCCCTGTATACGATGCATATTGAGCAGCAAAACGTTTTCACCGCGCTCGGGCAGCAGCTGCGCTTCGAGTCCGCGCTGCGCACCGATAAAGTTCACTTCGACATCCGGCCACTGCTTCCGCACCGCATCGGCCAGCGCCAGCGCCGGATAGACATGACCACCGGTGCCGCCACCCGCGATGCAAAGCAGGGGGGGGTGCGCGTTCATGGCAATCTCTCCGGGCTGCGTGCCTGCATATGCCGCTGCACCGAAAAAATCAGGCCCGCCAGAATACAGTTGCCGAGCAGGGCCGAGCCGCCATAGGAGACGAACGGCATCGGCATGCCCTTGGTTGGCAGAATACCCATGGCTGCGCCCATATTAATCATGAATGCAAAGCCGATAAGCATGACACAACCCATCACCAGCAGGCGTGCGAACATTTCGTTTTGCTCGAAGGCCACGCCCAGCGCACGCCACAGCAGCAGACCGAACAGGGTCATCAGTATCAGGATGCCGCCCAGCCCCAGCTCTTCGGCAATCACGGCGGCAATGAAATCGGTAAAGGCCTCCGGCAGGTAAAACAGTTTTTGCACGCCCTGCCCGAGCCCTGCCCCCTTAATGCCGCCTGCACCGAAGGCAAGGATGGACTGAACCAGCTGATAACCGCTGCCAAACGGATCGGCCCATGGATCGATGAAGCTGGTGAAACGCTTGATACGATAAGCCTCGGCCATCAGTACCACGATGCCAACCGGCAGGATGGTGCCGAGCAGGATGCCGAGGTGACGCAGTGGTATGCCGCCGACAAACCAGAGCAGAAAGCAGACGCCACAGAGCAGCACTGCGCTGCCGAAATCTGGTTGCAGCAGCAAAAGCACGACCGCAGTGGCAAGCACGATCAGCATCGGTGCAAGTCCGCTGGAGAACTGGTGCAGGCGCTCGGGGAAGCGCGACATATAGTAGGCCATATAGAGTACGATCACCGGTTTGAGCAGCTCTACCGGTTGCAGGGTGAGGCCGAACAGCGACAGCCAGCGCTGGGCGCCGTTGATTTTGCTGCCGAGGCCGGGAATCAGGACCAGAATCATCAGCAGCAGCCCGAGCCCCAAAATCGGCAGCGCTGAGGCTTGCCACCAGCGGGTGTCGATATTGGAGAGTAACCATGCGAGCCCAAGCCCGATCGGAATGTAGATCAGCCAGTGGCCCAGAATCCGTAACGGATTGCCGTAGCGTACCTCGGAGACACTGAGACTGGCGCTCGCCACCATCAGCAGGCCGTAGGCCATCAGCAACAGGATTGCGATGAGCATGGTTTTATCGGGAGGGGCGAGTTGTTTCATGCCGCCTTCTCCAGATGCCGGATCGCTTCGGCGAACTGTCTGCCGCGATCAGCATAATCCCTGAATTGATCCTGGCTTGCTGCAGCGGGCGAGAGCAAAACAGGCAGGGGGTCGCTATAGCGTGCAGCCAGCTGCACCGCCTTTTGCAGATGCACCGCAATGGTGCAGGAGACGCCGGCCTCCTCCAGCAGCTGCTTGAAGGCCTTGGCGTCTTTGCCGATGATGTAGGCGTGTTCGACATGTTGTCCGACCGCAAAGCGCAGGGGTGAGAGATCAAGCCCTTTGCGCGCCCCTCCGCAAATCCAGATGACACGATCAAAAGCATTCAGGGCTGCAATGGCTGCATCCGGATTGGTCGCTTTGGAATCATCGTACCAGTGCCGGCCGTGGAACAGGCCAAGATCCTGTACGCGGTGGCTTAAGCCGCGGAAAGAGGTCATCGATTCGCCGATAACGGTGGCGGAGACGCCATGATCGGCCGCTGCCTGGGCGGCAACCGCCATATTCAGGTGCTGGTGGACGCCTCGGGAGAGAATGTTGCGCTCAGAGATCGATTGCACTTCATCATCCTGTCGCCAGAACAGCTCCGTTTCCGCGCCGATCCGGATACCGGCATCTGCCTGTTCGAACGATTCGACACGTCCGAAACGAAGTACGCGCACGCCTCGTCCGCGTAGCTCGTCGGCCAGTTTATTCCAGCGATCTTCGAGCGGCAGCATCGCCGTGTCGCCTTCACCCTGTTGCTCAAACAGGCGTAGTTTGGTGGCAGTGTAGGCCGCTTCGCTTTCGTGCATATCGGCGTGGTCGGGTTGCACGTTGAGCAGTGCCGCCCACTTTGGACGGATTCCCTTGCAGCGCTCAAGCTGGAAGCTGGAGAGCTCCAGCACGGTGCGCAGGGGTTCTTCACGTAAAGAGTCGCTCAGCATATCCAGCATCGGATTGCCGATGTTGCCTGCGATTTCAATGCCGCCGGGCAGGGTCTCCAGCAGGGTGCCGATCAGCGTCACCGTGGTGGTCTTACCGTTGGTACCGGTTACGGCCAGAATTTCGCCATTAAAGTGTTCGAGGAACAGATCGAGATCGCCGAATACCGGAATGCCTGCTTCGCGAGCAGCAACCAGTGCCGGGTGCGACCAGATCACGCCGGGGCTCACCGCGACCTGCCCGAACCGGAGCAGGGCATCGGCTTTGATACGCCCGGTATGCAGAGGAATCTCGAGCCCTTCCGGAAGTTTCACTTTGCCGTTTTCGTCGAAAGCTTCACAGGCTGTGCCGCGGCTTTGTAAAAAGCGCGCAATGGAGCAGCCTGTTTTGCCCATGCCGACGATGGCGGTGGTGTGCAGATCGCTCATTGCTCGTTCACCGGATCTTCAGGGTGGAGAGTGCCACCAGTGCCAGAATCATTGAGATAATCCAGAAGCGAACGATCACCTTCGGCTCCGGCCAGCCCTTGAGCTCGAAATGGTGATGCAACGGTGCCATGCGGAAGACGCGCTTGCCGGTCATTTTGAAGCTTGCCACCTGCACGATCACGGAGACCGCTTCCAGCACAAATACGCCTCCGGCAATGGCCAGAAGAAACTGCTGGTGTACTGCCGAGGCCACGAAACCCAGTGCGCCGCCGAGCGCCAGAGCGCCTACATCGCCCATGAAAATTTGTGCCGGATAGGTGTTGAACCAGAGGAAGCCCAGACAGGCGCCTGCCATGGCGCCGCAGAGGATGGTGAGTTCGCCTGCGTTTGGCACGTGCGGGATCAGCAGGTATTGCGCGAAGTGCTTATGCCCTGCGAGGTAGACGATGACTGCCAGGGCTGATGCGGTCATGAAGGTCGGGGTAATGGCAAGTCCGTCGAGTCCGTCGGTGAGATTGACAGCATTGGAGGCTCCGATCAGTACGAACACCACGAACAGGCCGTACCAGAGACCCATATCCCACTGGATGTTGAGAAAGGGAATGTCGACGATCGGCGAGGTGAGTTGTGTGAGCCCCCAGGCTGCGATACCGCCGAAGAGAAGTTGCAGCAGGAGTTTCCAGCGGCCCGGCAATCCCTTGGGATTGGCTTTGGAAAGCTTCAGGTAGTCGTCCAGCCAGCCGACCAGGCCGTAGCCGAAGGTGACCAGCAGGCAGAGCCAGACGAGCTCGTTGGTCAGGTCGGTCCACAGCAGCGTCGAGATGCCGAAGGTTAGCAAAATCATCAGTCCGCCCATGGTCGGTGTGCCCTGTTTGGAGAGGTGAGTCTGTGGTCCGTCGTTGCGGATCGGCTGTCCTTTGCTCTGTTTTTTCTTCAGCCAGCCGATAAAGAAGGGGCCGATGATCCAGGAGAGCAGTAGTGCGGTGACCAGCGCGTACACCGTACGGAAGGTGATGTACTGGAAGAGGTTGAACACCGAGTGTTCGTCGGCCAGCGGATAGAGAAGATTATAGAGCATGCGCACTCTCCTGTGTGATGCTTTTTACAATGCGATCGAGCTGCATGGCGCGCGATGCTTTGATTAGTACGGTGTCGCCCGGCATTAAGTCGAATCCGGCCATTTGTTTGACGGCGGCATCAGCGTCGCGAGCCCATAGCGCATCCGTGTGGATGGCACAGAGCTTTTGCATGAGTGGGCCGACCAATAGCAATCCCTCGAGCGGTGGGATGCGTAGCCCCTGATGCAGCATTTCGGCTTCATTTCCAAGTTCGCCCATATCGCCCAGCACGGCAAAGTGGCGGCCGGGCAGGGCGGCGAGCGTATCGAGTGCCGCCTGCATGGAGGTGGGATTGGCGTTGTAAGCATCATCGATGATGCGGCTGCCGTTCGGCCCCGGAAGGCTCTGCATGCGTCCCGCAACCGGTTGCCACTGTTGTAGAGCCATGGCCATGGCGGTCAGTGATATGTTCCTGCGTTTTTGCAGTAATCGGGCGGCAACTGAAACCGCCAGCGCCATGTTGGCGGCAAAGTGTTTCGCCGGTAACGCCATTGGCAGCGATGCCGTTTGTTCACCAAGCTGCAACGTTAAAATGTCACCATCGAGATGCCAGTGGGCATTCTGCGAATCATCGCGATCCATATCGAGCGACTGTTTCGGCACGGCGATGCTGTTTGCTGCAAGTTTTCGGGTCACACCCGCACCTGCAGCCATCCATCCGCCATGGGTCAATGTTGCAGTTAGCCAGGCTTTTTCCCTGACGATGCCGTCAGCGCCGCCGAGGCCTGCCCCGTGTGCGGTGGCAAAGCCGGTCAGGATGGCCACGTCCGGTTGCACGATGCTGGCGAGTTTCTGCATTTCGCCTCTTTCGCTGATGCCGCATTCGATCAGGGCGATATCGGCTGATTCCGGTACGGCGAGCAGGGTGTGCGGTACCCCGACCAGATTGTTCAGGTTTTTGCGGGTGGCTGCGACCGAGAGCCCGGCCGACTCCAGCAGATGTTGTAGCATGGAGCGCACGGTGGTTTTTCCATAAGAACCGGTGATAGCCACGACAGTGGTTTTTTCGAGTTTGCGGCGCCAGGCGGCGGCGATATCGCCCAGCGCCTGCAAGGTGTCGTTCACCAGCAATTGCGGTGCATGCAGATGTTGCCATGTCTCGGCCCCTTTGCTGTCGCCGATGAGTGCCTCGGCCTGCATATCGAGCCGCTCGCCGAAGATATGGCCATCGAAGTTGGGGCCGCGCAGCGCCAAAAACGCAGCCGGCGGCGTAAAGGTCCGGCTGTCGGTGCAAATGCCATGCACAAGTGCCGGGGCCTCGCTTTGCCACTTGCCGCCGGTAGCCTGTTGCAGTTCGATGCCGCTCATGCGCATGCCTTCAACTCCTCCTCCCCCTGCTTTTTGTGCAGGGCATCGGTGGCAATCTCCGCATCGCTCCACGGAATGCGGCGCTCCGCGATCTCCATGTAGTTTTCGTGTCCCTTGCCCGCGATCACCAGGCAATCCTGCGGCTGCATGCAGGCAACGGCCGCACGAATCGCCTCGGCACGATCGAGCTGCAGATGCACCTTGGCAGTGTAGGGGTGTGGCATGCCGTTCTCGATTTCGGAGGCGATTACCTCAGGGAGTTCAGAGCGGGGATTATCGGAGGTGATCCAGACAATATCGGAGAGCAGTGAGGCGATGCGTCCCATCTGCGGCCGTTTTTCGCGGTCGCGTTCACCACCGCAACCGAATACCGTGATCAGCCTGCCGGTGGTGAGTTTGCGCAGTGTGGTCAGGCAGCGCTCCAGCGCTTCCGGCGTGTGTGCGTAGTCGACGAATACTTTCCAGCGACCGATATCGAGCCCCTGCAGACGGCCCGGAGGCGCGCTGATTCCCTCCAGTAGCGCAGGCGTATCTTTAAGTGGAATATCGAGCGATGCACACAATAATGATGCGGTGGCAGCCATGTTTTCGGCATGGAAATCGCCGAGCGGGATATCCTCGATGCGCACCTCTTCCTCATCTGTGGCAAGACGCAGCAGGCCGGGGAGCTCCTGCTCCCAGCGCATGAACAGGCCCTGCTGATAGAGGCCGTGCCCATACCAGCGAATATCGCCGCCGATTTTGCTCATCAGGCGCTTGATTTCGGCACTGTCGGCATTGCAGATCGCAGGCTTTTTACTCTCTGCAACCTGCCGGATGAATCCCTGTTTGATGGCGGCATATGCATCATAACCGCCATGATCCTGCAGGTGATCATGCCCAAGGTTGGTCCATGCCGCGGCCGTGAAATCGAGGCCTGCGATGCGCTTCTGCGCGATGCCATGTGAGGAGACCTCCATGACCAGCGCCCCGATTTTTTTGGTTTGTGCCAGCGCCAGCAAGCGGTGGTTGGTCAAAAGCGATGGCGTGGTGTTGCCGATATCCAGTATGTCGTCCGGCGCTTTCACAAATCCCAGTGTGCCGACTGACCATGCGCTTCCATGCAGTTTCTGCAGCGCTTCGCGCAGCATCCATGCAATACTGGTTTTCCCGTCGGTGCCGGTAACGCCAAACAGCGGCACTTTTGTTCTGACAGTTTTGAACCACTTGCGCAGACAGCGCCCCGCCTCCTCCATGTTATCGAGGTAGAGGCAGGGAAGTTTTGTGATTTTTAGCTTGTCCTGTCCGATGATAATGGCTGCAGCTGCACCAGCCTTGGCAGCTTTCGCGATATAGCGGGCTGCTTCACTCCCTGTGCGTGGCAGGCAGAGAAAGGCTTCGCCGGGCTGGATATGCCTTGAGTCGTCGCAGATGCCGCCGATCTCGGCATTTTCGGTGATACGTCCGGAATCAGGCGCGATATCCCATAGCTTGCGGATTGGGCGCTGGGTCTGTTCGATCAGTTGTGAGAGATCACTCATCGAGCCATACCTCCACTGTGTCGCCAGTTGCCAGTCGGCTGGAAGCCGTGGGTTTCTGCTTCTCGACCCAGCCACTGCCGTGCGCCAGAAGCACATAGCCGTTATCCGCCAATCGTATGCGCGCTTCGCGCAATGAGAGCCCGAACAGTGAAGGCACGGAGCCCTCTGGTGCCAAAGCGGCCTTTTTGTCGGAGGTCGCTTTTACCAGTTGCCATGGTTTGCTGTTGGCCGGAGCCGTTGTTTCCGGGGCGATGCCGAGGTAGGGGAGTGCCGCCTCCGAAATGTTGCGGAACACTGGTGCCGCCACGGAGCCGCCATAAATGGAGTCCTGCGGCTCGTCGATCACCACTACGATCACCAGTTGCGGATTGTCTGCCGGAACCGTCCCGGCAAATACAGCAGTGTATTGATTGGAGTAGCCGCCTTTGGCATCCGGTTTTTGCGCAGTTCCGGTTTTGCCTGCCACGCGGTATCCGGCAGGAACTGCTTTGGCTCCTGTGCCGTCCGGACCAACCGCTCGCTCCAGCATGCGTAGCACTGTTTTGGCGATTTCGGCGGGCATCACACGGACAGGGGTGTCGTGCTCCTGGTTTTTCAGCAGCTTGGGCGAAACTTTCATGCCTCCGTTGGCCAGAATGGAAAAGGCCGTTGCGAGTTGCAACGGCGTCACAGCGACTCCTTGCCCGAAGGCAATGTTGGCCGTCTCCACCGGCCCCCAGCGCTCAATGGGGGGGAGTAATCCCGGCGACTCGCCGTTGAGATCGATGCCGGTGCGCTTGTTAATACCCACCCGGGTCAACATGTTATAGAGCGAATTGCCTCCCACATCGAGGGCAATCTTGGCCGCACCGATATTGCTGGATTTCGCCAGCAGTCCGGTCAAATCTAGCCACCCCTCGGGATGATCATCGTGAATGATGTAGTCGCCCACCTGCAGGGAACCATTTTCACAAAATATCAGTGATTTTTTCTGCCAGCGTCCGGAGGCAAGCGCTGCCGCCACTGTGAATGGCTTCAGGGCAGAGCCCGGCTCGAACACATCGGTCACTGCGCGATTGCGCCACATGCTGGGGCGATAGTTGCGGAAATCGTTCGGGTTGAAGCCCGGCCAGTTTGCCATCGCCAATACGGCACCGTTGTTGGGATCCATTATTACCACCGAACCGCCCTTGGCGCCGTGCTGGCGAACGCCTTCGGAGAGCGCGGCGTAAGCGATGCTTTGAATGGTTGCATCGATATGCAGTTCGATGCTCTGGCCAACGGTCGGCTGTTTCAGCCAGACACCGCCCGGCAGCGAGACACCGCGCGCATCGCGCTGAACCTGTTTAATGCCCGCCTCGCCCTGCAAAACATTGTTCATGCTGTGCTCAAGCCCTTCAAGCCCATCGCCATCAATACCGACAAATCCCAGCACATGCCCAAGCTCCGGGCCCAGCGGATGATAGCGGCGCCACTCCATTTCACTGCGCACGCCGGGGATATTCAGTGCCATCACACGATCGGAGGTGTCGGGAGTGACCTGCCGGGCCAGCCAGACGAAACCATCCTTCTCCTTCAGCTTTTTTGTCAGAGTCGATTTTTTGATTCTGAGCGCTTTGGCGAGTTCAGCGATTCGATCCTGCGGCACTTCGGGAGCAATGGCGGCAATGGATGGCACTTCGATACTCTCGGCCAGCGTGCGCCCCTTGCGGTCAAGGATAGCGCCACGCGGCGCCAGGGTGGAATACTGTTTGAAGCGCTGGCGCTCGGCCTTCGCTTTGAGTTCATCGGCCTGATACCACTGCAGATCAATGGCGCGGATTGCCAGCAGCGCAACACCCAGCGCCATAAGCCCTGCCACGGCTTCCATGCGACGACGGATAAATACCGACTGCTCGGGTGCGGGCTTGCGGATCATGGCTGTATCACCTGCATCGGCAGTGGCGAAGCCATGCCGAGCTCCTTTCGGGCAACCACGCGCAGCCGTTCCGGCCGGGTGAGGTTTGCCAGCTCCAGTTGCAGCTGTGCAGTCTCCGACTGCAGCGCTTCGAGTTCCGCCCTGCTCTGTTGCAGCTCTTGTGAAACATCGAGGCGCAGATAGGAGAGCCAGATTTGCGCAACGGCAAACAGAGCCAGTGTAGTCAGTCCGCCAGCCCACAGGCGGAAGCGGCGGGAGGTGGTGAGTTGGGCGAGCTTCATGCCAATCGCTCCGCTACGCGCATCTTGGCCGAGCGACTGCGCGGATTGGCCTCGATCTCAGCTTCGGAGGGAGCCACCGGCTTTTTGTTGATCCACTGCATACGCGGGGTTTTGCCGCAGACGCAGACCGGGAAGTCGCGCGGACACTTGCAAGGGTTGACCTCATCCTCAATCAGATCGCGCACCAGCCGGTCTTCGCCGGAGTGAAAGGAGATCACCGCAAGCCGCCCGTGCGGAGCAAGATGGTCGATGCTCGCCTTGATAGCGGCCTTGATTTCGCCGAGTTCATCGTTTACCCACATGCGCAACGCCTGAAAGGTGCGGGTCGCCGGGTGCACGCCTGTGTGACGCATGTTTTTCGGCACCGCGTGGAAGCAGATATTTTCCAGCTCGCGGGTAGTGGTGAGCGCTTTTTGTTTGTGGGCCTCGAGAATATTGCGCGCAATGCGGCCGGCGAATCGTTCGCCACCCAGTTCCCGGATGATTTCAGTCAGTTCGTTTAGAGACACCTTACCCAGCATGGTCGAAAGCGGAAGCCCACTTTCGGGATTCATGCGCATATCCAGTGGACCATCCTGCTGGAAGGAGAATCCGCGCTCGGCCGTGTCGAATTGCGGCGAAGAGACGCCGAGATCGAAGCCGATGCCGCTGACCAGCCCCACAGCAAGTTCATCGAGCGCTTCGCCGAGTCTGGAAAAGGCGCTGTGCACGATGGAAAAGCGCGGGTCGGTCTTTTCGAGCTCTCGTGCGGCAGACACCGCTTCCGGGTCGCGGTCGAGGCCGATAACGCGCGCTTTGGGTGAGAGTTTTGAGAGGAGGTGGCGCGTGTGCCCGCCGCGCCCGAAAGTGGCATCCACATAGGTGCCGTCGGGATCGACGCAGAGTGCGGTAACGAATTCATCGAAAAGGACGGAGGTGTGCATGTTCGTGGCCGGTGCATCAGAAGCTCAGGTCGGCATCGCCGAGCAGAGCCAGCGAGTCTTTCAGATGGTCGTCCCATGCCGCCTTATCCCAGATTTCGAAGGTATTGTTGGCGCCGAGGAATACTGCGCCACTGGCAAGCGCTGAAAAATCGCGTAGCGATTGCGGAATCAGGATGCGGCCCTGTTTGTCAGGAGTGCAATCCTGGGCGGCGCCGACCACCACACGGGTAAAGGCCTGAATGATGCGGTCGTTGCCCGGCATGCCGGAAAGTTTGGCCAGCAGCTTCTGCCACTCTTTAAAAGGATAAACGCGCAGGCAGGCAACGCGGGCGTCACGGGTCACGATAATGTGCTCGTCGCCGAAGTGCGAGCGAAGCGTATCGCGGAACGAAGCCGGAATATTGACCCGGCCCTTGGCATCGACGCTGTTGCTGAATTCGCCGATAAACATTGCGCTTTCGTGCCTCCCGTTGAGTTGGGCTATTAACCCACATTTACCCACTAATCGCCAATAATGGATCGAAAATACAGCTTGTCAATGCTATTTCAGGGATTTTGTGATCAATTAACACAATGAAATTAAAAGAGAAATTAAAATCTGACCTGTAAAAACAGGCACTTAGAATGGGTGGGTTAAAGTGGGTTGTTAAAAGCGAAAAAAGTGGGGGAGATCGACGTCTTGAATGCGGATTGCGCTGTGATGCGTCTACCCCCAGCGATTCTCACAATAGAATGGTCGTTTTGACGTTTTGACGTTATATCGTTAAAGTGCCGGTGTGAGGTGTGTTATGGCTGGCAATGCGAACAAGCGTTCGACGATCTATTTCGATGAGAAGCTGCACAAGGTGCTGCGCCTGAAGGCGGCGGAGACGCACCGCACGGTCTCCGACCTGGTGAACGATGCGGTGCGGAATGCGCTGTTGGAGGATCAGGAGGATTTGGCGGCGTTTGAGGCGCGTGAAGCGGAGCCGACGATCAGCTACGAGGCGATGCTTAAAGAACTGAAATCCAGTGGCGCGCTATAACATCGTTTTCAAACAATCGGTCGAGAAGGATTTGAAGGGCATCCCGAAAAAAGATGTGCAGCGAATCATGGCTCGAATCGAATTGCTGGCCGATGATCCCCGCCCTCCACAGGCGGAGATGCTCACCGGCGATGACAAATATCGTATCAGACAGGGCGTTTACCGGATTCTTTATCAGATCGATGATGGAGTGCTGACAGTCTGCGTGGTTAAGGTTGGCCATCGCAGGGAAGTATATCGAACAATTTAATTTAGTTTGTACCCCCGGAATTAGGTGAACGGACGGGAACGTCAATTACTAGTCAGACTTCTTATTTTTACCGTACTGATAAGAGCCATAGACAAGGCTTACAACAGTAATCGCACCACCAATCAGCTTCAGTGCTACGTCGTCTTTTCCAATAGCCACCAAAAAACCAAGGAAAATAAAAAACACCGCTGCAGCCAAAAGGGCATACTTCATCTTTGCAGTCATCAGTTCTTTGTTATGCTGTCTCTCGTCCTTTCGGTCACGCTCCTGTGTTTCCAGCGATTTGAGAGCATATTCGTATTGATGATTGTCTTTTTGTTGCTCGAGGGCTACCTCACCTTGCTTGGCCTCAAATTCTTTTTCTTTAATGCTCATTTCGCGCTCTTGTTGTTTAAGAAAGCGCGAGAAAAGAACTAGTTTGTCTTTATCAAGCTCAACTGATTCGGAAGATTTTGCGGAAGATGGAGTCTTGTCTTCAGTCTTTTTCTCAGATGTCATTTAGATCTCAGAACCGGGTATTCGTATTGGACAATAAAACCACCAAACCCAGCATCACCAAGCTTCGGACTGGCTATTCGGATTTTCTTCACATTATTGAAGCCAGACTTTTTCAGCTCAAAATATTCCTCAGCTGAAATTAATTCCGATTCAACCGGAGCATATGATGACTGGTCCGTTGTTTCTAATGTGAGGTTCATAGAACAAGAATTGCGCAAACTTTTCCTCCGGTCAAGCGAACGAGATATGTAGATTGTAGCAAAGCAACTATCGCGCCATGGCATTCTCGTCGGATAACTGTTTTTGCATTAGCAGTTCAAAGGGCGCGGGCTTTTTACGAAAGCAGCGATTCGGCGCGGGCTAAGTCTTCCGGCGTATCGACGCCATGGCTGGTGAAGTTGCCGGTGGTGACCGCGATGTCGTAACCATGGTGCAGCACACGTAGCTGTTCGAGCTGTTCGTTCTCTTCCGCCATGCAAGGCGTCAGCGTTGAGTAGATCAGCAGGAACTCTTTGCGATAGGCATAGAGCCCCACGTGTTGCAGCACCCCTTCGTGGCTGCCGCTTCTGGGGAATGGGATCGGGGCGCGACTGAAATAGCGGGCGCGGCCCTTATCGTCGCATACTACTTTCACGATGTTCGGATTCCTGAAATCCTCATCGCTGGCAATCGGTTTGGCCAGTGTTGCCATTGGCAGGTAGTGGTCGCTTCGGAATGGCTCGACCACGGCGCGAATGGCGGCCGGATCGATCAGCGGCTCATCGCCCTGTACGTTCACCACAATGTCGCAATCCATTTCGCGCACCGCCTCGGCCAGCCGCTCGCTGCCGCTGGCATGGTCGGCGCGTGTCATCACCACCTCCACGCCGGTGGCGTGGGCCACGTCATAAATGCGTTTGTCGTCTGTCGCCACGAACACCTTGCCGATTCCGGCTTCGTGCGCCCGCAGGATCACATGCTCGATCATGCTCTTGCCCGCGATCTTTGCGAGCGGCTTGCCGGGGAAGCGGCTGGAGGCGTAGCGGGCCGGAATGCCGATAACGATGTTCATAGAGTTAAACCTCAGTGCGCTTCGATTTCCGCCCAACTGGCGGTGGCGGTGCCAACCTTGCCGACCACCACACCTGCGGCGCGGTTGGCCGTTTCGGCAGCAGTAAGCGCATCGTCGCCACGTGCCAGGCAGGCGGTGAAGACTGCGATGACGGTATCCCCTGCACCGGTCACGTCGAACACGTCGCGGGCAGCGGTTGGAATATGGTGCACGGCTTTGCCATCGAACAGCGTCATTCCCTTCTCGGAACGGGTAAGCAGCACGTATTTTAATTTTAGTTTTTTGTGCAGCGCGCGGGCAATCGCCTCGACATGGGCATCTTCGTTCACGGCCAGCATGCCGGCCATAGAAGCGGCTTCGGTAAGATTCGGGGTGATCACGGTAGCGCCCACATAGGCATCGGTGTGCAGGGGCTTGGGATCGACGGCCACGGGGATGTTCTGGAAACGATCAATCACCATGCGGATGAAATCGGGAGTGAGCACGCCCTTGCCATAGTCGGAGAGAATCACGGCTTTGGCATCGCCTGCCAGCTCCTGCATGTGATGGATCAGCGTCTCCTGCGTGGCGGGCTGTACCGGCTGTACCCATTCGCGGTCGTAACGCACCACCTGCTGGTGGCGGGCGATGATGCGGGTTTTGATGGCGGTGGGGCGGTCGTTCTGCTTGGTGAGTACGCCGCGATTATCCGAATCAAGTTCGGTGAGGCGCTGCTTCACCCAGTGGCCGGGCTCATCATCGCCCACAATGCCGAACATTGCCGAATGGGTATCAAGCGCATGCAGATTGCGCACCACGTTGGCCGAACCGCCGAGCCGCCGATCGATATTCTCGACCGATACCACCGGCACCGGCGCTTCGGGGCTGATGCGCGAGACATCGCCCCAGATGAATTCGTCCACAATAATGTCGCCAATCACCAGAATCACGATGTTACCTCCACGTTGGAACTCCGGAGTATAGGGGCGAGGGTGTTGCCTGCACAGCGCATCAGCTTTGCAGCAACTGCAGCGCAGTGTCGATCACGCGCGGTTGGTGCTTCTCCAGCCCCGGCCACAACGGTAGCCGGACCAGTTGTTCGGATAGGGAATCGGTGTTCGATAGCGAACCATGTGTACGGCCGAAACGCTGGCCTGCCGGGGAGCTGTGCAGCGGCACATAATGGAAAACCGGATGGATATCCTGCGCTTTCATGTCAGCGATGAATTCAGTACGCGTTTTGATATTCGGCAGTAGCAGGTAATACATGTGGGCGTTATGCGCGCAGTTTTCCGGAACGATGGGGCAGCGGAGCTTCCCTTCCGCCTCAAGCGGGGCGAAGGCATGGTGATACTGCTGCCAGATGTTAAGTCTGCGCTGAGTGATGGCTTCGGCATGCCCCAGCTGTGCCCACAGGAAGGCGGCCACCGGCTCGGCCGGCAGAAAAGATGAGCCGACATCGACCCAGGTATATTTATCCACCTCGCCGCGGAAGAACTGGCTGCGGTTGGTGCCCTTCTCCCAGATGATTTCGGCGCGTTCGGCGAAACGCTCGTCGTTGATCAGCAGGGCGCCGCCCTCGCCGGAGATAATGTTTTTGGTTTCGTGGAAGCTATAGGCCCCGAGATGGCCGATGCTGCCAAGAGCTCGTCCTTTGTAGGAGGCCATGATGCCCTGTGCGGCATCTTCAACCACCAACAGGTTGTGGCGCGCGGCAATCTCCATGATCGTATCCATCTCGCAGCCCACACCGGCATAATGCACGGCGACAATGGCGCGGGTTTTCGGCGTGATGGCGGCTTCAATCAGCGTTTCGTCGATATTGAGGGTGTCTGCCCTGATATCGACAAAGACGGGGACTGCACCTCTTAGCACAAAGGCATTGGCGGTAGAGACGAAGGTGTAGGAAGGCATGATCACTTCATCGCCGGGGGCGAGATCCAGCAGAATGGCCGCCATCTCCAGCGCCGCCGTGCAGGAGTGAGTCAGCAAAGCCTTTTTGCATCCGGTATGCTGCTCGAACCATGCATGGCACTTTTTGGTGAAGGGGCCGTTGCCGGAAAGGTGGCCCGCGGCATGCGCCTCGAGGATGTGGGCGGTCTCCTCGCCGGTCATGAACGGTTTGTTGAATACAATGCGCATCGGGCTCATATCATCCACGAATCGACTCAGGGCTTCCAGTACAAATAGAGCGGATCGCCACGCAGCACCCACTGCTGCTTGAGGATACCGTAGTCCGGTGATTTATCTTCGGTAAGTACATAGACCTTGTGTTCGTCATCGCTCAGCCAGCGGATGTAGCGCTCGGGTGGCATGCGCACATCGAGGTAGGCGGCAACAGCGAGGCCGGTCGATATATCGTTTCGGGTTCGCAGAGTATTGTCGCCGACGAGTGTCTGCACCTCTTTTGCCACGGCAAAGGCGTTATTACCGGGCTGCCATTGCTTGATATAGGGCAGGATGCCAAGGCTGTAGGGGATTTTGAGCACGATAAATATAGTGATGACAAGAATGGTTTTTCGGAAGTAGTGCTGATCCAGCTGCAGCACCAGACCTGTGAGCAACAGGGCGGCGAGGCCATATAGCGGCATCAGGTAGCGCGGGGTGGCGGCAGCAGAGATCCAGAACGGGAACATGCAGGCTGCGATGATGATCAGCAGGGTGATTAGCGTGGCATCGAGCCGGAATTGCTGGCGTTTGCGCAGCCATAGCCACAACAATACCACACTTACCGGCAGGGCACGGGCGGCAAACAGCACGGGATAGAGCAGCCAGTGTTTCACATAGGCAAGGAATCCGAAGCCGATAAAATTACGTAGCGCATCGTTGACGGAAGTGGTGGCGGTGTTGGCACCACTTGGCACAACGAATTCCTGCCACAGCCACGGCACACTCAGCGCCGCACAGCCTGCGAGCAGGAAATGGGGTTTGATGAGCAGGCGCCAGCGTCCGAGACGCCAAAGTAGAATCAGGCCTGTAACACCGTAGAGCGCGTAGGCAGTGATGTTTTTGGTGAGAAAGGCGAAAGAAATCAATATCAGGGATGCAGCGAACCAGCCGAAATGCTCATCCTCGATGGCGCGCCACAGCGTGATGATAGCCGTGAATATGAACATGCCGAACATGGCATCGACGTAGCCCAGCCAGCCATACCAGAATGCCACTTCGCCGAGTGTCAGGTAGATGAGTGCCGTCAGCCAGCGCGCCTGGGGATACTGCGGAAACAAACGAGTCGCGGCGAAACCGGCGGCCAGTGCGGCGACCCATGACGATGCGATTGAAACCAGCCGAATGGCAACGTCGACATGCTCCCAGCCGATCAGACTGGCAATGGCGATGACCGGCCAGTGCCAGAATGGTGAGTGCGGCCAGACGCCACCCAGTATCGATGGGTGCAGCCAGTCATTTCGTACGAACATTTCGTAAGATTTGATCGCCATCAAGCCCTCTTCGCCGAGGTATTGCAGCACGGGTAGTGGTAGCAGCATAAGAAGTGCTGCTGCGATAAAAAGTCGCTTAAGGGTAAGCTCGGTGATCGGAGAGGTATCGGTCATGAAAGTCGTATGCTAACGGTCATTCACCGAATTGGCAGTAGCGGGGGCAGTAACGGGTTCGCTGCAGAGCAATAGTGTGTGCGAATAGGGGATGTGCAGCAGGTCGCGGCGCGTGATCGCATCGATGTGGCCGAAACTGCCGGTAGCGAGTTTGCGATAGCTCTCGGTGGTGCGTACGTTCCGTCCGCGGTCGCGGCTGATCACAAAACGTGCCAGCGGGTTCTGCATTGGCTCGAAGCAGGGATCAGCCGTGATCAGCATGCCGTCCGGCTTCAGTGCCCGGGCAGCCAGAGCGAAGAGCTGCCGCGCATCGCCATCGTCCAGATGGTGCAACAGTCCGGTTGCCAGCACGATGTCGAAAGAGGGCATGCCTTTGAGGTTGGCTTCGCTGACCAGCTCGGCAAAAAAGTGCCCCCGTGCGCCAAATGTTGTCCGTGCCTGGGTGATATATGTTTCCGAAGCATCAAAACCCGTGTAGTCGATTGATTCCGGCAGCTCATGCAGGATTTCGGCGGTGCCACAGCCGATGTCGAGCAGGCGTACGGGGGTTCGGGGCAGGATGTATTCGGAAGTGATCTTTCTGCGATAGCGGCGCGCTCCGACCAGATTCTGGAACAGGTTGTAGGCTCCGGCATTCGAGAGCAGTGCGCGCAGGCCGGTGGTAATCTGTGCCATCAGGCTTGCTCCTTCTTGGTGGCGGTGAAGGTCATCGGTGTGGTCAGCGAGACTGGCATGTGACGGATAAGCGCCAGCAGACCGGTAACTTTCAGCAGCTTGTATATGGTCAGCACGATGCCCTGATGGCGGGCGCGAAACTCAGGATCGGTATCGAGCCGTTTCAGTGAACTGTAGAGCGTTCCCCGTTCAAACTCGATTGCCAGTCCTATCTTTTCGGCCTGCCGCAACAACTGGCGGGAGGTGAGAAAGTTCAGGGAGTCCCATATTCCGGGATTTGCATTGATGCGGGAGGCGAACAGCCTGCGCGACAGCCTTGGGCAGTATCGAAATACCGGCACGCCGTAATGCGGCTCGTACGGAACGGTGTAATTTGGACAGGTGTGGCGCATGCGTCCGCCGGGCGCCAGTACTGAAGTCATGGCGGCCAACGCTTTTTGCCATTCCGGGATGTGCTCGATGACATTGTTGCTAAAAATGAGATTGAAGTGACCGTGTTCCGCGGCATTCAGGGCTTCGGCTGGGCAATCAAGTACAGGCAGTCCGAGCCCGGAGAAGTGGCTGCTTACCGCCTCTCTGGCTGCTTCGAACAGGCCATAGCCGCCAAGGGCAGGTTCCAGTGCGACCACATCATATCCCTCCTGCTTCAGGAAGCTGCTGAACAGGCAGAGCCCGGCACCGACTTCGAGTATGCGTTGCTCCGGTTTGAGGTCGTCGACGACCAGCCGCAGCGTGGCTCGGGTTTCGTTTGCGAAGGTTTCGAAAATCTCCATCACTTCAGGTACGGGGCGGCCGGCTTTGCGGCTGGCTGTTTCCGCAAGCGCTGTCAGCGGAAGCTCGCCGAGAAAACGTTCAAGCCGTGTATGAAGCTCCATGCGCCGGACTACTTCTGTAACCGATGATAGATGTCGAGCGGATTACGCAGCCGGAATCCAAGCGAGGTATACAGGTTGACAGCGGCAAGGTTGGTGGCCGAAATCGAACTGGAAAGTTCGCTATGGCCACGCGAGAACAATTCCCGGCAGGCGGCGCTCCACAGGTGTTTGGCGATGCCCCTGCCCCGGCAGGATTCTACGATCGCATGCAGCAGCAGCCGGTTCTCCTCATAGGCAATGAAACCGGCAAGGTCATTTTCGAATAGCAGGCCGAACACCTGCCCTTTTTCATGCAACTGGCTGAGCCACTGGTCGTAACGCCGGTCGGCGGCATCTCTGTTCAGGTTGAAATCGCGATGAAAGCGGCCATGGCTGAAAGCGCCATGACAGATCGGCGCCAGCACATCGAGTGCGGGGTGAGGGTCGATGCCCGTCTTCGGATGGTCGTGCAAAATGAAATCGTCGAGCCCACAGAAGGGTTCGAGCAGCGTATCGCAATAGTAGAAACCGTAATGATGCAGAAGCTGTTTGTTCGTCAGCGGATCGACTCTGACGGTGTGGTGGCCGGGTGTTACCGTGGCAAGTTTCAGGGCCGCTTCGGAGTATTCGGCGAGTTCGAAGGTGTCGCATCCGAATACCGCAGCATCCCAGGGTGTCGGTTTCAGCAGGTTAGCGGTCGGCATCGAAAGTGGTCTTGTCGATGATATAGAGCGGACGTTTCTTGGTTTCGTCGAAGGCCTTGCCGAGATAGATGCCGATGATGCCGAGGTTGGCGATGATGATGCCGCCGATGAAGTAGAGAGATACGATGAGGCTGGGCCAGCCGGCAATTGGTGAACCGTAAAAATAGGCGTGTAGCAGCAGATAGATGCCGAAGCCGAACGCCAATAACGAAATACTGAAACCAAACTTCACCGACAGGCGCAGCGGCTTGTCGGAATAGGCGATAATGGTGTCGGTGGCAAGCCTGAGCAGTTTACGGAGTGTATAGGTCGATTTGCCCTCGAAGCGTTCAGCATGTTGCACATCAATGCTGGTTGTTGAAAAGCCCATCCAGTCGACCATGCCGCCGAAGAAGCGCAGCTTTTCACGCATTCGGCGGCAGTTTTCTGCCACCTTGCGCGACATAATCCGGAAATTCCCTACCTGCGGGTCGTAGTCGATATCGGCCAGCCAACCGAATATTTTATAGAAGCCCCACGATAGCAAGCGTTTGATAAACGAGTGCTGTCGCTTTCCTCGTCGGGCAAGCACGACATCGAAACCTTCCTGAGTCTTTCTGTAGAGGTTGGGAATCTCTTCGGGTGCATCCTGCAGGTCGCAGTCCATCACTACCACCCAGTCGCCATCGCAGGCATCAAGCCCTGCTGTAATACCGTAGTGCTGGCCGAAATTGCGTGAGAACTGAATCCCCTTGATGCGCGGATCTGTTCGTGCGAGTTCGCAGATGATCTCCCACGAACGGTCGCCGCCGCGGTCTTCGACCAGAATACATTCGAAATCGGTGCTGATTGGTTCGAGCGCAGTTTTCAGACGAGTATAAAGCTCGTGCAGGCAGCCTTCGGCTTTGTAGACGGGAATAACAATGGAAAGATGCGCCATGGGATGCGATGGTAGCCGCAAACCGTCGGAGAGCAAACCATCGGCATGGCTGCCAACTGTTTTTGAATACTGCTATAGTGCCTGCTGTATGACGATTGACCGATATATTCTTCGCATGTTTTTGTTGCCGTTTACCGCCTTTCTGCTGGTGGTGACCGGGGTTCTCCTGCTTGGGCGGATGCTAAAAGTGCTGGAAACGTTTTCGTCCGGAGGACTCGGTCTGGCATTTTTGCTTGAGCTTCTTGCAGCCATCCTGCCCTATTTCCTGGTACTGACTGCGCCGATCGCTTTCTTTTTCGGTGCGCAAAGCGTGGTGATGCGTTTGTCTCAAGACAGTGAAATGGATGCGATGCGTGCAGCGGGTTTAAGTTATGCGCGAGTATTTCGCTCGGTGGTTATAAGCGGCGTGATCCTGACACTGTTTCTTGTCTATGTGGCGATGGTATGGATGCCGCATGGCACGAAGTCATTTCGGACGATTTTTTACAGCGGGCAAAATGTGAAATCGCTCGGATTTACTCCCCAGCGATTTACCCAGGATTTCGATTCGCTTCGGGTTTATGTCGATGGGAAAAATGATGAGGGTCAATATATCAATCTGTTGATGGAAGACCGGCGGAGCCCTGTACCGGTGATCTATATCGCCGAAACAGCGGAGATGACGACGACTGCGGCAGGACTACAATTCACACTACGCCACGGAACCCGTCTGGAGGGAGAGGCAGCGCAGTTGCGACTGCTTGCATTCGACGAATACAAAGTGGCGGTCTCGATTGATGCCCTGAACAATACATCGACCGACCTACCTTGGCAGAGTCGGTTGCTGGAGATGAGCCCTATCCAGCTTTGGCATACGATTAAAAAGAGTGGTAAAAGTGATGCGTGGGCGGAGTGGAATCGACGTCTGCTGTTGCCATCCACAGTACTGGTGTTGCTGCTTTTTGTGCTGCCGCTTTCGCTGGCTCCCAAACGTTCAGGTAAGGCGGGTGCATTTGTGCTTAGCGCGTTGGTTGTGTTGCTGGTCTACAATGTGCAGATCATGCTTCACCGGCAGGTGTCGGGAGATGTCTGGCCCTGGTGGAGCATGTGGCTGGCTCAAGCCGGATTACTGGCAACAGGATTCGAACTCAGCCGGCGTGCATCTCTTGATCGTTTGCCGTCATTGCTGGTCTGGGTAGGCGAAACAATTTACCTGTTGCACAATCTCATTATCGGCGCCATCGCCCGGCGCAAGGCTTCCTGACGTACGCTATTGATTGGCAGCGGTAAGCTGCGCATGCAGGCGTTTCACAAAATTGCCGGCGCAGATGGCTTCTTTGGCGTAGCTCAAAAGTTTTGCGACTCGGCGCGCCAGATAGGTAGGGCGCAGGTGGTAGGTGACGCCATTAAAGCGATGAATCGCATGTTCGACCTTGGTTGCCGCATCTTCGGCGAATACGGGCTCAGAGGGTACGGACTTCCGGAACAGCATCTGAATGTCGGGGTGATCGTCGGCATTGAAATTTTTGACCAGTTCGAAGCCGCATTTGTTCGCCAGCGCTAACAGCGTATCCGGCGTGAAGTTGTAGGTGTGTGCAAAATGGAATAGCCGGCCGAAGGTGGCAAAGGGCGCTGCAATGTTCGGGCACTCAACGTAAAACAGGCCATTTTCTGGCAGTAGTTCGTGTATGCGCGACAGTGCACGGGTCGGCGAAATAAAGTGTTCGATCACGTGGATCAGGATGATGGTGTCGGCTACGGGGCGTACCGGCAGGTCGTAGAGATTCACGCTATCGACATTGGCGTGGATCTTCTCATGCGTGTAGGCGTTGAAGTCTTTGTTCGGCTCGATCCCCGATGCGGGGTGCCCATGTGTTTCAAATGCCTTGACCGTGCAGCCGATGCCGGCGCCGATTTCAAACACGCTCGACCCTTCTGAGAGATGGGGTGCGAGTTGCGCCACGATGCGCTCGCCATTGTTCCAGGCGCGCATTACGCGGCGTGGGTTGGGAACACGCTCGCCGTGGTAATCCTGCCGGTAATCGCGGGCATAGTATTCGGCAACTTCGGCTTCGGTCGGCAGCGGCAGGTGCGCGACCATGCCACAGCGCAGGCACAAGCCGGTGGTTAACGGTTTTCCGTGCCTGTCGTGCTTACTGATGATTTTGAATTCGTTTCCACCGCATAAATCGCAGTGATGGCCTGAGTCAGTCAAGAAGCTCTCCCATGTGTGGTGTCGCAAGTATATGGGCGCAGCGAGTGGAGTCCAATGTCAATCACTGGGCTATTTCAGCGCGCTGTAGAGGGCGTGGTAGGCGTGCGCAACCGCATCCCAGCCGTGTTCGTAGTTCGGGATATCATCAGTTCGCGCGAGCCATCGCTTGCATGCTTCGCTCCATGTTTCCAGTGATGCATTCAGTGGCAGAATGCTCCCATAAAGTTCCGATACTTCGGATGCCGCACCACACTGTTCGGAGAGGACGACCGGCACCCCGGCGCTTAATGCTTCGGTGATGACCATGCCGAAAGGTTCGGCATGTGCCGGGTGCAGCAGTAGGTCGAATTGTGCGAACAGATCGTGGGTTGGCACCGCTCCCAATATCTCGATTCCGTTCGGCGCATCACGGAGCAGCGGTGCAATGTCCTGCGGATTGGCTCCGGCGATCACGAGCTTTGCTTGCGGTCGGGACTGTTTCAGTTCCGAGAATATGCGGATGGCGATGTCGAGGCCTTTGCGTTTCCACTCCTTGCCGACAAAGCCGATTATACCGCCGTTCGCCGGAATCGTGCGCGCCGGACGGGGCATGATACCGTCGACACCCGGCGTGATGGGGGTGGTTATGCGTTCACCGATACAGGGGTAATAGTCTTCCAGCATTTCGGCAATCAAGGTTGCATTGGGTACCACTGCCTTGACCTGTGCGCCGCACACCTCGCGCTTTTCGAGCCAGAGCTGCGCCAGGATGCGGAGGGAGAACCGCCATAACCAACCTTTGTCACGGATTCTTGCAAATGGTGGTCCGTGGAAGGTAGTGACGTGGTGAACGCCAGTGCGTTCATGGCTGTGGATAATCGCCTCCGGCTGTGGGTTTTCGTGCAACCAGTGGGCGACGCGGCCTGAGAAGCGCAGGTGTGCGAGCCATCGCGGCTTTTCGCGGCCCTCCCCCAGTTCGATGACTTCCACGCCATTGGGAGCGGTATCGGCATGCAGGCGCTCACAGAGCACAGTGACTTTCCACCCCTCTGCCGGCAGGTGGCGGATGAGCTCCCATGCGTAGCGTTCCATGCCGCCGACAGGTCCGAATCGCCGGACAATCTGGATGACGTGGCCGGTCATGGTTTGTTCGGTGGCCGATCCCACTGTTGCTGTTTTTCGGTGAGTTTTGCGTAGCGGTAGAAGGTGCCTTCGAAATTGCCGAAGGCGATAACGAATCCCGCCCAGCCATCGAGGAAGCCCAGCTTGAGCACATAGATGCGCAAAAATGCACCGAGGCCGTGCAGGAAGGCGTTTGCCATGCCGCCCCGCTTGCCGTTGCGCTCAAGCTTTTTCGCGCCGAGCGTGGAGTAGCGAAGCCCTTTGTACTGCACCTGCTCCAGATTCTGGAAGGGGAATTGCCAGATGGCATGTTGCAGATAGCCGATGCGGCCATGCACGTCGAAACCTTCGTGGACTTCGTCCGCTTCGCGGAAAATCAGTGCGCCTTTGCGGAACAGTTGCGGTTGCCGGTAGTCGGGATACCAGCCGGAGTGCTTGATCCAGTGCCCCATAAACCAGTTACGGCGCGGCACGTAGTAGGCATCTGCCGGATCGCCGCTGGCGACAATCGCTTCGATCTCGTCTTTTGCCTCATCGGTGCAGCGTTCGTCGGCATCGAGGCTGAACACCCAGTCGTTCTCACAGGCGTTAATAGCATCGTTCCTGAGCTTGCCGAAGGTGGTGAAGTCGATCTGCACAACGCGCGCGCCAAGCTTCTTGGCAATCTCGGCGGTGCGGTCACTGCTGTGCGAATCGGCCACTACCACTTCGTCGGCCCACAGCACGCTTTTTACCGCATCGGCAATTTTGTTCTCTTCGTTGTAGGCGATAATGTAGGCCGAAATTTTTGTCATGGGTGGTCATTCTCCAGTTGCCGGATACCTTGCAGCGCCTCAATGCGCTGCTCATCGAGGCAAGCCTGCAATAAAGCGTCGTTGCGTGCCAGTTGTTCGCGGTCGTTCTCGCGGTGCCACAGGTGCAGAACCGGTGCGCCGCGCAGGTCACGGCGCATAACGCCGGCATGAAAAAGCCGCGCCACCAGATCGGAATCTTCCCGTCCCCAGCCTTCATACGATTCGTCGAAGCCGTTGATGTGAATCAGATCATCGCGCCAGCAGGAGAGATGGCAGCCGCGGATACCCGCGAGCTTCTGGTGCGGTGGTGAGAGCAGGGGAGGCATGAGTAGCGGCAGTATGCGATTGATATGCCCGGTCAGCCGGTGCACCAACCAACCCAGGGCACCGATGCCAGTGTCGAATTTGCCACGCTGGAGTAGCGCGTGTGTGAAGTTTTCCGCAAGCAGGATGCGCCTTCCGCTGATCATGGTTCCTTTTTCTGCCAAGCGCAGATGTGCGGCAACGAGGTTCGGTAGGGGAATGCAGTCGCCATCGGTCAGCAGGATATACGGCTCGGTTATTTGCTGAATGGCAATGTTATGGATGCGCGCTTTGCGGAAGCCTTGGTCTTCATGCCAGAGGTGTGTGACCGGGAATGTAGCGCTGCTTTTGAACGATTCGATCAGTTCGCGCGTTTCATCGCCCGATCCATCATCCGCAATGTAGAGGTGAAAGGCTTGCGAGCTTTGCTGGGCATATCCTTGCAGAACCAGCCGAAGCATGGCCGGGGCATTGTAAGTCGATATGAGAACCGCAATGCGCTGGGTCATGACTCCTCTGGTTTTCGCAGGGTAGCCAGCATGTCGTGCCCCTTCCCGAACCAACGCGCGGGAAGTGCCAGAATCTCTCGCAACAGGCGATTCACATTATACGCAAGTGCATTTAAATCCTTGCGTTCGCCCATGTTGACGCGTTTGGTGCTGATGCCGGCGATTTCGAAGCCGGTCTTCTTGGCCATGAGGCGGGTGCTGGTCGGGTTGAAAAAACTGATATGTCCGCCGTGGGATCGTATATCGAAATACTCCCACCGGTTGCCAATAAAGCTGACCGTCCAGGAGTCGGCATTGCCGGTGCCGAGCAAGAGAATCCCCCCGGGTTTTAGAATCCGGCGAACCTCTGAAATCAGCGCAATGGGATCAGTTAAATGCTCAATCACTTCAAAGAGGGTAACGATATCGAAGTGGTTGTCGGGGAAATGCGCATCCTGCAGAAAACCGGGGAAAACATCGAATCCCATGGCTTGTGCGGTTTGCGCCGCCTGAGTTGCCGGCTCGGCCCCCGAAACCTGGAAACCATTTTCCTGCGCCACTTTTAACAGGGCGCCACTCGAGCAGCCCACGTCCAGTAGTCGCAATTTGTGGGGTGGTTTCCCCAACCTGTTGGCAGCGCGTCTTAATATCGCTCCCATGCGGGCTGCATATCGCGCCGCGCTTTTGCCGGCAGGCAAAGTCCCTTGCGGTTGATCGAATTCCTGCATTGACTCTTCATACCACTTTTTGTCGCAGGCGCTAAGCAGCTGCTTGCAGTTGGGACATTGCCGCAAGGCGCCTTCGGGAAGAGCGAGGGAGGTCTCTTGGAGATTGGCTTCGCATCCCAGAGGGCACTTTTCGAATAGCTGTGTCGTCATATTGGATTAACTCGTAAATATTCGTTTATAAACTGCCGCGCCAGAAACCGATCGCCGTGAAGATGGCCAGTGCGGCAATAATGCCCCAGATGTTGTTCATTTCGCGGTGTTGCTTTACCAGTGCCCAGTCGTGTCCGCCTGTGAGCGCATCTTTGCTCCAGCGTGGCAACAGCTGCGGAACTTTTTTTCTGTATTCGTTATACTCCTCACCGAACAGGTCGGTGAGATAGTTCTCCTCGTTCCCCATGGTGGTATCGAAAATCAGCCAGAACACAAGGACGCCTGCCAACGCGATCCAGATATTATTGGCCGCGACCAGGAAACCGATTGTGATCAGCAGATGGCCAAGATAGAGCGGGTGACGGCAGATCGCATAAGGTCCGGTCTGCGTCACATGCTTGGATTTGTGAATATGCCCTGATGCCCACAGGCGCAAGAGCTCCCCGGCAACAATAAACGGAATCGACCATAGCAGGCTGGCTAGGCTCGGGCGCACGAATACCAGCAAAGCGATCGCAAATACGACACTGATGGAGATGCGGTGCTCGATAACCAGTTTGCGCCAGAGAGGCTTTTTTGTTTCTGTTAAGGTGTCCATCTGATTCCCCAGGCGGGTGTCTGGTTTTGTATGCAGCCAAAACCGCGGCCAAAATCCAGCGTTCGCAAGACTACGGAATTTGCAGGTAAAAGAAATGCCCGGATACGCTATTTTGCAGGGGGGCGATAATCGGTTAAATAACAGAGTACGTGACCGATTCGGACTTTGGCACTCACCTTCAGCGGGATGTGGCGTTCGTCGTTGGTGATCCAGATGAGCATCTCGCCTTTACTCGAGAACACACCATCAGTTTTCAGAATCGGCTGAATCACCAGTACCTCTACAGGCTTACTTGACCAGGGTGCCCGCATCGTCTCCTTGCGATGGGTGATTACTTCCACCTCGTAATTCTTGCGCTGATCGAAGACAGGTACCTGCTGCTTCTTGCCGATCTCCAGCTTCATGGTGCGCACGGCATAAAATGATGACAGTACATCCACATAACCAGCCGGAACATCGAAGGTCTCGGTTTTTTTATTATGCGTGTATTCGATTTTATCCTGCTGCCAGAGAAAGCGGGTTTTTTTCGTGGCACGGTATTTCGGCTCGCGTTGCTCGAGCGTGAACTCTTCGCTCTGCATGTTACCCTTGTTGCAGAAGCCGTCAGCAATCATGGTGTCACGCACCTTGTGAAAGATATCCATGAACTTGTTGGTGAATGCAAAAGTGTGGATGCGATAGCCCTTCTCTCTGGCGCTGGTTTCCATGATGGCGGTTCCACCGTTGACGAACTCCCAGTTCACGGCAAAGGTCATCTTTTCGCCTGCAAATGGCAGGCAGGGGGGCTGGGTGCTTTTGGCTGCTTTGGTGTCAGGATCGGCTGCGGGCGTGGTTGATGCTTTGGTGCCGCTCTCCGCCAAGGCGGAAGCTGGAAAAAGTAGCAGAAAGGCAATTGCCATAAATGTGGTTCTAAGCATGGATGCTCCTCTGATCCAGGTTCTGCAGCAACTCTTCGGCCCGAATGCGATCCATGCAGATGAAGTTGTCGCAGCTACGTTGAAAGCATGGGCCACAGGCGGGATCCGATTCAACGTGCATATTATGCTCGCCAAGGGGGCCGGAACGCCAGGAAGCCGATGGCCCCCAGAACATTGTGGTGCGGCAGCCAAGTGCGGCTGCAAGGTGCAATACGCCGGTGTCTGCGCCGATCACTGTTTCCGATCCCTGTAGCAACTCGCAAAGATCAGCGATATCTAGACGTTTCGGCAGGGCGGTGGCGGAAACTTTTGCGGCCAGTCGGTTTGCCAATGTCTGTTCGGTGTCGGAACCCCAGCTGAAGACGGGCGTGATACTCATATCGAGTAGTTTGCGAGCAGTTTCAAGCCAGGTTGTTTCGGGCAACTGCTTGGTATCCCAGGCACCGCCAACATGCAGAATCGCATAGGGCGCTTTTAGCTTAAGCTCCGCCAATAGTGCCCGTTGCGGATGTTGTACTGCTTGCACTGTAATCTTTGGAGGAGTGTAGGGCAGCGGCTGAGTTGGCGGCTGGTCGCTATTGCCTGCCAGTGCGGAGGCGATCCGGCGATACTGCTGGACCACATGTCTCTCGTCAGGGTGAAAGCAGACCGGCTTGACCAGCCACGCATTGCCGCGCTCCGGCTGCATGTTTTGATCAAAACCAAAGCTTTTCCGGCTCACCAGACGGGCGATGAGCCCTGATTTCAGCAGCCCCTGCAAATCGAGCACGGCATCGAAATGTTCGGCGCGCAGTTCGCATATCTTCCTGCGCATGGCGTGCAGACGTTTCTGACCTTTGGTGGTGATGGTATGCACTCGAACATTCTCGGGAAGCAGTGGCGCAACAAAGGCGTAGCGGGCATCGAGCAACCAGTGCACTTCGCCGACGTCGGGGCGATTGAGGATATCGTGAATGGCCGGAAGGCTATGAATAATGTCGCCGAACGCCGAAAGTTTGATGACGAGGACTTTCATGCTCCGCCAGTCTGCTCCAGCGCCGCGAAACATTCGTTGAGCACCAGCTCGGGCGTGACATTGGCCATGCACGGTTGTCCGGGCACTGTGCACTCGCGCCGCAGGCATGGGCTGCAATCAGCGGGGTGATAGAGCAGGTGCAGATGTCTCCCCGATGGGCGGGTTCGGTAAGGGGCGGTGGCACCGAAAATAGCGACGACAGGCTTGTTCATGCCTGCGGCCACATGCATCAGGCCCGAGTCGTTGCACAGCAGCATGCGTGATGAGGCGATAATTTGCAGCGCCTCCCGCAAAGAGGTTTGCCCTGCAGCATTCCAGCCAATCCTGACATGCTGCAGGCAAGCCTCTCCGATTTCGCGTTCGGCAGCGGTGCCCAGTACCACCGCTTGCCAGCCGGTCTCGGAAAGATGCTGTATCACTTTTGCGTAGGACTCGGATGGGTAGCGCTTGGCACCGCCAAACTGCGCCCCCGGCGCCACGCATACGGTTTTCGCCGCATCAAGCCCGTGTCTGGCAAGCAGCGCTCTACCGTTTTCGATCTCTGCATCCGGGAGGGAAAGATCTACTTCGCGCTCGCTGATCGGTACGTCAGATTGTTCGGCAAGGTCGAGATAGTAGTCCCGATGGTGTTCGGTGAGCATGTCGAAGCGCGGAGTAAGGGCCGGACGAAGCAGGGGCGAGCGCCACTGACCGGAAAAGCCGATTCTGCCACGAGCGCCCGATTTCCATGCCCGCCAGGCGCTGCTGAAGCTGTTCGGGAAAAGTACGATACGATCAGCATGCGGAATCTCTGCTGAGAAAGTCGCGCTGTTCAGATGCAGAAACGGGAGCAGGTCGGCAAGCCATGCTTTACCGCAAACAGTGATTTTTCCAACATGATTCATTGCAAATGCACGCATGGCTGGCTGTGCCATGATCACATCACCCAGCCAGTTGGGCGCGACAAGCACGAGGTGCTTGTCGTTGCTCAGGGATGCACCACTCATAGTTTATGATGCTCCGGAAGTTTGCAGACGAAAATCCAGTCCTCACGCGCCTGCAGCTGTCGCGTGCCGTTGACCAGGCGGGCACGCTTGGTTTCGACGATTTCGAAGTGGCGGGCGAGTGTTTTGATGATGCCATGATGGGTATAGTAGTAGGGTCGCGCATTGTTTCGCAGCGGGGAGAAGAAACGTTCACCGAAATAGCGAAGGCGTGCGACCAGCTCTGATGCTGTATGCATACTGATAATAAAGTAACCGTTTTTTTTGAGCAGGCGCTCGGCTTCGCATAGCACCAGTTCGGGGTTCAGCACATACGACAGGGTGTTGAAGCAGAGGATCATGTCGTAGGAGTGATCCGGCCTCGGGATGTCCTCAGCCATGCAGTCGAGATATTCGCCTTTGGGCATTTTGCCGGGATAGTTGCGGCGGAATCGATCCAGCAGGGGATCGAGAAATGTTTTATTGCCCTTTTCGACGAATCTTCCTGAGCAGGCAGGTCCGCAGCCGATATCAAGGATCTCGGAATTTTTCGGCAGCTTGTCAGCATATGTCTGAATGATGTCGTTATAGCAGTCCCTGATATGCTCGATCTCTTCCTCGAGCACGAAATTACCTTTCCAGAACTTCACCTGCTCCTTCTGCGAAATCAGCCAGCGTGTTTTATCGATAGGCTTATGGCGTGCCATAGGCAGCCTCCGCGATTTCGCGTTGTTCCTCAAGAATGCGCCAACGCCTGTGCGACCATAGCCACAATTCAGGACGTTCGTGAATCGAGGGTTCAAAGTCATGATTGATCGCCTGCATCAGGCGGTAGGCATCGGCATCCTTATCGCCTGTTGCCACAGGCACTGCAATCGGCCAGATGCGAAAAGTAAACCTGAAAGAGCGGCCAATGCGCTGGATGGTGGCACCGAAAACAGGCGTGCCCTGCTTATAGACAAAAGCGGCAGGCAGGGTGGTGGTGTTGGCAAGGTGGCCCAGAAACGGAACCGGCATCCCGTGTGATTGATGCTGGTCGATCATCACGATGATGGCGTCACCATCTCTGAGGCTTCGGGGTAGCCAGCGAATACCTTCCAGTCGTGAGATGAGGGTGGCGCCGAAGCGTTCACGACGCTGTTTGACGAAAGCATCAACTGGTGCCTGTTTCATGATCCGGTAAATCGCTTTGGAGGGATGTCCCTGTAGCGAGACCATCACGTTTCCAAGCTCCCAGTTACTCTGATGACAGGCGGCAATAAACATGCCGTTTTTTTGTTCTGCAGCCTGATGGAAAGCCGGGTCGACTTCGGCGGTAATACGAGAGCGCAAATATTTTTCCGAGCGGGTGAATACGTGTGGACACTCAAACAGAGTACGGCCAAGTTCGGCGAAGGACTCCCTCGCCGTCCGCCAGCGCCAGCTCCTGCTTTTTTCCGGATACACGCGGCTTAAGTTCCTGAATGCGGTGTGGCGATGGCGTTTATCGAGATAGAAAGCCAGGCGGCCGAGTCCTGCACCGATAGCTCCGAGCAGGCGGGCCGGGATGAGTCCGAGCATGCGGAAGGAGAGCGCCAGCAGTGACGTTAGAAACCGTTGCATGGGCCGTAAGCTGGTTTGGGAGTTGAGCGGAGTGAATGACGCATAATGGAAGCTGAAAGATCAGCCGAGTTTTTTTGCCTCATCAATCAGCATAACCGGGATATCATCCCTGATTGGGAATTCGAGTTTGCAGACATCGCAGACCAGTCCGTTGTTGGCATCGTTGTAATGCACTTCCCCTTTGCATTGAGGGCAGGCAAGGATTTCCATCAGTTCTTTGTCCAGCATGGTGCTACTCCGGTTGGCTTGCGGCGGGTGCCGAGGTATCAAGGTGGCTAAGGATGTGCTCTAGCAGCGCATCGGGCAAGCCTTGTTCCGGGTTTGCTTTTTGTTCGAGTACCCATAGTGGTTGTGAGGCGCCGAGCGCTTCCCATAGCGGTTTTAGTTTGACGGCATCTTTGCCGGTCACAATGACGGGGAGGCCTTGGTGGAGCAGCGAGGCTACCTCCTGCCTGCTGAAGCGGTGATGGTCGGGAAAGCTGAAGGTTTTTTCAAGTGTCATGCCAAGGCCTCGCAAGTCGTTAAAAAAACGTTCAGG
Organism: Mariprofundaceae bacterium; assembly: GCA_050302175.1. Taxonomy (GTDB): domain Bacteria; phylum Pseudomonadota; class Zetaproteobacteria; order Mariprofundales; family Mariprofundaceae; genus JBNLAN01. The sequence goes on along the minus strand of JBNLAN010000022.1, from coordinate 133,749 downwards.
TCGGGCGATGGCCGTGGCCGCAAAGCACTGTTTCGGAGCTTCTGCGGCAGTACCGCAGATCTGTTTCAGGCCTGATGGCTCGCTGTGCCAATGCCAGTTTCTCTTTTCAGTCAGGGGTGAAAAAGTGCTTTCGTTTCCCGTGCGGACAATGAAGTCGGCTCTTTCAAGCGCCTGTATATTTTCACGCAACGGCCCTGCCGGAATCTGAAAACCGTTACCGAGTCCTGTGGTCGGGATTAATACAACATCAAGGATACGTTCGAGCTGGCGGTACTGGAAACCATCGTCGAGAATCAGGATATCGCCATACCCCTCGGCAAGTGCGCTTGCTGCAACCCGGTCACGCCCGGCAATTACAGGGCAATCACATGCATCGGCAAGCAGCTTCGCTTCATCGCCGCAGAGCTCGGCAGAGGTGCTGCTGTCCAGAAGTCTGGGAGATCGCAATTTGCCGCCGTCGCCGCGGCATAAAACCACGGGGCGGAACCCTTTGCCGCTCAACACCTCGACCAGCCAGATCACAAACGGTGTTTTCCCGCTGCCACCTACTGAAATATTTCCGATTGAGATCATCGGCAGTGCCGGGCGCACGCGCTTATTGAAGCGTGATTCCAGATTGGCACGATTGATGGCGGTATAGGCCCTGCTTAGCAGGCGCAGCGATGCTGGCGGTGTTTTGTTGCTCCACCACATCGCCTCTATACGCTGGTGAAGCGAATGACCGAAGCTCATGTCTGCCCCGTTTTGGTAAGGTAGGGTTTGATGGCATCAAGCACTTTCTCCAGCACCGCGCTGCGCTCATGCATGAATGTACTTGCTCTGGCATGAAGTTCGCGTAATTCATCGGGGTGTGCGAGCAGCCGGAGCACCGCTGCATGCAGCTCTTCGCTGTTTCGGGCAATCACGGCAGCTCCGGCATGTTGCATTTGCTGCATAATTTCACGGAAATTCTGTACATGCGGACCGGTAATTGCACCACGTCCGCAGATTGCAGCTTCCAGCGGGTTGTGCCCGCCTTTATCGGCGAGGCTGCCGCCGATAAAGGCCAGGTCGGCGATCGCATAAAGGTTTTGTAGCACACCCATGGCATCGACCAGCACAATATCGCTGCGGGTATTGCCTGAATCGGTCAGCTCTGACCAGCGGATAAAACGCAGCTGTCGTGCTTCCAGTAGCCCGGCGACCTGTTCGAAGCGTTCCGGGTGGCGGGGCACGATTACCAGCAGCAGTTCCGGGCAGGCCTGTTTCCAGGCTTGCCACTCCTGTAATAGTTGTGCTTCCTCATCCGCATGGGTGCTGCCCGCGACAAAAATTGGTCTCCTCTCGCTTGGATCCAGCTTTTGGCGCAAAGCTTTGGCATCGACCGCAGGGGGAGAGATGGCATATTTGAGATTGCCGAGTGCCTGGATGCGAGCTGGTTCGATGCCGATTGCCTCCAGTCGTGTTTTGTCGATATCACTTTGTGCAAGAAACAGCACGACAGGCGACAGCCATCGCCGCCACAATTTTCTGGTGCGCAAGTAACGAGGGAAAGACCTATCCGAAATGCGGGTGTTAATGCCGATCACCGGGATGTTCAGGCGTTTGCAGGCATTCAACATACCCGGCCAGAATTCTGTTTCGGTGAGTAGAAGTAATGAGGGCTGCAGGCGTTTGATCAGGCGCAACATCAGTCCCGGCAGATCCCATGGAAGATATGAGAGCGAAAAGGCGGGCAGCGAAGAGAAGAGCTGTATCGCATGTCGGAAACCGGTATGTGTTACGACTGTGAGGTGAAGTCGAATACCTTTTTCAGTAAGGGAGCGAATCAACGGGGCAATCGAGGCAACTTCGCCGACAGAGCAGGCATGGATCCAGACGCAGCCGGGAGCTGCCTCCGGCAGATCGAAGGCAATGTGCTGCCGCCACTTAACCGGGTGTCGGAGCTTGTCTGCTGTGCTGTGTTGATGCATGGCGGTATTGCAGCAGGAAAAGCGGCAGTCATCCAGCTTTGCTTTTCGGCTTGCAAGTTGCTTGACGATGGGTTTGCATCCGTGCGGCTTACAAGAGGAGGGTGCTTGTGAAGATTGATTTTGAATGGCTGGAAGACAATGTGATGCTGACCAAGCTATCTGCGGAGGAGTTGCAGCATCTTGGAGAGGTACTGGAGATCAAAGAGTACAGCCCAGGTGAGGAGATCATGCACGAAGGGCAGCCGGGTGGTCAGTTGTTTATCTTGCGTTCCGGTGAAGCTGAAATTTCGCATGTGGCGCATGGGGAGAAAGTTGAGATTGCCAAGGTTAGCGAAGGTGCATTGCTGGGTGAAATGACCTTCCTTACCGGTGAGCCCGCCAGCGCTGAAGTCATTGCTTTGACCCCATGCGTTGCCTATCGCCTGACCCGGGCTTCTTACAGTATGCTGATGCAGAGCCATCAGGACATGGTCTATTCGCTCTTCGCTTATATGCTGGTACATGCCGCAAGTATTATCCGGCGCATGAATGAGGAGCATGTGATCCTGAAACAATATGTTCTGAATTCAGATAAGTAACGGCAATCACTAATGTTGATCTCCACCCTGCTGTTGCTGTTTGCGCTGCTTCTGGTGTTTGCTGCGGCCCAGCTGTTTACCAATGCGCTGGAGTATATCGGTGAGCGCATGGGACTTTCCGAGGGGGTGACTGGTTCGGTTTTTGCCGCAGTCGGGACAGCGTTGCCCGAAACCATTGTGCCGATGGTGGCAATTCTGGCTGGTGGGGCGGCAGAGGAGGTGAATCACGCGGTGGGGCTGGGTGCGATACTCGGTGCGCCATTTATGCTGGCAACGCTGAGTCTGGGCGTCATGGCATGGTTCGCCGGCAGAAAACGTGGCTGGCTGGCGGCCATGAAGCCGGAACATACCGGTCAGCAACGCGATATTAAGGTGTTTCTGATTGGATTTGGGTTGGCTGTGATTGCAGCGCTCCTGCCTGCAGGCTGGCATGCGGTGCAGGTGGTGATCGCTTTCCTGCTTGGTGCAACCTATTTTCTCTATCTTCTGTATACGATTCGCGCCAGCAAGGCGCTGGCGTCGGGCGGGCATGCCACCGAAGCCGATGAGGAGCTGTATCTCTCCAGATGGGTTACGGCCAGTTTTGCCAGCGCCTCTGCTCAGTTGCTCGCAGGGCTTGCGATGCTGGTGTGGGGCGCAAAACTGTTTGTCGATGGAGCCTCCAGTTTAAGTTCGGCATTTGGGGTTTCAGCCTTTTTGATCTCTCTGCTGATTATTCCGGTGGCGACTGAGTTGCCCGAGAAGGTGAATTCGGTGATCTGGATCCGAAAGGGCAAGGATACGCTGGCATTTGGCAATATTACCGGTGCCATGGTTTTTCAGGGCACGGTCATTCCGGCCATGGGTATTATGATCATGCCCTGGCATTTTGATGTTTCATCGCATGCAACCTATTCGGTGATGTTGGCGATTATTGGTGTGGTGTGGCTTTGGTGGCTGCAGTACTCCAAGCGTCTTAACGCGGCGAACCTGATGTTCAATGTGTCGCTCTATGCTGTTTTCATTGCTATCGCCATGACTGGTTTTTAGTCGTGTTGGGTCGATAAAATATGAGCCGATAAAGAGGAGAGAGGGAACGATGGTCATCACTTTGTTAAGTATTGTCGGTATTTTGTATCTGGCGCTTGAGATGCAGGACAGATTGAAAATTCCTTCTCCTCTGAGCCTGATCGTCCTCTCCTATTTTGTGCATCTGCTTGCGCAGCAGATTCCATTGTTGACCGGAGATCCCGAGCGTTTCGCAGTGTTGGTGATTTTGCTGCTGCCGGTTCTGCTGATCAGCGACTCATTGGAGCTGAGAATCGAGGATCTGAAGGAGCATGGTCTGAGCCTCTTCTACCTTGCCGTGGTCGCCGTGGCGCTCTCCGTCGTGCTTGGCATTCTTACGGCAAACACCCTGTTCGGCGAATATCATCTGTCGGTCGCGGCAATCATCGTGCTCTTCGCCATGGTGCTGGCGACCGATCCCGTATCTGTGGTGAGTATCTTCTCCAATTTTGTACTACCGCATAAGCTGAAAATTCTCGCTGAAGGCGAGAGCCTGCTCAACGATGCTACTGCGCTGATCGTTTTTGTTTTTGTCGGTCTGTATGCCCTTGAAGGCGGCGAGGTGGGCGTCGGTTATGTCACCGAGATCAGCCTGATCGTGGTACTGGGCTCAGCGGCGCTCGGAATCGCCATCGGTTTTGCCGGACTGTTTTTAATGAAAACCACAGTTAATCGAATCTCCGAATTGCTGCTCCTGGTTGCAACCGGTTACAGCGCGTTCGAGCTTGCCGAGCACTTTTACGTGCTGCTGAATCTCTTTGGTGCGCACTCGCATTTACATCTCTCCGGTATCCTCGCCTGCATTTTGGCCACCATCACCATCAATCACATCCTGACACAGGAAGCTGTGCGTGAAGAGAAGATGCTGGATGCCGAGGAGGAGAAGCTGCGTGCCGAGTCGATGCTTACCAAAACTTCCGGACGCTCTATTGCCGGACTGCTCGCAAAAATCAAAATTTCTTTGGAAGAGGCAGAGCGCCATAAACGTTCGCGTGAGGATGTGCAGTTGCTGGCACTGGTCGCCAACACCATCCTGTTTGTCGCCATGGCGGAGATCATCGATTTTCGATTGCTGTGGCAGTACAAGCAGGAGATTCTGGTGATGTTTGTCGCCACCACGGTCATTCGTGCGCTGATGATGGCCAAGTTCGCCATCATCACCAACCGAACCAAGAAGATGGCCAATGTGAATTTTCGCTGGTGGGGGGTGCTCACCTTCGCAGGTATCAAAGGCGGACTTTCGATCGTGATGCTGACGCTTATCCCGGCAAGCTTCGAGCATCTTGAGATGTTCAAGGCCATTGTGATCGGCGTGATTCTGCTCTCCACCTTTGTCTATTCCGGTGTGTTGCTGGCCTTGATCGGCAGCAACCGGGAGGCGTTTTTGAAGGAGAAAGAGGCCGAAGAGGCAGCTCACTGAGCGAGCGGATTATTTCCTTTCGGGGTTGCAAAAAAAAGAACCCCGACCTGCTGCAGTCGGGGTTCTCAAGAGAGGAGTCTGGCACTTAGGGAGGGGAGGAGGGACAAGCACCAGACAGCCCAAACATTAGGGGTGGGCAATGAGCTGCTTGTGAAATCGTCATTAAAGTTCGTTTAGGTAAATCTTTAATGCTCCGCGTTGCTTCACTGCCCGGCTTTCGGTTTCCAGCGCTCGATTTTTCGGTCATGCTCTTTGCCTCTGAAATGGTACCACAGCTTCATCAGAACGAGTTTGATATCAATGGCGATGCCCAGTGCCGCCGGAACCGAAAACAGCGTAATAAAGGTCGAGAAAATCAGTCCCCACGAAAGCGCAAGTGCCATTGGCGCCACGAATGGGTCGAAACCACCCCAGCCATAAGCGGTCGGCAGCAGGCCTACCACCGTGGTGGTGGCGGTCAGCAGCACAGCGCGCACACGGCGTGTGCCGCCCTGAATGATGGCATCGAACCAATGTTGACCCGATTGCATCAGGCGCTGGATAAATACGACCATGACCAGCGAGCTGTTCACGACCACGCCGGTCAGCGCCACAAATCCCATCATGGACATAAAAGAGATCGGCTGGCCATGCAGGAACAGGCCAATGATGACGCCAATGAAACCAAATGGGATCGCCATCATCACCAGCAGCGGATAATCGAGGCGGTTAAATTGAATTGCCAGGATAATAAAGATGCCCATTAGCGCGAAGAGAAAGCTGAATACGAGACCGCGTACGGACTCTTCGGTGCGTTCGGCCTCGCCGCCAAGGAAGTACTCCACGCCATTATTTGCGGCATCGCCCAGCCATTCGGCCTGACGTTTGGCAACCAGCTGGTTGACAGCCTGCGAGGTGATGATTTCCGGCGAGACTTCGGCTGCGACATTAATGACCCGGCTTTCGTTTTTATGACGGATCACATTCACACCCTGCTTTTGCTCAAGCGAGGCAAAACGTTTCAGCGGTATCAGACCGCCGCGAGAATTAGGGATTTCAAGATTCTTCAGTGTTTGCGGGTCGCCCCATGCCTTCTCAGGGTAGCGGATGGTCACATCCACCTCTTCCTTGCCCTGCTTCAGCGTAGAGACGCGAATGCCGTCGAATGCCGCTTTTACGTGTGTGGCAACGGTACGCAGGTCGGTCTGGGCATAGGAGGCAAGCCCGCGGTCGATGTTAATATGTAGTTCGGGGTCGCCAGGGTCGAGGTCGCTTTCGATTGAGTGCACACCCTTAACGGTTTTTAGCATCTCGATCAGGCGCGTGGCGGCGAGCTTGCGCTCGCTATCGGCGCCGCCGGTGATTTCAACCTGCAGGGGGCGGCCTGTCGGTGGGCCGACGCGCTGTAGCGAGTAGTTGATTTCAAGATCCTGATATTTGTCAGTCAGCTTTTCCTCCAGCTGATGCATCACAGTGGGTACGGAGGTGCTTCGCATGGTGAAAGGAATCAGGATGACGCGAATGTAGGCATAATGATCGCCGACGCGGTTGAGTGCCTCGCGCTGATCGGCATTGTATTCGCCGATGACGCTAATCGAGGTCTCCAGTATTTCCGGATCGATGTGCGCCCGCACATCTTTTTCGAGCTCCAGTACACGCTTGTGCATGGTTTCGAGTGTCATGCCATTTTGGCCGGTCAGGCGCAGATAGAACTCATTTTCAGCACCGCTTGGGAACAGCTGGAACTGTAGTGCGACGGCGGCCAGCACCAGCGAGCCAAATAGTGTGCCAAGTGTGGCAAGTGTGGTGATATAGCGATGTTTGACGGCGCGGGTCAGCAGGCGCTCATAGCTTTCAGATATCAGTACGAGCAACCGGTTCTCTTTTGGGTGCTTGCGCGGATCGGCCACATCGCGGATATGGTTAGGCAAAATGAAAATTGCTTCAATCCACGAGAAAGCCAGCAGCACGATCACCACGAGCGGAATAATGGCAATGAATTTTCCGATAATCCCGGACATAAACATCATCGGCAAAAAGGCAACGATGGTGGTGAGAATGGTGGCGGTGACCGGCCCCAGAAGTTCATAAGTGCCATGAATGGCCGCATTGGCCGGCGTCATGCCTCGCTCCATATGGTAGGTGGCATTTTCACCGATAATGATGGCGTCATCCACCATCAGGCCGAGCACGATGATGAAGGCAAACATGGTGAGGAGATTCAGCGTAGTACCATAGAGGAAGAGGCAGAGCAGCCCCGAGAAAAAGATAATGGGCAGCCCCCATGTTGTTGTCAGCGCGACCGATGGGCGCAGGAACAGCCCCAGCGTTAGTACCACAAATAGCAGGCCAATGGCACCGTTGCTGGTCAGCACGTTCAGGCGCAGGCGGGTGTTGATCGAGAAGTCATTGTAGACCGATACCTGAATGTCCTGCCCGTAACGCTCCGGCACGGTTTTCAGGTAGGAGCGAACTTTGTCCACCAGAGTAATAATGTCGGCATCACCCTTTTTCAGCACGATCATGTTCATGGCAGGGATGCCTTTGGCATCGACATAACGCCATGGCTTTTCCAGCGTGTGCGTGACGGTGGAGATATCTTTCAGGCGTAGCAAATCACCCCGTTCGTTGGCTCGGATCACCAGGTTGGCGGCATCTTCGGCGGAGGTGAATTCGCCGGCAATGCGGATGATTTTTTGCCCATCCGGAAGTTTGAGCGTGCCACCCGGAGCATTGACGTTCCAGCCCTGGATCAGGCGGATGATGTCGCCCACCGAGACGCGCTGCTCGCGAGCTTTTTCCGGGTCGACGGTGATGCGAATCTCTTCCTTGCGTTCGCCCTGAACAATTACCTGTGATACGCCGCTGATGTCGAGTAGATCATCCTCGATCTCGTTTGAGATGCGCTTCAGGTCGAGCTCTTCGCGATCGGCATAGATGCTGAGCGAAATAACTGGTGTTTGATCCGATTTGATTTCTGTGATCAGCGGGTCAAATGGCAGGTCGGTAGGTAGATCGGCGCGATTAATCGCCTGCTGTACATCCGAAATCAGACGCGAGCGGTCACTGTTTTCGGGGTCCACTTCGATTTGCAGGATCATCTGTCCCGGATAGGCGGTGGAGCGCGTAGTGTTGATGCCATCGATGCTTTTGATTTCGCGTTCGATCGGATTAATGATCAGCTGTTCGATCTCTTTCGGGGATGCGCCCGGGTAGCTGGAGGTGACAATCAGCAGATCGAAGTTAACAGGTGGGAATGCTTCTCGCTGGATAGAGCTGGCGGCATAGATGCCACCGAACAGCAGCATGATCGATACCATGTTGACGAGTAGTCCGCGGTCGACAAAAAACGCGATCATGCGCTTCATTGCATCTCCTCCATTTCAGCAGGGCCCGGAAATTCGCCCATGCTCCAGGCCAGTTGCAACAGGTTCTGCTCGAGCACGATGCGACGCAGGGCCGCCTGTAGGCGGGCTGAGAAGAGCTCGCCCTCGAACTGAATAATGGTTGCGGTGCTGGAGCGGCCGTTTTTATAGCGTTTCATTTCCATATCATATTTTCGTTGCTCAGCTGTGACCTGCTCCTCGACCGCCCTCAGTGTGCGTTGCTCTGAGCGGATTGTGGTTAGCAGATTGCTGATTTCAGTCTTGATATTCTCTTCAAGCTGGCGGCGTTCGGCCAGCGCTTGCTGACGATCAAGTTCCGCCAGCCGGATTTGTGATCGGCCCGCTTCGCTGCCGACGGTTCCGCCCAGTTCAAGCGCAATGCCTACGAAGTGATCCTGACCTCCGAATGAGGAGTTAAAAGCCTTTCCGGCTTTGGCATCTTGTGAGCGTGTGCCTGCCTGGGCAATGATATCCAGCATCATCTCATCTTTGTCCATGCTCTGGTGCAGTTTGGCCTCTGCTGCGGCGATACGCGCCGTTAGGGCAACAAATTCGGGGCGCTTTGCCAAGGCAGCGTCGATGGCAGCAGCGGTTGAGATCGGTTGGGCTTTGACTCTCTTCCGTTTTCCGGCGGTTGAGACCGGAGAGCCGGTATCACTCTGCATCAATCTGGCAAGGCTGGTTTGCGCGGCCGCAAGCTGGGCACGACTGTTTTCAAGATCGAGTCGGCGAGCGGCAAGGAATGCTTCGGTTTGAGCCCGGTCAGCAGCTTCGATCAGGCCAAGCCTCTCCTGTCTTTTCTGGAAAGCGAGCAGGCGCTCGGCACGTTCCACACTCTCTTTTGCCAACTGCAGGGTGATTTCCTGTCTGGATAGCGTGTAGTAACGAGTGAGGGTCTGGAGTGCCAGTTGGCGGGCAGTGCCGAGGTCTTGTGCCCGAGCCATCCGACTGTTTTCAATCGCCGCCTTTTTGGCATCGTGATAATCGGGGCGTCCGGCTCCCTTCATCAGTGGATGGCGGTAGCTGAGGTCGATTTGCCCGCGGTAAGCGGGGTTCGGGTTTAGCGGAAACGGTGCTGTCACCTTGGATTTGCTGTATTGAGCTGTGGCTTCGAGTGTGCCACCACTTGCCAATGGCAATGATGCCTGCCCTTGCAGGTAGCTGGAAGTGGTTCCGGTCGGGCTGAAGCTGTTGGTGACAGGGTTGCTTTCGTCGCTGTAGCCGATGCGGGCACCCAGCAGCGGATCGAGTTGAGCTTCGATGGTTTGTACCGATGCCTCTGCCTTCTCGCGCTGGATATGGCTGATGGTCAGATCCGGATGAGTGGCAAGAACCTCGCGAATGGCATCCGAAAGAGTGATTGGCTCAGCGGCCGCGATGTTCGGCGTGAGCAGGCCGCCCATGAGGGTTCCGCCAAACAGAAGGGCAAAAAAAATGGTGCGTTGTATTTGTGCCAAAGCCTGAATCATGCGCTCCTTACCTCTTCCTTCCCTCGGCGGAGCAGGATGGCTTTGATGTTTAGCGTAGTCAACTATTGTCATTATCAATCTTCTGCTCTATTGTCACATACATGGAAGGGGTATCTCCGGAACATTTTGAGCAAGGGCTTGCCTATCTGTCGCATAAGCTGGTTTATGCGTTTCGTCAGCGGCTTGGTGCAATCTGCCGCGCGCACGGTTATTCGATGACTCCCGAAGAGCTCGGTATTCTTCTTGTGCTCAATCGGGAGGGCGGCGTGACGCAGACACACCTTTCCGAAGTATTCGATAAAGATAAGGCTTCCGTGACCCGTTTGTTGAACAAACTGGTCGAGCTCGGCTATGTGGAGCGTGTTAACGATACGGCTGACCGGCGTGTGATTCGCGCCTATCTGACCGCTGCGGGGCGAGAGGTGTACCAGACTCTTCGTCCGGCGCTGGAGGCCATGAGTCAGCAGGTGTTTGCGGACATTTCCGAGGCCGATTTTGTTATTTCGCGCCGAGTGCTGACAGTGGCAATCGCCAATCTAAAAGCAGTGGAATAAAAAAGGAGCGCTGCGGACAGCGCGCTTTTGAACAAATAGCGCTCCGATTATCAGGCGCGTTCGATGTACTCGCCGGTTTCGGTATTGATTTTGATTTTGGTGCCGGACTCAAGATAGGGAGGCACCATGATGGTGGCGCCGGTTTCGAGAGTGGCCGGTTTGTAGGAGCCTGTGGCGGTCTGCCCTTTGATCGCAGCATCACACTCCACAACCGTCAGCACCACCGTGGTCGGTAGCTCCACATTCAGCGGGCGATCCTCGTGCATTTCGATGGTCACTTCGGTTTCAGGCAGCAGAAATGGCAGAATATCTTCCAGCATGTCGCGGCTGATCTGAATCTGCTCGTAGGTTGTCGTGTCCATGAAATGAAACATTTCGCCATCGTCATACAAAAACTGCATCGGCTTTTGCGATAGTGTCACGCGCTCGACCTTTTCCGTCGAGTTGAAGCGCTTGTTGGTCTTGATACCTGTCTCGACATTTCGCATCTCGATCTGCATACAGGCAACACCTTTGCCTGGGGTGACGTGTGTAGCCTTGGATACGCGCCATAGAGCGTTGTCCTGCTCGATAATATTTCCGCGGCGAATGGCAGTTGCGTTGATGATCATGATGCAAACCTCATTTAATCAGGGATTTTAGTCGCTTCCCCTGTCATACTTGCGCGTTTAACGCGGGCGGCAACATAGCAGAATCCGCGTCAGGTTCAAAGTCGCGCGCGGCAAAGCATATCAGGAGATCAAGTTGACCGGTTCATCCATTCAGTTGCAGTCCGTGATGGACGAGTTTGTGAGTCGGCAGTTCGCCAAGGGCGCGCGGCAGGGCAAAGTCGCAGAGAGCTGCATGGAGTTGCTGGCCGATTATCTGTTGCATTACTCTGATCTGTTTCAGGATAAGGAGCCGGATGAGGCGTTCCCGTTTGCTGATTGGGAGGAGGGGCTTGACGAGCATATGGCGCAGATGCTGGAAGGTGATGTGGAAAACGTCTCCGACCTCGGCACGCTTCCGCTTTCGCGGCTTGAGGGCGAGCATCTGAAGGATTTCCTCGGCTGGCATCTGTTGCGTGAGCTCGGGCCCGACACGCAAATGATTCGTGCCTGTGGCAAGATGGCGCAGGCGTGGGTGCGGTTCATTCTCGATCGCGGCTGGCTTGAGAAAGAGAAGCAGGTCGAGTTTTTGGCCGTGCTGGCCGAAATCCTCCCTGAGAGTGAGCGGGTAAGTAAAGCTGCGCAACTGTTGCTCTATTATGTGCGGCTTGGCAGCGGCATGGCACCACGTTTCCGTGGTCAGCGTTTTTCCTCGTTTTATGAGGGACATGCGCGTGTGGAGCATTTGGAAGAGAACAGAATGTTTCTGCATTTCGATAATACCGAAACCTCGATCGGACCGGTGATGCTGCCGGAGGAGGTGTTTGTACTACTCAAGCTTGGCGACGTGCTGGATGTGGAGCTTGGTCAGCGTGGTGAGGTTTGGCAGATTGTTGATATCGGCCCGGTCTATCCTACGTCGGTATATATCGAGGCCGAGGAGTTTGATGTGTCCGAGAAACTGTCGTAACGGTATAAGCCTGATGACGCATCATTATGCCGAGGCGGTTGGTTTCCCTTCCAGGACATCCCGGACCAGCCGACTGAGCTGCGCAATCGAAAAGGGTTTTGAGATGACGATTTCGGATTGCAGGTCATGTTTGCCAAGTTTGGTACTGTAGCGGTCGTAGCCGGTTGCAAATATAATTTTAACATCCGGGTTGATGCGGCGGATGGCCTTGGCAGCCTCCGGGCCACTCATGTTCGGCATCACCACATCCATGAGCAGCAGATCGATATTGCTGTTGTTTTGGTAGGCTTGTACGGCCTTATCCCCGTCGCCAGCGGTTAGCACCACATAACCCAGGTTTTCCAGAATCGCTTTTCCGGTTTCAACCACTGTAGTCTCATCGTCAACCAGCAGAATGGTTTCGCCTTCACCTTTCTCCGCTTCAGTATCCGGCTCACGGGTTGCCGCTGTGGTTGGGTCGGGTCCGGTCAGGGGTAGCCAGATATGGAACGTCGTGCCTTTGCCGAGCTGGCTTTCGACTTCAAGAATGCCACCGTGTGATTGTATTGCGCCATAAGCCATCGACAGGCCGAGCCCGGTTCCCTTGCCGACCTCCTTGGTAGTGAAGAAGGGCTCGAAGATATGACGTAGGTACTCCTCTCTGATGCCGCAACCATTGTCGGCAATTTCAATGTGAGCAAACTCTTTGCTGGTGAAGTCGGGGTGGGCATCCGTGAAGCTCTGGTCGGCAATGAATCGGTGCAGGCCGATGTGAATGCGCGGGTGGTGCACTCCCTCCATGGCATCCCGGGCATTGTTGATCAGGTTTACAAGCACTTGTTGCAACTGATTGATATCACCGGCAACAATGAGTCCTTCATCCGCAAATTTAAGGTCGAGCTCAATGTTTTCAGGAATGGCGACCCGGACGACATTGATCACATCTTTCAGGAAGGTGGAGACAACAACCGGATGCGTGGTTTTTGTCTCATCTTTGCGCGCAAAGGCGAGGAGTTGCTGGATTGTGCTTGCAGCCTGGAAAGAGAGGTCCTCAATCGCTTCAAGTCTGCTGTCTATCTCAGGGTTGTTGGCAGCGCTGGCTCGTACCAGATAGAGATTTCCGGTGATGCCGGCAAGCGTATTATTGAAATCGTGTGCGATGCCACCAACCAGTGTGCCGATCGCCTCCATTTTTTGCGCCTGATGGAATTGCTCCTCAAGGCGTTCGTACTCCCTGAGGTCTTGCTGGCTGCCAACATAGTGAGTGATTTCTCCTGCATCGTTTTTGATCGGTGAAATGGTCAGCAGCACCGGGTAGCAACTGCCATCTTTGCGCTGATCGATGATTCGCCCCTGCCATGGTTCGCCCTTGGCAAGGTTTTTCCATATTCCACGGTAAAATGACGCATCGTGCATGCCGCTTTTCAGTATTCTGGGATTCTTGCCAATGGCTTCCTCTTTTGTATAGCCGGTGAGGCGAACGAATGAGGAGTTAACGTATTCGATATCGCCATCCTTGTTGGTAATGATGACGGCTTCGCTGGCCTGCTCCACGGAAGAGGAGAGAATGTGAATATCCTTTTCCGCTTTTCTGAGTTCCCGTTCACCTCTCGAGAACCGGCGGAAACCGAAGAAGAGTCCTGTGAGCCCCAGCAGCCAGATGGAAGCATAGGATATCGATTCGCCGACGATCAGGCGGTTGATATAATTCGCGTGTTTTTCGAAAGGGACGGAAGCAGTAATACCTCCCCGGATATCCCCAATCTTGTATCCCTGTGCAGCGTGGCATTTCATACATGGTTTCTCGACATATAGCGGGCGCATGAGCCGCATATAGGGCTTGCCATCTTCGGTGGTGATTTCGACCGTCTCTTTCTCACCCTGTTCAAACGATTTAAGTGCTTTGGTTTCCCACGCATCGGCTTTGTTTTCGGGGCGGATGGGCTTCAGGCTGGTGATATGGGCGATGCGTTTGTCTGTGCTATTAAAATATTCATTGATCAGCCGTGTCATATAGGCCGGATTGACCAGTGTAAGTTTGCGCCCGCTGGGTGTCGTGATGTCGCGTTCTTTCACCAGCCCGTGCAAATAGGGGTTTGGCTGAGTCTTTTCGTTGGTTTCGACATATACGCCTGCATGCATGGCATTCCACGATCTCGCTGCCAGCATGTGTTGAATCAGAACATCGGCTTCCGATTTTGCAAATGAGAGAACGGCTTCTCGTTGCTCTTGTAGTGAGAGGTAAAGAAGGAACGAAAGCAGGGTGGTCCAGACAAGGGAAAGCCCGATAAACCATGCGCGTATTCTTGTCGTGAGAGGCATAGGTGATTTCTAGATCATATAGTCCCGAAGTCAACCGGGATACTGAGAACAGGCATTTAGGAGTGGTAGCCGAAGCAACGGGCGATCCATTTGCCGATCAAGTGAATCTCTTCAATACATACGGCGTGCGGCATTGGGTAAGTATGCCAGTTCACCTGGTAGCCCAGTTCGTCCAGTGTTCGGCGGCTGTTATCGCCCAGAGCATAGGGCACTACGTCGTCATTGATTCCGTGTGCCATCATAATCGGAGTTGATTTTGTCACCTGGGTCAGCTCCTTTTCCGTGCTCTTTGGCGAAAGCAGGTAACATGAGAGTCCGAGAATGCCGGCCAGCGCATCACTTTGGCGTATGCCACAGTAGAGCGCCATGGCGCCACCTTGAGAGAAGCCGGCAAGGATGATGCGTGAGGGTTTGATGCCATGCATCTCCTCGCGGTCGATCAGGAGCTGGATTTCGCGGGCCGATTTTTTGATGCCGGCAGTGTCTTGTTTGTAGCCGATATCCGTGTGTTTGATATCGTACCATGCGGGCATGATGTAGCCGCCGTTGATGGATACCGGGATAGATGGCGCATGTGGGAAGACAAAGCGCACCGCCATGTTGTCCGGTAGTCCCAGGTCGGGGATGATGGGCTCGAAATCGTGACCGTCAGCACCGAGTCCGTGCAGCCAGATCACGGCGGCATCGGGGTTTGGCCCGGTTTCGATCTCTACGCATGGCAAGTGCCTGATATTCATGGACGCACTATGCCGTTATATTGGCGCTTTGTGTATCTATGCGGGGTTTTCCGCATAGTAAGGGAGCCTGGATGGCAGAAAAACAACATATTCATATTCTCGGAATCTGCGGCACAGCGATGGCCGCGGTGGCAAAGCTCGCCCGCGATATGGGGTTTGATATCAGTGGTTCCGATCAGGGGGTTTATCCACCAATGTCGGATTTTCTTGCAGGAGAGGGTATCGCTGCATTTGAGGGCTACGATGTTGCACACCTCGATCCTCGCCCCGATCTGGTGGTGATCGGTAATGCTATGAGCCGTGGTAATACTGAAGTTGAAGCGGTGCTGGATCAGCAGATTCCTTATATGTCTGCGCCCGAGTTTCTGGGTCGGCAGATTTTGCTGGGCCGGCACTCCGTGGTGGTGGCCGGCACACATGGGAAAACCTCTACGGCATCACTGATGGCGCATGTGCTGGAGGTGGCCGGAAAGCACCCGGGCTTCATGATTGGCGGCGTGCCGGAGAATTTCGGCGGCGGCGCACGCCTGGGGGAGGGTGAGGCGTTCGTGCTGGAGGGCGATGAGTACGACACCGCTTTTTTTGATAAACGCAGCAAGTTTTTGCACTACCAGGCCCGCACCCTGATTTTGAATAATCTTGAGTATGATCACGCCGATATCTTTCCGAATCTTGAGGCGATCAAAATGCAGTTTCACCATTTGATCCGCACAGTTCCGGGCTCGGGGCGCATTGTTTGCAATAGCGACGATTCGAATTTGAAGGATGTGCTGGCGCGCGGTTGCTGGACGCCGGTTGCCTATTTCTCCGAAAAGCGTGAAACGAGTAGTGCCGAGTGGCAGTGGGAAACGTTGCAGGAAGATGGTTCCAGGTTCCGGCTATGGCATGCAGGCGAAGTGTTCCTCGAAGCCGAGTGGGGAATGATCGGGCGGCATCAGGTGTCTAATGCCTGTGCGGTGGCAGCGGTTGCGGTGGGATTTGGCATCGCAGCAGAAGTGATCGGAAATGCCTTCGACAGTTTTGCCGGTATTCGGCGGCGCATGACGTTGGTCGGCGAAGCGGGAGGCGTGCATGTTTATGATGATTTTGCGCATCATCCCACCGCTATTCGCGGCGTGGTGCAGGCGATGAAGTCGCGCATGCAGGATGGCAGGTTATGGGTGGTGGTTGAACCACGCTCGAATACGATGCGCACCCGCATTCATCAGGATGCACTGCCCAAGTGCTTTGCCGGTGCCGATCGCGTGCTGTTCGTGCCGCCGTCGGAGCGCAACCTCAATCCCGGAGAGGTGCTGGATGCAAATGCCGTGTGCGGTGCAATTGGTTCGCATGCCGATGTGCTTCCGGATGTTGCGAGCATTGTCGATCTCATCGGTCGCGAAGCGAAGTCAGGTGATGCGGTGCTGGTGCTATCGAACGGTGGTTTCGATGGAATTCATCACAAGCTGTTGGCACATCTCGCCAGGTAGTTATTTACCCTTAATGCAGCCTGCTCTTTTTTGAAAGAATGCAACTTCATCTTCGAAGCTGGAAATGCCAGGGCCCGGGTCAAATGACACATTGGCATCGGGATTTTCCTTAATGTTTTTTGCAAGGTTTTCTAGGGCTTTTGCGTATGAGGCACACGCTTCTTTTTTGTTTTTCAGGTACTCATAGAGCACACCAAGATTCAAATATGCATTTGAAAGCATGTCATACTTCTTAACTTGTTCATAGTTCGATATACCTAACTTGTTATACTCAATTGCTTTGACATATCGATTCTCAATGGTGACTGATTTATCGCGAAAACAATTTTCACGACACTTGCCGTACCACATTGTGACCGCTTCGGATCGGAGAAAGAAGCTGTAGCTCATGTTAGCCGCTCCCAAGCAAGATTTGTCATTTGTGTTTGTACAAATTTCTATTGCTTCTCTAATGAGCTTCTCTGCAGGTAAGGGTCTATTATACCTGACAACCAATGCGTTGGCCTGGGCAAGTTTTTTCATAGGGTCGCTTGTTTCAATGACTCCCATGGCTGAACATCCGACTAAATACAGGCCGAGTAATACTGCTGCAAAAAAGTGATATGGTTTCATGTTTGATCCCTCAAATATCTATTCCACATAGTACTTCGAAATATATAAGTTACAAATAAAGCCACCACCCGCCCAAGCGGTGGCTTTTCTGGAAGAGAGTTTTTGGAACAAAAGAACCGCAGGATTGCGGTAGGCGTTGATTGATTTATTCGGCAACAGCCGCGACGTCCTGAGCCTGAAGGCCTTTATCGCTATCGATAATTCCGAACTCGACGGCCTGGCCGTCTTTCAAGGTTTTGAAGCCTTCTCCGCGAATCTCACGGTAATGCACAAAAATATCGTCGCCGCCTGTTTCTTGCTGAATAAAACCGTAACCCTTACGGTTATCAAACCAGGCTACAGTTCCCCTCACACGATCAGTCATGGGAATACCTCCTGTATGCACACAGGCCGCATGATATACATCGAATTGGGCGTTTTCAATAGCGAGGAATGCCTACCACCTCGGGCCTAAGCCCTGTATATTTCGCCGCCATGAAACAGAGTCAGTTTTTCGCCCCCACCCTGCGAGACGATCCGGCGGATGCCGAGGTGATCTCGCACAAGCTGTTGCTGCGCGCGGGTTTTGTCCGCCGTGTCACTGCCGGTGTTTATGATTATCTTCCTTTGGGTTTGCGCGTATTGCGCAAGATCGAGGCGATTATTCGCGAGGAGATGAATCGTGCCGGGGCGCAGGAGCTGCTGCTGCCGATGGTGCAGCCCTCCGAGCTCTGGCAGCAGTCCGGGCGCTGGGAAAAATATGGCCGGGAGCTTTTGCGTTTTGTGGATCGCCACGATCATGAGTCGTGTCTGGGGCCGACCCACGAAGAGGTGATTTGCGATCTGGTGGCACGCGAGCTTCGCTCCTACCGCCAGTTGCCGATGAATCTTTATCAGATTCAGGGCAAGTTTCGCGATGAGGTGCGCCCGCGCTTCGGACTGATGCGTGGCCGAGAGTTCATCATGAAGGATGCTTACTCCTTCCATCATGATGTGGAGGATCTGCACCGCGAATATCGCAATATGTTTGATACCTATATGCGCATTTTCACGCGCCTGGGTTTGAAGTTTCGTGCTGTGGAGGCTGATACCGGATCAATCGGCGGCGATTATTCGCACGAATTTCACGTGCTGGCTGATTCCGGCGAAGACCTGATTGCGCATTGTGGTGGGTGTGACTATGCCGCCAATGTTGAAAAGGCAGTGAGTAAGCGGAAGCCAGTGTCCGGCAAGGCGGCGGCGCTTGCAAAAGTGGATACGCCAGATGTGAAGGCGGTTGAGGATGTAGCGGCATTTTTGAAAGTTGCGCCCTCCATGCTGGTCAAAACTCTGATGTATCGTGTGAGTGGCGGTGCGGATGATGGTGAGGTGGTTGCAGTATGCATCCACGGTGATGATCAGATGCAGGAAGTGAAACTGACCCGTGTGCTGGGAGCTGCCGAAGTGGTGTTGGCTGAGGATGCAGAGATTCAAAACGTTGGCGGAGTGGCAGGCTTTGTCGGGCCGCAGGGTTTAAAGGCGAAAGTGATTGTCGATGAGAGTCTGAAGGGGGCCGCGGGGCTGGTGGCCGGAGCCAATGTGGCCGGGCAGCATGTGACCGGGTTCGACTTTTCCCGAGATGTGCCGGAGGCGGTATATGCCGATGTGCGCAGCGTGCAGACTGACGATGCGTGCTGCCAGTGCGGTGGTAAGATTGGGTTGTCGCGCGGTATTGAGGTCGGGCATGTATTCGAACTCGGTACCCGCTATTCTGAGCCGATGAATGTCTGTTTTCATTCCGAGGCAGGACAGCGCGCGGTGGCGGAAATGGGCTGCTATGGCATTGGCGTATCGCGCCTGATGGCAGCGGTGGTGGAGCAGTGTCACGATGAACGGGGCATCTGCTGGCCCGTGCAGCTCGCTCCCTTTCATGTGGCGCTGATTTCGCTTGGTCAGAGCGAAGCTGTTGAAAAGGCTGCGGCCGAACTTTACCAGCAGTTCAGTGAGGCAGGCATCGAAGTGGTCTGGGATGATCGTAAGGAGCGTCCTGGCGTGAAATTCAGCGATGCCGAATTGATGGGGATGCCGGTGCGGGTGGTGGTCGGTGATCGCAGCCTTGAGCGCGGCGAAGTGGAGATCAAGACCCGTGCGGGTGGTGAGGCTGCTGCAGCGCCCGATGCTGTTGTGGATCAGGTCCGGCAGCTGCTGGGCTTTGAGGTATAGCGCATGTCGCTGAATACTGCAGATCTGATACGGCGGCTGAATGGAATATCGCCCAAGGCCTTGCTGACCGGGGTGATGATCGCCGGTTTTCTGGTGAGCTTGCCGTTTTGGCTGCAGAGCACCTCCGAAGACAAACAGTATTTTCAGGAAACCGCAGTGAAAAAAGCGGTGGAGCAGAGTGTTGGCCCGCTTGATATCAAGCCGGAAGAGAAGGAGCACTTGCGCGAGATGCTCAAGGCTGGAAAGGCGCCGGAAGAGAAGGATTTCGAGCAGGTGGTCTGGGTGCAGGATATTGTGCACCTCATTCAGAAATGGGTGCCGGACGAGTCCGAGGCTACCAATATTGCCAATGGCGTTTATGTCTACAGCAAGCGCTTTAAGCTTTCACCCGAACTGGTGCTTGCCGTGATCGCGGTGGAGTCGCGTTTCGATCACTATGCCGTGAGTAATGTCGGCGCGCGCGGTTTGATGCAGGTGATGCCGTTCTGGAAAAATGAACTGGGCTCATCGAAAGATAATTTGTTCGAAATCGAGACCAACCTGCGTTATGGCTGCGCCATTCTGCGCTATTACATTGATCGCTACGGCAAGCTGCATCAGGCGCTGGCGGCTTATAACGGATCACTTGGTGTACACAAGTATCCCAACAAAATTTATCTCATGATGAAGCGCTTCAAAGCGACCCGGCTGGAAGAGACCTAGTCGCTGCTCCCGCTTGCGCGGCGAAGTACGGCAGTAAACATTTCCCCGGTCAGACGTTTGGTCTGCGTGTTGTAGCGCGAGCAGTGATAGCTGTCGAACAGTTTGCGCCCGTCGGGCAACGCATGTTCGGCTCCGTGTCCGAATTTGTATGCGCCGACTTTTAACTCATAGGCCCGCAATACCGCCTGATGTGCAATGCTGCCCAGCGCCAGCAGGTTGCAATTGTCAGGAAGCTCCGCGATCTCCGCAGCAAGATAGTGATTGCACTGCCTGATTTCGGAGGTCTCCGGTTTGTTTTGTGGCGGTAAGCATTTCACGGCGTTACTGATACGCACCCCCTTTAGCATTAGCCCGTCATCGACAGAGATCGAGGTCGGTGCGGAAGCGAATCCGAGATCGAACAAAGTTTGATACAGAAGAATTCCGGCATAATCGCCGGTGAAAGGGCGGCCTGAACGGTTGGCGCCATGCTTGCCTGGGGCAAGCCCTACGATCAGCAGATGGGGACTTTGATCACCGAAGGCGGGTACCGGGGCGCAGAAATAATCGGGGTGTTCGGCCTTCACTTCGTCCAGAAATGTGGCCAGCCGGGGGCAGTCGCGGCAGTTAGCATTGAAAGTCGGATCAGCCAAGATAGGCCTGTAATTTCTGTTTGAATTCGGAAAGTGCACGGCCGCGATGCGATACGGATGCCTTTTCGGCAGCAGTGGCATTGGCAAAGCTTTTGCCGAGCTCGGGACAGAAGAAGATCGGGTCGTAGCCGAACCCCTTATCACCGTCCGGCGTTTCGAGAATCTGGCCGTTCACTTGCCCTTCTGCGGTGATGGGGGCGGAAGCATCGGGAAAGGCGAGGTGGATGGCGCAGGCAAAGTGGGCGCTTCGGTCGTGCTGATCCTTCAACTCATGTAGCAGCTTTGCGTTGTTTTCGGCGTCATTTGCGGATTCCCCCGCATAGCGGCTGGAGTAGATGCCGGGGGCGCCATTGAGCGCATCCACGCAGAGGCCCGAATCATCGGCCAGTGCAGGCAGGTGGTTCAGCTGAGCAAAGGCTTCGGCTTTTTTTTGCGCATTGGCAGCAAAGCTGTCGCCATCCTCGAGTACATCAGTAAAGCGGGTGTCGGCAGCAGGCACGATTTCGATCTCAAGAGAGTTGAGGATGGCTTCGATCTCTTTGCGCTTCTTGGCGTTGTTGCTGGCGATGCAGATGCGCATCAGGCAGTGGCTTGCAGCTGCAGCTTCACGAGATCGCCAATGCCCTTTTCGGCCAGCTCCTTTAAGGTAACGACATTGTCCCATGCCACTGGTCTGTCTTCAGCAGTAGCCTGTACCTCTACGATGCCGCCATCGGCGGTTATGATGAAGTTGGCATCCATCTGCGCTTTTGAATCTTCGCTGTATTGCAGGTCGAGCAGGGCGGTGCCTTCCACGAATCCACAGCTTATAGCAGCGACCTGCCCGAGGATTGGATCTTCGGCGAGAATGCCTGCCTTTAGCAGTTTGTTCACAGCGATGCGCAGTGCCACCCATGCGCCGGTAATGGCTGCTGTGCGGGTGCCACCATCTGCCTGCAATACATCGCAGTCCAGACTGATGGTGCGCTCGCCAAGCTTCTGCAAGTCCACTACGGCACGCAGGGAGCGGCCGATCAGGCGCTGGATTTCCACGGTGCGGCCGCCTTGCTTGCCTCGGGCCGCTTCACGACCACCACGGGTATGGGTGGCACGCGGCAGCATTCCATATTCGGCGGTGACCCAGCCAGTGCCGTCGCCGCGCTTGAAGGGCGGCACCTTCTCTTCCACTGAGGCGGTGCAGAGCACGCGGGTGTTACCGAAGCTAATCAGCGCCGTGCCCTCGGCATGGATATTAAAGGTGGTGTCGATATTGACAGGGCGCAGCTCATCGCTGCGGCGGTTATCGCGCATGGGTCTCTCCTTGATTAACTTTGCAGATGCGAAAGTGACGTTACTTATTCAGCCATTTTGAAAGTTCTGCGGTACCCACGCCGCCGGAGCGCACACGCCCGTCGCCTGCAATCAGGGTCGGGGTGCCGTGGATGTTCAGCTGAGCTGCAAGCTCGGCAATGTCGGCAAGCGGATTTTCGCAAGAAGCTTTTTCAGGCATCTTATCCTCCAGCATTACGGCTTGTAGTTCTGCATGTTGATCTTTGGCGCACCAGATCGCCTCAGACTTCATTCTGGCCATCGGGTGCAGCTGCTCAAGTGGCATCAGGAAAGTGTAGACCTTGATTCCTTTGGCATTCTTGAGCTCTGTTTCAAATTTACGGCAGTAGGGGCAGTCGGGATCGGTAAACACAGCCAGTGGCTTGCCGTCGGGATCGCCGGAAACAATAGCCTTGTTCAGTGGCAGCAGGCTCCAGTCCACACGGTTCAGATCCTGCAAACGCTCGGCGGTGAGATTGGCGCGAGTCTTGGTATCAAAAATATTGCCACCCGAAATCAGGTGTGAGCCGTCTGCATCGGCGTAGTAGATGTTGTTACCGGAAACCACTTCGTATAGCCCCTTGATCGGGGATGGCCCGACCTTCGTGACCGGTAAATCCGGAATGTTTTTGCGAATCTGAAGTTCAATCTTTTTAAAGTCCTGTGAATCGGCCTCGCAACCGGCGGGAATCAGCAGCAGTGCAAGCATTGGAATGAGAGCTCGGCGCATCGGGAAACTCCTGTTATATAAATGCATTAAAATTGTGTGTGGGGGATGGTGCCCGATGCCGGCGGAAATGCAAAGCCGCTATTGCAGGTGTTGCAGGAAATCGGCACTCGCTGTCGGGTCGCTCCAGGCCACAGCGCCGATGCGCTGGCGCAGTAGCTCACCTTTGGCATCAATGATCAGTGTTGCTGGCAGTCCACGGATGCCGAGACCAATGACGTCATTCTTGTCGCCCTGCAGAGCAGGAAAGGAGATGTGATTTGTTTCAAGAAACTTTTTGATATCGTCCATATCTTCATCCAGCGATACAGCCACCAGAGCCACTTCCGGATGCGCTTTGACCCAACTGGAGAGTTCCGGCATCTCTTCGCGGCATGGCGGACACCAGCTGGCCCAGAAGTGCAGAATCACGGGCTTTCCCCGATAGTCGGCCAGGGAGGCGCTTTTTCCCTGTTGCGTGGTCCACTCGTAGTCGATGGCCAGTCCCTGCTGCGGGGTTGCTGCCAGTAAGAAGAGAGCTGCCGATAGCAGCAAGAAAAGTCGTTTCATGCACCTGCTCCGATCCGGGACATTTGCCTCTATGCCTCGCGGGGAGGCGGATTCTTACAGTTCATACTATTGCAATCAACCTGAGCCCTCGTAGCATGGCGCGCCCATGCGTAAATTTTTTACCATCATGTTGTCCGCGTCGATGCTGGTTGTCAGTAGCCTGCCAGCGGTATCATTGGCGGCGCTTTGTGGTGATGGCGATTTACTGTCGAATCTGCGTGCTTCCCAGCATGCGGAACATCAGCATGCTATGCAGGTGGCGAATAACGAGCATGTGCATCATCAGCATGCAAATGCAAAGCCTGCCGCCGAACTGCACGAAGGGCACAATCATGGTCCTGTCGCTGTGCGTGGCGATATGCAGCGCGAGCGCATCGAGTGTGGTTGCGGTTGTCATCGCAATACCGATGGCTCCCCACTTTTGACCACACCACATCTACTACGGTCTGTTGCGATGCAGCATGGTTTCCTGGTTGTTCGTACCGAACTGTTGCCGGTTGTCTCGCTTGAGGCGTTGCCGGTTTCCGTCAACCTTCCACCTCCGCAAATTTTCTCCTGAACCCAAGCCTCTAATTTTTTTTACACCGGCGAATTTGCCGATGTGCGTCCGTATGCACTGCATATGGCATAAACCAATTCAGGAGATTGATAGATGAACCAATTTGGAAATTGGGCGCGGTCTGTTTCGCGCGCCCTGATGATCGCCGGTATCGCCGGCGCAATGATGATGACTGTGAGCACACAAGTGCGCGCCAGTGAGTGCGGCCTTTCGTGTTGTATCGCAGCCGGCGTTGAAGGCGTGGGAAGCTCGACGGGCTTCAGCATGAGTGCCCAGTACGACTGGATGAAGATGCAGACCATTCGTCGCGGCACGGTCGAGGTGAGCCCGACTCAGGCCATTACCGATGCGCTGGCCGGCAAGACCGGTATGTATTCGGTGCCGACCAAAATGATCATGCAGAAGTACAGCGTTAACATGAATTACCGTATGGATGAAAATAACGCCTTCGTGCTGACCGTCCCTTATATCATTAACGATATGGATATGATGATGGGTATGCGCATGATGATGCCGACCAATCCGATTACCTACTCGAATATGACCATGGAAACGATCAAGGGGCTTGGTGATGTATCGCTCGTCTATCTGCGCGATCTTTACAAGGACACTGATATGCGGACGCGTCAGCGTATCTCAATGGGTGTGGGTATCAAGGCGCCGACCGGCAAACACACCCACCGCAGTGCGAGCGGCGACCTAGTCCACATGATGATGCAGACAGGTACCGGTTCGTGGGATGCTCTGCTGCTGCTGAATGGCACATTGGGTTTTGGTGATCATGAGGATGGCGGAGCGCTGTGGTTGCTCTCCCCATCGCTGACCTACCAGTACAATATGCGTAACGATCTGGGCTACAAAGTGGGCAATCGTTTGAACTACGATGTTTCGGCTCGTTATCGCCTGACCTCGGCCTTCAACTTCAAGCTTGATCTGAAGGGCGTCTGGGCAGGCAAGGACAGCACCGATGGCACAGTCGATACCTCTTCTCCGACATCGAGAGTGGCCTACCAGAACCCGAACAGCATGATTGATAATGTTGCCAATACCGGCATCAATTCATTGTTCATCGCACCGGGCTTTCAGTGGATCGCTTCGCCGGGCTGGATCTTCAGCGGAGAATACCGCATGCCGATCTTCCAAAATGCAGGCGGTATCCAGCAAGTGACCGATCAGTGGTTCCTGCTGCGCGCTTCCATGCGATTTTAACACCGGACAGGGGGAGAGGTTTGATGCAGGCTTCTCCCCCTGTACCTCTCTAAATGAAGGAGTTCCCAATGAAACGTTTGTTGTTTGCAGCGCTGCTGCTGATGCCGATGCAGGCCATGGCCGAGACGCTGGTGGAGGATGCGTGGGTGATGCTGCCGCCTCCTGTTGCCGATACGGCAGCGGGGTATATGACCATCAAGAATACCGGCGATAAAGAGGTTTCCGTGGTTTCGGTAATCACCGATATCGCCGAATCCCCCGAGTTTCACAGCTCAATGATGCACAACGGCATGATGCACATGAAGGCCATGGAGAAAGTGGTGGTTCCGGCACATGGCGAAGTGAAATTCGAGCAGGGTGGTAATCACCTGATGCTGGTCGGTCTGAAGAAGAAGCTCAAAGCCGGAGAGCATGTGATGATCACACTTACAATGTCCGACGGCTCAAAAGTGATGGTGCATGCCGAAGTGCGCGATATGCGCGATGGTGCTGGGCAAGAGCACGACCATGGCGGTCATCACGGGCATTGAGCCAAGATATCGTAAATTGACCTCGATGCCTGCATGCGGGCATCATCCCCGGCCGGTGGAAACACCGGCCGATTTTATTTGAGGGGAGTGCATGGGTTCGTTTTTTTCAAGGTTAGCCAAGGGATTGAGCCGCAGTCGCGACGGGCTGTCGCAGATGTTGCCGGGAGGTCCGAAGGCCCGGCTTTCCGATGCCGAGTGGATGGATGTCGAGGATGGTCTGATTATGGCCGATTGCGGTGCCTCGCTCTCTGCCGATCTGGTAGCTACCGCGAAAAAGGGGAAGGGGGAGACCCCGGTCGATTCGCTCAGGCTGGCAATGCTGGCACAGTTCCCCCCTGCAGCGGTTGTGAAGGAGCCGTCCAAGCCTCCTTTCGTGTTGCTGGTAATCGGTGTCAATGGTACCGGCAAGACCACCACCATCGGCAAGTTGGCAACAAAGTTCCGCGCCGAGGGGAAGTCTGTGCTGGTTGGTGCAGCCGATACCTTCCGGGCGGCAGCTGTGGAGCAGCTCGCAGTGTGGGTACATCGTGCAGGTGCCGATATGGTGCGCCAGCAGGAGGGCGCCGATCCGGCGGCGGTGGCTTTCGATACTGTGCAGCGTGGGATCGCCCGAAACTACGATGTGGTGATTGTCGATACCGCAGGGCGGGTGCAAACCGACAAGGGGCTGATGGAGGAGCTGGCCAAGGTGCGCCGGGTCATCAGTAAGGCCTGCCCCGAGGCGCCGCACGAGGTGTGGCAGGTGGTGGATGGTGGCACTGGCCAGAATGCCGTCGTGCAGGTGGAGAAGTTCAGAGAGGTGGCCGGCACTACCGGCCTGATTGTCACCAAGCTCGATGGCACCGCCAAAGGAGGCGTAGTACTGCAACTGGTGAAGAAATTTGGACTTCCTATCCGTTATGTCGGCATTGGTGAAACGCTGGAAGATTTGATGCCTTTCGAGGCAGAAGACTTCACGCGCGGACTATTGCCATTTGTACAGGAAGAGGATTCATCTATTCCGGAGTAAGGCCGCCGCTGAGTTGATCGCGGATGGTTTGGGTGAGCAATCCCACCTGAAAAGGTTTTGTGATGATGGCGGCATGCTGCTTCAGTTGCGATTTGAGTGCCTGTTCGCGATCGTAGCCGGTCGCGAAGATGATATTCACCTGGTGATTGAGCTTTCGCATCTCTTCGCTGGCCTTGATACCTCCCATTTGGGGCATGACCGCATCCATTAATACGAGATCAATTTTGTTCTGATGGCGTTTGTATACGTTGACCGCCTCGATGCCATTGCGCGCAATGAGTACATTGTAGTTCACATTTTCGAGTACTTCCTTGAGGGTATCCACGATTTGCTGTTCGTCGTCGACCAGTAGCAGCGTCTCTCCGTTGCCGCGTACCACTTCAGCGGAGGCATGAATGTTATGCTTGGTTTCAATGCTTGCCTGCAGAGGCAAATAGACGTGGAAGGTCGTGCCTTTACCCTTCACGCTGTTTACTTCGATGAAGCCGCCGTGAGAGCGGATGGCGCCATAGGACATGGCCAGTCCCAGACCGGTCCCCTTGCCAACTTCTTTGGTGGTAAAGAATGGCTCGAAGATCAGCTCGAGTTGTTCCTGATCTATGCCTCGGCCGTTATCTTTCAACCAAAAGTGTGCAAAGCGGTGGTTGGCGGACTCTGGGTGACGCTCCAGAAATGCTTTGGTGGCGGAGTACTCCTCAAGGCGAAAAGTGATTTGTGGATTTTCACGGCCTTCCAGTGCATCTCGCGCATTGTTTAGCAGGTTCAGGATGACCTGTTGCAACTGTACCGCATCGCCCAACCCCATTAATTCATATTTGGGGAATTCGGTGCGTATGGTAATATTTTCAGGAATGTTGATTTTGTTCAGGTTGTAGATTTCTTTCAGGGTGCTGGTAAGGTCGAAAGGCTTCATCTCGATCTTGTCCTTGCGGGCAAATGTTAATAGTTGCTGGATGATATCTGCTGCCCGGTAGCTCAACGTTTCGATAGTTGCGAGGCGCTGATCGATATCGGGTCGATCTTTCAACATGTCACGGGCCAGAAAAAGATTGCCGGTGATGCCTGCAAGCATGTTGTTAAAGTCGTGTGCAATACCGCCGACCAATGTCCCTAATGCCTCCATTTTTTGTGCTTGCCGAAGCTGCCGCTCCAGGCCGTGCATTTCGGTCATATCTTGTTGTAGGCCGACAAAGTGGGTGATATTACCGTTTTCGTCCCGGATCGGGGCGATGGACATTAGGGCCGGATAGAAGCTGCCATCTTTACGCCGGTCGAACAGCTGTTTCTGAAATGTGTTTCCGTGGGTGATGGTGTCCCAAAGTTGCTTATAGTAATGATCGTCCTGTATGCCGCTTTTGAGTATACGCGGGTTTTTTCCAATCACCTCTTCGCGACTATAGCCAGTGATGTAGGTGAAGGCCGGATTGACATATTCAATCGTACCGTTGATATCGGTGATGACGACAGACTCACCGGCCTGCTCAATGGCTTGTGAAAGCTTCCGCAGCTTGTCTTCCATCATTTTCCGGTCGTTGATATTGTGCAAAGTGCCGACTGCGCCGATCACTTTTCCATTCTTGATCATCGGGGAAGCGCTGCCTTCGACAATGCAAGACTCGCCATTTTTAGTGCGACCTTCCCTGATTCTCGACGGAATACTCGAACCCGAGAGGACTTGACGCATATCGATATTGATGTCGCGGAGTACCTCTTCGCGGAATATCTTGAGTTCCCGGAGGGTCTTCCCTATTACTTCGTCCGGCTCAAATCCGAACAACTGTTTTACCGAGGGTGAAACTTTCTGGACGACACCTCTCGAATTAACCGTATAGACTACTTCCTGCATGTGGTTAAAAGTCATGCGGTAGAGCTCTTCACTGTCCTTTAGCTTTTCTTCGTCGACCCGATGCTGGATAGCGACACCAAGCATGTCGGCAGCGGTTTGTAGCGTACTGATCTCCTGCTCTGCCCATGCATGGGTTTCTATGCAGTTGTCGAATCCGATAAACCCCCACCAACTGTCGCCAACAATGATGGGCACGATGGCGATGGAAAGAATATCTTGTGTTTGCAGGAACTCTTTTTCCGGCGATGGCTGGTCGCGCACCAGTCCGACATATGGTTCGCACGCTTCCATTTTACTTAATAAATGAGTGAAACCGGCCTCGAGCAGATCGAGATGTTGAAGCGCAGGGTTATCACGTTGCGGAGTAATATCGTCGGAGGTCCATTCAAAGGTTTGGCTGATCAGGATGTTGCCGTTCTCTCCGTAATGTTTGCGAAACACATACACCCGGCATGCGTCAGTCGCATACCCCAGGTTTTGCAGTAAGGGTGGAATGCTTTGTTGGAGTGGTTCGTTGTGAACAAAATGGCTGGCGATATCAGTAATCGCTTCAAGAATAGCATCCCGTCGCTGCAGCGATGTTTCGATGGATTTGCGTAGGCTGATGTCACGCGCGAAACTGAGGATTACTTTTTTTCCATTCAGTTCGAGCAGGCGCGCATTGATTTCGATTGGCATAGATGTGGCATCCGCCATGAGGTGGGCCGATTCGAAGCGGGCGGAACCATCCTGTTTGATGTCTGCCAGTTGTTTCATAAACTTGTGTGCGAATTTGGGATCATGGGTTTGCGAGATATTTTTACCGACAAACTCGTTGCGCTGTTTGCCAAGGCGCTCATATGCAATCGGGTTTGCATCGAGAATATTACCTTCGGTATCGAGAATCACTATAGCATCGGCGGCTAACCGGATTATTTCAGGCGCTACGGATTCAAGAAGGTTTGTGTGTTGTGTCATAGGCTTCTCCAACCTGCTATGAACAATACCGAGATCATCACAATACCCGAGCACTATAGTATGTTTTTTGGGTTCAACAAGTGACACCACTGTGATAGGCAGAAATTTCAAAGCCGCGGCGTTTGCCCTCGGCCTTCTGTTGGAAGATAAACCATCAATTTAGAAATGATAAACTGGCAGAATTGCTACAAATCTTTGCCAAGTCATCAATATCTTATAAATGCCATCTATTAAGTTAAAACAGCTCCGCAGCAATCGAGTCGGCAAAGGGGAGCCCCTTGTCGGTCAGGCGCAGATAATTGCCATCCCAGACCAGCTTCTGTTCTAACAACCACGGGGCAAGCTCTCTGCCAAAGCGTGTTTGAATGTCTGCACCGAAGTGTTTCGCGAACCATGAGTTACTAATCCCAGCGCTGCGGCGCAATCCCTGCCATAGCGCTTCGGCCTCGGCGGTCCTTTTCGATAACTGCTCATCGCTACCCACTGCCCTTCCGATCTTTAGGGAGGAATCAATATATTTCTCGGGATTGCGGATGTTTGTGTAGCGGCTGACGCCACCATCAGCCATATCCCATTTTCCTGATGCTCCGGCGCCGATGCCGATGTAATCATGGTAGAGCCAGTAGCCGTCGTTGTGGCGGCACTTCTTGCCGGGTTTGGCGAAGTTGGAGATTTCGTAGGCCTCGTAGCCTGCATCCGCCAGCTTCTCTCTTATCCTGAAAAAGAACTCGAGCGCCAGTTCGTCATCGGGGAGCTTGGCAACCTTGTCGATCTCGGCAGCCAGTCTGGTGTGTGGCTCTACGGTGAGCTGATAGCAGGAGAGATGTTCCGGTGCCATGGCGATGGCGGCATCGAGGGTCTGCAGCCATGCCGGAACTGTTTGCCCGGGCAGGCCATAGATCAGATCGAGATTGATATTCTCAAATCCTGCCGCTCTTCCCGTCTTTAGGGCGCTAATGGCCTGTTCTCTGCTGTGGATGCGCTCAAGCCACTGGAGTTCGTCGTTATCAAGACTCTGCACGCCGATGGAGAGGCGGTTCACTCCGGCTGCGCGGTAGCCCTTGAAGTGCTCTGCATCCACAGTGCCGGGGTTGGCCTCCAGCGATATCTCGCAATCGATATCGAGTCCGTACAACGTTTTGCAGTTATCGATCACATCGGCAATGAGCCCGGGCGGGGCGAGCGAGGGGGTGCCGCCGCCAAAAAAGATGCTGGAAAGGGTGCGCCCGGTAAACTGTGGTTGCTGCGCCCAATCTTTCAGCTCGGCCAGCAGCGCCGCCCGGTAACCTTCCCAGTCGGGGGCATTGCGCTCATGGGAGTTGAAATCGCAATAGGCACACTTGTGCACGCAGAAGGGGATGTGTACATAGAGGTGCAGCGGTGATGGTTTCATTGGTGTCGCCTACAACAGCGCGACTTCGTACTGATCCATAGCAACCTGCGAATCGCTTTTCAGCGAAATCTCCTTTTTCAGGAAAGTTTCCAGCCGCGTGATGTTTTCGTTCTCTTCGCCGAGCATGGTGTCGATGACAGAAGGATGCGCAATCACCATCAGCTTGTCGCAGGGGTAGGCACGCGCCTCGGCTACAATTTCGCGGAAGATCTGGTAACAAATAGTACGGATGCTCTTGTTATGCCCGGTGCCGCTGCAGCATTCGCACTCCTGTAGCAGGATGCGACCCAGGGATTCGCGGGTGCGTTTGCGGGTCATCTCCACCAGCCCGAGATCGGAGAGGTGCACGATGAAGGTCTTGGCTTTGTCGCGCTTGAGCGCTTCTTCCAGTACCTCAAGCAGCCTCTTTTTGTTCTCATCTTCGCGCATGTCGATGAAATCGACCACGATGATACCGCCAAGATTGCGCAACCGGAGCTGATGCACGATTTCGTGCACAGCCTCAAGATTGGTTTTGAAGCCGGTCTCTTCCATGTTGCGCGAGCTGACGAAGGAACCGGAGTTTACGTCGATGGCGATGAGCGCTTCGGTCTGATCGATCACCAGATGCCCACCCGATTTCAGCGGCACCTTGCGCTTGAGCGCACGGTTGATCTCTTCCTCGATGCCGTAGAGGTCGAAGATGGGGCGCTGGCCGGGATAGTAGAAAAGACGGCGTGCTACATCGGGCATGAAGCGCTTGGCAAACTTTTTCATGTGATCGTACGCCTCGCGCGAATCGACATGAATCTTCTGGACTTCATCATCCACATAATCGCGCATGACACGCAGATAAAGATTCAAATCCTTGTGGATCATCGAGGCGGCTCCCGCCTGTTTGGTACGGCTTTCGATGTCTTGCCATAGACGGACCAGGAAATCGAGGTCGTGTTGGAGCTCCTCCCTCTGATGCCCTTCAGCAACGGTGCGGATGATAATGCCGCCGCTTTCCGGCTTGATCTTTTCAGCGATGGCAAGGAGGCGTTCGCGCTCCTCCGGTGATTCAAGACGGCGGGCGATGCCGACATGGTTGAAATGCGGCAGATAGACGAGATAGCGCCCAGCGAGGCTCAGCATACTGGTAAGTCTTGGACCTTTGGATGCAATCGGCTCCTTGGAAACCTGTACAGTGATCTCTTGCCCTTCTTTCAATAGAGAGGCGATGGGCGGGGGAGCCGGTTTCTTCTGCTGTTCAGTGCTGTTGGTGACGGTATCGTCGGTGACGCTTTCGGAATCGGCAGGCTCTTCGTCATTTGCTTCTTGGGGTTCGAGGGGTTCCGGCGCACTGATGTCACCGGCATAAAGAAAGCCCGCTTTCTCCATGCCGATATCAATGAAAGCGGCCTGAATGCCGGGCAATACCCGTTGCACACGCCCTTTGTAGATATTCCCTTTTAACCCGCGCTCGTGCTCGCGCTCAATGTAGAGCTCTTCGGCTGCACCGTTTTCGATCCGCGCGATGCGGGTTTCAAATGGGGAGACGTTGACCAGCAGTTCGACACTCATACTTGCTCCGGTGCGCCTGACTTATGCGGATTTATCGCCGCGCGCGGCCGATAATAATTGCAGGGTTCGTTGCATGGGTAAACCGATGACGTTATCCAGCGGGCCATCGATGGCGGTAATAAAGCTCGAAGCGCCAGCCTGAATGGCATAGGCCCCAGCCTTATCGAGCACATCGTTGTGCTCAAGGTAGTTGGTGATCTCTTCGTCACTAATGGGCCGGAAGGTGACACGCGTGGTGATGCGGTCGCTAAGGATTTTATCCTCGTATCGCACGCAGATGCCGGTGTGCACCTCGTGCGTGTGGCCTGCAAGGTGTCGGATCATATCGAAGGCCTCATCGATATCTTCCGGTTGCCCGAGAACCTGCCCGTGCAGGGCCACCAGGGTATCGGCGGCAATAATGGGGAAGGTGGCATTGGCAAACATCAGCGATTTTTCTCGCGCAAGTCTTAATACCAGATCCTCGACGGCTTCATTGGGCATGGGCGATTCATTGATATGGCTTGGTTCCACATGCACGGTGAGCCCCGCGGCCTTGAGCAGCGCGAGTCTTCGCGGGGAACGGGAAGCGAGAATGATCCTCATTCCCGTAAATCTATGCGAGGGGCGGGTAAGTTTCCATGTGTAACTGATTCAAAGGCCGGTGCGGTTTCTTGACGCAAAAGCGGCATGCCTTCACGATGCGCGGGCTGTGGGAACGAATAAAAATCCGCTCGATATTGCGATCGACCTTTGCCGCGCCGACATGCAGGAGGTGGATCAGTGCATCCGCGACAATCTGCAATCGGACGTGGCGATGATTCCGGCCATCGGCAACTACATCGTACATAGCGGCGGTAAACGCTTGCGTCCGCTGCTATGCATCCTTGTAGCTAAATTGTTCGGTTACAACGGCAAGCGCCATATACCTCTTTCCGTGGTCGTCGAGTTTATCCATACCGCTTCGTTGCTGCACGACGATGTGGTCGATTCATCCGACCAGCGGCGTGGGGCTCCCGCTGCGAACGGTGTTTGGGGCAACCAGGCCTCCGTACTGGTTGGTGATTTCCTGTTTTCGCGTGCTTTCGAGATGATCGTGGCAGATGGCAACCTCAACGTGTTGCAGTTGATGGCCAAAACCACCAATGCACTGGCCGAGGGCGAAGTACTTCAACTGGCACGGACTTTTCATCTGGAGATGACCGAAGCTGAGTGCCTGGAGGTGATTGAGCGCAAAACCGCAGTCCTATTTTCCGCCGCCGCCGAGGTGGGGGCGCGGGTGAGTGTTGAGGATGAATCTGTCTATCGCGCCATGTCGGAATATGGGATGTGTCTGGGTGTCGCTTTC
This sequence comes from Mariprofundaceae bacterium, assembly GCA_050302175.1. Lineage (GTDB taxonomy): Bacteria > Pseudomonadota > Zetaproteobacteria > Mariprofundales > Mariprofundaceae > JBNLAN01. Next base: position 100,214 of record JBNLAN010000022.1, on the reverse strand, counting down.
CAGCTGATGGATGATGCGCTCGATTACCAGGCTACGGCTGAAAGCGCAGGAAAGCCGGTAGGGCATGATCTCGAAGAGGGTAAGATTACATTGCCGCTTATTTATGCCATGCGAAAAGATGCCAAGCTTGCCGCCAAGGTGGAAGAGATCGCCGAGCACGGTTCGTATGGTGAAGGCGATCGCGAATGGGTGAGAAGTCGTGTCGAAACAGCCGGCGGGATCGAAGCGACACTAAATATGGCACGGCAGTATGCCGAGCGCGCCAAGCGCGTTTTGCCGCAAGGGCGTAATAGAGAGATTGCGGAGCTGCTGGCGGAGCTGGCTGATTTCTCGGCGGCGCGCGACTATTAGACCTGTAAGAAAGCACCTGTTTTGAGAGCTCCCGCATCTTGCAATGCAAAGGGTGAGTTTCTATGATGGCTCGCCTTGTGAGAGGCTTCGGATATCGCTTTGGCGGTGAACGATGATCGGTTGGAGTATCCATGATACGGCGTGTAGCGCAGCCTGGTAGCGCACTACGTTCGGGACGTAGGGGTCGGAGGTTCAAATCCTCTCACGCCGACCATTTTTCTGAGCCCGATGCTTTACTGCGGTTGCTTTCGCGGAAAATGGCGATACGGTAGCTGGTCGGAAGCACTGCCGGGGAGCCATCACCGGCTTTTGCGGCAAAGAGAGCGGACTGACAATGGAGAGTATGCATGCCCTGGAATGAACAGAATGATTCGAACAACCCATGGGGCAACAAGCGCCCTCGGCCCAATCAGCCCCCCCCCGATATCGATGAAGTAATCCGCAAGGCGCAGGAGCGTTTTCAGTCGGTCTTCGGCAATCGCGGCGGCGGTTCGGGTGGTGGTTCGGGTTTTGAGCGGGCGATGCTGCCGCTGTTTCTCGTCCTGTTGTTTGTCGGTTGGGTTCTGTCCGGTTTTTATGTGGTGGCAGCGGATGAGCAGGCTGTTGTCTTGCGTTTTGGCAAATACATCGCGACCAATGGACCGGGCCTGCACTGGCGTTTCCCGCGCCCGATTGCTGAAGATATTAAGGTGCCGGTGACCCGGGTACAGCGTTTGGAGATCGGTTTCCGCGGCATGGGTGAAGGTCGTCCGCCTCGCAAGAAGGTAGAGGAATCGCTGATGCTGACCAAGGATGAAAATATCGTCGATATCTCCTTCATCGTGCAATACAAGGTCAAGGATGTGGCCGACTATTTGTTCAATATCGATGAAAGAAAGGAAGAGACTGTACGTGATGCGGCTGAGTCGGCCATTCGTGAAGTGATCGGCCGCACTATGATCGACGATGTGCTGACCACCAAGAAGGCCGAGGTGGAGGTCGAGACCGCGGATCTTATCCAGTCCATCCTCGACACCTATGAATCGGGTATTTCGGTGAGTACCGTCAAGTTGCAGGATGTGCAGCCGCCTGAGCGTGTGATCAAGGAGTTCAAGGATGTGGCCAGTGCCCGAGAGGACAAGGAGCGCGCCAAGAACGAGGCGCAGGCCTATGCCAATGACATCACACCAAAGGCGCGTGGTGAGGCCAAGAAGATGGTGCTTGATGCCGAGGGTTATCAGGCGGCACTGATCGATAAGGCTAAAGGTGAGGCCGACCGTTTCAACCGGATCCTGAGAGCCTACCGGGAAAACCCGAAAGTGACACGTAAGCGCCTGTATCTGGAAACGATGGAAGAGGTACTGGCAAAGGCCGACAAGGTGATTGTCGACAAAACAGTGGCCAGCAAGGTTTTGCCGTATCTGCCGCTTAATCGTGCCGGTAAGGTGGAGGTGAAGTAATGGGTAGCAAGTCATTTTTTGCATTCGCGGTTTTAGGTCTTGGCGCTTTCCTGTTTTCGGCCTCGGCCTTTGTGGTGGATCAGCGTGAGCAGGTGTTGGTGTTGCAGTTCCAGAATCCACAGAAAGTGGTGAAAGAAGCCGGCCTGCATTTTAAGCTGCCGCTGATTCAGAGTGTGGAGCGTTTCGACAAGCGTTTGCTGGTGGGTGATGATGCTCCGAACGAAGTGATCACCAAAGATAAGAAGTCTATTCTGGTAGATAACTACACTCGCTGGCGCATTATCGATCCGTTGCTGGTATATCAGGTGGCGCGTACCCAGTCTGGCGTAGCTGCACGCATGCAGGACGTGGTGCGGGGCAAGGTACGTGAAGTGCTGGGTCAACATACTCTGCACGAGATTGTCTCCGGTGGTGAAAAGGAAAACCTGCGCGCCGACTTGATGAAGATGATTCAGTCTCGTTCGGATGAGAGTGTGAAGGATTATGGCATTCAGATTGTGGATGTACGCATCAAGCGCGCTGACCTGCCGCAGGAAAACTCCGAGGCAGTGTTCCAGCGCATGAAGGCCGAGCGTAATCGTATCGCCAAGGAGTACCGCTCCGAAGGTGAGGAGGCGGCTAAGGAGATCCGGGCCGAGGCTAACAAGCAGCGTCAGGTGGTGCTGGCCGATGCCTATAGGAAGTCGGAGATTATTCGCGGTAAGGCGGATGCCGATGCCACGCATATCTACGTGCTGGCACATGGCAAAGATCCGAATTTTTACGAGTTTGTACGTTCGCTGGAGGCCTATAAAGCCTCAATCGGCGAAGGTACGAAGCTGGTGATTTCGCCAGAGTCGGAATTCTTCAACTTCTTTGAGAAGTCCCGCTAAGGCGGTGACCCTCTAAGCTGTCAGAAGCCTGTCGATGGACGATTTGTGGGCAGCGTTTGGGCTGGTGCTGGTGATCGAAGGGGCGCTGTATGCGCTGTTTCCTGAAAAAATGATAGAGATGATGCGCAGGCTGCCGATGATTCCGGCAGCCTCGCTGCGCATTGCAGGTATTGCGGCCATTGTGCTGGGCTGGTTTGTGGTTTGGCTGGTGAGGGGCTGATGCCTCTTTTTGTGAGCTAAGGCGTTAGCAATACAAGCAAAAGTTTAAATTAGTGATCTTCAGGGAAGTTCTTTTTCGCTTGTGTGGCACTGCGGGTGGCCTCAAGGCTGTGTTGCAGTTTTTTCTGCACGATGGCCTTCATAGCGTAACCAAAGTCGGTGTAGCGCTCTTTCCAGGCATTGACCGCTTCGTTGTTGATAATCATCAGGCGTAGCGGGGTAACCGCGGTAACGGTTGCGGCATGCGGTTTGCCGGTGACAACAGAGATTTCGCCCACCTCATCACCGGATGAGGCAAGAGCAAACACAATACGTTTTTTCTTGTCGGCCGGGTGCTGAATCGATATTTCGGCCTTGCCCGCCAGAATCAGGAACATGAAACGGGTGTCGGTATCACCTTCCTTGATCAGGATCTCACCGGATTCAAGCGAAATAAACTGTGCATTGTAGATAATGATTTCGCGGATGGCCTGCGGCAGACGTGAAAAAATCGGGTTGATGGCAATGGCGGTTGCTGCCGAGCGCCGCTCCGAGATTTGTGAGAGTGCGCGCATGAAACGGTCGTTGGATTTAACCACCTCAAGCACCTGCTCTCCGGAGATTTCGTAGAGCAGGCTCTGCTCTGTGGTGCGAACTTCGGCTCCGGCGGTTGATTCATAGAGGATCGAGGCTTCGCCGAAAATCTCGCCGGGCGTGATGGTGCCGACCTCAAAGGTTTCGTGGTCGTACTGCTTGCTTACCATCAGCATGCCCGATTTCACGAAATAGAGGTTTTTAGGAGCATCCTGCCCTTCGGAGATGACAGCAACATTGGCAGCGATCTCAACCGGTTTGGCGATGGTGCGGAAAAAATGCATCTCATCGGGGAACAAAACGGCAAGAATACGGAAGTGATCCGCATCGAAATCCGCGAGTGCCTGCTCCAAATTGTCGTTCTGTTCATCCGCCATCCGCGGGATTATGGTTGGAACTCCTGCGTCACGCAAATGGTTTGGGCATGCAGGGTGTCGATGTGAAGCCGATGTGGAGATAATCTGGAATCAATGGGGAGGAGTCATGCCCGAATTGCCCGAAGTTGAGACGGTGCGACAGGGGCTTTTACCCTGGGTTGCAGGGCAGTCGGTGACGCAGGTGAAAAGTTCCAGGGGCGATCTTCGCTTTCCGTTGCCGGTTGATTTATCTGCACGGCTTTCAGGAAAAGTTTGCCGCCATATCGGGCGGCGGGGGAAATACCTGCTATTTGATTTTGGCAAGGTGATTCTGGTCTGGCATCTGGGGATGACCGGTCAATTCCATGTGCTGCCGGTCGATGCGCCACAAGGTCGCCACGAGCATCTCCGTATCGATCTCGCTTCCGGGCAAAGTCTGCGCTATCGCGATGTACGCCGTTTTGGCTATCTGGGGCTGTTGCAGCCCGGTGAACTGGTGACACATCCGTGGTTTGCATCGCTTGGCCCTGAACCGCTTGGCCCTGAATTTAATGCCGGGTATTTGAGCAAAGTGTGCCGAGGGCGAAAAGCGCCGATCAAAAATGTGCTGATGGATGCGCATGTGGTGGTGGGGGTGGGTAATATCTATGCCTGCGAATCGCTGTATCGAGCCAGTATTTTACCGATGCGCCAGGCGTCCACTCTTTCAACGGAAGAGGAGGCTACATTGGTGGCCGAGGTGCAAGCGGTGCTGGAGGCGGCGATTGCGGCCGGGGGAAGCAGCATTAGCGATTTTGTACAGGTGGATGGCAAGCCCGGTTATTTTGCGCACGACTTCAAGGTGTACGGGCGTGCAGGTCAATTGTGCGGGCGTTGTGGCGGTGTGATTGAACGTTGCGTGCTGGCCGGGCGCGGCACATTTTTTTGCAATGGCTGTCAGCATTGAGTGTTCCGTGTAATATGCGCCACTTTCCGGAGGTCGTGTGAAACAGGTTTTGGAAGATGCGCTGAATACTGGCGTGCAGGAATACCTTCAGCGTGGAAAGCATGAAGCGGGGACGTTTGCCGTGGTGCTCAGTCGCCCCAAACAGAAAGAGCATGGTGATTATTCGTGCAACGTGGCGATGGCAATGGCCTCAAAGCTGGGGATCAAGCCGCGCGAGGTGGCGGCTGCCCTGATCGATTGCGTGGCATGGCCTGCAGCAGTGGAGAAAACCGAGATTGCCGGCCCCGGCTTCATTAATATTTATCTGCAGGAAGCATCGGAAGCTGAAGTGGTGAAGCAGGTCGTCATGCAAGCTGCGGCCTATGGTCGCGTGCAGAGCAAAGCTCCGAAGCCTTTGAACCTTGAGTTTGTTTCCGCCAATCCAACCGGCCCCATGCATGTCGGGCATGGGCGAGGGGCGGTGGTTGGAGATGCGCTGGCCCGAGTACTGGCTTCACAAGGTAATGATGTCCATAAGGAGTACTATATCAATGATGCCGGGGCACAGATTGGTGTGCTGGCTGATTCGGTATGGCTGCGCATTCGTGAGCTTTCGGGAGAGAGTATTGAGTTTCCCGAGCGCGCTTATCCCGGTGAATACATTATCGATATCGCTCGTGTCATCCTTGGGAAACATGGCATGGATGAGTTGCGCGCCATGGAAGAGGGCACGCGCACGGCCCTGATTGGTGCCGAGGCGATTGCAGCCAATATGGACACCATTTGTGATGACCTGGCGGCACTCGGTATCACTTTCGATCTGTTTTTCTCGGAAAAAGAGCTGCACGATTCCGGTAAGGTGCAGATGCTGATCGAAAAGCTGAAGGCCGATGACCTGGTTTATCTCGGTACACTGCCGCCGCCGAAGGGTAAGGAGGTCGAGGATTACGAGCCGACCGAGCAGTGGCTGTTCCGCACGACAGCCTATGGCGATGATGTGGATCGCCCACTTGCGAAGCAGGATGGATCGCCCACCTATTTTGCTGCCGATATCGCCTATCACATGGATAAATATGAGCGCGGTTTTGTACGTCAGATTGATGTCTGGGGTGCTGATCATGGCGGCTATGTTTCGCGTGTGCAGGCGGCCATGAAGGCGCTGACCCGCAAGGATGATACTCCGGAAGTGGTGCTGGTACAGATGGTTAATCTCACTCGTGACGGCAAGCCAGTGCGGATGTCCAAGCGTGCGGGTACGTTTGTGACTTTGCGTGAGGTGGTGGATGAAGTGGGGCGCGATGCCGTGCGCTTCAATTTTCTGACACGACGGGCCGAGAGCCAGCTCGATTTTGATCTGGAAGTGGCCAAGCAGAAAAACGATGAGAATCCTGTATATTATGTGCAATACGCGCATGCCCGTGTTTGTTCGATTCTGCGTAAGGCCGCCGAAGATGGTATTGCTGTGCCCGATGTTGAAAATACGGACGTATCGCTTCTGGTTAGCGATGAAGAGAAAACCCTGATTGCCGCAATGCTGGCCTACCCGGAGATGCTGGCGACTGCTGCCAGGCGGCACGAAGCGTATCGTGTGGCAATGTTCCTGATGAAACTTGCCGCCGATTTTCACACCTTTTATCACAAACAGCGCGTGGTGGGCGAGGTTGCAAACCTTACAGCTGCGCGCCTGCTGCTGATTACGGCTGTGAGTCAGGTATTGAAAAACGGTCTTGAGATTCTCGGCGTGAGTGCGCCGGAGCGCATGTGAGCAGGGATTATGCACAGGTGAAGGCTTCGCCGCCGCAGGCGCCGGAGGCCCGAAGCAACAGCAGTTTGTGGATGGCATTCGTGGTCGTAGTGCTGCTGACGGGAAGTTTTGCCGGTGGCTACTGGCTGGGTATGAAGAATGGTGGTCAAACGGAAGTGCGCCGTGAACTGGAGCAGCAGATCAATGCCCATCAGCTTGAGATTGCAGCGCTCAAGCTCGAACTGGAGAAAACCCGCTCGGAAGCCGAAGGGCACTCTACCGAAGTGGGCGATTTGACCTTTTATAATGATCTTCCGAAACAGTCGGTGACCCCATCACCGCTTGGCACTGAGGCCCCGTCTGCGACAAACGGATCGGCTGCGGGAGAAAAACCGGTGGCGAAACCGGAAGGGAAAGAACCGGATAAAAAAGAGCCATCGGCAACTGCAGTCGCACCGCGTACGCAGGAGTCATCTGCCCTGCTCGAGAGCATAATTACCCGCGAACTGATGAAGGGTAAGCCTGCCTCGTCCGGTCCCGCATTTTTTGTGCAAACAGGCTCATTCCAGAAGCAGGCGGATGCTTTGGCACTCTCCGGCAAGTTGAAAGGCAAGGGTTATGCCTCACGTGTTGAATCGGTGGATATTCCGGGTAAAGGAACCTGGCACCGGGTGTATGCCGGGCCGTATGTCTCGCGCTCTGAGGCCGAAAAAGCCAAGGCCCGGATTGATGCCCAGCTGAAGATTTCGGGGCTTATTATCAAAAATGGCGGATAACAGAACATTTGAGCGTCAAGGTTGGGTTGCCCGGCGATTGGGCGAAGGCTGGCAAATTGTAAAGCTCGCTGGCGATGCATCGTTTCGTAGCTATTATCGCGTTGAGAAGAGTGGTGTGCGTTATGTGCTCATGGATGCGCCGCCTGCGCATGAGGATGTGCGCCCCTTTCTTGCGGTGCAGGGCTGGATGGAAAAAGCAGGCCTGCGCGTGCCCCATATCGAGGTGGCGGATCAGGAGGCCGGTTTTCTGCTTCTGGAGGATTTCGGCGATACCACCTGGGCTGCGCATCTGGCTGCGGGCGGTGATCTGGAGCCGATGATAGCCGATGCGCTGGATCAGTTGCGTAAGCTGCATGCTGCCGGGGCGGAGCTGGCATTGTTCGATTACGCTCGTATGCAGCGCGAGTGCCATCTGTTCACGGAGTGGTATTTGCCGAAAGTGGCAGGGGTGGTGCCATCGGGCCGGGAGATCAAGGCGTTTGATGCGCTGTTGGAGCCACTGTTGCAGGGGCTGCTGAAACTGCCGCGCGTACCAGTGCATCTGGATTACCACAGTCGTAATCTGATGCTGCTCAAAGATGGGTTGCCGCTTGGTGTGATTGATTTTCAGGATGCTGTGCTGGGGCCGGTGACCTACGATCTGGCTTCGTTATTATATGATTGTTATCAGGATTATCCGGAAAATGAGCGCCGCAAGTGGAGCGAACTGTTCTTTAACGCACTGCCCGATCATTTGCGCAATGCGTTCGATAGCTTCGAGTCATGGCATCGGGCGCTGCGTTTGACTGCTTTTCAACGTCATATCAAAGCGATTGGTATTTTCGCCCGGCTGGCGTATCGCGATGGCAAGCAGAAGTTTCTCGAAGAGATTCCGCTCACTCGCAAGCATCTGCTGGAAGAAATGGACGTGCTAGGCATTGATCCCGATGGCGGTTCGCTACTGCAGTTGTCACCGAAATAGTCACCGCGGATGAGTGAAGATAGTTTTGGGTTCCAAAAAACCTTCTGATTTAACTAAAGCTCTTGCTCAAGTCCTTTCTGCTTGATTTTCTTTGACAGGGCAGCCGGGCTTAACGACAAGAATTTTGCCGCCGCTGCTTGGTCGCCATTGCAGCGTCGCAAAGCCATACTGATCAGATAAGTTTCGAACTCTTCGAGGATGCCCTTGATGTCGATTTGGTCGGCGGCATCAATATTCATCTGGAACTCTCTTACAATCCGTTCGCTTTGGCGTAACATTTTTGATGGCAGGTCATCGGTTTCCACCATGCCCGAACGTTTGAGCGTAGCAATGCGCTCAATCAGGTTTTGCAGTTCACGAACATTGCCTGGCCATGGGTACTGGAGGAGAATTTTTCGTGCGCCTTCCGAAATACCCTGGATGTCGGCGTTTTTCTTGTCATTGAACATTGCAATAAAGTGGTTGGCCAGCAACAGAATATCCTCGTTGCGCTCGCGCAGTGGCGGCAGGCGCATCGGGATAACGTTGAGGCGATAAAAGAGGTCTTCACGAAAGCGTCCGGCCTCAATCTCTTCTTCCAGGTCGCGGTGTGTGGCGGCAATGATTCTTACATCGACCTCGATCGAGTTCTGACTGCCAACAGGTTCAAAACAGCGCTCCTGAAGTACGCGCAGGAGCTTGATCTGCAGTTTTGGGCTCATATCTCCGATTTCATCGAGGAAGATCGTCCCTCCATTGGCGATTTCGAAGCGGCCGGGCCGGGCGCGGATTGCTCCGGTAAATGCACCTTTGACATGCCCAAACAGTTCGGATTCGAGTAGCTCTTCCGGGATGGCGCCGCAATTGATGGAGACCATGGTTTTTTTTGCGCGGGCGCCTGCTTTGTGCAGCATCATGGCCAGCACCTCTTTGCCGGTTCCTGATTCGCCCGTGATCAGCACGGTACTATCTGAGTCGCCAATCAGCTCCACCGTCTGCTGTATTTTTTTGATCGGGGCGCTTTGTCCGATCATCTGTTTTTTGATCTGCTCGGCATGCACCTGCTGGGTCAAAGTCTTGTGATCCTGAATTAACTGACGTTTTTTCAGAAACTCCTCAATACGGATGCTTAGTTCGCTTAGATCGAAAGGTTTTTTTAGAAAATCGTCCGCCCCCAGACGTACGGCATCCACAGCATTATCCACTTCGTCGTAGCCGGTCATCATGATGACACCCATGTCTGGGTCGAGCTGTTTGAATTCACGCAGTAGTTCAATGCCATCGCCATCAGGAAGACGGATATCCAGAACCACCAGATCGAATTTACCATTTTTTGCAGCCTCGCGGGCTCGCATGGCATTAGCCGCAGTAGTGGTGTGATAGTGACTGTCCTCGAGCAGCTCCTTGAGGATATCGCGGAACTCATCCTCGTCATCAACCAGTAAGATATAGCCCTTTTGTTTCATTGTTGTGATCCCGTCTCCTCCGGTGGCCCCATCTGGTTGGGATGGTAAACTAGCTAAAATGCACCAAAAAGTCTAAAGTAAACGAGCCAGGGGTTTCGGTATTCCCACTTTGTTGTGAAAGGGTGCCGCAACATGGCCTGTTGGGCTGTATTCCTTGCAATGTTTTGGGATGTAGCTTCATTTTATTAGGAGAACCACGGAATGTGGTCAATGATGCCGGGGGGGGTATGGCAAAAGCGGTCAGTCATGTGGATGGATTTATCAAGCGAATATTGAGTGAGCAGGGGAAACTTTCGGATGCAGCTTCCCGGGCGCGCGCCAGGCGTGAGGCAAGGCATGCTCCCCCCTTCTCCGGAGCGCTTTCGCAGAGTCGTGTACATGTCATCCACTCCGGAGAAATCCAGAATGCCAGCCTCGAATCCCAGTTGCTGAGGCTCTATTCGGATGCACATCGTTTGAAAGAGGAAGATGAGAAAGAGTAGCCGGTCTGTCTTTGCAGGAAGGAATATGGTGCGCTTCTTGCTGTGTCCGCTTTGCTGCAGGGTGCGGCAATAGCTGAAGAGGGTGATGTATGCTGCAGGTGCTTGTCGTTGAAGATCAGGATGTCGTCCGCGAGGTGATCGCGGAGGTGGTTGCCGATATCGGGGTTCCGGTCAATATAGAGCAGGCATCAAGCCTTGCCGAGGCGCGCGATGTTTTGGGACATGGTGATGTTGATGCGATGGTGACCGACCTCAGTCTGGGCGATGGGCAGTCGCTCGATTTGATCGCGGAGCTGCGGGCGGCAGGTAGCCAGCTTCCGGTAATGCTGGTCAGTGGCTTTCTTTCAGAGGAGCGGGTGAAGCGCGCGCGTGAGCTGGGCGTGGATCAGATTCTTTCCAAGCCATTTGTTCCTCAAACACTACTTTCGTTTCTCAAGGCGGCGCTAAAACTGGAAGATGTTTCGGGGGTTGGAGAAGCCGATTCTGTGAGCGATACGGCGCTCAAGCTGTTACCGCACGTGTTTCAGATGGATCGCAACATTGGGTTGCTGTTCCGGATGTTCACCGAAATGCCGAGGCATAAAAATGTGTCACAGGTTTGTGTCAGTACCCTTGAGCTGGCGATTGAAATGGTGCTTGCCAAGCGCGGCTTTCTGGCCTTTTACGAGCGCGACAGAAATGAGCTGGTGATTGTCTCCAGTCAGGATATTGGCAAGGCCAAGCTCCGCTGTGCGGTGCATGAAACGGCCTTTGAAGAGCTATTGCACGACGAGGAGAGTGTGCTCTTTACCGTGCCGGGTAAGCCATGCTGGCCGGGGATCAATGACAAAAAATATGTGGCGTTGCCGGTTTCGATGGAGGGTATTCCGGTCGGTGTGCTGTGCCTTATGGATTTTTCCGGCAAGGCAACCCTTGATGCAGGCAAGGTCCATATGCTCGGGTTGTTGCTGAAAAATCTCGATACGCTGCTCGACAATCGCGCCGTGCATGCCGCACTTGCCGATAGTATGCGCCAGACTCTGATCGGGCTGGTGCGGTCTCTGGAAGCTCGTGACCGTTATACCAAGGATCATTCATTGCGTGTCAGTGAAATTTCCGTGCAGATTGCCAGTGAAATGCAGCTGGATGATGAAACGCTGGAGCTTATTAAGACTGGTGCTTTGATGCACGATATCGGTAAGGTGGGGATTGCAGATGATGTGCTGTTGAAGCCAGGGCGTTTTACTGATCATGAATACCGTATCATGCAGGCACATCCCGCCATTGGTGACAGTATTCTCAAGCATATGGATGCGCTATTGCGCGAGCGTTTGATTGTTCGCCACCACCATGAGCGTTGGGATGGCAACGGTTATCCCGACAAGTTGGCTAAAGAGGATATCCCGCTGACAGCCCGGATTGTTTGCGTTGCCGATGCCATTGATGCCATGACAACAAGCCGCTGTTATCGTAATGCCAAGCCTCTGGCATTTTGTCGGGAGCAGCTTCGGCTCGGTTCGGGCAAACAGTTCGATCCCAAAGTCGTGAAGGCAGCCATTGCCTTGATCGACAGGGACGAAATCAGGATGTTGCCGGAGGCGGAGATGCCGAAAGTGAGCGAGGACATGCCACCATTCTCTGAGTTGGGCGAATTGAGTCACGGGGCCCAAGCTTAAGCAGATTCCTCTGAAGCCTCGGTGTGAATGCTCAGAGCATGAATATCGTTCTGAAGCGCCTCTTTGAGCACATCCATCACCATGCGATGAGATGAGATGCGGGATTTTCCCTTGAATATCGGTGATTTGATGACGACTCTGAAGTGCCCGCCGCCATGTGAGGTGGCTCCTGCATGGCCTGCGTGTTTCCATGAATCATCAATGATTTCCAGCTGCTCTGGCTGCAGTTCTTGCAGAGCTTCCCGAATGCGTTCGATACGGCTGGTCATTCTTTTGGCGGATTGCTCCGGTACAGAATGAAGGTTTTGCCAATTTGGTGCACCAGCTCGGCATGTGTTGTATTGGCGAGCTGCTCGGCGAGCGCCAGTCGCTCCTCTCGCTCTCCCTGCTGGATATGCACTTTGATCAGTTCGTGTTTTTCGAGAGCGAGGTTGGTTTCAGCAATCAGGTTGTCGCTCATGCCTTTTTGTCCGATTCGAATGACCGGTTTCAGGTGATGGGCTGCAGCCTTAAGCTCTTTTTTCTGTTTGGCGTCCAAAATTTATCTACCTCGTGTGGTTGGTGGCTGAATCGTATCACCGCCAGAGTTAGGATGCGAATGGCATAATGTTTGCGACGGTCGGTGTGACGACAATAACCTGCCAGGCAGCCGATGAGTATTAAATTACAATGTGACATGAGGGTGACACCGATGAATTCATTTAAATGAACATTGCCCCGATAGCGAGAATCGTTAGGATTCACCAATGACTGAAATCAGCCGGGAAAAGGTCGTTCAGGACGACGAATTCGATCAGGACGAGTTTAGCCCCCGTTTTCCTATTCGCTGGCGCTGGACGATGCTGGTTGGTTTTGCAGTGGCACTTTCCATTGTTGTGCTGTCGTTGATCGTGCTCGATATGGAGCGTGATGCATGGCTGGGCAGCCAGGCTACCCAGGCTGAGGTGCTGGTGGACCGTCTGGGTGACGAGTTGAAAATCCCGATGCTTTCCGGCAGTTCGGCCGAGGTAGACTTCATTGTGCAGGGCTTTCTGAAAAAAGTACCGTCTGTGCTTGGGGTGCATTTGAAAATTGCCGATGGCACCGAATTCCATTTCGGCGAAGATGAAGGAAGCAGTGCGCTAATGCTTGGCAAGGGATCGGTTGCAGCCAACGTCAAGCGTTTGCCAACCGAACTGTTGTGGTTTGCCAAGAGCGTCGAGTTTGCCGGAACACCCGTTGGCGTGGTGGCGGTGCGTTACTCGGAGAAGGTGTGGGAGGAGATTGCCAGTCGGCTGGTGATTCGAATGGTGCTTGCCGCCCTGATTGTGGTGGTGCTATCGAGCATGCTGGTGTACTGGATTGCCGGGCGACTGAGTGAGCCACTGGAAATGTTGGCCGATGCGGCAAGGCATGTTGCCTATGGCGATTACAGCGTGCGGCTGCCGGTAGTCGGCAATGATGAAATTACTGACGCGATCGGGCAGTTCAACAGCATGGTGGAGGAGCTTGCTCACAAGGAAGAGCTTCGCGATGTGTTCGGCAAGTATCTGAATCCCAAGCTGGTCTCCGATGTGTTTGAAGGCTCGGGCGAGGTGATTGAGAATCGCAGGCAGGAGATCACAGTGCTGTTTGCCGACATGGTAGGCTTTACCGAGTTTTCGGAGAACACCGAAACCGAAGAGGTGGTGGAGGTGCTCAATAAGCACTTCGAGGTATTCCATCGCATCATTGATTACTATGGCGGACATGTGGATAAATATATTGGTGATGCCGTGATGGCGGTATTTAATCATCCAAATGAGGATCCCGATCATACGCGCCATGCAGTGATGGCCGGGGTTGCTATGACTGAAGCCTGCCGCAAGCTCGGTATTTTGCGTAGTAATGGCCAGCCGATCTCTTTCCGTGTGGGGCTTAATCGCGGACAGGCCATTGTCGGGCATATTGGTGCTGCAGAGCGCCTTGAATATACGGTCATCGGTGATACTGTAAACGTCGCCTCCCGTCTGAGTGGGTTGGGGGATGGTGGTGACGTGGTGTTGTCGCGCACCAGCTTCGAGCAACTGGGAGGCAATTTTGTATTTGATACGATTGGTGAGCAGATGATCAAGGGTGTAAGTAAGCCGGTGCTATGTGGTACCGTGAAAGCGACGGATGACCAGACTCGGCGCAATATTGCGCACGCTGTGGCCTTGGCTTTCGATCTGACCCTCCCATCCGATGTACGCCTGATTATTGGAGATGGTGTTGATGATTTGTAGTCGTTTTCGCGCCGGAGTCGCGCTTCCTCTGATTTTTGTGATGTTATTGGCACTGTCCGGGTGTACATCCGGGTTGTTTAAAAGAGGGGGCGCACTGGCGTTTCTCAACACCTACAGCAAAGCTCTGAAAGAGTATGAACGTGGAGATATGATGGCCGCGCGGAATACTGTCATCAACATGGATAAAAGCCGCGAAGATTATAAGGATGCCGTCAAACTGTTGAGAACAAAGATTGATCCGGACAGGCGGCGCCTGTTGCGGGTGTTTGTGCGCAAGGCCCAGAGCGCCGAGAACAGCAGACAGTGGTCGGAAGCCGTGGAAAATTATGCGCAAGCCGCTTCGTTATCGCTGGAGCCTGTCCCCCTGATCCAGAAACAGGAGCGGATGGAGTTGAATATGCGGCAGGCCCGACTGAATGCAGCGCTTCACCAGCGGCGTAAGGAGGATAGTGCATTCCTGGCCTGGGCTGGAAACTATGAAACGCCAAGAGGGGTTGCACCCGATGATGTTGCATATGCGCACCTGATGGATAATTTCAGGGATGTGCTCGATGACCGGGCTTCCCGTTCTTATGACGAGGCCAAGTGGTTTTTGCGCAAGGGCGCACCGGAGCTTGCCTATGTGGAGGCGGAATCACATCTGCGTTTGCAGCCGAAATCGAGCAGCGGTAAGAGCCTGATGGAGGATATCAAAAGCAAGTTGCCGAAAGGATTGAGTATATCAGCGCTTTCGGACTTCAGAGGCTCATATGTGCGAAGCAATGCGCCGAAGTCGGTCAGTGAGGCGCAGCTGAAGGAGCTGATGAACAAGGGCGATTGGCTGGAAGCGCGGCGATACGCGGTGGTTTACCGGCGCGAGGGCGGGAATAACGCCAGTAAATATCTGCGGAGTATTGAAGGCAAGCTGGAAGAGGAGGGGGCGACGCTGTTCCAGCAGGGTAGTCTTGCATTCCGGCAGGAGAAACTGGATAAAGCTATTGAGTACTGGAGCGAAGCGGTTCGTTACCAGCCGAACAACGATGAGTATTCCGACCAGCTTCGCCGTGCCAAGCAGTTGCGTGATCGTCTGAAAATTCTGAAGACTGAGCCGCCTTCTGCCGAAGACGCCGTGCACGAGTAATTTTGATGCGTGATGTTTGCGTGGCGCCACGGCGCCAAACGCGAAAGGTGATGGTTGGCAATGTCGGAGTGGGCGGTGATGCTCCCATCGCCGTACAGTCGATGACCAACACACTGACCACTGATGTCGCTGCGACGGTCTCACAGGTTCAGCGTCTGGCGGATGCCGGTGCTGATATTGTGCGCATCTCGGTTCCCGACGAGGCGTCGGCGGCGGCCATGGCGGAAATTATCCGGCAGACACCAATCCCCATTATTGCCGACATTCATTTCAACTACCAGTTGGCGCTGGCGGCGCTCGAGGCCGGTGTACACGGGCTGCGACTGAACCCAGGTAACATCGGCAGTCGTGATCGTGTCGAGAAGGTGGTAAGGGCGGCGAAAGAGCGAGGAGTTTCCATCCGTATCGGCGTGAATGCCGGGTCGCTGGAGAAACATCTGCTGGAGCAGTATGGCGAGCCGTGCGCCGATGCCATGGTGGATTCGGCGCTGGGGCATATCCGTATATTGGAGGAGCTCGACTTCTTTGATATCAAAGTATCGCTTAAGGCGAGTAATATTCCGATGACAGTAGCTGCTTATCGCAAGCTGGCCAGCCAGGTGGACTATCCTTTTCATCTTGGCATCACTGAGTCGGGCAGCTTGTTCGGCGGTACCGTCAAATCTTCCATTGGTCTGGGGCTGCTGTTGGCCGACGGCATTGGTGATACGATCCGTGTTTCGCTGGCGGCCGAGCCGGAAGAGGAGATTCGTGTCGGGTTCGAGATATTGAAAGCACTCGGCCTTCGCCACCGCGGCGTGAATCTGATCGCCTGTCCATCCTGTGCGCGCCAGAAATTCGATGTGGTGCGCACCATCGAGGTGCTGGAGAAGCGGCTGTCCCATATCCGGGAGAATATTGATGTGGCGGTGATCGGTTGCGTGGTGAATGGACCTGGTGAGGCAAGAGAAGCCGATATCGGTATCACAGGTGGTTTCCCGGTTCACCTGATGTACAAGGATGGCGAGAAGGACGGCAAGATCGCCTCGGAAGAGCTGGTGGACGCCCTGGTGGCGGAAGTCGAAAAGCGTGCGGAAGCAATTCGAAACGGGGCGGAAGAGTAAGAGAAATGGCGATCAAGATTCAGAATATTCGCGGCGTGAACGATGGCCTGCCTGATGATACCCGTCGCTGGCAGCAGGTTGAGGTTGCCGCGCAGCAGGTGTTTGAAAGCTTTGCATTCAATGAGGTGCGGTTGCCGGTGCTGGAACCGACCGAATTGTTCGTGCGCTCGATCGGCGAGGAGACCGATATCGTCTCCAAAGAGATGTATCACTTTGTTGATCAGGGCGGCGATGATATCTGTCTGCGCCCGGAAGGTACGGCGGGTGCCGTGCGCGCCTATTTGCAGGCAGGTTTGACGCGTGCTGGCGTGCAGCGCTGGTATTACAAGGGGCCGATGTTCCGTCGTGAGCGTCCGCAAAAAGGGCGCCTTCGCCAGTTTCAGCAGATCGGTGTGGAGCTGTTCGGCGCGTCAGGACCTGTGGAAGATGCGGAGATGCTGGCTATGGCCTGGCAACTGCTTGCCGAGCTGGGCCTGCATGATGTGCGCGTTGAGTTAAATAGTCTTGGTTGCTCGGAGTGTCGACCGGCCTATCGTGCGAAACTGGTGTCTTTTTTGAATGAGCGCGCCGGGAAACTGTGTGAAACCTGCCGTATTCGCATCGAGAAGAACCCGATGCGTGTGCTCGATTGCAAGGTCGAGAGTTGCCAGGCTGAATTGACAGGTGCGCCGGAAATTCTTTCACATCTGTGCAGTGACTGCGATGTCCACTTCAAGGGTTTTACTGCATTGCTGGATGCGATGGCGCTGCCATATGTCGTTAACGCCCGTATTGTGCGCGGACTGGATTACTATAATCGTACCGCTTTCGAGATTGTGACCGATCAGCTTGGTGCGCAGGGAACCATTATCGCCGGTGGCCGATATGATGCACTGGTTGAGTCGCTGGGTGGTCCCGCCACGCCTGCCATTGGTTTTGCACTGGGGCTGGAGCGAATTGCCATGTTGCTGCCCGATTCGGTAGCCAGATCAACGGATGTGGCGATGGTTGCCATGGGTGAGGCGGTGCAGGGCTACGCGCTGCAGGTGGCGATGCAGATGCGCAAGGCCGGTTTGCATGTAGTGCATTGCGGAACAGGCTCTGTGAAGGCGTTGTTCAAACGCGCCGAGCGTGAGGCAGCACGCCATATCGTTGTGATCGGTGAAGATGAAATGAAGGCAGGGCTTGTCTCCCTGCGAGACGGTCAAGGTCGCAAGGATATCCCGCTTGGAGAAGCCATTAGTGTTTGCCTCGTGAAATGAGGCTGGATTTGCGCGATTCGGCCAGAGTACTTCTGGATGCGCTTCGGGATCTCGCTCCGATTATCGGAGTCATCGCATTTTTTCAGCTTTTTGTGTTGCAACAACCTCTGCCCGATTTTTCCCGATTGCTGGTGGGTCTGGTGCTGGTGCTGGTCGGGCTGGCGCTCTTTGTCCGTGGTCTTGAGATAGGCCTGTTCCCTCTCGGAGAATCGATGGCTGGTGCCTTTGCCAGCAAGGGTAGTCTTTTCTGGCTACTGCTATTCGCCTTTTTACTTGGTTTCGGCACGACGGTGGCGGAGCCAGCCTTGATTGCCATTGCCGGCAAGGCCGCAGAAATTGCCGCTGGGGAGGGGGTGATTGCCGCTGGGCAACAGGCCATGGAAACGTATGCGTTCAATTTGCGCTTAACCGTGGCGTTATCGGTCGGAAGTGCCATCGTGCTTGGCGTGATGCGCATTATTCTGGGCTGGCCACTGCATTGGTGCATTTTGGCAGGTTATGCACTGGTCGTGATCATGACCGAATATGCGCCGGTCAGTATTATCGGTATCGCCTACGATTCGGGTGGCGTGACCACCTCCACCATTACCGTGCCTCTGGTTACGGCGCTTGGAGTTGGGCTTGCCTCTTCCTTGAGAGGGCGCAGCCCGCTGCTCGATGGGTTCGGCCTGATTGCGTTCGCCTCGTTGTTGCCGGTGCTGTTTGTGATGGGCTTCGGCATGGTGACGCACGGATGATGGAGCTGTTCGAGGTGCTTGGAAGCACTTTGCTCAATACTATCAGGGATGTGTTGCCGATTGCGGCAGTGCTGGCCGGATTTCAGCTTCTGGTGTTGCGTTCCCGCATTCCGAGGGTCTGGCAGGTGATGCGCGGTTTTCTTTATGTGTTGTTTGGGCTTGCCTTCTTTCTGGTTGGTTTGCAGGAAGCCATTTTCCCGCTTGGCGAGCTGATGGCCAGGCAGCTCACCGATCCCTCTTTCATCTATCAGGGGATGCAACAGATTCCCGATCTGGTGCGCTGGCAGGATTACGGCTGGGTGTATGTGTTTGCTTTTTCAATCGGTCTTGCCACCACGCTGGCGGAGCCAGCCTTGATGGCTGTTGGCATTAAGGCCGAGCAGGTGTCATCCGGCAATATTTCTGCTTTGGGGCTCAGGTTGGCGGTATCCATCGGAGTGGCGGTGGGCGTGGCAATCGGTACCTACAGAATCGTTACGGGCACCGAGCTTTGGCTTTACATCGTGGTGGCCTATATTGTCGTTATGATCCAGACGTTGTTCGCGCCCCGGCTGATTATTCCGATCGCCTATGACTCCGGTGGCGTAACAACCTCAACTGTTACCGTGCCGCTGCTGGCGGCTTTGGGTCTTGGGCTTGCCACCACCATTCCGGGGCGCAGTGTGCTGATTGATGGTTTTGGCCTGATCGCATTCGCCAGTGTGTTTCCAATTATGAGTGTGATGGCTTATGCGCAACTTTCACAGTGGATAACCAATCGAAACAAGAATCAAGAATCCGGAGGCGAGTGATGCATTTCAAACTGATTATCGCGTTTGTAAACGAAGATAAAACCGACCCCATCATGACAGCAGCGAGAGAGGCGGGCGCAACTGGCGCCACAGTGGTGGGAGATGCTCGCGGTGAGGGGCTTAAGCCGCGCAAAACCTTTTTTGGCCTGACTCTGGAAATACAGCGAGATATGTTGCTGTTTGTAGTTGAAGAACACCTGAGCCGGAAGATTCTGGAGAGGGTGGCCGAAGTGGGCGAGTTCGACACCAATCCAAGTTGTGGAGTGGCCTTTCAGCTTGATATTGAAGATATCATTGGCATGAAGTCGCAAATTGCGACGCTGATCGGGGAAGTGGAGGAGCAGTTATGAGTGATGGAGAGATGATATGCGTCAAGGATGTGATGAAGCACGACTTCGATATGGTGGATGGCCTGGCAACTATTCGCCAGGCGCTTGATCATATGAAGTATGTCGAGACCAAATGCCTGATCGTCAATAAGCGCAGCGAACAGGATGAGTACGGTATCGTGGTGATTGCAGATATTGCCCGCCAGGTACTGGTGCCGAACAAATCGCCGGATCGTGTCAGTATTTATGAGGTGATGAATAAGCCTGCGGTGACTGTGCATCCGGATATGAATATTCGTTATGCTTGCATGTTGTTTGCGAGGCTTGGTCTTTCACGCGCGCCGGTGGTGAATACCGAAGGGAAAATCATCGGTGTTGTCAGCTATACTGATATGGTGCTGAAGGGGCTGGCACGGGATATTTGATGACCGGTTGAGTATACAGCTAAATTGGCATAACGTTTGTATGGATATGGGGGCGGTGATTCATCGGATGCCGCATGCGAGGTGGTGGTATGCTGATAGTACGGGGTGTTGGAGTGGCTATTGGCCTGATGTGGGCCGTGCTTGCTTGTGCAAGCGAGCCGCCTCCCGTTCTGGATGCGAGTCTGTTGCCTCAGCATGTGGTCGCTGACCTTGGCAGAATCGGCGGGCTGGTTTATCAAAACGGAGAGTTGAGATTTGTCGATGAGGGTAAGGGAATGCTTACCCGGATCGATCCGAGAAAACCTGCTGCAGCTGTAACGATCCCTATGCAGGAAAAGGGGTTCCATGTCAGCAGTCTTGGCGGGCTGGCCTTGCTTCCGAACGGCTATATGCTGGTGGGTGCAAAGCGCGATGATTTTGTGCAAATCAGGGATGCGAAAGGGAAAGCCCGGTTCCGTTTCGGCAGCAGTGGTAGTCGCGATAGCGAGCTGAAAGAGCCCTCGGCAGTGGCTGCATCTATCCGTGGTCGTGTTTATGTGGCCGAGAGCAACAACGATCGTATCTCCGTCTTTACCCCTGAAGGTTTTTTTCTGTTCTCTTTCGGCAATGCGAATCCGGATCCACTCTATGCTCTCTCCGGCCCCAAGCAGGTTGCCGTGGATGGTAAGGAGCGGATTTACGTGCTGGAGAGTGGCCGGGGAGGGCGCATCTCCATCTTTGGAGCGATGGGAAATGAACTGAAACAATTCTCCGTTGCCGATCTAAAGAAATACTTCCAAGGCGGACAGCCTTTCATTAATGCCATTGCTGTATCGGCCGATGGCAGGGTGTTTATGGCGGATCGGCGTAGCGGCCAGATTGCCGTTGTCGATTTGCTCGAGGACAAGTTATATACAGTGTTTGGAAGCAATGGCAGTGGGCGCGGGCAATTCAAAAATGTCGACTGGCTGGCATTTGATGGAAAGCAGGAACTGGCGATCAGCGATACGGGGAATAAAAAGATCGAAATTTTCCGTTTTTCTGCACCGTTCCCGACGCCGGCGCCGGGTAAACCGTATTTGAGCTCGGTGCGGTTTAAAGGTATTGCGAAGGGGGTCTGCAGTATCGGCTATCCTTATCATGATGGCCAGACACTCTGTTTGGATGCCAAACATAGAGCAGTGTCAGTGCTTCAAGCTAACGGAAAGCAGGCCGTTGCCTTTCCAGGTAAATTCAAGAAACCGCTGTATGCAGCATTCGATGATGAATATGTGGCGATTCTGGACGATGAGAGTGTGAAGGTATATGCACCGGACGGACGCTTCCAATTTGCTTTTGGCAAGGGTGGTATGCGTAGCGGGGAGTTTAAAAGCCCGCAGGGTATTGCCCTTGGACGTAATATCTATGTTGCGGACACAGGCAATCGACGAGTGCAGATGTTCAGCCGTAACGGTGTGTATGTGCGCGAGATTGAGACAGGGAAAGGCGATAGCGTAAAATTGAGGCAGCCGGTCGCGGTCGCGGTGGATGCAAAAGAACAGATTTTTATTGCCGATCAATCATCTGGCAAAGTGCTCTGCTTCTCTTCAGACGGTCGGCTGCGTTTTGCGATTGGGCACGATGAGGCTTCTCCGCAACACTTTGAAGAGATTCACGATCTTGCGATTGGTGCCGATGGTTATCTCTATATCCTTGCTAAAACAAAGCTGAACCGACACGCCATAAGGGTGTATGATGGAGAAAATCCGGTATTGTCGTTCGGGCAGGAGTTGGTCGGATCGAACGGAAAATTTAGCGATAATGTGATGTTGGGACCAGACCATGTAGCGTCGACAGTGATGGTTGTCGACAGGCGATCTGGCATGACAGCGGATTTCGATGTACTACATATGCCGAAGGCGGTTAAAGGCGTGCAGCTTGCCGGAGATTCGGAGAAACTGGTGGTAAGTTGGAGTAATGTCGGACAGGCAGGGCTGAAATTCCGGGTGTATGGCGCGAGCGAGGCCGGCGGCGATTTCTTGCTGCTTGGCGAAACCGGGGAGAGCAGCTTGAGTGTTCCTCGCGCTGACCATGATGTATTCCTGCTCAAGGTAGCCGCTGTCAGCAAGCAGGGTGTCGAGGGGCCGATGTCGGAGCCTGTTGGGGATACGTTTTCTGAGGCGTTACGTCTGTTTGCCAGTGGCGATTATCAGAAGAGCAATGATGCTTTTCGTGCCATTCTGGACAAAAATCCAAATCATCCTGGTGCGCTTGAGCATCTGGGGCGTGGTTTGATTCGTCTGGATGCGGCGGATGAGGCTGTACAACATTTCCGGAAGCTGGCGGAGATTCCGGGCTATCAAACCAAAGCCTACAATCTGCATGCAGAGGCATTGTTGCAAGGCAATCAATGGCTGACAGCACGTAACATCATTCTTGAAGCCGAGAAGTCGGGGCTTGCCGATGCAAAGAGTTATAGCCTTTGCGCAGAGGCATTACTGAAGCTGGGCGATGTGCTGGGCGGGGTGCAGTGCCTTGAGAAATCGACCAAACTCGAACCGGGAAATAGCGTCTGGCATCTTGAGCTTGCTATGGCGTACCAGGCGCTCGGTGCTGGCGATAAACGTGCTGCGGAACTGCAGAAAGCCGTGCAGCTTGCTGGCAAAGATGCCGGGACCTGGATGGCTCTTGCCGCGACTTATCACAAGCTGGGAATCAAGAAGGATGCAGAACAGTGTTATCGAAAGGCTATGTCTCTCGATGCTTCCGGGGTTGTGCCACGCTTGCAGCTTGCTCGCATGTATCTTGAGCAAAAAAATATAAAAGGTGCACGCCAACTGGCGCTGGAGCTCTCTTCTCTGGATGAGGGTGCTGCGAACTATATTCTTGGTGAAATTGCTTTTGCTGAGGGCAAGACCGAACAGACACTGATCTATCTGGCTCAGGCAGGAAAGTCGAAATATGCGGGTGTTTATGTTTGGCAGGCGCTTGACCGCGCATATGAAAAGTCGGGCAATATCGAGGGGCGGAAAACGGCGCTGGAGCAGGCAGTGCAGGCCGATCCAT
This sequence comes from Mariprofundaceae bacterium, assembly GCA_050302175.1. Lineage (GTDB taxonomy): Bacteria > Pseudomonadota > Zetaproteobacteria > Mariprofundales > Mariprofundaceae > JBNLAN01. The sequence continues at coordinate 77,403 of JBNLAN010000022.1, read as the reverse complement.
TATCATTTGAATCGCAGTTCAAGCTGGCGACGGTATGCGCAAAGCTCGCCGATCACGCCTGCGCCCGCACTCATTTTGCACAGGCGGTTACCATTGAGCCACGGAACTTCGACGCGCAATATGGTCTTGCGAAGGCGGCGCAGGAGGCTGGCGATTATGCCGAAGCCGAAAAGGCGGGCAAGGTAGCGCTTTCCATCAATGGCAAGAATGCGCGTATCTACATGCTGATGGCAAAAATCGAAGCGGGTGAGGCCCATGTCAGCGAAGCGGTAGACTATCTGAAATCGGCACTAAAACTTGAGCCTACTAACGCTACCTTGCACATGCAGTTCGCCGAAACCTACATGCTTAACCAGCTCTATGATCTGGCGCAAAAACACGCCGAACAGGCCGTGTCGCTGGCTCCGAAAAATCCCGCGCCACTGGCATTGCTCGGTGAAATGTATCTGGCTCGGCAGATTTACGATCCGGCGATTGAACATTTGACCAAGGCGGTGGAGTTGAGCGGAGATGCTACCGAATACCGGCAGCGGCTCAATTACGCCTACCTGCAGAAAAAAACTGCTTCAAGCCAGGGTGGCAAGGCAGCAGGCATCGTGATGGAAGGACTGGCCTTTGAAAAGGTATTTTCCGCTGCTTACAAGCAGTATGCCAATACCCCTATTGGTAGCGTACGCCTGCGTAATGCCTCGGGTGTAACATTCGAGAATGTGAAAGTGAGTTTCCAGATTAAGGGGTACATGGATTTTCCGACCACGACGACGGTGCCATCAGTGCCTGCAAACCAAAGCATTGAGGTGAAACTGAAAGCGTCGTTTAACAATAATATCCTGAGTATTGATGAGGAGACTGGTGTGCAGACCGAGGTCGTTGCGAGCTATTTTTCACTCGGGCGGGAGCAGCAGAGCCAGCTCACCCAGCCCTTGGTGATTTATGGCAAGAACGCAATGTTGTGGGCGAATATCGATATGGTCGGCGCATTCGTGACGCCGAAAGACGAGCCGCTCAAGGTTTTTGCCCGGCAGGCGATCAATCAATACCAGCCGAAATCGGGGCCGCTGAATTCGCAGGTAGCGCAGGCGATGACGCTGTTTCAGGTGCTGTCGGCTTCGGGGATGAAGTATCAGGTGGACCCGAACAATCCCTATTCCAAACTGGAAGCGAGCCGTGTCGATACGGTGCAGTTTCCGCGCGAAACACTGATGCTGCGTAGTGGCGATTGCGATGATTTGTCGGTGCTGCTTGCGTCGGCTTTTGAAAGTCTCGGAATTGAGACAGCACTGCTCGATGTTCCCGGACATCTTCTGCTGATGTTCAATACGCAGGTTCCTGCTGAGGCAAGAGATACGCTCAGTCTGAATGATGAACTGTTGGTGCTGCATAAGGGAAAGGTCTGGATTCCGATTGAGGCGACCCTGATCGCGACCTCATTTTCTGAGGCGTGGGTGGAGGGCGCACGTAAATATCGCAAATACTCGGCAAGCAATAAATTGAAAGCGGTCTATATGGAGGATGCATGGAAGGGTTATGCGCCGGTGACGCTGCCCCCGGCTTCTCGCAACATTGATCTGCCTGACAAGGCTCAGGTGGTGCCGGGATTGAAGCGTGAGTGGTCGATTATTTCGGCCAAGGCGCTGGAGCGCCAGTCGCTTCCTTATGTGACCATGCTGCAACTCAATCCGAAGGATGATGAAGCGCGGATCAAACTTGCAATTGTGTACGCACAGAACGGGGTTTATGAACTGGCGGAAACGGAGCTGAAAAAGGTGCTGGATGGCAAGCCTCGTTCGGCACAGGCGGTCAACAACCTCGGTAACATCTATTATCTGGATGGGAAGTATGATCTGGCGCTGCAGCAGTATGAGAAGGCTGTGACGCTGGAGCCGAAGAATGCAGATATGCGGGTGAATATCGCCATGGTTTATTACAAGCGTGGCGATGTGCTCAAGGCAACCGAGGCATTTAATGCTGCGGTCAGGCAGGATAAAAAAGTCGGCGAGCGATATGCGCATTTTGCGGCATTGCTGTCGAAATAGGAGGCGATGATGCGGTGGATGATAATGATGCTGGTGATGTTAACCGGGTTTACGTGTGGCGCGATGGCGGCAGAGGGGGTTGATAGTGCAACAAAACAGCCCGCGACGGCAGAGCAGTCCAAGCGGGCTCCTGAGAAAATTGTGGTGAAGAAGTCGGATGATTTTTTTTCCAATATCTGGGGGCAGTTGCGTAAGATTATGCCAAGGCAGAACAATGGTGTGAACTCCAGCCAGACAACGGCTGTGATGGGTGTGCGCGGAAGTGAGGCGACGGAGAGTGCGCTTAACCCTTACTGGGCTGACGATTTTGCCGACGATGAAAGCTTGTGGGAGGAGATGCGTGCCTATGAGGCGGCGCAGGCCAAGTGCGAGTCGGGGCAGGCAGCAGAAGGGATTAAGGCTTTGGATAAGTTGCTTGATGATACCAAACACAAATCGATGAAAGCCAGCTACACGCTGGCGTTGGGCGTATGTCAGCAGGCAGCGGGCAATAGCAGCGAAAGCAAGAAATTTTTGAATAAGTTTGTGGCGGAGTATCCGGATCACCCCATGGCGGAGGATGTGAAGCGTCAACTCTCCAAAAAGTGAGTGCGAAGTTGCCTACTCTGAGCAATGGTGTTGAAGAATATGGAATGAGTGCGTTGCTGCTGCTATCTTGAGCCGCCTATGAGCAGCAACGACAAAGCAATTTTGCAGGAACTTCGCCAGCGTATTGATGCGGTGGATGATGAGATTCTTGCCCTGATTCAGCAGCGGGCATCTCTGGCAACGCAGGTGGGAGAGCACAAACACGGACAAGGTGATGCGCCATTCTATGTACCGAGCCGTGAAGCAAAGATCATTCGTCGCCTGCTTGAAAAAAATGCCGCGCATGCTGGTGAGGCGCATGTGCGCAAAATCCCGGATGAGGCGATTCACGGCATCTATCGCGAAATCATTGGCGCCTGCCTTTCACTCGAGCATCCGATGACCATCGCTTATCTGGGGCCGGATGGCACCTATTCGCATGCAGCAGCCACCAGGCAGTTCGGCTCTTCCGCCGGTTATCTCGCCTGCAAAAATATCGAAGCCGTATTCGATGCGGTGGAAGCGGGGCGTGCTACCTATGGTGTGGTGCCGGTTGAGAATGCCTTTGAAGGTGCGGTGACGCATACGCTGGATCTGTTCGCCGATCATGAGCGCGATGTCTATATCTGCGCTGAAGTGATGCTGAGTATTCATGCGCATCTCTTCTCCTATGCCAAGAAGCTGGAGGATATTCGCCTGGTATTGTCGCATCCCCAGCCGCTGGCGCAGTGCAAACATTGGTTGCAGCAGAATCTCCCGACAGCCGAGCTGCAGGAGGTTGCATCCACTGTGGCAGCTGTCAAAAAGATTATCGAGGCCAGCAGCGATGCTTCGGCTGCCAAGATGTCGGGAATTGATCCGAAACATGCTGCTGCCATTGGGCCGTATTCGATTCTTGAGCAGACCGAGATGCCGATCCTGCAGAAAAACATCGAGGATCATCATGATAACACCACGCGCTTTCTGGTCATCGGCAGTCACGATGCTTTGCCCTCCGGTGAGGATAAGACTTCTGTGGTGATGAGCGTGCGCGATAAACCCGGCGCGCTTCAGAGTCTGCTGTCGCACTTCTCTTCCCGCGGTATCGGTTTGAGTCGTATTGAGTCACGGCCTAGCAAGAAGAAGCTATGGGAATACGTATTTTTTGCCGATCTATTGGGGCATCGCGATGATGCGCAGGTGGCAGAGGCGCTGGCAGAGATCGGCGCCATGCCGGATGCCTTTTTGAAGGTGCTCGGATCCTACCCTGTGTCACGCAGCCTCTAGATTGGGGCTGCGTACATAAAATCTGTTAGCAAGAGAGTGAAGTGATGACCATCGACTGGATGCTGCGGGCTGTGCCGCAGTCAAAGCAACTTTTTCCCTACGTGCCCGGGAAACCACTTGATGTATTGCTGGCTGAACAGGGAATCACGGAAGCCATCAAACTTGCTTCCAATGAAAACCCGTTCGGCTCTCCTCCAAAAGCGGTGGCTGCGATTGGTAAGCAGGCGCAAGGATTGGCGCGTTATCCTGATGGGGATGCGCAACAGTTAAAGCAGAGGCTGGCCAAGAAGCATGGTGTAACACCGGCTCATATTCTGGTTGGTAGTGGTTCGAGTGAAGTGCTGGAGCTGGTGATTCGCACCTTTGCAGGTTCTGAGGATGAGGTGGTCTACTCAGCCCGTGGCTTCATCATGTATCCGCTGTATGCACGTGCAGCGGGAGCCGTAGCAGTGGCGGTGCCCGAGAACGATGGGCTTTCGCACGATCTCGAAGGCATGGCTGCGGCGGTGAGTGACAAAACCAAGGTGCTCTGTATTGCTAATCCGAACAACCCGACCGGCAGCGTGCATGCTTATTCCGCGATTCAGAAATTGCTGGATCGTATTCCATCCAATGTAGTTGTGCTGCTGGATGAGGCCTATTATGAATTCATGGATGACTCTTTGCGAGATTGCTCGCTTACCCATCCGGGGCTGATTATCTGCCGTACCTTCTCCAAGGCCTATGGCCTGGCTGGCTGCCGTATCGGTTATGGAGTGGCTGATCCCGATATCTTTGGAGTCGTGAATCGTTTTCGCCCGCCTTTTAACACCGGTCTGTTGTCGCAATATGCTGCGATTGCGGCACTGGAGGATGATGCGTGGGTGAGGCAAGCCGCCGAAAGAACCATTTCAGAGCGAGGCCGGTTGGAGACTTTCCTCGCTGAAAAAGGGCTGCTGGCCGGAGAGAGTGCTGGCAATTTTGTGCTGATCCGGCACGCACAAAGCGATTGGCTTTTGCGTGAACTGGAGCAGCGCGGCATTATTCCCCGCCCGTTGCAGCCTTATGGTATGGGCGACTACCTGCGCATCACCGTTGGTACACCGACCGAGAACGATAAGCTGATCGTTGCCATGACGGAGATTTTGGCGAAGGAGCCGTGATTTGAACGCAAGCAAACCGCATCTGGTAGTGATTGGCGTTGGCCTGATTGGCGGTTCGGTGGCGCGCGCACTGCGTGCATCCGGCTTCGTATCGCGTGTGACCGGGGTCGGGCGTAATGTGAAAAACTTGCAACGTGCCGAAGAGTTGAATGTGGTTGACCACTGGACGACGGATGCTGCCGCTGCGGTTTCCGATGCCGATATTGTACTGCTGGCGACACCCGTGGGTAGCTACGACGCGATTTTTGCAGAAATTGCCGGGCACTTGCCGGAGAGTGCAGTGGTGACCGACGCCGGAAGCACCAAGCAGTGTGTGCTGGAGGCGGCAGGCAAGCATTTCAAGTCGCTTGCCCGTTTCGTGCCAGCGCATCCCATTGCGGGCACCGAGAAATCGGGAGTGGAAGCCTCTTTTGCTGAACTCTTCAAAGATCGCTTATGCGTGCTGACCCCTTTGCCCGAGACGGATGAGGATGCTTTGCAGCTTGTCCAGCAGATGTGGAAGGCAACTGGCAGCCGTTTATGCGAGATGCCGGCAAATGAGCATGATGACTTTCTGGCAGCAGTAAGCCATCTGCCACATCTGCTCGCCTATGGTCTGGTGAATACTGTGCGCAAGGTGGGCACCGGAAAACATGACCCGTTCCGTTTTGCCGCTGGCGGATTCCGCGATTTCAGCCGCATCGCCTCTTCATCACCCGAGATGTGGCGTGATATCGTGATGACCAATCGACAGGCTGTACTCGAAAAGCTGGGCCTGCTGCAAAGCGAGCTCGATGCCATGCGCACAATGTTGCAGGACTCGGATGCAGAAGCGCTGCTCAATGAGTTTAAATCGGCCAAGCAGGCACGGGATGAGTGGTTGAAAACCCACGGTGGCTCGCTGTGAGCGCCTCCAGAACCCTGATTGCCGGGCCGGCCAAAGGCCCTCTTTCCGGGGAACTGACGCCACCGGGAGATAAATCGATGTCGCATCGCGCCGTAATGCTGGCGTCATTGGCTGACGGCATTACTGAAATTCACGGATTTCTGCCGGGCGAGGATAATCTGGCCACGGCACAAATGTTCGTCGATATGGGTGTGCAGATTGAGTGGCTCAACGATATAAAGACTTCGCTGCGTGTGCATGGCGTTGGGCTGCATGGCCTGAAAGCACCACAAAAAGTGCTCGATGCAGGCAACTCTGGCACCTGCGTGCGTCTGATGAGTGGGGTGCTGGCCGGACAATCCTTTGCCAGCACACTGAGTGGTGATGATTCACTTCGGAAAAGGCCGATGAAGCGAGTGGTTGATCCGATACGTGTAATGGGGGCACAGGTCGAAGGCGATGATGGCGGAAATTTACTGCCCATCACCATTCGTGGCGGTTCACTGAAAGCGATGCGCTATGAATCGCCGGTGGCCAGTGCGCAGGTAAAATCATGCGTGCTGCTGGCCGGGCTTTATGCCGATGGCGAAACCACTGTGCGTGAGCCGAAACCGACGCGTGATCACACTGAGCGTATGCTACCACTGTTTGGGCAGCCGGTGACAGTGGATGCGGATGGAGTGATTCATCTGATTCCAGCCGGCAAGCTGACCGCGCCATCGCAGCCTGTACATATTCCTGCCGATCCATCTTCGGCCACCTTTTTTGCCGTGGCGGCAAGCCTGATTCCGGGATCCGAGGTTTGTCTGAAGGGGGTCGGTATTAATGCCCGGCGCGATGGCTGGCGCCGTATTATGAATGGTATGCAGGCGAGTCTTGCCCTTGAGCAGGAGAGTCTGGTTGGCGAGGAGAGAGTGGCGGATATTTCTGTGCACGCAGGCTCTCTTCACTCAATTACAGTCAATTCAGATGATGTGCCCGATGCTATTGATGAGTTTCCGGTGCTATTTGTAGCCGCAAGCCTGTCGGATGGTGAGTTTGTGCTGGAGGGTGCGGAAGAGCTTCGTGTTAAAGAGAGTGACCGTATAGCCAGTATGGCGAGGGCGCTGTCGGCGTGTGGTGTGGATATCCGGGAGACTCAGGATGGAGCCCGTATTCGTGGACAGCAGCAGTTGCGTGGGGGTGCCGACATCGATGCGCATGGCGATCATCGTATCGCCATGGCTATGGCAGTGGCGGCACAAAGGGCCGATTCGGAGCTTCGTATCCATGGTGCTGAGACCATTGCCACTTCATTTCCGGGGTTTGTTGCTGAGGCGCAGCGACTCGGTATGAATGTGCGCTGGGCTTGAAGCGGTGCGCTGGAAGGCAATCGAGGGTTTGAAAATTGCTGTGGATGGCCCGTCGGGCTCCGGCAAGGGGACGCTGGCCGCAAATCTTGCCGCAGCGATTGGTCTGCCAGTGCTGGATACCGGGTTATTGTATAGATTTCTCGGCTGGCACTGCCTACAGCAGGGGATTAGTCTTGCCGATGAGGTGGCGGTGGTTGCGCAATTGGAAACCATAGCAGGTGAGCTCGACTGGCGACCGGAGGGAATCTTCTTTCAGAGTGAGAATCGTACCCCGTTGTTGCGTGGCGAGGACATGGGCATCGCTGCCTCGAAGGTGGCAGCGATGCCGGGGGTGCGTGCCCGCCTGCTTGATTTGCAGCGTAATATTGCTGCCAAAGGTTGCGTTATGGATGGGCGGGATATCGGCACGGTGGTGTTGCCGGATGCACAGGCCAAGTTCTTTCTGACCGCAACGCAGCGTGAGCGCGCGCGCCGACGCTGCTTGCAGTTGCAGGAGAAGGGGCTGGAGGCTAGCCTCGAACAAATTTTTGCAGAGCTGCAGGCAAGGGATCTGCGGGATTCCGGGCGGGAGCATTCGCCACTTCAACAGGCTGAAGATGCGATCCATATTGATTCGACAACCATGCGTGTCGACGAGGTGCTGGATCGGATGCTGGGTGTGTTGAAGCGTCGAGGCCTCATCCAAGAAGTTGAATAATATTGAACCACAGCAGGATTATTGAAGCGTTATGACCACTGCCAACACACACAACCACACAGAAATTGAAGCCGAAGCTTCAGAAAAGCCGGTAGATATCTCTGCCGATGAGGCGGACGAAGATTCGTTCAAGAAGATGTTTGAGGCTTCGCTCAAGGAGCAGGCAACCCTGAGGCCGGGCGAGATGGTCAAAGGCGTTGTAGTCAGCGTTGATCAGGAATCGGTGATTGTTGATATTGGTGCTAAGGCGGAAGCCGCCATCCCAACCTCCGAATTTTTAAAAACTGGCGATGATTTGCCGGAGGTGGGCAGCGAGCTGGAAGCGCTGGTCGTGAAGTCTCCGAATGGCTTCGGTGTCAGCCTCTCAGTGCTGGAGGCACGCCAGCAGGCACTCTGGGATAAAATTCAGAAAGCGTTCGAGTCCGGAGAAACCATTACTGCGAAAGTCGTGGAAGAAAACAAAGGTGGTTATCGTGTCGAACTTGGCGGACTGCGTGCCTTTATGCCGCGTTCGGAAGTGGACCCGGGTGGTCGTATTGCAGCACAGGACCTAATCGGAAGCGATTGTGAAGTTGCCGTAATGGAGGTGACCCGTAAACCCGACAACATCGTGGTATCACGCAAAAAGCCCCTTGATGCGGAGCACGACAAGAAACGGGAGGCATTTTTCTCCAAGACATCAGTGGGCCAGAAAGTAGAAGGAACCGTGCGTCGCTTGACCGATTTCGGTGCATTCGTCGATATCGGTGGCGTGGATGCCTTGCTGCATGTCTCCGATATGGCATGGCGCCGTATTGAGCATCCGGGTGAAATGTTGACGGTCGGGCAGAAGATTGCCGCGCAGATTATCAAACTAAACGCGGAAACAGGTAAGGTCTCCATTTCGATGAAGGCGCTGCAGGCCGATCCGTGGGAGAGTGTTGCCTCCATTTATGAAGTCGGTATGCGCGTCACCGGAACCGTGCGTCGCCTGCTCGACTTTGGTGCCGTGGTTGAACTTGAAGCCGGTATCGAGGGGATGATTCACCGTTCTGAAATGAGCTGGACGCGTCCGGATGTGAAGCCGTCACAGGTGCTTTCTGAAGGGGATGTGGTTGATGTGGTGGTGTTGGCAGTTGAGCCGAAAGAGCGCCGTATCAAGTTAAGTCTGAAAGAGGTGAGCGAGAACCCCTGGCAGCTCTGGCTTGCCAGCCATCCTGTCGGCACCAAGGTGAAAGGCCCGGTCAAAAATATTACTGACTTCGGTTTTTTTGTTGGGCTGGAAGATGATCTGGATGGTCTCGTACACATAGGTGCCATCTCATGGGAGCAGCCGGGTGAGGAGGCAATCAAGGCCTATAGCAAGGGACAGGAAGTTGAGTGCGTCGTGCTTGGCGTCGATATCGACCGCCAGCGTATTTCTCTGGGGATTAAGCAGTTGAATGATGATCCGTTCGAAACCTTTCTGGCCGGAGCGCCACGTGGCAGTGCGGTGAAGGGTACCATTGCCGAAGTGAAGGCGGGCCTGGTAATCGTTGATATTGCATCCGGGATTCAGGCAAAGCTGCCGATGCGCGAATGGCCGCGCGAATCCGATGCGCCAAAAGTGGGCGATGCTGTTGAGGGTAAGATTATCGAGGTTGAAAAGAAGCGCCGCCAGGTGACGATTTCAGTACGTCAGCTGATGCATGATGAAGAGCGCGATGCGGTGCGTAGTTATTCGCAGAGCCAGCAGGCCAAGTCGGAGCCGAGTGCTTTGGCATTGGAATTGCAACGCAAACTGCTTGGCAAAGCCGAAAAAAATCGTAAAGATGGCTAGTCTCGCACAGAGCGAGGCTTTGGAGTGTTTCTGGGGGGATGAAGTATGACGAAATCTGAACTGGTCGAAATTATTGCCGACACGCAAGGGCAAATTACGCGTAAAGAAGCTGAGGTGGTTGTGAATACAATCTTTACAGCTATCAGCGATGCACTGGTCGATGGCGGGCGTGTTGAGTTGCGTGGTTTCGGAAGTTTTACGGTGAAAAAGCGTAATGCACGCATTGGCCGCAATCCAAAAACTGGCGAGTCGGTAGAAGTTCCAGCGAAAGTGGTTCCGCATTTCAAGCCAGGCAAAGAGCTCAGGGAGCGGGTCGACCGTTCTTGATTGCTTCGGCGCCACCGATTTGATTCAAAGCAAAGTGAAGCAAGGAGGCTGCCGTGAAACTGACTAATGCACTGCTGGTGCTTTTTTTTACTTCGCTGGCAACGGTGTTTGCCTTGTCCAACACCACCCCCGTGCAGATTGGATTCGCCGGGTTTCTTTTTTCCAGTGCTCCTGTTTATGTTCCTGTCTTCTTTGCATTTCTGATCGGGTTTCTTGGCGGTATGGCTTCACTGGCCTTTTCACGGCGTAAACATAAGCAGGAGATTCAGTCTCTGCGTCAGGAAAATGAGAAGTTGCAGCAGGAGGTCGACAACCTGCGCAACATCCCCCTACAAGACGAATTATGATCGATTTTTTGCTGACAGTTATGCTGACAGTCATTGTGATTTTGGGGCTGTGGATGCTTTGGCAGCGTGGTGCTTTCTCGCGTAGAGAAGATGATGCACAGGAGGATGCACGGATATCACCGTTGCTGCGTGGCATCAATTATCTGCTTGCAGAGGAGCCTGATCGTGCGCTACAGGAGATGGTCAAGGTTGCCCGGTTGCGCTCCGAGGCCGCCGAAGTGTATATGGCTCTGGGGGGGATGTTTCGCGCCAAGGGCGAAATTGGCAGGGCTGTGCGCATTCATCAGAATATTCTGGCGCGCCCGGGAATATCGCCGGAGATGTATTTGCAGGCCAGCTTTGCTCTGGCACAGGACTTCCAGACCGGTGGGCTTCTGGATCGGGCGCTAAAACAGTATGGAAAAGTGCTGGAACGTGAATCCGGGCATGTGGGGGCGCTTGAAGCGAGCTTGAGAATACGTGAGCAGAGCAGCGAATGGGCGCTGGCGGATGAGCTGTTGCTACGACTGGATCGTGTACGACGCAGTGAATCGAATCTGCATCGGGCATATCTACTGGCTGAAATCGCGCGCGAAAAGAAAAAAGCGGGTGATATTGCAGGTGGTTTGGAGTATGCGGAGCAGGCGTTGCGACTATCCCCGATGTGTGCTTCAGCATATTTACTGAAAATCGAAATCCATCTTGTTAACAATGAAAGAAAAGAAGCGCTTGCAAGTATGGAGGCGCTGCGTGACTCAGCACCACAATACCTGCCACTGCTGCCGCCGTTGTTAATCAAACATGCCAAATGTTATAAAGCCTTTGGTAAGGAGTTTTTGCTTCGTTGCTGGGAGGAGGCGCGCGGTGACAGCTTTGCACTGTCATGGCTTGAGGCGGTAAATGACAAGGAAAAGGGCGGCGAGAAGGTGGTAAACTTGGCGTCTGAATTGCAGTTTGAACCCATTGGGCTGCGTTCGGCACTGCGTCTCGCGGCGATTTCAGGTGTGGAGAGCGCTTTTTCCCGTCACGCCATTGAGTGGCGGAAGCAGGCAAAGAATTTCCTGTGCCAACGTTGCGGTGTTGAGGTCGTGGAGATGCGCTGGCAGTGCCCGCAATGCCACGAGTGGGGAAGTATGAAATCAATTTCGGATAAGGAAGTCTAATGCGCGAGCGGTTGATGGTTGCTCTGGATATGTCAGATCGGGACTCCGCCCTGGCGATGCGGGAGAAGCTGGGGAGTGAAGTAGTCTGGCTTAAGGTCGGGTTGCGGCTGTTTGTCGCCGAAGGTCCTGGGTTTGTGCATGAGTTGCTGCGAACGCATAAGGTGTTTCTCGATCTTAAATTTCACGATATCCCGAATACCGTTGCGCAGGCAGTGCAGAGTGCGGGCAAGCTTGGTGTGCAAATGTTGAATGTGCACGCGTCAGGCGGTCCGGCCATGCTGACGGCAGCTGCAAATGCCGCTCGGGAGTTTCCTGACATGAAGCTTATTGCGGTTACGGTGCTGACCAGTGATGCCATGGATGCGAAGCGGGCGACCGAACTGGCTGTCGAGCGGGCGCAGATGGCAAAAGATGCCGGTCTGCACGGTGTGGTTTGCAGCGTGCATGAGGTGGCCGCTATTAAGGCGCAGTGTGGTAGCGATTTTCTAACGGTTACCCCGGGCATCCGCTGGGGCGGGCAGGATACTCAGGATCAGAGCCGGGTGGCGGATCCTGCCATGGCGATTCATGCCGGAACGGATTATATCGTGGTGGGAAGACCGATTATCGCAGCTGCCAAGCCATCGCAGGCAGCGCGTGAAGCAGTCCGGATGATGGAGCAGGCTGTTCGGTTATGAGTATGAAGTACGTCTACGAGAGTGTTCTCAAGTCGTATGCATGCACATCGGCGATGTCACGCGGAAGAAAATATCCGGAGCCTGAATCTTCGCATCGGAATGCATTTCAACGAGATCGTGACCGGATCATTCATTCAGCCGCGTTTCGCCGGCTTGAATATAAAACGCAGGTTTTCGTAAACCATGAAGGCGACCATTATCGTACACGGTTGACACATTCGATTGAGGTTGGTCAGATCGCTCGCTCAATCTGCCGTGCCATGCAACTGCATGAGGATCTCGCCGAAGCAGTGGCGCTGGCTCATGACCTCGGGCATACGCCATTCGGCCACTCCGGGCAGGATGCGCTGGATTTGGTGATGAAGCCATACGGTGGATTTGAGCACAATAGGCAATCGCTTCGCGTGGTTGAGGAACTTGAACATCGCTATGCTGAGTTTACCGGACTTAATCTTAGTTATGAGACGCGCGAGGGTATTGTGAAGCACTCCTCGCCACATGATACGCCGAAGAATTCAGATTTATCGGCATTCTGCCTTAACGAGCAGGCCACGCTTGAAGCCCAGATCGGTAATCTCGCGGATGAAATTGCTTACAATAATCACGATGTTGATGATGGGCTGCGGGCAGGCATGCTTAGTATTGAAGGGTTATGCGAGCTTGAATTGTTTCGCATGCATTACGACGAGGTGAGTGCAAAGTATCCTGATGCCGACCAGAAAGTCATTGTGCATGAAACCGGTCGTCGAATGATTAATTTTCTTGCGGTTGATGTGATTACGGAAACAGAGCGCCGTATTGGCGATCAGGGTATTGAAACGCTGGAAGATGTGCGTGCTGCTGCCAAGCCACTGGTCGGATTCTCCAAGCAGGGTTCGCATCTTAACGCCGAGCTAAAACGTTATCTGTTAAATCATATGTACCGCCACTATCGGGTTGTTCGTATGGCGGTGAAGGCCGAGAAGGTGATTCAGGAGATGTTTTCTGCGTATATGGATGAACCTGCCATGCTTCCGGAAACGCCAGGGCAGCTTTTCGCACTCGCCGGGGATCGCTCCGAACAGGCAAGGGTGATTGCCGACTATATTGCCGGCATGACGGATCGCTATGCGCTTGAAGAGTATGACAGGTTGTTCAATGTATTTTCAAAAACGTAAGACAGAGCATAAGGCAGCATAAAAAAGGCGCCCAGCGTGCGCCTTTTTTATCAATATTAGAAGCCACGTCAGGCTGGTTTCTTGATGAAAAACTCCATCTTAGTATCCCCGATTTCGATGGTGTCACCGTCATTCAGCGTGCGCGGTTCATCTCCGAGCGTATCGCCGTTGACCTTGGTTTTTGCCATGCCCTCAAGGTGGGTGATGTGATAGCCCGTCGGACGTCGGGTGATTACAGCAGCCTGCTTACCTACGGTGAAGCCCTTCACCTTGATTTTGCAGGAGTCGCCCTTGCCGAGACTGGTCAGGGAGGAGCTCAATTCAAACTCTTTACCCATCTGCGGGCCCTGAATAATCTGAATGGATCCAAGCGGCATTTGCGTGGCGCTCTTTTCCATTTTTTTCTGGGGAGGCATCATATCATTACGCGCCTGCGGTCCCAGGATCATGGTCTTGTCCATGCTGTCTTCAATATCTGAGGCCATCATCTGCTTGCTGCTCTGCATGTCATCCAGCTCGACATAGACAAGTGTATGCTTACCGATGACGATGGTATCCCCATTGGTCAGCACATGTTTGGTGATTAGTTTTCCGTTGACGATGGTTCCGTTGGTGCTACCCAGATCTTCCAGTATGCATTTGTTGCCGATTTTAAGCACACGCGCATGCTTGCCACTTACCGCAAGATTATCCACATGAATGGTGTTCTCAGGCTTCCGCCCGATAGTGGTCTCCTCCTGATCAAGGATGTTCTCGGTAATGACCGCATCTTTGAATTTCAGGATCAGTTTACTGGCCATGAGTAACCTCCATCATCGTATCCTAACCTCGATTAAACAGGCGCGACAACAAATTCTGTTTTCTTGAGAAGTTTCGCTCTGTGCGAATAAGGATTACAGAAATGTTATCCGGGCCACCGGCATCATTTGCCAGCTGAATCAGATTAGCTGCTGCCTTTCTCAAATCCTTGCTGTATTGCGACATGGTAAGACGAATGGCTTCGTCGGGAACTACGTCGGTCAGTCCGTCCGAGCACATCATGTAAATATCTCCGGCCTGTACGATATCTTCAACGATATCCGGCTCGACATCGGGCTCGACACCAAGCGCCTTGGTTACGAGATTCTTGATCGAGGAGTTGCGGGCATCGTCGGCTGTCAGTAGCCCGCGCCGTACCTGTTCCTGGATGAGAGAGTGATCCTCCGTGACGTGTGAGAGGATATCGCTACGCAGACGATACATGCGTGAGTCGCCAACATGTACTGCCGTCACGCGGTCGGCATAAAACACGGAAGCAACAATCGTGGTGCCCATGCCCGCACACTCAGGTCTGGCTTGTGAGGTTTCGAAAATGGCATTGTTGGCCATGGTGACAGCTTCGCGTGCCAGCACCGATTCATAGGTAAAGCCGGTGTCAGGATCGGTTTCGGCTTCCTTGTATTTGACCAGCCGCTCTTTCAGGAAGCGGGAAACCAGATCGACAGCCATGCTGCTGGCGACTTCGCCTGCGTTATGACCACCCATACCATCGGCTAAAACGGCAACGCCAACTTGCGGGGTGATGCCGATAAAATCTTCATTATGCCCGCGTTTTACGCCGACATCAGTCGTGGCATGCATTTCAATCATTATTTGCCTCCTCCGGCAGGAACATCTTTCAGGCACTGGATAATCAAACGGACAACTTCAGAGCCTGACTTGACGCGAGTCTCTGCATCCTTGGCAAGGATTTTATCAAACATTGAAGCAAAGCTGGCCGGGAGTTCGGGACGCAGTTCGCGGATATCCGGGTGCGGTTCATTGGCAATCTGGAACATCAGGGTTGCCATGGAGTCACCGCGGAAGGGGCGGGTACCGCACAGCAGTTCGTACATCATCACGCCCAGTGAGAAGAGGTCGGAGCGGCCATCAACATGCTTTCCGGAAAGCTGCTCAGGTGACATATAGGATGGTGTTCCAAGCACAACACCGGTCTTGGTTTTGCTGGAGGCAGTGATGCGTGCAATGCCGAAGTCGGTGACTTTGATGGTCTTGTCTTTCAGCAACATGATATTGGCGGGTTTGATATCACGGTGTACAACGTTTTGTGAGTGTGCATAGTGCAGCGCTTCAGCAACCTTGCCGCAAACCTTCAGTACGGCGGCGGCGGGAAGCAGTTTTTCCACCTTGGTGTAGGGGGCAAGGTCACTGCCATTCAGGTATTCCATGGCGATGTAGGCCAGGTCGTGCTCTTCACCTGCATCAAAGATGGTGACGATGTTTGGATGATTGAGGCGGCCTGCGGTCTCCGCTTCGCGGAAGAAGCGCTCCTTCACCTCTTTCAGTTCATCTTCCTCAAACTCCTGCGATAGAGCCATGGTTTTGATTGCCACTTCGCGGTTGATTTTTGGATCGCGGCCAAGGTAGACGGTGCCCATAGCACCCTTACCGAGCTCTTTGACGATTTCGTAGCGACCAAGCGTTGGTTTTGCACCGCCGGTAATGAGCAGCGTGGACATGCCTCCCCCCGTGCTGCTGCTGCCGAAAATCATCGTTTCGCCCGCAGTTTTGACACGTTCGATGCGGGCTGAGATATCCTTGAAATTGGGGTTGGCTTCCGACATGTGTTCGTAGACGGACAGTGCCTTGTTGAACTGGCGCTTACGCTCGAAATCAAGTGCAAGGTTGTAGAGCGTAGCCAGCATATCGTCGTTCAGCGGGCATTTGCGGAATTTATCGAAGGCCATGTCGAGCATGCCCTGGCTCTGGAAAGATAGCCCCAGCATTTTGTTGGTCTCAGCCGAGTCTGCCGTGATTTTGACGCGCTCTTCCTCGGTGGCGAAGTGGCGCTTTGTGGTCAGTAGCAGATGGCCGAAGACCAGCAGGGCAGCCGATGACATGGTCTGAATCCAGATAGCTGAGCCAGTGAGCATGATGAAACTAGTCAGAAGCAGAATGATTAACAGGGTGCCGGATGCGATGACTCCGAGAATTACCTTGAGGCGGGGCAATACGAAGCTGAGGTAAACGCCGACCAGCAGTAGCAGTAGCAGCTCCAGCATGGCGCCCCATGCCGGAACAGTGAAAAAGTCAGCATTCAGAATGCTCTGTACCACATGGGCGTTGAATTGTACTCCCGGCATTTTGTTGTTTACCGGTGTCACATAGAAGGGTGCGCCGGAAACACCATCGGCAGTAATGCCAATCAGAACGATTTTATCCTTGAACAGCCGATCCGGAATCCGGTCGGATGCAACATCCGAAAATGAGTATTCCACAAAAGCTTTTTTCGGGTTTTCGCCTGTGTAGAAGGCGGGATAGAGGCGCATGCTTTGATCGGTACCTATATCCAGAGCGCCAAGCTCGATGCCTTCACCAAGGTTGAGGCGAATATCACTCATGGTCAGGTTGAGGTGTTTGGCAGCGATGGCCAGCGACATCGAGGGATAAAAATCACCAAAGTATTCAACGACCAGCGGCTCGGTGCGTACGGCGCCATCGCTATCCACAACTGTTACAAGATGACCCAGCGAGGCCGCGGCTTTTGCCAGATCAGGGAAAGGGTAGCGAAGCTTGACGATATGCAGCGGATCGGCATCCGCTGTCTGGCCGATGTTGGTAATATTCATACGAGTGACGTATGGCGGCAGAGGGGTATCTGGGTTTCCGATCGGTTTCCCCAGGTCGAAGAACATCGGCATGACCACATTCCCGGCTTTCTGGGTGGCTTCAACAAGTTGGCCATCCATGTCCTGCGCCTTGATCTCTTCCAATACGCGCTCGGCCTCTTCCTGCTTACCTTGCTGCTTGTAGAGTTCGGCGAGTCGCATCCCGGTATAATAGTTCTGGCCCTTTTTCTGCTCTTCGCTGAAAAAGATATCGATGCCGATCAGTCTCGCACCTGCGTTCGACAGTTTATTGATCATGTTGGCGATTACCGAACGATCCCATGGCCAGCGCCCGAGCCTGTCGATGGAGTCGTTGTCGATGCCGACAATCACGATCTGGTCGCTGGCTGGTTTGGCGTTAAAGGAGACGCCGAAGTCGTAAGTCGCTTTTTCGAGGCTATGCAGTGGGCCAAAACCGACAAAGAAGGCTCCCATAAACAACAGCGTAACCAAGACGCCGATAAACCAGTCTGCCTTCCAGAAGCTTCCGCTATTCAATTAGATGTCTCCCCTCACTTAAAGCAGTTTACGATGAAACCGATCGTAAGCATTTTGATAGCAACGCATTTTGGCAATAAAAGCGGTGAATGCGCAAGCGTTAATCTTTCCCAAAGCTTGCGGCTTGTCCACCCGAAATAGAGATTTTATCTGCAATTTGATCTTTGCTGGCCCGTTACTGGCAAATATGTCCACGATAATTGCGAACCCGAGGCTGCCGTATGTTGAAATGAGGGTCGAAAATAGGCGTTGACACTCCCATGAGTGGTTCGTAACGTTCGCGCCCTATTCCCCGGTAACTCAGTTGGTAGAGTAGGTGACTGTTAATCACCCTGTCGCTGGTTCGAGCCCGGCCCGGGGAGCCAGCTAAACATTGAATATTTTTTTAATGGTTTCAGGCCGAAGGGGTTGCGCTTGCGCAGCCCTTTCTTTTTGTATTCGGCAATACATATTTTGTGACGCAAAAGCGGGTGGTGCCCAGCAACAGTTTTGATCGGGTGGAAGGTATTCGGCCGGACACTTTATATGCTTCAGTTTTTCTCTCTAAGTTTCAATGAATTGAATACATCTTCGGCGTGAAATGAGCTGCGGACCAGGGGCCCTGCGGCTACCATGCCGAAGCCTTTTTTTTCAGCAAGATATTTCAGGTCATCGAACTCTTCCGGCGTCCAGTAGTGGATCACCGGGTGATGTTTCGCACTCGGGCGCAGATACTGGCCGACCGTTAAAATATCGATATCGGCTTCACGCATATCATCGAGCACCTGCAACACCTCATCCCGCTCTTCACCCAGTCCCACCATGATGCCCGATTTGGTGACTACATTCGGATCTAGCTCTTTGGCTCGCTGCAGCAAACGAAGCGAGGTGAAGTAGCGTGCGCCGGGCCGCACCGAGCGATACAGCCGCGGCACGGTTTCGAGATTGTGATTGAAGATATCGGGCCGCGCCTCGATCACCGTTTCGAGGCATGAATCCGGCTTGCGCTGAAAATCGGGCGTGAGCACTTCGATGGTGGTTTGCGGACTCCTGGATTTCACGGCACGAATAGTGGCGGCATAGTGGGCGGCGCCGCCATCAGACAGATCGTCGCGATCTACCGAAGTGATCACGGCATGCTTGAGTTTCATAGCCTCGACCGCCTCGGCAATGTTTTCTGGCTCAAGCGCGTCAAGCGCATCGGGTCGACCCGTCTCCACGTCGCAAAATGCACAGGTGCGGGTGCAGATACGCCCGAGGATCATGAAAGTGGCCGAGCCGTGTTTCCAGCATTCGCCGATATTGGGGCAGGAGGCCTCTTCGCATACCGTGTTGAGCTTTTTGCTGCGCATCAGTTTCGTGAGCTCTTGGTACTCGCGAGAGAGGGGTGCCTTTACCTTCAGCCAGCGCGGCTTCGGCGCATGTAGTCCGTGAGAGGGCATATTTTCCGGTTGAATCGGAATGATTTTTTTGCTCATGGCGGCATGTTACCGGCAGCAGCAGAAGCGTGCACCCATGCAGCAGAGATGAATTTCTAATCGCGGATGATTTTTTCTCTGTATGCAGGCATGCTTCGCGGCGGAAGGGAAGGGGAAATAATAGAGATGCAGGCGGCCATGGCTTGCGGTGAAAGCCCGCGATGCCGCCTGACTATAAAGGTGAAAAGAATGAATCATTTGTTGTATACGGCCAAATATCTGGCCATTGGTATTGTGGCCGGGCTGATGGGTTATTATGTGCTGCCCTATGTGATGCCGGAAAGTGCGAAGGCGGGTTCGATTTTCGCAACAGGCATCGTGCTTGGCGTGCTTATCGGGGCATTCTTCTCGATGTGCAAGGGCGCTTTCTCAGGTGTGTTTGCCGGTTCCGCAACCACGCTGTTTGTCGGTAATCTCTCTTTCAAGACCACGGAGGAGGATCTGGGCGAGCTGTTTGGGCACTACGGAAAGGTGAAGGCCGTGCGCCTGATGCGTGAAAAGCAGGGTGGACGTTCACGCGGTTTCGGATTTGTGGAGATGAAGAGCCATGCCGAGGCGATCGAGGCGATCGATCTTCTCAACAATACCGAGTTCATGGGGCGCAGTATTCGCGTAAACGAGGCGAAGAACGACAGACCCTTCGATCGGCGATAAGATATCGATATCAAAGAGAAAAGGCTGCCTATTAGGCGGCCTTTTTGTTTTGTGTTTGGCTCAGCCGTCAAAAGGGTGCCGTTCCCGTCTTACTTTGTTGTTCAATTCCCCTGACTGGCTGTTCCAGCCCCCATGTCATGTTTAATAACGCGGCTCTTAACTGCATAGATAATCATAAAAACTGACAGAGCCATGATGAATATGAGACCATAAAACCCCCAGCTTAAATCGTAGTTTAGGTCTCGAATGATGGAAGGGTCGTTTGGATTTATCAGCGCATCAATTTTTGAGCCAACCAGATACTTACTGATTCTGTTCATTGTTGCGGTCACAATCGGTCGGCATTGCATATCGTCAATTTGAAGCTCTGATAGATAGCGTGTGTTTTGAAATATGTATTGAACTTTAATATGTGGGCAGTAGGAAAATCCTCCTCGACTGCGCCGATGTTTTGTCATTGATGTAGACATAACAACGACCTGGATGGGCTCAAACGTTTTTAGTTCAGTAACGCTTTTGTAACTAGGGAAAGCAATGGCTGCGGTAAGTAGCAAGATGATCAGAGCACACAAAATGATGAAAGCTTTGGCTAACATCTCTTTTTGTATCAATGTCATGTGATTACCCTATTTCGATGCCTTGAGTCGGGGGCCGGTTTCGAATCGTACAACTATACACGAACTGAGTTGCTGATTGTCCATTTTCTCAGGTGCTGCGGCGCTTTTTGACTGCCTCGGCCAGGGTATGCAGTAGCGGCACCGTATCTTCCCACGAGATACAGGCGTCGGTGATGCTGATACCGTAGTCGGGCTTCTGCCCCGGTACCACATCCTGCCTGCCGCCTTTCAAATGACTCTCGATCATGGCACCGATGATCTTGCGATTGCCACCGGCAATTTGTGCAGCCACATCATTACCGACTTCGATCTGCAACTCGTGGCGCTTGCGGCTGTTGGCATGGCTGAAATCGACCATGACGCCGGTCTTCACCTTGGCTTTATCCAGCTCTTCCACCGCACGGGCTACGCTTTCGGCATCATAATTCGGCTGCAGGCCGCCGCGCAGGATGATATGGCAGTCGCGGTTGCCGCTGGTTGAGAAGATGGCCGAATGCCCTTGCTTGGTAAGTGAGAGGAAATGGTGCGGATGCTCGCCTGCGTGGATGGCATCGATGGCGATACGGAAGCCGCCGTCGGTACCATTCTTGAAGCCGACCGGGCAGGAGAGGCCGGACGCAAGTTCGCGGTGACCCTGGCTTTCGGTGGTGCGGGCACCAATGGCGCCCCAGCTCACCAGATCGGCCACGTATTGTGGTGTGATCAAGTCGAGAAATTCGGTGGCTGCGGGTACGCCCATATTGTTGATATCCAGCAGCAATTGGCGCGCCAGACGCAGGCCCTTGTTGATTTCGAAGGTGCCGTCGAGATTGGGGTCATTAATCAGCCCTTTCCAGCCGACGGTGGTACGCGGTTTTTCAAAATAGACACGCATTACAATCAGCAATTCGTTGCCGAGCTCTTCGCGTACAGCTTTCAGACGGGATGCATATTCGCGCGCAGCATCCGGGTTATGAATCGAGCAGGGGCCGGTGATCACCAGCAGCCGATCATCCTCGCCATGCAGAATGCGGTGAATATCCTGACGGGCATGATAGGTGGTTTCACCGGCGGTTTCCGAAACCGGGAACTCGCGATGCACCTCTTCGGGTGCGATTACCTCGCGGATTTCGCGGATACGAAGGTCGTCAGTCTGATAGGTCTTTGGCATATCCAAGGCCTCTTTTCCTCATTGTTCCGGGTAAAGACCCGGGCAAATTTGCGGCGCAGTATCGCAGAATCTGCTATAAACTGTTAGCCCCAATTCAGGCCGGGCCTTGCTGCGGCAAAATCCCGGTTGATCACCCGGAGCAAAACATGGAAAAACGTCAGCAGATGATGGAAACCGAAGGGTCGTTTGCAGGCGCTGCAAATGGTGTGAAGCTCGACGAATCAGAGGTGAAAGGATATGCCCGCCGTTTTCTGGATGGCAAACCTGCTTACCTTGTGAATTACTACTGGTGGGCCTACCTGTGGGGTTTCGGGGTCTGGCTATTTGATCACCAGCCGATCATCAATGCCATTTTGTTTGGACAGTATCAAAAACTGATGGGGGCGACCATGCAGCGCGTGGCACTTGCTCCCAGAGAGCGGGTACTACAGCTCACCTGTGTTTATGGTTCGCTCATCCCAAATCTCTCTAAAGCGATCGGGGATACGCCGCTGCACCTGACCGATGTGGCCGAGGTGCAACTGGCACTGGCCCGGCGCAAGATTGCGGAGCGGGGAAAGCTCGCACCAACACGCATGAATGCCGAGCAACTTGCCTACAAAACCGATACTTTTTCCACTGTAGTGCTGTTTTTTCTGCTGCACGAGATGCCACATGCGGCGCGGGTACGTACCCTTACCGAGGCGGTGCGGGTGATCCGGCCCGGCGGCACCCTGCTGGTGACCGAATATGCGCCACAGCCTCTGCGGCATTTTCTCTATCGATTGCTGCCCTTCCGTGCCGTGCTTACCCGGCTTGAGCCGTTTCTTGCAGGCTTCTGGCGCGAGGATGTGGAGGCGGTGCTGCGCAAGGCCGCGAGCGCTTGTGGCAAGCAAGTATACTGCAGCTATCAGCAGGATCTGTTCGCAGGTTTTTATCGGGTAAGTGAGTATCGTTTGGAATAGAAGTCGTTTGGAACAGGTGTTGGCTCGAAATAAGCCGAGGTGCATAAAATGTGCTATGCATAGGGATATGGGGGGCACATGCCTTTATCCGAAATTGTACTGATTATCGTCAGTCTGCTCGGTATCGCCGTACTGGCTGCTGCAATCTGTCGGCGCATTCCGGTGCCGTTTACCGCGCTTCTGGTACTGCTCGGTATCGGGCTCGGCTGGCTGGGCCAGCACTGGCAGCCGCTGCATATCCTGCAGGAGCTCAGGCTTTCGCCTGATCTGGTGTTTTTTGTGTTTCTGCCCGCATTGATCTTTGAATCGGGCTACAGCCTCGATAGTCGCCAGTTGCTGAAAGATATCACCCCGGTGCTGATGCTGGCAGTGCCGGCGCTACTGCTCTCCACCGCGTTGATCGGGCTGGGGCTTTGGGGAATTCTCGGCATGCAGCCTGCACATGCGCTGCTCTTTGGCGCACTGATCTCTGCAACTGATCCGATTGCTGTAATTGCGCTGTTTAAGGAGCTGGGTGCGCCGCTCCGGTTGAATGTGCTGGTCGAGGGCGAGTCTCTGTTTAACGACGCCACCGCGCTGGTGGCGTTCAAGGTGATTCTTGCCATGGTGGTGGCGGGGAGTCTGCAGTGGCAGGACGCCGGCTCCGCTTCACTGGAGTTTGTATGGGTGTTTGTTGGCGGTGCGGTGGTTGGCACCCTGTTTGGGGTGGCTCTGAGCTGGCTGCTCAGGTTTGTGAGCTCGCGTAGTGCCGTACTAACCCTTTCCATTGTGCTGGCATACTCCTGCTTCGTGGTTTCCGAGCATATGCTGCATGTCTCCGGTGTGGTGGCGGTGGTGGCCGCATCGCTATGCCTCGGAATCTGGGGGCGCAGCAGGATGCCGCAGCAGGTGGTGGAGTCACTGCACGACACATGGGAGTTTATTGCTTATCTCTGCAATGCCTTGCTCTTTCTGCTGGTTGGACTGTCGGTCGATCCGGTCTGGTTGCTGCATTACAGTGATGCGATCGTGGTGGCTATTCTGTTGGTGCTGGTGGTGCGTGCACTGATCATCTACTCCATGGTGCCGTTGACGACACGCTGGTTCAGTCTGCCGCGAATCGGCATGGCTGAGCAGCATATTATGTGGTGGGGTGGCTTGAAGGGTGGCCTTGCCATAGCCATGGCGCTGTCGATTCCGGTTAGTGTGGAGGGGCGTGAAGTATTACTGGCGCTGGCGGTGGGCGTTGTTGTTTTCACGTTGCTGGTCAACGCCTCAACGATCCGCACCTTGATGCGATTGCTGCGCATGGAGCAGCTCAACGATGCCGAGCGTGCGGAGCTGAATGTTGGGCTTGCACATACCGGCAGCACAGCCGTTCGGGTGCTGGATGGTTTTCGGCAGGTTGGCGTGATTTCGAAAAATGCATGGCAGCATATCCATGCGGATATCAGCAATGTGTTAAAGAATGCTGAGACCGAAATCGAGCGAGAGGAGAAGTTGCGGCATGCATTTTTATCGCTGTTGCGCATCGAGCTCGAAACACTCGATATGCTATTTAAGGCCGGTGTAATTCCGCAATACACGCGTCTGGATATTCGGAGTGAAATTCAGACCGAACGGGATCGCCTATATGCGGGGGAGGAGCTTAACGATCTGGCGATGCCGCAGGAGCTGCCGGGGATATTTATCCGTCTGGAGAACATGATTCTGAAAGCATTACGCGAATTCGACTGGCTCTCTCCGGTGCTGATGCACTACCAGTATATGCGGATATCGCAACACTTTCAGCGTGATATCGCCCGTTCCATGATGGTGCAATCGGCGATCACAGCTCTGCAGCAAGATCAGACCATGCCGGAGGATGAGCGCCGTGATCTGCTCGAGCATCTGCAACGGCGGGAGGCACTGGTGAGGCGCTCATTAACCGAGATGAAGCGGGATATGCCTGAGTTTTACCGGCACCTGAGCTACCGCATAGCCAGTCAGGCCAGCTGGTTCGCAGCTCTCACCGAATCCCAGATGCTTTACCAGCATGGGCAAATGGGCGGTAAGGCCAATGCCATGCTGGGAAGAATTCTGGCTGGCAAACTCGACCGGCTGCCTGCGGTTAGTGGGTCGCTGCCGGAGACGACGCCATCCGAGGTGTTGAAGGCGGTGCCGCTGTTTACAGGCCTGTCGGAAGAGATCGTCGGCGGCTTAATATCGCGCGCCACGACCGTGACTTTTTTACCCGGAGATAAGGTGATCGAAGAGGGTGAACATGGGGACTCACTCTATGTCATCCTGCATGGCATGGTGAAGGTCTATCATTATGTGGATGAAGAGGAAGAGGAGGTGGCGTTGCTTGAGGATGGCGATTTTTTCGGCGAGATGGCGCTGCTTGGCGAGCATGTGCGCAGCATGAGTGTATCGGCCATCCACGCCTGCACACTACTGCGTTTGCGCCGCGATGATGTGCTGGCTCTGGCCGAGGAGTATCCGAAAATCGATACGCGTTTGCGTGAGGTGGAACAAGCCCGCCGTGATGAGGATGCCGCGAATTGATGTCACACGAGCTGGTATCGCACGAATTCATGCCATAAATTAATCTGCCGGAAGCGCATCCTTGTATAGCATGAGGAAACGCTGTTCTTCCACCAGTGCAGGGTCGGCGATGCCGAGGTTTTGCACGAAGCGCCAAAGTTGTTCCGCATCCTCTTTGGGTAGAGGCGGGAAAGTGAAACGGAAGGTGGGAATCTCAATCGAGCGTTTTTCATATGAGTAGGGCTTGCCGAGTCGTTGCAGCCGATCCTGCATCTGCTCGGCATAGGAGGTGAGGAAAAACCGGCCCAGACTGATGCGGTAGATGCCATTGTCTTGTACAACCTCCGCCTCGACCTTGTTTTTCTGCCACTCTGCCTGAATGGAGCGCGCCTTTTTGATGCTCCCAAATGTGCGGCGGTCGTCGAAGGCGTGCAGATCGATCGGCTCACGATGCCGGATCAGAATCGGCTCCAGCCCCTCCTCTACGAATCGATCGCGCATGCCGTCAGCTGCTTTCTTCCAGACCAGTTTTTTGGTGACCACTCGCCATAGTCCATCGGATTCGGCGCCAGGTAGTTCGACGCGAGCAGTTGGAGCGTTGTCGGCATGTTTGGGCGGTGTCCATGCCAGCCACGCCAGCCATACCAGTATGGCAAGAGTGAGTGCGGTAAACAGCGAGCGCAGCAGGAAAAACATGGCTCAGATAAAGTGCTTTGCTGCGAGAAATCGCAGGCCTTCCAGAGTCAGGTGGGGGCGGTAGTCGCTGATTTCGGGGGTATCTTCGGCAATCATGCTTGCCAGTCCGCCGGTGGCGATGACAGGGGCATACATGTAGTCCTGTTCGCTCTTTAAACGCCGGATCAGACCCGACAGGGATTCGATTGCAGCCCAGTAACTTCCTGCCTGCATGCTGCTCACTGTATCCCGGCCAATAAGCTCCTCCTGCCGCGCGAAGGAGACATCGGGTAATTTGGCAGCGCGCTGGCACAAGGCCTGCAGCGAAATCTCCATGCCTGGGATGATGAGACCTCCGGCATAATGGCCTTCGGGAGAGACCAGATCGAATGTGGTGGCGGTGCCGCAATCAAGCACCATGACAGGTGCGCCGAACATTTCGCGTGCGGCCACGGCATTGGCAATGCGGTCAGCCCCCACTTCGCGCGGGTTTTTGTAATCGATGGCAATGCCGGAGCGCACCTCTGATGAGCCGAGGAATGCCGGGCGCTGCTCAAAAACACGTTCGCAGGCTTCCGAGATGGTTGCGTCAAGGTGTGGCACTACGCTGGCCACCATAATGCCATCGATAGGGACATCCTCCAGTCCCTGCTGGCTGACCATGCCATGCAGCTGCCAGGCCAGCTCATCGGGGGTAACGTGGCGGCTGCTGGAGAGGCGCCAGTCGCAAATCAGCTCTTCGCCGTTGTACAGACCAAATAACATCTGTGTGTTACCAATGTCGGCAACCAGAAAATATTTTGTGTGCTTCGCGTTCATGTATTGCCCCCTCCGGTTTCGAGGTCGCCTGCCACGATGCGTTCAAGCCCTTTGCTGGTCTCCAGCAGCAGGGCTCCGTCGGAATCGAGAGCGGCGGCGATACCTTTAATATAGCCGTCTCCTTGCAAAACGCGCACCGGCTGGTTGGTGAAGGCGTGGGCATTCCACCAGCGTTCGCGCAGTCCTTCGAAGCCGTCGCGAATGAGCTCGTTGTAGCACTCATCAAGTGAAGCGACGAGTCGGGCAGCAATATCCAGCCGTGAGACACTCTTGCCTGATTCGCTGCAGAGGTCGGTTGCCGGTTGTGCGATATCAGCGGGCCAGCCCGATTCCGGTGCGCGGATGTTGATGCCGACACCTAGCACGACAGCATGGATGTGTCCGGGTTCGGCGCGCATCTCGGTCAGAATGCCGGCGAGTTTTTTTCCGTTGCAGAGCAGGTCGTTTGGCCACTTGATGCCGAGGTGCGGTAGTAGCGGTTGCAGGGCGTGATGGACAGCCACCGCGGCCATCAGCGGCAGTTGCGTCACATGTTCCGGTGGCAGCTTGGGACGCAGGATCAGCGAGAAGGCAAGAGCGGCCTCCGGCATGGTGTGCCAGGTGCGCCCCAAGCGCCCTCGTCCTTTCGTTTGCCGGTGTGCGAAGATGACAGTGCCTTCAGGGGCGGCCTCTTCCATCGCCATACGCATGGCGACCGAATTGGTTGAATCGGTTTCGTCGAGTACGACGCACCGCTTTCCAATCAGACGGTTCGGTATCAGTTTGTCCAGTCGCTGCATCAGCGCTTTGGCATTGAAAGTGTCGGAAGTAAGGCGGTAGCCTTTGCCGCCAATGGCTTCGATACGCACGCCTTTTTGCTGCAGGGCGTGGATATGTTTCCAGACGGCCGCCCGGCTGATGCCGAGCTCATCGGCAAGCCTCGCACCGGAAACTGGCGCTTGCGCCAGAGCCAGTTGAGATAAAATGGCGTCACGCAGCGGTGATTTGGTCGTGGGGGGTGATTCGGTCATGGTTTCTGTGTGCTCGCAATGCGCATGGAAAGATCAAGTGCCGGGGCTGAATGCGTGATGGCGCCGATGGCAATGCGATCCACGCCCGTTTCTGCATAGCTTCGCGCATTCTCCAGCGTGATGCCGCCGGAGGCCTCGAGCAGGATACTTTTCGGTACAATTGTGCGGGCGCGGACGACATCTTCCGGGCTCATGTTATCGACCAGAATAATGTCGGGTGAAACAGAGACTGCTTCAGCAACCTCCTCCAGCGTTTCGCATTCCGCCTCGATCCACACTTCGTGCCCGGTTCGCAGATTGAAGGTGTAGCAGTCGTGAATCGCATTGGCGATGCCGCCGGAGGCGATGATATGGTTCTCCTTGATCAGCATGCCGCTGGCAAGATCCATGCGGTGATTGATACCTCCGCCATGCTGCACGGCCTGTTTCTCAAGATGGCGAAGTCCCGGCGTGGTTTTGCGCGTATCGGCGATCAGGCAGCCTGTTCCTTCGATGGCATCGACATAGGCGCGGGTAGTGGTGGCGATACCGGAGAGATGCTGCAGGAAGTTCATTGCCGTTCGTTCGGCAGAGAGCAGGGCATGAAGTGATCCCTTAAGCCTGCCCACCGTGTCGCCGGTTTTGATCAGATCGCCATCAGTGATCAGCCACTGCTGCTTAATCGAGGTGTCTGAAATGTGGAATACCTCACGTGCGATGGCGACGCCGGATATTACCCCATCTGCTTTGGCGGTGATGACGGCTTCACCTTCCTGTCCCAGTGCGATGGTAGCGAGGCTGGTCAAATCCTCTTCGGCCATGTCTTCGGTGAGTGCGGCGTGAATCAGGGTGATGGTCTCTTTTGCTAATGACATATTGGTCTCATATTGATCCCACAGGGGGCTCAAAGGAAGTATAGGGTTGCATACATTGTCGACACCATTGCCGGAGCTGCAAACAGTTTGGGGGTGATCGCGCGAGTGATTGAGGCGATGATGCCGACCAGTGTGGTGGCAATCAGCACCTGCTCCCAGGCGATGTGATGATGAAAGCGAATGCTCCAGCCGCAGGCAAGCGCAGTGGCTGCGATCAGCAGCAGGTGACCGGCCAGTGTTTGTTCCGGATTGAGCCTGAATTGCAGACGGTAACGGAAGATGCGATCGGCGAGCCCGGCAATGCTGTTTCCTAGGATAAGGCTGAGTGCAATGCCGAGGCCGTACTCCGGCGTGGTTACGAAGATGAATGAGCACAGGCCGATGGCGATGATAAATAATATAGCCGGCCATAATCCGAATGGCTGCTCCGACCAGATGTCAGAAAGTCGTTTCCAGAATTCGCCTTTGAGTACTTTTGTCAGTAGTAAGGGCAATACAATGAGCAGTATGCCCGCCATGATCCAGTCTGGCCCGGTGTAGACCGGCCAAAGCAAAACCCATATCGCAAGCAGCGGGGGCTGCGACATACGCAGGGTGGAGGTGGGTGCACCGCGCAAAAACAGTTTGTCGGCCAGCCAGCCGAGTTGAAACAGGATTGCGGCAAGCAGCAAAGTCAGGGCGATGTCGGTGATGAGGCCGGAGTGAATCATGGCGGCATGTTAGGGGCAGACCCCGGGTTCGGCAAACGCGGTTGTATGGCGAAGGATTGGCGAAATCGATATGCTGGCGGCCTGCAGGCGCTGTGACGTGAGACCTGCGTATTAAATTATATGAGCAGGGAGAGGAGTCGCATGACACAGGATGAGATGAAACAGAAGGTTGCCGAAGCGGCACTTGAATATGTACAACCCGGTACCATCGTGGGCGTGGGCACGGGTTCGACAGCCAATAAATTTATCGATGTGCTCGCAGGCATGAAGGATAAAATTATCGGTACGGTGGCAAGTTCAAAGGCAACTGCCGAACGTCTGGCCGGTCATGGTATTCCTGTATTCGAGCTGAACGAGGCGCTTGGCAAGGTGAACAAGCTTTCGGTCTATGTGGATGGCGCTGATGAGTTCGATCCGGGCAAGAATCTTACCAAGGGTGGTGGCGGTGCGCTGACGCGCGAAAAGATTGTGGCGGCGGCTTCCGAGCAGTTTGTCTGTATCGTGGACGAAACCAAGAAGGTCGATTATCTCGGTGCATTCCCGTTGCCGATCGAAGTGATTCCGATGGCTGAGGCGCTGGTGGCAGGCATTGTTCGCGGGCTCGGCGGAGAGCCGGTGCTGCGCAAAGGATTTACGACTGACAACGGCAATATCATTATCGATGTGCATGGCTTGAAAATCACCGATCCGCGCAGTTTGGAGGATGAACTCAACAGCGTTCCTGGAGTCGTGACCAACGGGATTTTTTCGCACCAGGGCGCAGATGTGGTGCTAATGGCAACTCCGGACGGGGTTGAGGTCGTTCGATAACCGGTGAGGTGTGAACAGAAGTTATATTCTGGAAAGCTACGAGAGGTTATGCGCAGTGTGTGGCGTTACGATGAAGTGGCTGCGCTATCCGTATCGCCAGATCTCAGAGTATGAAAACATCTGATTTTGATTTTGAACTTCCTGAAACGTTAATTGCAAAGCAGCCACTTTCGGAGCGCGATGCGTCACGTATGCTATACCTGCCGGCTGCAGGTGAGCTGGAAGATATGATGGTGCTCGGTTTGCCGTCGCTGGTGCGCCCGGGCGATGTCTGGGTGCTTAATGATACACGTGTGATGCCCGCCCGGCTGTTGGGGCAAAAAGCGAGTGGCGGCAAAGTCGAGCTGCTGCTGATCGAGCCGGAAGAAGAGGCTGGTGTCTGGAGGGCGTGGGGTAAGGCCAACAAACCATTGCGATCGGGCGATGCAGTTGTGATTGCTGATGGTTTCGAGGCGGAAATTCTGGAACGTGACGGAAAGCTCGTACGTGTCCGGCTGCTGGCATCTGATGTTGCCAGAGCGATCGAGGCGCATGGTCACATGCCACTGCCTCCCTATATTGACCGGGCGGATACGCAAGAGGATCGGGATCGGTATCAGACCGTATTTGCGCGTGAGGCAGGTGCGGTTGCAGCTCCCACGGCGGGGCTGCATCTGACAGAAGCTTTGCTGGATGCGATACGCGAAGCAGGTGCGCAGATTGTGTTTGTTACTCTGCATGTGGGACCCGGAACCTTCCAGCCGGTGCAGGTGGAGGATGTGCGCGAGCACGTGATGCATGAAGAGGCATATTACGTTTCAGAGTCCGTTGCCGAGGCGGTTAATGGGGCGCATCGAGTGGTGGCTGTGGGCACGACCGGTCTGCGCACGCTGGAGAGTGCTGCTGTGGATGGTCGGGTTCAATCCGGCTGGGGGCGTACCTCGATCTTTATCTATCCCGGTTACTGTTTTCAGGTTGTTGATGCGATGTTGACCAATTTCCATCTGCCGAAGTCCACGCTTCTCATGCTGGTTTCGGCCCTGGCCGGACGCGAGCGCGTGCTCGCTGCCTATGAATATGCTAAGCGGCAGCATTACCGCTTCTACTCCTATGGCGATGCGATGTTTGTTGAGCGCAGTAGCTGCGGCTAGTCTGCCCGCATGATACGAAGGCTATTGCTCCTGATCTGGTTGTGTGTTTACGCACTATGTTTTGAGGTCTGGGCGGGAGAGCCGTCTCTGATTCGAGAGGGTTTTGTTGGTGATTCCGAGTTTGGGGATAGTGTGTTTGTTCGGGAGGCAGGGGATGATCAAAAGCAGACAGTGATTTTAGTGCATGGGCTGGGTAGTGCCGCATCCGATGATTGGCTAAACGTGATTCCCGTGCTGGCTTCAAAGTATCATGTATTGGCAATCGACTTGCCCGGATTTGGCCGCTCGGCAAAGGGAAATCACCTTTATTCTCCAACCCGCTATGCACGTTGTGTGAAAGGAGTATTGGAGCGTTATACGAAGCGAAATAAGCAGTCGATCATCATGGTTGGACATTCGTTAGGCGGAGGTGTGGCGCTGCGCTATGCCTCGCTCTACCCCGAAATGCTGGAGCGACTGATATTGGTTGATGTCGCCGGTATTCTTCAGCGGAGTGCTTTCACTCGTGCGTCCATGCATATTGATGATGATGGCGATGGGAAAATCCGGAAGCTGAATAGGTGGCTGGGTGACTTGATCATCGCGACCGAGAATCTTCCAATGCCAATTAATACGATACTTGCGAGTAAATCGCTGCGGCACATTATTTTGCGCGATAATTCTGCGATGATCGCCGGGCTGGCTTTGTTGCAGGAGGATTTTGGCGAAGATATCAGGGCGGTTCAGGCGCCAACCAGCATCATCTGGGGTGAGGAAGATTCTGTGGCGCCGCTTAGAACCGGAAGGGTGCTGGAGGCGCGTATTGCCAGATCACATTTGGAGCTGATAAAGGATACGGGGCATGTGCCAATGGTTGAAAGTCCTGCGGAGTTCAATCGAGTTCTTCTGGCGGAGCTGCAGCGTACAGACTATCGCGCGGCCAGTGGCGCTGTTGCACAGGACGATGATCGCTATGCTGTGTGTGAAAAAAAAGCATATGCGCATTTTTCAGGCCATTTCAAAAGCATCTCTATTAAGAGCTGCAAACAGGTTGTGATGGAAGATGTGGTTGCAGAAAAAATTGAAATCGTGCGCTCCAATGTCGAAATTATGCGGGGGCATATCACCACAGATGAAACGGGAATGCGGATTCATCGTTCCCGGGTTATGGCAACCGCACTAGATATTCAGGCGAAAGTCGGGGTGAATGCTTCGGCCAGTGAGCTTGATTTTGCGGGGGTTGATATTCGGGCCCGCAAAGCGGCAATAATGACTTCGAAAAGGTGTAAACTTATTTTTTCAGTGAGCGAAGTTCAGAGCCTGTATTCGGCGGGGGCACGGCACGGCGTGTATGCGGTGAGGCAAAAATCACCGCTCTGATCGAGCCTAATACATAGGCTTAATTAGCCTAAAATTTAATCATCCATTGCTTGCACTGCTATCACGCGCTCGCTGTTACCCTTGGAAATCATAGAGCCTTTGTGACTGATGCGGTTGGTACGTTATTTGCTTTAAAGCCCCAACTGTTTTATATAAGAGGGTGTTCAATATGCAATCTGCTGGAATGGATGTATTTTTTCTGACCATGGGGGCAGCGATGGTGCTCGCCATGCACGCAGGCTTCGCTTTTCTCGAAGCCGGAACCGTACGTAAAAAGAATCAGGTCAATGCTTTGGTGCGGGTAATTACCGACTTTGGGTTTTCGACCCTGGCTTATTTTTTCGTTGGCTTTTCAGTTGCTTACGGGATCAGCTTTTTCGCGCCGGTGCCGGAGTTGATGCAGCTTGCCGATATCGGCAGCGGTTACAAGATGGTGCATTTCTTTTTTCTGTTGACGTTTGCTGCGGCAATCCCCGCCATTATTTCGGGCGGCATTACCGAGCGGGTTAGTTTCTGGCCGAATGCTATGGCTACGGTGCTTCTGGTTGGCATCATCTATCCCTTTTATGAGGGGCTGGTCTGGAATGGGAACTTTGGCTTTCAGGACTGGATGGCGAAAACTTTCGGTGCGTCGTTCCACGATTTTGCAGGCTCTGTAGTGGTGCATGGCATGGGCGGGTTTTTGGCGCTGGGGGCTGTAGCCATGCTGGGAGCGCGCAAGGGCCGGTATAGCAAGGAGGGAAGGTTGAATGCGATTCTTCCTTCGAATATTCCTTATCTGGCACTTGGCTCATGGATTCTCTGTGTTGGCTGGTTCGGTTTTAATGTGATGAGTGCAGGCACTGCTGATGCCGCTTCCGGTCTGGTGGCGATCAATTCGTTGCTGGCCATGGTGGGTGGTTTACTGGCAGCGCTTGTGGTTGGGAAAAATGATCCCGGCTTTGTACACAATGGTGCACTGGCAGGGCTGGTCGCAATCTGCGCGGGTTCCGATATCGTGCATCCGATTGGCGCTATTGTGATCGGTGTGGTGGCTGGCGCCGGTTTCGTGTTTGGTTTCCAGCTGATTCAAACCAGGCTCAAGCTTGATGATGTACTGGGTGTGGTGCCTCTGCATGGTGGCGCGGGCATCTGGGGTGGTGTGGCGGCCGGTATCTTTGGTTCCACGGCACTGGGCGGTGCAGGTGGAGTGACATTTATGGCGCAGGCAGTCGGAACCCTGATCGGTTTTTCCATCGCTTTGGCCGGTGGCTTCCTGGTCTTCGGCGTGTTGGCCAAAACCATCGGTATCAGGTTGTCGGAAGAGGATGAGTATCGTGGTGCCGACCTTTCCGTCCACAGCCTGGCAGCCTACCCTGAAGAGGATATGGCGCAGCATTAAAGCATGCTAGGGTGCCGGGTAATTTTCTGATGGGGATAGCTTTTGAAAATACTTTTGGCGCAGGTTGCCCAGCGCGTGGGCGATATCGCTGGCAATGCCGGACTGGTGATCGATGCGATGGCACGGGCAAGAGCAGCAGATTGCGATATGGTGGTGCTGCCGGAGTTGGTGGTCACCGGCTATCCGCCGGAAGATTTATTGCTGCGCAAAGCATTTATGGAT
This sequence comes from Mariprofundaceae bacterium, assembly GCA_050302175.1. GTDB lineage: Bacteria > Pseudomonadota > Zetaproteobacteria > Mariprofundales > Mariprofundaceae > JBNLAN01. Next base: position 43,588 of record JBNLAN010000022.1, on the reverse strand, counting down.
GCGACGGAGCAGGCGGTTGAGAAAATTGTGCGCGGATCGGCTGGCATTGCTGTGGTCTTCGGGCATCCGCGCCGCACAGACCACGGGCTGATGAACAGCGCAACACTTGCTCGCGATGGCCGCGTGCTTGGTGTGTACGACAAGCACGCGTTGCCGAATTACGGCGTGTTTGATGAGCGGCGTTATTTTGTGCCGGGCAAGAGCGTGTCGGATGTGTTCGAGGTGGATGGCTGGCGGGTTGGCATCGGCATTTGTGAGGATCTCTGGGATGATGATTCTCAGATTGCAGGCAAGTGTGATGTGCGCGTGAACCTGAATGCTTCGCCATTTCATGTCGGCAAACAGGCTGAGCGTGAAACACTGCTGGCACGTCGGGCGCGGGAATCAGGTGCGCCGATTGTGTATGTAAACCCGGTTGGCGGGCAGGATGAGGTGGTATTCGATGGCGGCTCACATGCCGTCGATGCCGAAGGCGAGCTGGTGGCGCGGGCTCCTCTGTTTGAATCGGCAGATCTGCTGGTGGATATGGCGGCGCTTATCGGTGGCGAAGTGGCGCCAATGCCCGAGGAGCTTGAGCAGGTACGCAGGGCACTGGTATTGGGTGTGCGGGACTACGTGCATCGAAATGGTTGCTCGCAGGTGCTGATCGGGCTATCCGGAGGCATCGATTCCGCACTTTCCGCGCTGATTGCGGTTGAAGCACTGGGGGCGGCGAATGTACTGGGCGTGCTGTTGCCATCGAAATATTCGAGCGAGCATAGCCTTGCCGATGCCGAAGCGCTGGCTGCAAATTGCGGTATTGAGACGGTAACCTTGCCGATTGCCGGGCCGGTTGATGCGGTGGAGAGTGAGCTGGCAGATGTTTTTGCTGCATGGGGCAAAAGTGTGCCGGATGTGACCGAAGAGAATATTCAGGCGCGTATCCGGGGCGTGCTGCTGATGGCTCTGAGCAACAAGAGCGGGCGCATGTTGCTGACCACCGGCAACAAGAGCGAGATGGCGGTCGGTTATGCGACACTGTATGGCGATATGGCAGGCGGTTTTTCGGTGCTGAAGGATGTGTATAAAACGCAAGTGTTTGCCTTGTCACGGCATATTAATGCAAGCGCAGGGCGGGAGCTGATTCCGGAGAACAGTATCAGTAAGCCGCCGTCGGCAGAGCTTCGGCCGGATCAGAAGGATTCCGATTCACTGCCGGATTATGCCGTGCTTGATGCCATCCTTGAGGCGGCCATTGAGCGGCGTCAGAGTGTGGCGGAAATTGCAGCGCTCGGTTTTGATGAGGGGGAAGTGCGGCGTGTGGTTGGGATGTTGCATGCAGCTGAGTATAAGCGTCGGCAGGCACCGCCAGGCGTGAAGATTACAACCCGTGCGTTTGGGCGTGACCGACGTTATCCGATCACGCATCTGTTTCGGGAATAGTGCAAGGAGAGTATGGAATGAAAAAAATCGAAGCGATCATCAAGCCGTTTAAGCTCGACGATGTAAAGGATGCCCTGAGCAGTCAGGAAATTCATGGCATGACGGTAACCGAAGTGAAAGGTTACGGTCGCCAGAAGGGTCATACCGAGCTTTATCGTGGCGCCGAATATGTGGTTGATTTTCTTCCCAAGGTGAAGATTGAGTTGATTGTGAATGACGATCAGGTTGATCGGGCAATTAATGCTATTGTCGAGGCTGCCCGTACGGGCAAGGTTGGCGATGGCAAGATCTTCGTGCTGCCGGTAGAGCAGGTGGTTCGCATTCGGACGGGCGAACAGGGACACGATGCAATTTAGGGGCGTGCTTTCGCAGTTCCCTGAGACCGTCCAACGTTTAGAATATAAAATTTAAGGAGAATGTAACAATGAGTGATGCAATAAAAAAAGTCTTTGATCTCGTCAAGGAGCACGAGTGCCAATTCGTGGATATCCGTTTTACGGATACCCGGGGTAAGTGGCAGCATGTCAGCTTCCCTATCAGCCAGTTGAGCGAAGAGTCGTTTGAAGATGGCTTTGCCTTCGATGGTTCATCAGTTGCCGGCTGGTGCGATATTAATAATTCCGATATGGCGATTATCCCTGATCCAGAGAGCGCACAGATCGATCCGTTTTTCGAGGCTTCGACCATCGTGCTGATCGGTTCCATTATTGATCCGACCACGGGTCAGGACTATAACCGTTGCCCGCGTAATGTTGCCAAGCGCGCTTTGGGTTACATGCAGTCGCTGGGTGTCGGTGATACCGCTTATTTTGGTCCGGAGCTGGAGTTCTTCATTTTCGACGGCATTAATTTCCACTATGAAATGGGATCCTGTGGCGTTGAAATCGATTCGGAAGAGGCGGCCTGGAACAGCTCCAAGCGCTATGAGGGCGGCAACATGGGACACCGTCCAAAAGTGAAGGGCGGCTACTTCCCGGTACCACCGGTCGACTCCCTGCACGAGATTCGTAACGACATGTCGCTGGTGATGGAAGACCTTGGCATGAACATGGAGTGCCACCACCACGAAGTGGCGACTGCCGGTCAGTGCGAGCTGTCCATGCGTTTCGATACGTTGATCAAGATCGCTGACAAGGCGCAGTGGTACAAGTACGTGGTGCACAATGTTGCCCACGCCCATGGCAAGACGGCTACTTTCATGCCGAAGCCGTTGTTTGGCGATAACGGTACAGGTATGCACACTCACCAGTCGATCTGGAAGGGTGGCAAGAATCTGTTCGCGGGCGGCAAGTATGCAGGCCTGTCGCAGGAAGCACTGTGGTATATCGGCGGTATCATCAAGCATGCCAAGGCACTGAACGCCTTTACCAATCCGTCCACCAACTCCTACAAGCGTCTGGTGCCGGGTTACGAAGCACCGGTGATGCTGGCTTACTCGAATCGTAACCGTTCAGCTTCGATTCGTATTCCGATCGTACCGTCCGATAAGGCGAAGCGTATCGAAGTGCGTTTCCCTGACCCGACTGCCAATCCGTACCTGGCTTTCACAGCGATGCTGATGGCTGGTCTGGACGGTATTAAGAATAAGATCGATCCGGGCGAAGCTGCCGACAAGAATCTCTACGACCTGCCGCCGGAAGAGGCCAAGGGCTTCCCGACTGTGGCCGGTTCGCTGGAAGAGGCTCTGAAGGCGCTAGATGCAAATCGTGATGTCTTCACCGCCGGTGGCGTTATGGACGACGATATGATCGACGGCATGCTGGAGCTGAAGTATGAGGAGCACGATGCGTTGCGTCTGCGTCCTCATCCGATTGAGTTCGAGTTGTACTACTCCTGCTAATTGGAGCATCCGCAAGACAAAAAAGGCCGCCCATCGGGCGGCCTTTTTCATTTGCAAATGGAAGCAGTGCGAATGAGCTGACGCTCAGAGCTCGTTTTCCTCCTGCTTCTTCTGTGCCTGGTCGAGCTCTTTCTTACGCAACCGCCAGTGAGCTTTGAGCTCTTCCAGTGAGATCATACCATTGTGATCCTGGTCGATCGCTTCAAAGCCCAGCTTATCTTTTTGCATATGTTCCTCTTTGCTGACCACACCATCCTTGTTGAAATCAAGGTGCATGATGAGTCGCTCTGCGCGTTTCTCCAGCTCTGCATCACGGGCTTCGGGGCGGATGCGGCGCCAGTGCTCGCGCGCTTCGTCAAAGGAGAAAACCCCATCTTTATTTATATCGTCTACTTGAAAGCGGTGCCATGCAAAACGCAAATATTCGGCTGCGCTAGCGCTGCCATCATGGTCGAGATCCCACTCTTTCATGATGCGTTCAGCCTTTTTATCCGGGTCGTAAAAGGCATGCGCGGTATTAGGCAAAGTGAATGCCAGCAGCGCAATCGACAGAATCATTTTTTTCATTCGGTCCTCCTGAAAAATCGTAGGCAGCGGAAGGTATAAGTAAATCATGAAATATTTATTAAAACGCTTCCATGCCTCCACTTCCATCAAGGCAGTCGATCAGTATGAGCCGGGGAGAGCCAGGATCATCACTGCCCTGAAAAAACTGTGCGCGAAAGTATAGAGGCGAAAGTGCATTTGCCCAGCCCTGAACCGCCAGCCACTCCTTTTCTCCGCCGGGATGCTTTGTGTAGGCCACAATGGAGATGCGCCCACCGACTGCCAGCAGTTCGGTCGCACTTTGCAGCGCTTGCAGGGTGGTGGCGGCTATCGTGGTGATACGTTTGTCGCTGCGGGGCAGGTAGCCCAAGTTAAACATGATAGCGCGAATGCGGCCATGCAGCTCTTTCGGAATCATCTCAGACATCCGTTCGTGCCCGGCTTTAAACAGCTCGGTCTGTGCCGATACACCCTGCTCCATGAGACGCCTGTTTGTGGTGGAGAGCGACGCCTGCTGCACATCGAATCCGTAGACATGGCCTGTCTCGCCTACTCTTCTGGCAAGAAACAGCGTGTCGTGTCCATTCCCAACTGTGGCATCAATGGCGGTATCACCGGGTTGTAGCACCTCACTGATCAGCCTATGGGCAAGCGCTGTAAGGGAAATAGCTTCAGCCATAGTAGCGGGGAACAAAACGACTGATACTGGCATGAGGCGGGAGCGGAGATCCGTTTGCCAGCATTTCTGCAAAGCGGGCGGCATGCCACGGGATCAGGAGTGAACCTTTGGAGCCGAAGCCATTGAAAATGCCGAGTTGGGGGTATGCAGGATGCAGGCCGAGAATCGGATTTTTGTCGACCGTGCCGGGGCGCACACCGGCCTTGTGAGCAACTACTTTGGCGGGGATGGCCTCGGGCAGCAGGCTGGCAAGGGCAGTCTGCAACGACGCAGCAACCGATGGGGTGGGGATTTCATTGAGGTGGTCGCGTTCGTAATTGGCGCCGAGGCGGAAGTGGTGTTCGGAGAGGGGCACGATCCATTGCCCTGCATTGAGAATGTGGTCGGCGAGGGTGGCCTGGGTTTCACAGGTCAGGATTTCGCCCTTAACCGATTGCATCGGCAGCCAGCCGAACCATGGGTTCTGCCGTACAAGGTAGCCCTCACAAAAGATGACAGCGGATGCCGTAAATTGCCGCCAGCGCACACCATGCGTCAGCAGTTCAAGCTCAGTATGCTCAAACACCTGATCGATACACAGCCCCTGCGCATTGAAATCGTCGTTCAGCGCATCGAGCAGGGGATTGGTATCGAGCCAACCGGTACGATTTTGCCACCAACCGCCCTGGCCTTGCTCTACCCAGTCGCCGAGAAATGGCGCGTATTCGGGCTGTTGCCTTCGCTGTTCGTAGGCTTCGCGTAATCTGGGGTGTCGGATGAGGCGAAGCAGTGGCTTTTCGAAAAAGAATTGCCGGCCAAAGCGTGCCTGCATGTCGGAATAAAATCGCTGTGCTGCCGGAAGCAGTTCCGATATGCCTTCCTGCAGCACCAGTCGCCGTCCCGATACCGGGTTGATCAGTCCGGCCGCCACACGCGAAGCGGAAGAGGCATCTTTGCGGGCAATGATGCGAACCGTTTGCTCCTGTTGCAGCAGATGCCACGCAAGCAGGCTGCCGGCCAGACCATGGCCGACGATCAGGTAGTCAATTTTGGATGCGGGTGCTTGCATGCGGGTAAACCGTATCTAACCTGGGAAAGTCCACGGAAGCAGTCGAGGGGAAGAGGGCGATCAGTTCCCGGCCAGTGCTGCGTGTGCGGCAGCCAGCCTTGCAATGGGCACGCGCGGGCCGGAGCAGGATACATAAGTGAGCCCGATGTTGTGGCAGAAACGGATCGAGGCCGGATGGCCGCCATGCTCGCCGCAGATGCCGATCTTCATGTCAGGCTTCACACCGCGTCCCCAGTCGACCGCCAGTTCCATCAGTTTGCCGACACCATTTGCATCGAGCACCTCAAAAGGATTGTCCTGTAGGATGCCAACTTCGTTATACATGGGCAGGAACTTGTTTTCGGCATCTTCACGCGAGAAGGAGAAGGTGGCCTGTGTCAGGTCGTTGGTGCCGAAACTGAAAAACTCGACTTCCTCAGCCAGCTGCTCTGCCCGCATACAGGCGCGAACCACCTCCATCATGGTTCCGAATTTGAAGATTGGGGCGATACCCTGAGCTTTTTCAACGTCGCTTCTGATTCTTTCCACATGGACCTTGATATTACGAAGCTCAGCAGAGGTACATACCTGCGGTATCATGATTTCGGGATATACTTCGAGGCCTTTTTTCTGGCACTCGCATGCGGCCTCGAGCACCGCCCGAATCTGCATAGCGTAGATTTCGGGATAGGTGATGCCAAGGCGAACACCACGGTGGCCAAGCATCGGATTAACCTCGAACAGGGCACGAACCTTTTTCAGGATCGCCTCCTTTTTTTCAATTGCTTCATCAACCAGCGATGAGTCGGCCAGCTGCTGAATTTTTGAGATGCCCTTGGAGGCTGATAGCAGGCTCAGTGTTGCAGTCAGCACTTCAGAGCCACGCATGGTGTCTTTCAGATGGCGTAGCTGCACCAGATCATCAATCAGTTGGTTTTCCGAAGGCAGGAACTCATGAATAGGTGGGTCGAGCAGACGCACTGTGACTGGATTCGGGGCCATGGTTGTGAACAGCTCGATAAAATCCTGCCGCTGAATGGGTAGCAGACGATCGAGCGCCTCCTGGCGCTGCTCAAGAGTTTCAGCGACAATCATCTCCAGCACGATCGGCAGACGTTCAGCTGCATTGAACATGCGCTCGGTACGGCAGAGTCCAATACCCATGGCTCCATATTTAAGGGCGCGCTCGGCATCTTCGGGGATGTCGGCATTGGCCATCACCTTCAGGCGGGCGCGTTCATCAGCCCATGAGAGAAGTGTTTTCAGCTCCTCGGTGAATTCCGCTTCCACAGTTGCCACTTCACCCAGGTAGACATTGCCGCTGGTGCCATCGATGGTGATCAGATCGCCCTCTTTGATCACGACATCGCCGATATTGGCACGCCGGGCCATCACATCTACTTCAATACCTTCGGCACCGGCGACGCAGGGCTTGCCCATGCCGCGAGCAACCACGGCGGCATGGCTGGTTTTGCCGCCGCGTGAGGTCAGTATCGCTTCGGAAACGAAGAAACCATGAATATCTTCCGGTTTGGTCTCTTCGCGCAGCAGAATCAGAGGGCGGTTATCGCTGCTCTTTTGCGCCACAGCACGGTCGGCATCAAACACGACATGACCCCATGCCGCACCGGGGCTGGCAGGCAGGCCTGTTGCCAGCGGTGTGACATCAGCGTTTGGATCAAGACGAGGGAAAAGCATCTGCTCCAGCGATTCCGGTGCAATACGCAGCAGTGCCTGCTCTTTGCTGATCAGCCCTTCGCTCACCAGGTCGATCGAGGTACGTACCATGGCATGTGTGTTCATCTTCCCGTTTCGGGTTTGCAAGCAGTAGAGGATACCCTTCTCGATGGTGAATTCGAAATCCTGAATTTCGGAGTAGTGTTTTTCCAGCTTGCTGCGCAGCTCTTCGAGCTGGCGATAGAGGTCCGGCATCTCCTTTTCCATCTGAGCGATCGGTTTCGGCGTGCGAATGCCTGCTACAACATCTTCGCCCTGCGCATTGACCAGATACTCACCGTATAAAAAATTTTCGCCGGTGCCCGGATTGCGGGTGAAGGCCACGCCGGTTGCACAATCATTGCCGCGGTTGCCAAATACCATGGTGCAGACGTTCACAGCCGTACCGTTGGCAAGATCAGAGGTGATATTAAATTCGCGACGATAATCGACAGCTCGTTTACCCATCCACGAACCAAAGACCGCCTTAATGGCTAGCTCCAGTTGCTCATAAGGCTCCTCAGGGAAAGCACGCCCTGTCTGGGAATGAACCACTTCGAGAAAAAGGTCGGCAATCTCTTTCAGGTTTTCAGCCGACAGGCCAATATCTTCTTTGACGCCCTCTCGCTTTTTGACAGCTTCGAATGGTTCGTCGAAATGTTTATCGTCAATACCAAGTGCGATTTTTCCGAAGAGTTGGATAAACCGGCGGTAGGCATCGTATGCAAAACGTTCGTCACCTGTTTGCTCGACTTCGCCTTGCAGGGTTTTGCTGTTCATGCCGAGATTGAGAATGGTATCCATCATACCCGGCATCGACATGGCGGAACCGGAGCGCACCGAAACCAGCAGTGGATTATGTGCATCGCCGAAGCCCTGGCCGGTTGCCTTTTCCAGTGCGCTCATCTGCGCTTTTACCTCATCCATGAGTCCGTCAGGCAAAGTGTTGTTATTGGCGATGTATTCCAGGCACGCTTCGGTCGTGATGGTGAATCCTGGCGGAACATTCAGGCCGATCTGCGTCATTTCACAGAGATTGGCTCCCTTGCCGCCGAGTAACTTTTTGTTTTTGCCATCGCCCTCGCTGAAAGCGAAAACCTGTTTGTTAGATTTGTTTGCGGTAGACACAGCGTACCTCCAGATTCGGATTTACATTATACAGACGAGCCAATGAATTTCGAGACCGGATTCCCCATTCGTAAGGGCCGGGGAGCTCTACTGATTGTGCTATAGTCTATTTCAAGGCAACACAAAAGCCTGCGGAGCAACAAAAAAGTTCAGGGCATACGAAGGGGGCGGCATATCCCATGGCAATACTGAAAGGCGACCGGCACGCCCATCACCTATGGGGGCTGCGCGTGGGGACCGAAATCGTGGCTTCGACCATGATCGGCCTGGGGATCGGCTATATGCTCGATAAATGGCTCGGAACGCGTCCGTGGTTATTGCTACTGTTTTTTCTGTTTGGGGTGATTGCCGGGTTTATCAATCTCTACCATGTGATGGTGCTGGATCAGCGCCCTTCGCAAAACAAGGAAGAGTGAAATGATGTTGTTCGCCGCCGACCAGTTCGAGCCTTTGCAGCATTTGCAGATTGTTCGCTATGTCGAACTCTCTGTCTTTGGCATTGATATATCCATTACCAATTCGGTGGTCTGGATGTGGGTGGCGGTTGCTTGCGTCTTTCTGTTTTTTGTCGTGGCGTTAAGGCAGCCGAGTGTGGTTCCGGGTCGCCTGCAGATGCTGGCCGAGCTTTGTTATCTGTTTGTGCTGCGTATGGTTGAGAATAATATTCACAGGGAAGGGCATCGTTTTCTGCCGCTTGTATTCACGATATTTTACTTTGTGCTGTTCTGCAATCTGGTCGGATTGTTACCGGGAGGTTTCACACCCACCTCGCAACTGGTGGTAACGTGTACGCTGGCATTGGCCGTGTTTGTGTTCACGATTTTAATTCGCATCATCCGGCATGGCTGGGGCTTTCTTCATGCCTTCGCGCCATCAGGTGTGCCATGGGTATTGTTGCCACTTATGGTGCCAATCGAGATCATATCCTTTATTGCAAGGCCGATCTCACTGGCAGTACGGCTGTTTGCCAATATGACGGCAGGGCACACAGTATTGGCTGTGATCGCCTTTTTCGGGCTCAGTATGCCTATATTGGTAGCATGGCTGCCGATGGGCTTTTCTGTTGTTTTTACCGGCATGGAGGTTTTTATTGCCGTGATACAGGGGTATATCTTCAGTATTCTCTCTTGTGTATACATCGATGATGCGCTGGAGGAGGGGTAAAAGGAGGAGATATGGATGCAGGTACATGGATCCCGGTTGGTATGGGTCTCGCAGCAGTGGGTATGATGGGCTCGGGGCTTGGTATTGGCTATATATTTGGCAAGATGATTGAGGCAGTGGCACGTCAGCCAGAAGCCGAGCCGGTGCTTTCCAAATATGCATGGATCGGTTTTGCACTGGTTGAAACCATCGCGCTGTATGCGCTGGTTATTGCATTTATAATTATGGGTCAGGGGTAAAGATGATCGGGTATGCTTATGCGGCTGGCGAAAGCGCCGGCCTGCCCCAGTTTGAGGTTGAGCATTACACGGCGCAGACTTTCTGGGCGGTGATCTCCTTTGTAGTGTTGCTGATTTTGCTGCATCGCTTCGTGTTGCCTCGATTCCAAAAACTGCTCGATGAGCGGAGCCGAATGGTTCAGGAGGAGTTGGAGCAGGCGGCAGAGCAGCGTAAGCAGGCCGAGTTTTCTGCGGCCGAGTATCGGGCAAAGCTTGATGCAGCCGAAGCCGAGGTGCAGGCGATGGTCCGGAAGTCACGCGAGGAGGAGTATCGCCATCACGATGAGGTAATGGCCGAATTGAAGCTGGAGATGGAGCGTAAAAAAGCCTCGTTTATGGAAGAGGTGGAGTTTTCGAAGCAGCAGGCGCTGAAGGATATTCGGCATGCTGCTACCGATATTGCCATGACGGCCACGGAGAAGTTGATTGCCAAGCATGTCAGTGAGGATGATGTGGAGCATATGGTGGATGAAGCCATCCATGATATAGAGTCAGGGAAGCGCAAACATTGATGGGCATGGGTTCAGGTTCGGCATAGAGAATCAGCAATGCATGCTGTTGCCGTGTAAAATAGCTTACGTAAACTGTGATCTGTGTCTTGGAATACGTAAAATCGGCAGCTAAGATAGCAGATGCAACAGGAGGACAGTATAATGAAACAAGTCATGATTTTGGTTCTTGCTTCTTTGATAGCGATATCGAGTGCAGTATGGGCTGACTCGGCAAGAGCTGACAACTCCGGAAGGGCTAACCTGCAAAAAGAGCTTAGCGATGCAAAAAAAGAGTGTAAAAAGCGTTGCCAGAACATCGAAAAGTACTGTGCACAGTGGGCGGACAAGGAACAGATCAAGTGCAGAAAGTGGGCAACCAAACCTGGTAAGGGAACGCGCTGCTGCGATTAATGCGTCACCGGTTGATTTAGTTATCAGAAGGGCTGGAGTTTCTCCGGCCCTTTTCTATGGGGTCTTCGAGGTTGTTTGGTAGGGAAGGCGGTCTGGGCAGATGTTGCTTCGGTTCAATTTGATGAATTTCATTTTTTCTGAGCACGATCTCTTCACCGCAAGTTTTGCAATGCCCTCCGATGCCGGAAAATGGGAATATCCGGGGGGTACCGCAGGCCGGGCATGGCCCGCGCCGTGTCGTAAATGGCAGCACAAACAGTCCTGCAAACATTGCGAACGACAGGATGGTGCCAGTCAGCGGCATGGCCAGCACCAGCAACATGCATCCGGCGCATAGCGGTGCTGTGAATAACAGGATACGCACTGGGGCAGGTGTTGCGGGCATAGTGGCAACGGTGGCGCGGCTTGATTTCTGCATTGGCGGATATTAGCTCAGACAGTATCCAGATACCGCATGAATTGATCCCTTGCCTGAGGCGGATCGGCTATGATATCCCGGATCAGGGCAAACAGCGGATAGCGAGCTGTATCCAGTAAACTGAACTCTTCAACCATGCTTAAGGTGTGAGGCCCTTCGCCGGTGATGCCAGAATGCTCACCTCGCGCCAGCTTTTGGCCGAGTCCGTGGTGGTGTGAGTCGGCACTGGTTGCGGTGGTGATGAGGTCGCCAAGTCCGGCAAGATGCAATGGCGTGGATGGGTCGCCACCCTTGTCGCGTACGATTTTCGAAAGCTCGTGCAGGGCTGTAACAGCAAGGAAACCACGCACATTTACCCCGAGTTTCAGCTCATCCGTGATACCGAAAGCCATGGCGTAAACATTTTTCAGCACCACTGCCCATGAAATACCGATCACATCGCTGGTATCACGCAAATGCAGCCGGCTTCGCGTATACATTGCATGCAGTGTTTCCCGGGCAGCGTCATTTGAGCACCACAGATCGGCAAAGCCGTCGCGCCCGGCACGAATCTCCTCGGCGATCATGGGGCCGTAGAGGAGAGCATAAGGGTGAGTATCACCAAAGACTTCGCTGTAAATTTGCGCCGGGGTACGGCCCTGGCTGTCCAGCCCCTTGGCGATGGATTGGCAAACGGTGCCGGGGCGAAGATGAGGGGCGAGTTTTTCGAGCAGTTTCTGGTGGGGTTCGGTCGGGATGCATAGCAGTACCACATCGGCGAGACTTGCTTCGGTTTCCACGTCAACAGGTTCAAGCCCGTCGCGTGCTACCACATCATAAAAAATCAGTTCGTGGCGTTTCGTCAGCAGCGCCTGCATGGCGTGGCCCATTTCGCCGAAGCCGATGATGAGTATTCGCATCTTAATCGCCCCCGCCGCCATCACCGCCACTATCTCCGCCATCCCAGCTGCTATCGCTCGCATCTGGTGCGTCGTCCGGCTTTTTACTGTGTGTCGAAGGAGCGTAATCAGCGCTACCGGAACTGCCGGAAGTGGATGCTCCGCCATCGCTGTGAGCGCGTCTGTCGTCAGGCTGGCGTGGCCGGGTAAGCCAGATCAGCAATCGAATGATCAACACGACCACAACAACAGTGGCGCACAGGGCCAGAAAAAGATTCAGTGTCATACTTTTAGTCTAGTCCGATTCGGCTGGCGATGGCAGTGGAAGGTTGTTACATGGCAGCTTCCAGTCGGCATATTCGGTTTCGCAGACCGTCAGCAGTGCCATGGCGGGATATTTCGCGATGGATGCAAGATGTGGCAGCAATTCGCGATCGAAACGAGGATCATGCGCTGCATTCCGGAGCAGGTCGGCATTGTGCAGCACCAGCAGTGTTGGCCGGCTGATTTTCGCCTCTCCGATTTGGGAGAGGAGTGTTGCAAAGTCGGTTGCCGGGATGTCCGCCTGCTGGCAAAGCGTGGCGAGTGTGCCGGGATAATCATCGGCGGTGAATTTCATGTCGGCGGTGAGTATTCGCATATGCCCAGTCAGTAAGGATGAGAGATCGGTCAGCGTCTGCCTTCGTCCTGAACCATGTGCGCCAATGAGATTAATGCATTCGCCTGCCAGCACTCTTTCGGCAAGCTTTTGAGTGAATGCGGGTCGCAGCATTGCCATCAGAGTAGCGGTTCAATCGGCATCAGTTGCCAGAAAAAGGTCCGGGCACGCCTGAACCACGAGATGTAGCTGTACCGGTTAGCACTTGGACTTCCTCCTTACAGGGGTTGATAGTGTTATGGGCACTTTAGTGTTAAAAAGGGTGTTTGCAAACTCAATGTCGAGCATCTGTCAGGAGCGTATAACAGTCAAATTGTGAGGGCGTATTCCAAATGTGTTTGCAGGATCAGCAAAATAACAGGCAAGAATCTACGGTATGGTGGCTCTACATTATTCGCTGTCGGGGCGGAGCGCTTTATACCGGTATCACCACCGATGTGGCGCGGCGTTTTTCCGAGCATAAATCGGGCAAGGGTGCAAAATATTTGCGAGGGCGTGCGCCGTTGGAGCTGGTTTTCCGGCAACAGATTGGTTCGCATTCTCAGGCGTTGAAAGCCGAGCTTGCCGTTAAGAAATTGTCGAAAACCGAGAAAGAACAGATCATCGCCTCCGCATCGGGGGTAGTTCATCTATTCAGCAAGTCAGGCTAGGGCCTGGCAGGTTTCGGTTTGGGTACGACGGTTTGCTGCCGAATGATCGGTTTAGGCTTAGGTGTCGGCGGAGTGGGCGTTGTGATGACGGGTCGCCTGATTGGTGCTGCCTGTTTCACTCCCGGTCGAGTAATCGTTTTTTTGATCCCTGGCCGCCTGCTTTCAGGGGTGTTTGGTTGCTTGGTGAGCGCCGGTTTTTTGACCACGGGGCGGATCATGCTGCCTTTGACCCCAGGCTGATTAAGGAGGGGGGCAGGTGTTTCTTTTGTTCGGCTTGAATCCCCTATACCCGCGGATGGTTTTGCTGTTCCCGCAGGTGCCGCTCCTGCTTTCCGCTGCTGGGTCAATGCCGGACGCTTCAGTTTGAGTTGAGTGAAATTGAAGTATTTCCTGTCGGCGGAAGAGATGGTTTTGAAAGAGATTTTTCCCGCTGGCGAAAAGATCGCCATTTGTCCGGCCCTGATCGCATGCGTCGATGTCTTCACCTTTCCGCCCGGCTTGGTTGCAGTGGGGGGGGTCGTATTGTTTTCAACCTTGATCTTGGCCGTGCCCGAGGTGAGTGCGATGTTCGGATAAGCTTCCGGTATGGGCGGAGGAGGTTCCATTGGTGTCTTACACACATCGGGGAAGGCAATCGTTACGCCGCTACTGTCTTTGTGGACGACGCTCATCTTGTTGACTCCGACAGTCGCACCGGCCCAGGCCTCTGGAATCAACCACGAATACCAGGGTATTCCCTTGGTGTTGGTCGTATCATCATGGAAGCCCGCTTTCCAGCCCTCGATTGCGAAGGTAGCGCCGAGCGTATTCAGGGTGACCATTTGGGAACGTACGGCGAACTCCGAGCCAGGAGCGCTCAGTTTGTCGACATGAAAGCTCGCTCTGCCCCAGATCAGGTTAAAGTTGCTGTGCAGTAACTTCCCCTCCCTGACCACATAATCTTCAATCTTGATGCGGCTGCGGCCGCCAACATACATGACGCTGCCGTCAGCCATGGCGACCTTGACGCGCCCTGCCAGGGTGGTGGAAACTGTGTCTTCCGGATAGACCAAGGCATTCCGGGAGATTTCCAGGGCTTGCTGGCCGCGGAGAATCCATGCCTCGCCGCGGGCGTACACGACTGTTCCCACACTGTTATCGGCGAAAGAAGCAGATGGAGTCAGGAACATCAGCGCTGCCAGAAAAACGACTATCCTCTTCACGAATCCTCCCGTGAGAGAAGCATCTCTACCTTGCCATATCATCTAAGGCCATCTATGCCGCAAAGTCAAACTACGGATGCTGTCCGGTTCGTGCAGTTAACCTTTTCAGGCCAAAAATGAATAATCGGTGCGCGGGAATTATGTGCGGTTCTTAAGGCTGTAGAGCAGCGCGATCTCCTGTGGCCAGATCGATTCGTCGATGGTCTCCAGCACCATCGGGATATCGTCGAAGTGTTCATTGCTCATGATGAAGCGAAACACATCCAGCCCCAGCTCCCCCTGCTCGAGGCTATGGTGGCGGTCCACGCGGCTGCCGAAGGCGGCCTTGGAGCCGTTCAGGTGCATGCCACGCAGATATTGAAAGCCGACGATGCGGTCGAATTCGCCAAACGTTTTTTCACAATCCGCCGTGGTACGCAAATCATACCCGGCAGTAAAGGTGTGGCAGGTATCGAGGCATACACCCACTCGGGATTTGTCTTCCACCTGTTCGATGATGGCGGCGAGGTGTTCAAACCTGTAACCGAGATTACTGCCCTGTCCGGCAGTGTTTTCGATAACGGCAGTGACGTCTTCTGTCTGTTTCAATGCCCAATTGATGGAGTCGGCCACGATGGCGAGCGACTCCTCTTCGCTGATCTGTTTCAGGTGACTGCCGGGGTGGAAGTTCAGGAGCTTAAGCCCAAGCTGCTGGCAGCGCTGCATCTCGTCGAGGAATGCATCGCGCGATTTTTTCAGGGCTTCGGGATCGGGGTGGCCGAGATTGATGAGATAGCTGTCGTGTGGCAGCACCTGCCCGGGCTCGAATCCATGCGCTGTCATGTTGGCCTGGAAGGCGGCAATGCTTTCACCCGTGAGCGGTTTCGCTATCCACTGACGCTGGTTCTTGGTGAAGAGCGCAAAGGCTTTCGCGCCGATGGCAGCGGCATTGAGTGGCGCATTTTCAACACCTCCCGAGGCGCTGACATGGGCTCCGACATACTTCATGAGTTCATCTCCGGCCGGCGGTTCCGGCGCAGGGGCGAGATTGCCTGATGCCTGCCGGGAATCCTAGTGCCGGAGCCATGGCGAACTATCTCGCATCTGCCGGTTGTGCGAGAGTAGCGGCCATGAAGTTTGATCGCTATCACATCTCCGAAGAGCTGAAACGAAACCTGGCGCGGCTGGGCTTTAAGCGGCCCACCGACATCCAGTTCAAGGCGATCCCTTCGATCCTGAACGGTGAGGATGTGCTGGCCATCGCGCAGACGGGTACGGGGAAAACAGCCGCCTTCGCCATCCCGGTCATCGACAACATCCACCGCTTCAAGAGCAGCAAGCGCTCCTACGGCATCAAGTGCATCGTCATGGCGCCCACCCGCGAGCTGACGCAACAGATCGGCAAGGTGTTCGACACGCTCGCCGAGCACACCAAGGTGAAGAGCTTCGCCCTGTATGGCGGCGTCGAGCAGGAGAGGCAGATCGCCAAATTGCAGGACGGCATCGATGTGCTGGTGACCACGCCAGGCCGCATGTTCGATCTCATCAATCAGGGCGAGATTCGATTGCAGGCCGTCAGTACGCTCGTGCTGGATGAGGCCGACCACATGCTCGATCTCGGCTTCATCGAAGACATCAAATACGTGAAGAAGATGCTCACGCAACGGCACCAGACGCTGTTTTTCTCGGCCACCATTAACGACGAAATTCGCAAGCTCGCCTATTCGCAGGTGAAGAGCGCCGCCATCCGTATCCAGGTGTCGCCGAAGGACAAGGTATCGAAAAACATCTCGCATGCGGTGATGTTCGTGGAGCTGGACGACAAGCGCTTCTTCCTCGAGCGGCTTATTAAGGAAAACCCCGACAGCAAGATGATCGTGTTTGTGCGCACCAGGGTGCGCGCCGAGCGCGTGGTGAATGCGATGGGTCGCGTCGGCATTGAAGCGGTGAATATTCACGGCGACAAGGATCAGGCTGAGCGCAACCTTGCGATGCAGCAATTTCGCGAAGGGGAGAGCCGCATCATGATCGCGACCGATGTGAGCGCGCGCGGTATCGATGTCCCGGATGTAGCCTACGTGATCAACTACGACCTGCCCGAAAAGCCGAAGAACTACGTGCATCGCGTCGGCCGAACCGGTCGTGGTGTGAACAAGGGCATCGCCATCTCATTCTGCAGCAGCGAGGAGACCCCGCTGCTGGAAGAGATTCAGGCGTTTCTCGATAAGCCGATCGAGGTGCTCAAGGTCGGCAAAAATGAGTATGCGGCCACTATCGCCCCGTCATCGGAAGAGACAAGCCTCAGGGCACTGGTCGAGGAGCACGATGCCTGGCTGAGCAAGAAGAAGCCGAAAAAGCGCAAACCCAGGAAGCCGAAGAAAGCCAGGAAAAAATAGCCCCGCCACGGAACGATTGCATCGCAGCTTGTATATCTGAGGCCCGGCACTAACATCCGCCGCCTTTCCAAAGTTCAAGCGACGGTTCACAGGACACCACATTGATTTCCACATCCGGCATCACCATGCAATTCGGGGACAAACCCCTGTTCGAAAACGTTTCGGTTAAATTCGGCGACGGCAATCGCTACGGCCTGATCGGCGCCAACGGTTGCGGAAAATCCACCTTCATGAAAATCCTCGGTGGCGATCTGGAGCCGACGGCAGGTTCCGTGAGTATCAGCAAGAATGAGCGGCTGGGTAAACTCAGGCAGGATCACTTCGCCTTCGAAGAGTCCACGGTGCTCGATACGGTGATGATGGGGCATGAACGCCTGTGGAAGATCAAGCAGGAGCGCGACCTCCTCTATGCCAAGAGCGATTTCAGCGATGAAGACGGTATGCGTGCAGGTGAGCTGGAAAGCCATTTTGCCGAGCTGGACGGTTATAGCGCCGAAGCCAATGCGGGGGAGTTGCTGCTTAGCATGAGCATTCCGGTGTCGGCCCATGGCGGGCTGATGAAATCGATCGCACCGGGCTGGAAGCTGCGCGTGCTTCTGGCGCAGGCCTTGTTCGGTAATCCCGAAGTGATCCTGCTGGACGAGCCGACCAATAACCTCGATATCAATGCGATTCGCTGGTTGGAAGGGGTGATCAATAAAATCGACAGTACGATGATTATCATTTCGCACGATCGCCACTTCCTGAACAGTGTTTGTACGCACATGGCCGATCTCGATTATGGTGAGCTGCGCATTTACCCGGGCAATTACGACGAATATATGACGGCGGCATCGCAGGTGCAGGAGCGCCTGCTATCCGAAAACGCCAAGAAGAAGGCGCAGATTGCCGAGTTGCAAACTTTTGTCAGCCGCTTTTCGGCCAATGCATCCAAATCCGCACAGGCCACTTCCCGCGCCAAACAGATCGAGAAAATCAAGCTGGAAGAGGTGAAACCTTCGAGCCGCGTGAGTCCGTACATGCGCTTCACTCAGGATAAAAAGCTCTATCGCATGGCGCTGGAGCTGAAAGGTGTCAGCAAGAGTTTCGGCGGCGAAAAGCCGCTGTTCGAAAAGCTGAACCTGATCGTGCCGGTCGGCGAACGTGTGGCGGTGATCGGCCCCAACGGCATCGGCAAGACAACCCTGTTGCGCTGCCTGGCGGGCGATCTGGCGGCGGATACCGGCAGCATCAAATGGTCGGAAGGGGTGACGCTTGGCTACTACGCACAGGATCATTCGGCTGATTTCTCGGAGGATATGAGCCTGTTCGACTGGATGGCGCAGTGGAAGAAGAAGGAGCACGGCGAGCAGGAGGTGCGCGGCAATCTCGGGCGCATGCTGTTTTCGCAGAACGAGATCAAGAAGTCGGTCAAAAAAATCTCCGGCGGCGAGCAGGGGCGTATGCTATTCGGCAAGTTCATGTTCCAGAATCCGAACGTGCTGTTGCTGGATGAGCCGACCAACCATATGGATATGGAATTCATTGAGTCGTTGAACACCGCGCTGGAGAATTATCCGGGCACGCTGATCTTCGTCAGCCACGATCGCGAGTTCGTCTCATCATTAGCCACTCGCATCATCGAGCTCACGCCGGAAGGCATCGTCGATTACCACGGCACCTACGAGGAGTATTTGCGCAGTCAGGGGCTCGATTGATCCTGTCGGCTAAATGCTTGACCTGAAGCGGAGAGGCGTCTGGAATGGCGAGGCTTCGGGAAGGGAGCACATCATTTTTATACTCATATTTTGCGGATGACGGGATGGTATCCGCTCCTTTGAGGAGGGAACCTGCCGTGGTTTGTAGCCAAAAAAGAGATTTTAATTCGATCAGGAATGTGATTGCTGCGTTGGCACTTATTGTTAGTGCCTGTTTAGTGCCAGTGAATTTCGCCACCGCCGCGGAGAAGAGTGAGGTGCGTTGCCCGCCGGAACCTACATCTGAAATGTCTGATGCAGAGGCCCAGCGGGGCATGGATCGGGCAAAGAATCATGGTTTCATGTGGCGCATCACCAAGGGTGATCACACCTCGTTTCTCTATGGAACGATCCATATTGGTAAATTCGACTGGATGTTTCCCGGCGATAAAGTGATCGATGCCCTGAGTTCGAGCGATACGATGGCGCTGGAACTGGATGCAATGGATACCGGGCTTCAGGCCCGGTTAGGTAAGCTGATGATCGAGATGAGCAGCGGTACATCGCTTCCTGAAGCTCTGCAGGTGCGCATGCAGAAACAGGCAGCAGCGGCGTGCGTTCCTTATAATACGATTTCAGGCCTTTTCCCTGAAATGCAAATCGTCATGGTATCGATGCTGGCGAGCCGGCTCGATGGTTTGGAGCCTGCGTATGCCGTTGATCCGGTTCTTGCGGGCGTAGGGCATGAGTTAGAGATGAATGTTGTGTCACTGGAAACACCGGAGTTGCAGTTGAAAATGCTGAAAATGGCGAATGAACGCGAGACAATTGCTGTGGTTGAGGAAGGTCTGGCAGATATTGAGAGCGGGCGTGTAAAGGCGCAGACCCGGCGCATTGCAAGGGCATGGGAAAATGCCGACTACCATGATATGGAACATTTCGAAGAGTGGTGTGATTGCCTTGATACGGAAACAGATCGCAAAATGATGAAGCGGTTGCTGGATGAGCGGAACCCGGATATGGCGAAGAAAATCGATGCGTTGCACAAGAGCGGAAAGAATGTGTTTGTAGCCGTTGGTTCGTTGCACATGTTCGGCCCGCTTGGGCTTCCGAAACTCATGCAGCAGCGTGGCTATAATGTCGAGAGAGTCGATTTTAAGTCCAACGCAAAAGCATCGAAATAAATCTTCGGGAAGCCTGAAATGAAACAACTGCTTACCGGCTGTCGCCCCACCGCTTGGCTTGCCTTTTTAGTTATGTGTGTGTTCGTTATGAGTGGTTGTTCCGCAAAGCAGGGGTTCAGTCACACGCCAACAGAGGAGGCTGAGTTCTATAAGCCTCTGGGTGAGCTGAAGCAGAATTATTCGGATATAGAGGAATACGACCGGATATTGGCCAGGCCGTCATCTTCGCCGAAGAAAGATGATCTTCAGAAAAAATGGGGCGAGCCTGAAGTGAAGAAAAAGTGGATCAGATATCTGGCAGAGGTCGGCCTTTGTGTTGGCCTGGCAGTGGGGGGCTGGATATCTTACCCGGCTCTGGGGGCGATCTATTTATTGGCACCTACTCCCCAAGAGGAATATGTCTGGAAAAAGGGCAATTACGAAATCACCGCCCAAGGGAGAAGTGATATATTTGTCGGGTATGAGGAACGGATTCGGAGTTGGGAGTGGAAAGAGATAAATAAGCAGGAAGCTGCGCAACAAACCGGGGAATAGCTATTAGGTATTGTGTTCCCGGAATTTCCTTGAATTACGCCATGACGGATCAATCGAGTCTGACCCCATTGATTCGTTACAATTGTTTGCCGTATCTGATCTGTACGAGTCGGCCAAAGAATAGACAGGAGGGGACAGCTAACAATACGCCAACAATAAATAGCAGATAATAAGTAAAGGAAATCTTCAATGAATCTGCTATCCAACTTGAATTTGAAATTGGATGTCCAACATCAAATAGCTCAAGTCCTCCAAGGGAGCATATGGTGAAAGCTACTGCCTCCAAAGTGGCGAACGTAATTACTGACAATCGAAGCTTTAGTGGGTCTGTGGTGATGATTTTCTCAATGTCACTAGGCTTCAAATATATTCCCATTATATTTTACCCACCCACTCAACAAGATTCGTTGAAACGTTAATACTCCAGATTTGGAGCCAACCACTTTTTGGCTTCGGCCACCGTCATGCCCTTGCGCCTAGCGTAACCCTTCCCCTGTTCCTTCGATTTTACAACCGTTTATCCATCTGTCGGCCTATTGCCGAAATAGGGTTTGTATAGTTCCCAATGAGTTGTATCGACTTCAGCAAACCTGCCCAAGTTTTCTGCCAGCACATCAATATTCACATCCAGATACGAGATATTAATCTTCTTTTTGATTCGTTTTCCTTTTGCGTTTTCGGTACTGAATCGTAAAAAGACGTTTCTCCCCGAGTTAAAGGCCTTTGGGCCAGCAACGATTGCCAAATCATTGACCGTGTTCCAGGGGAATTGCGACTCCCCTAACTGAATGAAGCCATGGGTGAGAATCAGCGCAGGTCGATTGCGCAAAAGCAGCTGCAATAGTTTGACCGCCAAGTAATAGCCGCCAAGTAGAAATATTCCGAGAATCAGTAAGAGTGCATTATTCAGTAGAGCGAGATAAGAGAGCGGAATCAATACAAACACAACCAGAATAAAAGGAATAATCAGCTTTTCCCTTGCCCAGTACACTTCAACCGAATGCTTATCATCCAGGGCTTGTGCCATCCGGCTCGGGTATTCCCGCTTCTTAAAATAATACCAGCCCCATGTGAAAATAAAGGCCAGCAGGGCTCCCCAGATAGACAAACAATGGAGAAGGGAGCTGTTGCTTATTCCATCATCCGACAGCGACTCAACATAACATGTCATCGTACTGCGATAGGCAAGAAAGCCGAAAATAAGAACCGCAGGAACATACCGCCAGTGAGAAAAAGGGTTCCTTTCGCGTAAGCGCACTCAGTACCCTAAGTTCGGGGCCAGCCACTTCTCGGCTTCTTTGAGGCTCATGCCCTTGCGCCTGGCGTAGTCCTCCACCTGATCCTTGCCCAGATCGCCGACGATGAAGTATTTGGCATCTTTGTGACCGAAGTAGAGGCCGGAGACGGAAGCGGCCGGATTCATCGCATAGCTTTCGGTCAGAGTCGTGCCGATGCGGCTTTCCACACCTAGCAGGCTCCATAGCGTGCCCTTTTCGGTGTGCTCCGGGCAGGCCGGATAACCGGCGGCAGGGCGGATGCCCTGGTACTTCTCCTTGATCAGTTCGGCATTCGAGAACGACTCATCCGCGGCGTAGCCCCACAATTCTTTACGCACGGTGAGATGCAGCCACTCGGCCAGTGCTTCGGCGAGGCGGTCGGCCAGCACCTTCACCATGATCGCCCGGTAGTCGTCGTGCTGCTTCTCGAATTCGTGCGCCTTTTCCTCGGCACCGAATACGGAGACCGCGAAGCCTCCAATATGATCATTCGTTTCACCCATGTAGTCGGCGAGGCAGAGGTTGGCGCGTGCATCCTTCTTGTCCTGCTGCTGGCGCAGGAAGTGGAAGCGGGCGAGCTCATCCTTGTGCGCTTCGTCCTGATAGACGATCACACTGTCATCCGCCGTGGAGGCCGCCGGGAAGAGGCCGGCCACCGCTTTGGCGGTGAGCCATTTCTCGGCGATGATCTGATCTAGCATGGCGTTGGCATCGTCGAACAGGCGGCGTGCTTCTGCACCCTTCTTCTCATCATCCAGAATGCGCGGGTAGGCGCCGTTCAATTCCCAGGCGGAGAAGAATGGCGTCCAGTCGATAAATTCCTTCAACCCGGCCAGCGATACATCGTCGAACTGGGTCACGCCCGGCTGCTTGGGTGCAGTCGGAGTACCGGCCGCATCGAACGGGGTGCGGTTGGCGCGCGCAGCTTCCAGCGAGAGCAGCTCCGCCTTCTTGTGGCGACCTTCGTGCCAGATACGGGTCTGGTGGTGCTCCTCGTGCAGGCGGGCGACGAACTCCTCGCGCATCTCTTCCGAGATCAGGTTCTGCGCCACGCCGACGGCGCGCGAGGCATCCTTCACCCATACCACTGGGTGGTCATACTCAGGAGCGATCTTCACCGAGGTGTGCGCCTTGCTGGTGGTGGCACCGCCGACCATTAGCGGAATGTTCATGCCAAGGCGTTTCATCTCTTTGGCGATATGTACCATCTCGTCGAGCGACGGGGTGATGAGGCCGGAGAGCCCAATAATGTCGACATCGTGCTTCTGCGCCTCTTCCAGAATGGTGGCAGCAGGCACCATGACGCCGATATCGATCACTTCAAAATTGTTGCAGGCGAGCACCACACCGACGATGTTTTTGCCGATGTCGTGCACGTCGCCCTTCACGGTGGCCATCAGGATCTTGCCGTTGGATGAGGATGCCCCCGCAGCTTTCTCCGCCTCGATATAGGGGAGCAGCCAGGCGACCGACTTCTTCATCACGCGCGCCGATTTCACCACCTGTGGCAGGAACATCTTGCCGTCTCCAAAGAGATCACCAACCGTGTTCATGCCGTCCATCAGCGGCCCTTCGATCACCTGGATCGGGCGCTCGAACTGCTGGCGCGCCTCTTCGGTGTCCTCGTCCACATAGGTGTCGATGCCCTTCACCAGCGCGTGCTCCAGACGCTTGGCCACCGGCCACGAGCGCCATTCGAGCTCTTCCTTCTTCGGGCCGCTGCCGTCGCCCTTGTACTGGTCGGCGATATCCAGCAGCCGTTCGGTGGCATCCGGCCTGCGATTGAGCACCACATCCTCGACTCTTTCACGCAATTCCGCAGGCAGGTCGTCATAAATCGCCAGGCTGCCTGCGTTGACGATGCCCATATCCATGCCCGCCTTGATGGCGTGGTAGAGGAAGACGGAGTGGATCGCCTCGCGCACCGGGTTGTTGCCGCGGAAGGAGAAGGAGACGTTGGAGACGCCGCCGCTCACCTTGGCGTAGGGGAGGTTCTGCTTGATCCAGCGGGTGGCTTCGATGAAGTCGACCGCGTAGTTGTTGTGCTCCTCGATGCCGGTGGCGATGGCGAAGATGTTGGGGTCGAAGATGATGTCGGCCGGGTTAAAGCCGACCTCGTTCACCAGGATGTCGTAGGAGTTTTTGCAGATCTCGATCTTGCGCTCATAGGTGTCGGCCTGACCCTTCTCGTCGAAGGCCATCACCACCGCGGCAGCGCCGTATTTCCTGACCAGCCTGGCATGGTGGACAAAAGCCTCCTTGCCCTCTTTCAGCGAGATGGAGTTGACGATGCCCTTGCCCTGGATGCATTTGAGCCCCGCCTCGATGATCTCCCATTTCGAGGAGTCGACCATCACCGGCACTTTCGAGATATCCGGCTCCGATGCAATCAGGTTCAGGTAGTGGATCATCGAGGCTTTGCCGTCGAGCATCGCCTCATCCATATTCACATCGATGATCTGGGCGCCGTTCTCCACCTGCTCGCGGCAGATATCCAAAGCTTCCGGGAAATTACCTTCGATGATCAGGCGCTTGAACCTGGCCGAGCCGGTGACGTTGGCGCGTTCGCCGACGTTGGCAAACAGAGACTCCTCGCCGATATTGAACGGCTCCAGACCGGAGAGGCGACATTCCTTTTCGATCTGCGGCAGTTTGCGCGGCGGGATGTTCGCAACCGTGCCCGCGATGGCGCGGATGAAGTCGGGCGAGGTGCCGCAGCAGCCGCCGACGATATTCAGGAATCCGGACTCCGCCCACTCCCTGATATGGCCGGCCATATTCTCAGGGGTGTCGTCATAACCGGTCTCGGCCAAAGGGTTCGGTAGTCCGGCATTCGGATGCGCACTTACATAACAGTCGGCGACGCGGGAGAGCTCCTCGACATACTGGCGCAGCTCCTCTGCACCCAGCGCGCAGTTCAGGCCGATGGAGACCGGCTCCGCATGCGCCAGCGAGTTATAGAATGCTTCGGTCACCTGGCCGGTGAGGGTGCGTCCGGAGGCATCTGAAATGGTGCCGGAGATCATGATGGGGAGTTCAATGCCGCGCTCCTCGAACACCGATTTCACTGCGAAGACCGCCGCCTTGGCATTCAGCGTATCGAAGATGGTTTCGATCAGCAGGATGTCGGCACCGCCGTCGATCAGTCCTCTCGCACAGTTGCTGTAGTCCTCGACCAGTTCGTCGAATGTAATGTTGCGCGCCGCAGGATCATTCACATCCGGCGAGATGGTGGCGGTTTTGTCTGTGGGGCCGAGAACGCCGGCGACATAGCGCGGCTTTTCGGGAGTGGCATAAACGTCGCAGGCCTCGCGCGCCAGTTTGGCGGCGGCGACGTTCAGTTCGTAGCAAAGTGTCTCCATGCCGTAGGCATGCAGGGTGGTGGCATTGGCGCCGAAGGTGTCGGTTTCGATAATGTCGGCACCGGCTTCCAGATACTCGCCGTGGATCTGCCTGATCACTTCCGGCTTGGTGAGCACCAGCAGGTCGTTGTTGCCTTTGAGGTCCTGGGTGGAGCCGGCAAAACGCTCGCCGCGATAGTCGGCCTCGGTCAGCCTGAAGCGTTGCACCATGGTACCCATGGCGCCATCCAGAATCAGGATGCGCTCTTTGAGGGCTTGTTCGAATTGCTGGCGGCGGTTTGCGGTCATGGTCTTCCTTGATATGGCAGGGGCGCTAGCGCCACGTATTTTTGAGGGCGCAGCCTAACACTGTAAGAAAGTCAATGAAACACAAGGCGCTGCCAGGAAGTACAGGGAGGATCAGGTTTCCAGTGTGTATTTTCCGGAACTGAAAAGTTGCAGGCAGGCATCGACCACTTCCGGGTCGAAGAGTATTCCTCTCCCTGCTTGAAGCTCTTTCAGGGTTTCATCCATACCGAGTGCAGCCCGGTAGGGCCGGTGCGTGGCCATGGCTTCCACCACATCGGCCACCGCAATGATACGTGCCTCCCGGCAAATCTCTTCGCCTTTCAGGCCTTGCGGATATCCCGAGCCATCCCAGCGCTCGTGGTGCTGATAGGCGATATTGGCAACCGGCCACGGAAAATCCACGCCTTGCACGATTTCGTAGCCGATGCGTGAGTGCTCTTTCACCATTTCATATTCGGTTGCAGAAAGCGTTGCCGGCTTGGTTAATATTTCCGCCGGAAGTTTGATTTTGCCAATGTCGTGGATGGCGCCGCCCATATGGATACCCTCGATGTATGCTTCATCGAGCTTCATCTCGCGGGCAATGGCGGCAGCCAGCTCGGCAACACGGCGCTGATGGCCTGCAGTGTAGGGGTCGCGGGCCTCGACCGCTTTCGAGATCGCTTCAATAAAGCCTTTCAGGGCCGATTTGAGTTGCTGCTGGCTCTGTTTCAATTCCAAAGTGCGCTGTTCGACCTCCTTCTGCATGCGATTACGCAGGTGGTAAAGTTCGATGTGGGTGCGCACTCGCGCCAGCAACTCGGCCTGCTGGAAAGGCTTGTCAACAAAGTCGACAGCGCCCAGCTCGAATCCCTTGATATGTGATTCGACATCGACTGAGGCGCTCAGAAATATCACCGGAATATCTTTGGTACGTTCATCCGACTGTAGTTTTTGCATCAGTTCGAAGCCGTCCATGCCCGGCATGCGTATATCAAGCAGGATCAGTTCCGGGATTTTTGCCTTGATAGCAGCCAGCGCGGCTTCCGCATTCGGAGCAGGTCGCACTTTGTAGCCCTCGACTTGCAGTATTTCTACAATAAGTTTGAGGCTGGCCGGAGTATCATCAACCGTGAGAATCTCTGGTTTTTCGCGGTTTACAGAACTATTTTTCGTTGTCATCCACGCTCCTTGAATGCCTGGTATATTGTAGAGTAATCGAAGCGGCTATGGAAATAGCGCAAAGCCCGGGCAAGTTCCGGGGAGTGTTTTTCCACTTTGGGAAGGATCGTTTCGAAAGCAGTCATATCCAGCTCTTGCGAGTATTTTCTGATCTGCTGGCGCAATCGGGCTGGCAGAGCATTGATTGCTGTTTTGAGTCCTCTCTCTTCGAGGTCTGGCGTTTGCTGGCGGCTTCCGGGGCCATCGCTGTACACGAAAGAGACACCGAGGTGATTTTCGATCATTTTGAATAGCGCCTCGAAGGTATACGGCTTTAGTATCAGATCGGTGCAGCCTGCCTCGATCATTTTATTCTGGTCACCCGAAATGGCATTGGCGGTGACGGCGATGATGGGAACATCCTTGCCTTCGGTTTTTTGCCGAATGAGGCGGGTTGCGGTGATTCCATCCATGACCGGCATGATCTGATCCATTAAAATCATGTCGGGATGCCATGTCTGGAACAGCTCGATGGCTTGTTCTCCATTGCGGGCGATATTGGTTTTCATGCCTGCTGTGTTGAGCAGGTCTTCAAGCGCCCGGGCGTTGGTGTTGTCATCTTCCACAACCAGTATCCGGGGCACCTTCTGGCCTTCAGCAATGCCCGAAGGCAATGCCCTTACTGAATCCGGTGTTGCACCCTTTTCTACTTTTGCTTCCCGACTCATGATGGTGAAGGAGAAGACCGAACCGTGACCTGTCCGGCTGCGTACCCTAATATGGCCGCTCATCATTTCCGCATAGCGCTTGCAAATGGCAAGGCCGAGACCGGTGCCTTCCTGAGCGGTTTTGCGGTCGGTGTTATTCCCCAGCTGTCCAAAGGGGGTGAACAACTTGCCGATATCTTCAGCGGCAATGCCGATGCCGGTATCGCAAATCGAGATGCGTAATATGAAAGCCCCTGTTTTATTCGGTTGCCTTGCTATGGCCCGCAAGGTGATGCGTCCGCTTGGCGTATACTTGACAGCATTGTTGAGCAGATTGATGAGCACCTGGCGGAGCTTTGCGGCATCGCCGTAAATGTAGTCAGGATATCGGGACTTTCGATCCATCACCATTTCAAGCCCCTTTTCAGATGCCTTCACCAACACGATATTCAGTGCATCCTTGAGCAGTGCGTCCAGGTTGAAAGATTCGTATTGCAGCTTGACCTGACCTGCTTCGACCTTGCTCATGTCGAGCACATCATTGATCAGTGATAGCAGGTGCTTGCCCGCCTGCTGGATCACTTGAAGGGCTTCCCTGCTCTTTTCCGGAAACTCCTGATGCATTTGTATCAACTGGGAAAAGCCAAGGATGGCATTGAGCGGTGTCCGCAATTCATGACTCATATTGGCCAGAAAAACACTTTTTGCGCGGTTGGCGGCATCGGCATCGTATTTTGCCTGAATGAGCAGTGCCTCCTTGCGGCGTAGTTCACTCTCCTTGTTCTGGCGGATTTTGATCTCGCGTTTCAGTTTCTTATTGAGTTTCTCCTGCTCCCCTTTCGCTTCATCGGTTTGATGACGCTGGATATTGATATCCTCCATGATGCTGATGGCGGCCAGCCGTGATTTTTGCAGGGCTTCGGTACGTGCATTCACCAACGCTTCGAGCTCTTCGCGGGATGCGGTGGTTTGCTGGAGGTGCTCAAGCATGGTATTGAAAGCCGCACTGATCTCCATGATCTCGGGGTCTCCGGAGGGATTGATTCGGAAATCAAGGTTGTCACGGTTAATGCGGGCGATGGCGCGGAGCAGATAGTCGACCGAATCGATAATCCGGCGATTATTGCGGCGGATGAAGAGTGCAAAGGCCGTCAGAAAGAGGCCGATTGCTGTCAAATAGATCGGGAGAAAGAGGTTCAGTGTGGAGCTTTGCTCGGCAATGATCTGGGCGCGTATATTCAGTGCGTTGTCGGTGAGGTCTTGTGCCTCGGAATAGATTGAGCTCATGGCCCGCTTGCGCTCGCCTGGCGTTGTGGGCGACTCTCCGGTGATGCGGCGGAAGTTCGCGATGAGTGCTGCCTGATCGGACTCAAGGTGTTTAAATGCGTCATCTGCCCTGTAGGCATCAAGTCCGGGATTGGCCAGTGCCTGACTGAGAAGGTCGTAGCTGTTTTGCCATTTTTGCCGCGCTTCCGGGTCGTTCGGATCGTTTGAGACTTCGACAGTCCGCAGGCTTATGTGGAAAGCATAGTGTGAGATGTCGCTCAGCGTCTGGCGGATATCGTCAGTGTTAGCGATGAGCCTGCCTATCCATAATTGGGCGGCTACCAGGAGCACGCAGAGCAGCCCAAATAGCAAAAAATTGAGTCGTAGCCGTTCGGTTAATCGCATGCCTTGTGCCTGTTTTTGATGACTATTCGCCATGGTTCAGCCGCCTGAGTGGAATAACTGTTTTTTTGTTGCTTGCCGTTCGTTCGTGCAGGCATAAGCCGGTTGGCAAGTGGTTCATGGCTGTGCGTCCATGGCCGCTTCGGTGTCGGGATAGGCTGGCGGTCGGCCTGTTTCCTGGCAGAGCCGGTTGAATTCATGTTTAATTTCAATGACACGCATTTCACGCTCGACCATGAGCTGGTTAAAGCGCTCCAGTTTCCGGTTGATTTCGTCGAGCTCGGCTGTGCGGGCAGCCACTTGCTGCTCCAGCTCGGTGTTGAAGTGGCGTTGTTTTTCCTCAGCCATTTTGATTTCGGTGATATCGTGTATCGTGCCGATTGATTCCAGCGGATTGCCTTCCGTATCGTATCGGGTTTCGCAATGCTCCTGCACATATTTGATGCGGCCGTCCGCCATCAGCAGCCGATGCGAGATATCATAGGGTTGCCCGGATTTCATAGAGTCTGCATAGGCTTTGTCGACTTTTGCACGGTCGTCAGGGTGGATGACGTTGAGGAATGCTTCGTAAGATGCCTCAAAGCTGTTTGGGTCGATCTCGAAGATACGGTAAACCTCATCCGACCAGTTGAGCTGATCATTGACGATATCGAGCTGCCAGCTGCCGAAGTGGGCGATGCGTTGCGCCTCGGCGAGCGCACGTTCGTTTTTTTGCAATGTTTCCAGCAATGCTCTGCGTTCGAGTTCGGCAGCTGCACGGATGGCGACAACTTTCAGCACGGCCATGATATCTTCGACATCCTCCAGGGGCTTGGTGTCCAGCATGGCGATCAGGCCGATGGCGTTTTCTGCGGAAGCGTCAAACAGGGGGATGCCGAGATAGCTCTCCGCTTGCAGCTCCGCAAGCAATTTATCCTTGGGAAACAATTCGCAGACGTTTCGCGGGTAATGGCATGCCTGTTTTTTGAGTACGTTTTCGCACGGGGAGTTCTTTAGCCCGTAATGGATATTATCGACGATCCTCCCATCAACACAGAGTGCCAGGGTTCTGGCGGTTTCCGGATCGACTATTTCATCGATCAATACATACTTGATGCCAAAGGTTTCGCTTAAATGAAGCATTAGTGCCCTGAAGAAATCATCGTCGTCAGATTTCCAGCCCCGTTCTGCGACAAAGCGGAGTGCGTCATCAATATAGTTTCGCCGGAGCTGTTTCTGGGCGAGAGGGGCATTTTTTGTTTCGGCATTAATGGCACGCGTAGCTTTGGGTTGTCGGGCGTTTCCCGGCGCTTTTTTGCTTGTTCGGCTTTTTTGTCTGTTCATGGCGCGCTATTCCCCGAATTGTTTATTGCTTTTGCCGATCCGTCGCACAAGCAGGTTTAATATGTGAAATATTAGCATAGTTGGTGTTCTGATGGGGATGCGCCTGTCTGTCCTGTTATTGCGAAGTGGTTCTGGCAGAATGCCGGTATTGCATGGAGGGCGCGTGTGAGTCCGATTAAAATTTCACCCCGGTCGATTGAGCGCCATTACGAAGCGCTGGATGCGGTTGGCGCTGTGCCGGCCGGGGGCTTTTACCGTCCCGGCTACTCAGCTGCGGAGAGCGCCGCACATTGTTATGTCGAGGAGGCAGCAATTGAGGCGGGGCTTATGGTGCGCCGGGATGCGGCCGGCAACCTGATCGTGGAAACCCCCGGTAACTATTCCGAATGGATCGAGACCGGTTCGCATATGGATACGGTGCCCGGTGGTGGTAATTTCGATGGGCTGTCAGGCGTGGTGGCCGGGCTTGAAGCGATCTGTTCAGTGCTGGATTCAGCTACGAAATTGCAGCGCGGTTTACGGTTGCGCGCGTGGAGGGCTGAGGAGTCGGCTACGTTCGGTATCGCTTCCATCGGTTCACGTGCTGCGTTCGGCATGCTTCCGGCAGATTCACTGCAACGAATGAATGAGGGATGCTCACTTGCCGAGTGCATGCGGGTGCAGGGCGCCGATCCCGATGTCGTACAGCACGGGGAGCCTGCCTTGAGCGAAGCCGAGCGAGCCGGTATTGCAGCCTATATTGAGTTACACATTGAGCAGGGGTGCGTGCTGGAGCGCGAGGATGCAGATGTCGGTATTGTCACCGGGATTCGTGGCTCGGAGCGTGCCTGGGTGAAAATTCGCGGTGCATTCGATCATTCCGGAACCACGCCAATGGGGGAGGCGCGATGCGACGCCAATCTGGCGATGGCGTATATATTGGTCGAGATCGATAAAATGGCGATGGAGGCGGTCAGGGCAGGCGAGGATATCGTGCAGACCACCGGTGTGATCAATAGCGATGATGGCATGAATGAAGCGAATCCGGAAACGCATGACAATGCCGTGAGCAAGGTGAGCGGGTTTGCATATTTTTCGCACGAGGTGCGGGGCTGCAATCCGGCAGTGGTTCGGCATTTTGCCGAAAGAGTGCACGAGCGCATGCGCAAAGTTGCAAAAGAGTTCGGTGTGGAAATCGAAATTGAAACGTTTGCGTTATTGCCGGGGATTGCCACGCTCGATTCAAAGCTTCAGGCGCTGCTCGAAACCTGTAGCCGGGATGTGGGGGTGAGCTCGATGTGGCTGCCTAGCGGGGCATGGCACGATGCGGGGGTATTGCATGGCGCGGGTATTCCTGTGGCGATGTTGTTTGTGCCGAGTCGGGGTGGAGTGAGCCATTCGCCCGAAGAGTTCACCTCGCACGAGCAGATTGCGACAGGAGCCACGGTGTTGGCACATGCACTGCTGAAGCTGGCAGGGTGATTGCATAAACGAGGGGCGCGCGTTTCGCATGCTCCGTCGGTTTTTCTGTCGTGGGAGCGAAAAGCGCGGCATTCGTTTGGTCTACAATGAGGCAAACAGGAGTTGCCCATGCCACTGATACAAACAATCTGCCGGTGAATCGATGCGAATCCGCAACACCATCCTGCTGACCATATTGCTTTCCCTGGTTGTTATTCTCGGGAGCGGTTACTGGGCTGCCCGCCAGCATCTGCGTGGCCATCAGCAGGAGCTTTCACGCGAATACCTGGCAATCGTTGCCGATAATGTGCGCAATATGCTTACCCAGAAGATGGCGGCCGGAGCCACAGCCGAAGAGCTGCAAGAGACGCTGGCAGGCATCAGGCTGCGTAACAGCGATATTGTCGCACTCTCCGTATTTCCGGCTGAGGCGGTGGTCAGGCAGTTCCATTTGCCGGGACTGTTTCCTGAAAGTGAGGGTGCAAGGCGGCACGATTTTAGCAGGGAGGAGCCTCTTCTGTTCGATATACAGGAGGGTGACCGCAAGATTTCGCACTTTCACTATCCGATACATTCGGAGAAGCGCTGCCTGCAATGCCACCGTGTTGAGGTCGGCCAGCGGATGGGCACACTGCTCATCGATGTCGATGTGACCGACATCGAGCAAACCTTGCAGCAAAATGGTATTGAGCTTCTGGTGCTGAACCTGGTGCAGCTGGTTCTGTTCCTGCTGGCGATTGCCGTGATATTGCACCGCCTTCTCTTTTCCAGGCTGGAGTCTTTGCTGCATGCGGTGCATTCCGTTGCGAAGGGCAATTACCAGCTGGAATTGCAAAATCCGACGAATGACGAAATCGGCCGAATCTTCAAGGCCTTTGTCGGCATGGCCGAGAAAATCCGCTCGCTGCTCTATGCGCGGGATGAATATATTCGGGAGCAGACCAACCAGCTCTCCTTCCTGCAGCAGATGAGCAATCTGTTGGCGAGGTCGCAGGCCATCGATGAGATGCTGGACGAATTTGCCGAGACCTTCACACACTCCGTGCACGTAACCTGCACCCGCATCGCCCTGCTGGACGAAAGCAAGGAGGTCCTGTCGGTGCGCTCGGTTTATCCGCTGCGTGATGTGGCGGCAGGGAAGGATGCAAAACTCTCCTGCCAGAAAACCCTCTGCCCGCTTTTGTGGGAGACCATGGAGACGAAGCAGTATCGCTTGATCGATGATCCCGATACTCTGAGTCAGAATGAAAAGGGGCTGCTCGATATCGAAAAGGGGCTTACCGCACTCTGTGTGCCCATTGCGGGTAAGGAGGAGATACACGGCATCATCGTGCTGGTCGAACAGCGGGATGCAAAGCGGGAGCCACTGGATGATAGTAAGGCGCGTTTCTGTATGGCGCTGGCGCAGCAGCTGGGTGCTGCGATTGAGAACGGCCATTTGCAGGATCGGCTGGTCGAGCAGAGCGAGCAGGCGGTGCTGGCCATGGCGGAAGCGGTCGATAAAAAATCACCCTGGACGGCGGGCCATTCGCAGCGGGTCACCGATCTCGCCGTCCGGACTGCGCAGACCATGGGCTGGTCGGCCGATAAGGTGGAGGAGTTGCGCATGGCCGGCCTGCTGCACGATATCGGCAAGATCGGCACGCCCGAAGGCATTCTGGACAAAGAGACCCGGCTCAGTAAAAAAGAGCGGGATGCGATGAAGAAGCATCCGGTTGATGGTGCACAGATTATCGGCCGCATCAGGCGCTTGTCGGGTATCGTGCCTGCGGTTTTGCATCATCATGAGTTCTTCAACGGCAGCGGTTATCCCGACGGGCTGAAGGGGAAGAAGATTCCGATTGGCGCCCGCATATTGGCGGTAGCGGATGCCTACGATGCCATCGTATCCGACCGGCCCTACCGCAAGGGGTTGCCGCATGAGGAAGCGATCAAGGCGGTCCGGAAGGCGGCAGGCACGCAGTTTGATCCGGAAGTGGTGGAAGCGTTTGTAGCAAGTTTCGGGGGCTGAATATTTGTGACCACGCTGGTTGCGAGTCTGCCCCCCGGTGAGCGTTTGTATTTTCCTGGGGGTGTGTCGGCGGTTATTCCTTGCGAATCTGTTCGACAAACAATCCCAGGGTCGAGAGGCGTCCTGAAATTGCGATTTTGTCCCCCGCCATGGGCGATATGCCGGAAATGCGGTCTTCCACACAGATTGATGCAGTTGCGCCCCTGAAACTCAATTCGGCTCGCTGGTCGCACCAGCGTGAATGAGATGCGGGCCTGATTTTAAGCACGGATGCATCCAGGTTCTGGCTCGGAGTGCCAACGCTCCACCCATACAGAGCTGACCACCCCAATGGGGCAATAACGGTCATTGCCGTAGCAGCTGCAACGGTAAGCGGAAACATTAACAGCCATCGGATCGTCCAGGTGGGATAGCGTGTTTTCATGGTCTGGTTGTTCTTTTCAATGAAAAACAGACCCACTGTAAACAGTGGAGCCAATATCCCGACCGCCCACGGCATAATCCGCCAGTATTCGTTGATTGCGGAGAATATGAAGTATTTTCCAACAAATGCTTCCAGCAGTGCGCCAAAAACCACAAACACAATAATCATTAGTACTGGCAGCTTGTATTGCTTTGGCAGCACCAATGGTTTTGAGGGTATGGAGCGGGCATCGATTGCGCTGATTTGTGCCTCGATATCGTTATTCTGTTTATTCGAAAGTTCTTGTATTCGGCGCCTGATATCCTCTTCTGCTGTGGCATCCAGTTTTCCCTGGCTTTCGAGTATCAGTGCTTCCCGGAGAATCAAGGCAACTTCCGGGTCGGATTTTTCCGGAGAGTCAGCGAAGCGGCGTAATTCTTCGGGTAGCATCTTAACCCTTGATAGGCTGAGGAGTTCTATTGCTTTTCGGGAGTATCAGCATGAATCGCATTGAAAATGAAATCTGCCGCTTGCGCAAGAGATGCTTGTCTGTCGTCTTCGTGACCGCGGTGATTTTATCAGAAAAACCAAAGGCAACTATCGCAAAAAAGGAAGCGACTCAATGTCACTTCCTTTTTCTTGCTGGTACCGAGGGCCGGAATCGAACCGGCACTCCCTTGCGGGAACCAGATTTTGAGTCTGGCGCGTCTACCAGTTCCGCCACCCCGGCATGAGTTGCAATCTAAGACTGGTAAAAGAGCGCGCAAGATTGTCATGGGCGCAACTTCTGTCAAGCTTTAGGCCATGTTTGCTCTCTTTACCGATTTCGGCAGCGAAGGCCCCTACATGGGGCAGCTGGAAGCTGTGCTGCACCGGGATGCGCCAGGCATCCCCGTCGTTCGGCTTATGGGCGATGTGCCCGCCTTTAATGCGAAGGCGGGGGCGCATCTGCTGGCCGCGCTGATCGACGATTTTCCTTCCGGCACTGTTTTTGTCTGCGTGGTCGATCCTGGTGTGGGATCGGCACGGGCTCCCCTGATACTGAAGGCGGATGGGCAGTGGTTCGTCGGGCCGGACAACGGTCTGCTGGATACGGTGGCGGCACGGGCCGCTGAGTTCGAATGCCACCGCATTCTCTGGCAGCCGCTGCGACTCTCCGCATCATTTCATGGCCGCGATCTGTTTGCGCCGGTGGCTGCCATGCTGGTGAGGGGGGCGATGCCCGAGAGTGAGCCGTTTGTGCCTGCGGGGGTGAAAGATGCCGGCAACGATCTCTGCGAAATCATCTATATCGATCACTACGGCAATGCTGTGAGTGGTGTGCGCGCAGCCAGTGTCAGAATTGATGCGGTGCTGGAGGTTGCCGGGCGCAGCCTGCACCATGCCGGCACTTTTTCGGATGTGGGTGTGGGGGAGTTGTTCTGGTACGAGAATTCGAACGGTTTGATCGAGATTGCCGCCAACCGGGCCAGTGCCACGGAGATACTGGAGCTGGGTGTGGGGAGCCGGATTCGGCTTCCGGGCAATGTCGATTGAGTTTTTGTATGTGTGCGGGCAAACTCATTCCCTGTTCGAATTAAGGTTAAATAGTGGCAAGGGGGGCACAGTGCAGGATTCCGGTCATTTCGATCTGGTGATTGTCGGCGGCGGTATTGCCGGTGCGGCGCTGGCGCTGGAGCTCTCCCGCTCCGAGGCCGGTGCGCAGATGAAGATCGCTGTGCTCGAATCCACCCCCGATGCACTCGAATCCAAGGGCGGCCCCGAGCGTGTCATCGCTCTCTCCTGGGGAAGTAAGGCGCATCTCGATCGGCTGGGCGTGTGGGATGAAACCGCCCGGCTCGGTGCTGCTCCCATTCGCGATATTCATGTCTGCGAACCGGGCAACGAGGGTACGGTGGATCTCACCTGTGCCGATGCACTCGCTGAAGGCAGATCGGTTGAAGCGCTGGGCTATGTGATTCAGCTGGCGCACGCTGCCGAGGCGATTCGCAACAAGCTGGCCAGCGATGCACCGAACGTGACGTGGCTCTGCCCGGCCCGGCTTGTCGCCATGCAGAAAACCGCCGAGCACGTAAAACTGCAGGCGAGCGTCGACGGCAAGCAGGTGGAGATGACCACCTCGCTGCTGGTCGGTGCCGACGGCACCCATTCACAGGTGCGCCACATGGCCGGTATCACCACGCTGGGGTGGGATTACAATCGTTTCGGGCTGGTGGCATCCGTCACCCCTGAAATCGCGCATCAGGATGTGGCTTACGAATGTTTCCGCGCTACCGGGCCGCTGGCCTTTCTGCCGCTGGATGCGGAGCGTTGCTCCATTGTCTGGTCGCTGAAGCCGGATGAGGCGGCACGTCTGATGCTGCTTCCCGATGCCGCTTTTCTGAAAGCCCTGCAAAAGGCGGGTGGTCACGAAATCGCAGAGGCGCTGGGTCGTATTGTCGAGACCGGCCCGCGCGCCTGTTTCCCTTTGGAGCTCAGGCAGGCGAAGAGTTGTGGTGCTGATCGTGTGGCACTCATTGGCAATGCCGCCCACACCATCCATCCGGTGGGGGGGCAGGGCTTAAATCTCGGTCTGCGTGATGTGGCGGTGCTGGCCGATATTCTGTTGAATGCCAGAAAGGCCGGGCGCGATCCTGGCGCCTATATCGTGCTGGATGAGTATCGTGAGCGCCGCTATGCCGACCATGCTGCGGTGATCAGCTTTACCGAAGGGCTCAATGCCGCCTTTGCCAGCGATTTTCCGCCCCTGCGCTGGTTGCGCTCGCAAGGTCTGAACACCATGCAGCGCATGAGTTTCATGCGTGACCTGCTGATGCATCAGGCGGCCGGCATTGCGCAGATGCCGGGTCTGAGGCGGGCAGCATGAGCGACGGTCATATGCAGGATTGCGATGTGCTGATCGTCGGCGGCGGCATGGTGGGGTTGATGCTCGCCAATGCGCTGAAGAATACGCCGCTCTCCGTGGTGGTGGTCGAGCGCGCTGAATCGGAGCCGTTCCTCTCGCTCGGCCGGGATTGCCGCGTCTCCGCCATCGTCGAGGGTAATATCGAGGCGCTGAAAGGCGTGGGCGTCTGGCAGTTTCTGGAGAAGAAGGTGGGGCCGATTCGCGGCATGCGCGTCTGGGACGGGCAGCACGAAGGGAGTATCCGGTTCGAGGCGCTTGAATTGGGACTCGATCAACTGGGTTGCATCGTCGAGAACCACGATCTGCAAGCGGCGCTAAAACAGGGGCTTAAGGGGCACGATAATGTGAGCATGCTTTGCCCGGCCACGATTGAAGCGGTGCACTGGACGCAAGATGCCGTGCAGGTGCGGCTGGCGGATGGACGCAACTTTCTTTCCAGGCTGATCGTAGGGGCGGATGGCATCCGTTCATGGCTGCGTGGGCAAGCGGGTGTCGAGGTGCATCGTCGCGAATACCATCAGAAAGGTATTGTGGCGACCATTCGAACGGAACTCCCGCATCACGGCATGGCCTTCCAGCGTTTTCTGCCCACAGGGCCGCTCGCCTTTTTACCGCTGAGCGGCAGCAATGAGTTTTCGATTGTCTGGAGCACGCACGATGATGAGGCCGAGCGACTTGTGAAGCTCGATGATGTCGGGTTTGCCGAGTCGCTCTATCTGGCGTTCGGGCCGATGCTTGGGAAGATCGTTGAAGCGGGCGAGCGGGCAGCATTTCCGCTGGCTGCACAACTGTCGAAGCATCTGGTGCGGCCGCGCACGGCCCTGATCGGCGATGCCGCGCATGGCATTCATCCTCTGGCGGGGCTGGGTGTGAATCTGGGCCTGCGCGATGCGATGGTGCTGGCGCAGGAGTTGTCGGATGCGCGGCGGTTTCGTGAAGATATCGGCAGCATGGATGTGCTGGAGCGTTATATGAAGCTGCGGCTGCCCGATGTGCTCTCGGTGATGGGTTCGATGGAGGGCTTTCACCTGCTGTTTGCCAACGATTATCCGTGGTTGCCGCCGCTCAGGGCGCTGGGTATGCGCGTGGTGGGTAATTCCGGGCCCCTGAAACGCTTTCTGATGCGCAGCGGTATGGGCTTGAATCAGCCGGTTCCGAAACAGATTAGCTGACGAGAGTTCGTTCTTCTTTGCTCGTACAAAGAAGAACCAAGAAAGTACGCCCGCGGGCAGATACGTGATCCTCGCAGCCGGGTCGAAAACGGGCAACACAATTTGGCTGGATAGCCAAATTGGACGGACGTCAGGCCGCCCGTAGGGTGAGGGGCATGAAGCCCCGAATCAAAATAGAACTTCGAATTTTCCGCTACTCCGTTTTCTCCGCCGCCTGCTCGGCGTATCTGCAAGCGGGAATGCAGAGGCTGCGTTACTTCTTGGACTTGGGTTTCTCTGGCGCTTTCTTCTTGCCGTTGGTGTTGTTCACCAGCGCGTTCATGCGGCGGATGATCTGCGGCAATACGGTCATGCGGCTCTGGTTGAGCTTCATCCGCAGCCTTGGCAGGTGGGCGAATTGCGCATCGTCCGATTTCGGCCAGTCGTTGATCTGTTCGATATGCCCTTCATGCAGCACATCGGAGAACTCCGCATTCAGTCTTACCAACGCATCGTCGTGCAGCGCTTCGTGGATGCGCAGCAGCACCCACTCGCCCACATAGCGGAAGCTGTGGTAGTTGGAGTAGAAGTTATGGATATGCGCCACCGCACTCTGGATATTGTCGGTATGGTAGAGCAGCCGGTCATCTTCCGGATTCACCAGCCCGTCATTCACCAGGCGGCGCACCCATGAGTTGATCAGCGGGCCCCAGTAGTCGTCACCCGGTGCTTCCAGTAGTACTACCGGGATCGGCGGGTTACGTCCGGTCTGCATCAGCGTCAGGGTTTCGAAGGCCTCGTCCAGTGTGCCGAAGCCGCCGGCGGCCAGCACTACCGCATCGCTCTCTTTCAGGAAAAAGAGTTTGCGAGTGAAGAAATACTGGCAATAGAAGTGGCGCGGCGAGTTTGCCACGAAGCGGTTCGGCGCCTGCTCCATCGGCAGATTGATATTGATGCCGAAGGAGTGCTCCATGCCGGCCCCTTCGTTGGCCGCCTGCATGATGCCGCCACCACCACCGGTGATAATCATATAGCTCTCTTCCATCATGGCGCGGGCGCAATCGCGAGCCTGAATGTAGCGCGGATCATCCTCCTTGATACGGGCGGAGCCGAAAAAGGTCACCTTGCGGCGGCTCTGGTAGGGCTTGAACACCTCGAGCCCGGCATGAATTTCCTGAATCACTTTTGAGGTCATCTTCAGATCGGCCGCCATCTGTTCATCGGCGAGCAGGTGCAGCGTCTCGATCAGGATGCGCTGTTTGAGTCCGTCGAAGCGGTTAACCACATCGGAGATGCAGCCGTGCATCTCCGGCGGATAGTGATCGAGGATATGTTCGGGGTTGCCGTCGCCGGGAATCAGATTCATGCGCTATTTCCTTGGCGCTTCGATCATCACATCGATGCGGCGGTTCATCTGGCGACCCTTCTCAAATTCATTGCTGGCAATCGGGCGCACCTCGCCGTAGCCCAGCGCCTTCAGACGTGCGGCATCCACACCGCTTTTCACCAGCGCCTGACGCACACTCTCTGCGCGCTTGAGCGACAATTGCTGGTTGTGCTTCACATCGCCCACATTGTCGGTATGCCCTTCGATGCGCACTTTGCGATCGGTATAAACTTCAAGTGCTGCAGAGAGTTTTTTGATGAAGCTGTCGTAACTCGTGCCAAGCGCGGTTTTACCCGGCGCAAACTGGAGCTTCTTCAGGCGTACCAGCACCGAGCCATCGCCACTGCTCATGATTTCGGCATCGTTACCCAGTAGCTGACGCAGTTTCTGCAGGCGTTTCTTCTCGAAGGTCTCGCGCTCCAGTTTGGCCTGGAAGGCCTCTTTCAGCTGTGCCACCTGTGCTGCCTGCTCGCTGCCGATCAGTTCGCGCTGCTGGGCGAGCTTCGCTTCGATCTCCTCCTGCTGCGCCAGCT
Organism: Mariprofundaceae bacterium; assembly: GCA_050302175.1. Taxonomy (GTDB): domain Bacteria; phylum Pseudomonadota; class Zetaproteobacteria; order Mariprofundales; family Mariprofundaceae; genus JBNLAN01. The sequence goes on along the minus strand of JBNLAN010000022.1, from coordinate 3,716 downwards.
TCAGGCGTTCGATCTCTTTGCGGTGCTCGGCTTCGCCTGCTTTTAGCTTGTCGATACCCGCCAGCAGCGTCACTTCGGAGATGTCGGCCAGCGGATCGGCCTGGTCGGTTTTAATGCCCATGGCTGTAGCCAGGCGGTTGCGCAGTTCGAGCTCCTTGAGCACCAGCGCTTCATGGCTGTCGCGGCTCTTGCGCCATTCTTGCACCTTCAGCGCGATCTCTTTGGCGTGCCGGGCCAGATGCAGGCCCCGGGCCGGATGTTCGGGGGCAATTTGAGATGTGCCTTCCATATAGGCCAGAATTGCTTCCAGCTCCGCCTTGGCGCGGCCAAAGGTGACCGGTGCATAGCGCTTGGCGCCTTCGGAAGCGGCATCGGCCAGCGCCAGCCCGGTCATGTCGTCGATTTCGGGAAGGGTGGCCCGATAGGCCTCTTCATAGGCAGCTGTTGCTTCGGCGGCAAGGGCTGCTGCATCGCCCGTCTGGCCTGCCTCGCTGGCGCGCACCAGATCAGCGATCACCTGGTTGGCTTGCACGGCAAGTGCGGCCGGGTCGGGGCTCTTGGTCGCCAGTTTCATCGCTTCACGAGTTGCCGAACGCAAGATCAGGAGTTTTTTATACTGTTCGCGGAAGGCCATGGCATTGCCGCGTGCCGCATCCAGTGCTTCGCGGGCGGCAGTCAGCGCATTGTCGGCATCCTGCGGGCTGTTTTCCGCGGCCAGCATGGCGGCACCGAGAAAGGCCTGCGCTTTGGCCAGGGTGTCGGGGGCGAATTCGTGGTCGGGGCTGAGTGAAAAGCTCTGGATGTCGTTTCTGAGTGCGTCCAGTTCGGCGGTCGTGGCCGCGTGGACGGGGGAGGTGAGGCTTGCCAGCGCCAGCAGCGCTGCAGCCAGAAACGGTAAGCGAAAATTATCCAAGGTCGAGCATCCTTTGCAGTGAGATTCTGGCCCACTCTGCCACATCGGCGGGCACCTGTATTCGGTTGAGCCCGGCTGTCTCGTTCCCCTCCATGCTTTTTCCAAGATGCGCTTCGATGGCGGTGAGCGAGCTATAGAGGTGCTGCGGGTCGGTGCGAAACATGGTCGAGCACATGCAGATGATGGGGGAGAGGAACCAGACCGGCTTATCGGGGTACTGCAGGCGCAGGCGGTTCACCAGATTCAGCTCGGTGGCGATGCCGAAGGATTGCCCCGTGGGTGCTGCCTTTACAAACCGGATAATGGCTTCGGTGGAGCCCACGAAATCCGCTTTCTCGCACACCTCTTTCGAGCACTCCGGGTGGGCGAGAATCTGCATGCCGGGATGGTTCCTGCGCATGGTGTCGGCGTGCTCCGGTTTGAAGAGCTGGTGCACCGAGCAGAAGCCCTTCCACAGGATCAGTTTGGCCTTTTTGATCGCCTCCGGCGTATTGCCGCCGAGATGCTGTTCCGGGTCCCAGATAATCATGTCAGATTCAGGAATACCCATTCTAAGTGCGGTGTTTTCGCCGAGATGCTGATCGGGGAAGAAGAGAATCTTTTCGCGCTCGCCCCAGGCCCAGTTCAAAACCTTTTCACAGTTCGATGAGGTGCAGACCACGCCGTTATGCTCGCCGCAGAAGGCTTTCAGGGTCGCGGTGGAGTTGATGTAGGTGACCGGGGTGACCGTCTCGTCCGGAGCGATGATCCCGGACAATTCCTTCCAGCAGCGGCGCACCTGTTCGTCGTCGGCCATATCGGCCATTGAGCAGCCGGCGGCGAGGTCGGGCAGGATCACGATCTGCTCAGGGCGGGTTAATATATCGGCGGTTTCGGCCATGAAGTGCACGCCGCAGAAGATCACGTAGGGGGCGTCTGTTTTGGCCGCCTCCTGCGCCAGCTTGAGCGAGTCGCCGGTGATGTCCGCGAAGCCGATCACCTCTTCGCGCTGGTAGTGGTGGCCCAGTATCAGCACCTTGTCGCCGAGTTTGGCACGAAGTGTGCGGATATCGTCGAGAAGCTGATCTTCGGGAGTCTGGTAAAGCGATTCCAGTAAAGCGGCAGAACTCATGTGTGGGAGTTTCGGGAGGCTTCTCCGGCATGTCAACTGCTGCATCCGGCGTCTGTTACCGCTATATTCGCAGACTTCATTCTGCTTCAGGAGTTTTCACATGCCTGCATACCGTTCACGCACTTCCACCTCAGGCCGCAACATGGCGGGCGCCCGTGCACTCTGGCGCGCCACCGGCATGCAGGATGGCGATTTCGAGAAGCCGATCATCGCGGTGGTCAACTCCTTCACCCAGTTCGTTCCCGGCCACGTGCACCTGAAAGATCTCGGCCAGATGGTCTGCCGCGAGATCGAGGCGGCGGGTGGCGTGGCCAAGGAGTTCAACACCATCGCCATCGATGATGGTATCGCCATGGGCCACGACGGCATGCTCTATTCGCTGCCGAGCCGCGACCTGATCGCCGATTCGGTGGAGTATATGTGCAACGCGCATACGGCCGATGCCATGATCTGCATCTCCAACTGCGACAAGATCACCCCCGGCATGCTGATGGCCGCACTCCGCCTCAATATCCCGGCTGTGTTCGTCTCCGGCGGGCCGATGGAGGCGGGCAAGATCACGCTGAAGAATCGCGAGCTGCATCTCGATCTGGTCGATGCCATGATCATGGCGGCGAATCCGGATGAGTCTGATGCGGATGTGGCGGCGGTCGAGCGTTCGGCCTGCCCCACCTGCGGCTCCTGCTCGGGTATGTTCACCGCCAACTCGATGAATTGTCTGGCCGAAGCTTTGGGTATGGCGCTGCCGGGCAACGGCTCGCTGGTTGCCACGCATGCCGACCGCCGCGAGCTGTTCATCAGGGCCGGTCGCCTGATCGTGGAGAATACCAAGCGCTGGTATGAGCAGGATGATGCGTCCGTGCTGCCGCGCTCGATTGCCTCTTTCGATGCCTTCGAGAATGCCATGGCGCTTGATATTGCGATGGGCGGTTCCACGAACACTGTGCTGCATCTGCTTGCCTGCGCGCAGGAGGCGGGTGTTGATTTCACCATGCAGGATATCGACAGGCTTTCGCGAAAAGTTCCGAATCTCTGCAAGGTGGCGCCTGCCACGCAGGATTACCACATGGAGGATGTGCACCGCGCCGGTGGCATCATGGGTATTCTGGCCGAGCTCGATCGCGCCGGGCTGATTCACAGTGAGCTGCCCACCGTGCATGCCGCCACGCTTGGCGAAGCGTTGCAGGGGTGGGATGTCACCAATCAGGACAACGAGGATGCGCGCCACTTCTATCGCGCTGCGCCCGGCGGCATCCCCACGCAGGAGGCCTTCTCGCAGGCCGAGCGCTACCAGACACTCGATCTGGATCGTGAAGGCGGATGCATCCGCGATGATAAGCATGCCTACTCGAAGGAGGGCGGGCTGGCCGTGCTGTATGGAAACATTGCCGAAAGAGGCTGCATCGTGAAAACCGCCGGGGTGGATGAATCGATCTGGAAATTCAGCGGCACCGCTCGCGTGTTCGAATCGCAGGAAGATGCGGTGAACGGCATCCTGAACAACATGGTGGGGGCGGGCGATGTGGTGATCATCCGCTACGAAGGGCCGAAGGGCGGCCCGGGCATGCAGGAGATGCTCTATCCCACCGCCTATCTGAAATCGAAAGGTCTGGGCAAGGATTGCGCGCTATTCACCGATGGCCGTTTCTCGGGCGGCACTTCGGGGCTCTCTATCGGCCATGCTTCGCCGGA
>JBNLAN010000021.1:0-77277 GCA_050302175.1 Mariprofundaceae bacterium | reverse complement strand
TCGGCCACCCAGTTCTGCGTCAGTTGCAGATCGTGCGCCAGCTCGATCTCACCGCGTGCCTCACCGCGTTTACCGACATAGAGAGCGATATTGGTGTCGATGTAGTACGGCGCCATCCCGGCCAGCGCAATGACCCCCTCGTTTCTTCGGAACGGTTTCCAGTCGCGGCGGAAGCCCGCCCGAACGTCCCAGAACGGAGCGATATAGTGGCTCCAAAGCAACTGAAGCTCATTGCGCCCAATGACACTGCCCGCCCTCTCGCCGCGGGAGCGCAGCACCAGTTTGTCATCATCGCCACCGATTCTGAAATTGCCATCCCAGGTCATGACGTTTTGTCCATCCACACGGCCGTAGTCGATATCGACCCTGCCGCTGTGGAATATCGCATCATCGCCCATGGCAAACAGGGGCGTCGGCAGAAGTATCAGAAGCAGAAGAATCAGGCGTTTCATCACTTCACCTCCACTTCACGGAACATGCCGGTCGCCATGTGGTAGAGGATATGGCAATGGAACGCCCATCGACCCCGGTTATCGACAGGGATCTCCACCGTCACCGTCTGTTTCGGCGGCACGTTGATGGTGTGTTTCTTCGGCGCATAGTTCTTCTTTCCGTTCTGCAGCACCTGCCACAGCCCGTGCAGGTGGATCGGATGATTCATCATCGTCTCGTTGACCAGCTTCACGCGAACCCGTTCGCCGAATTCGAACTGGATCGGTTCGGCCATCGAATATTTCACATCGTTGAACGACCAGAAGTAGCGATCCATGTTGCCGGTGAGCCTGAGTGTGATCTCGCGCGTAACATCGCCGCCGGTCGGCACAAGCGATTTCAGATCTTCGTACTTCAGCACCACGGGCCCCATATCGGTCATGGAGTGATCATGTTCCATTCCATGCCCTTCGTGAGCCATGCCCTGATGTGATCCATGATGCATGCCTTCATCCATCTTCATGGCCATGCCGTGAGCACCATGAGAAGAATCTCCGGCATGCCCCGGCATCACCTCAGCCATTGTCAGCACCTTTCTCTCATCCATCGGCGGTACCGGCGCCTCGAGTCCCGGAGTTGGTGAGAGCGTGCCGCGCACATAGCCGCTGCGATCCAGCGCCTCTGCAAAAATAGTAAACGGTTTCGACTCCGTGGGTGTTACGATCACGTCATAGGTCTCGGCGATCGCCATGGGCAGGCGATCCACCAGAACCGGTTCGACGTTCTGTCCGTCGGCGGCCACCACCTGCATCTTCAACCCCGGAATCGCCACATCGAAATAGCTGGCGGCGCCGGCATTGATGAAACGCAGTCGTACCCGCTCGCCGGGCTTGAACAGCGCCGTCCAGTTCTCACCCGAGCTCTTTCCGTTCATCAGGAAGGTGTAGCCGGTCACGTCTGTAATATCGGTGGGATCCATACGCATGCGGGCGAAGGCCATGCGCTCGCCGATTATGCGGGAGCGCTCCGCCTCGCTCTTGCCGGAGAGCTCATGCATCAGGGATAGCAGCGAAGGCTTGGGCTTTTTGTAGTAGTCCCCCTGCGATTTCAGGTGCTTCAGTACGTCATTCGGATCCTCGTCCGTCCAGTCGGAGATCATCACAATATAATCGCGATCGTACTTTACCGGATCGGGAGCTTTAGGCTCGACGATGATCGGGCCGAAGATGCCTGCCTGTTCCTGAAACCCCGAATGACTGTGGTACCAATAGGTGCCGTTCTGCTTCGGGGTGAAGCGATAGGTGAAGGTCTCGCCGGGCTGGATACCGTCGAAACTTAGGCCCGGAACGCCGTCCATGTCGGTGGGAACGATCATGCCGTGCCAGTGCAGCGAGGTGTCGATATCCATGTTGTTGGTCACATGAATCACCGTCTCCTCGCCCTCTTTCATCCGAAGCAGTGGCCCGGGGATGGTATCGTTTACGGCAAAGCCGGATGCGTTCTCACCGCTGAAGTTGACTTGTTTGCGGTCGAGACTGAGATGGTATTCGGCTGCCGCGACCGGCTGGACGGCAAGCAGCGCTAAAAATAACGTTAATGTTGAAACTGTTTTCACAAAAAAAACCTCCATATTTTAGAATCGAATAACCGGGCAAGGCCGGCTTCGACTCAAATACGGAGGCGTTGGGTTGTGGTTAGAAGAAGCGAGTGGCTACGAGGCGGTCCGGTCGGAACACGAACAGCCACCACAGCTGAGATTATATTCGTTCCCAGATCATCGTTGGCTGCAATAACGGGCACGAGTATGGACTGCAACAGATCGTCTGGCTGTATCTGAGCCTGTGCAATGCCATCGGGCTGCGCACAGTGCGCACAGGCACTTTGCTGATGATCATGCTGATGATGGCCCTGAACAGTCTTCGTCATCGACATTTCAGCGCTGTCGCAATGCTCCGAGACAGGCATCGAAATCGGCATCGTATGAGCTTCTTGCGGCAGCAAACAAAAACCGGCGACGATTATTTGCAGGGCAAACACCCCGGCAATCAGGCGGGTAAGCGGACGAATTGTCACTTTGCGCAACTTCATGGCCGCCAACATAGGCCTATATTTCTTAAAAAACAATGAAGTGATTAGAGAGAGATATACGCGCGAACAAGGCTTTCCATCAACCTGATATGCGCATCATCGGCGTTCAGGGCCGGGATATAGTGCAGTTCACTGCCACCAGCATGCTTGAAAAGATCGCGATTCTCGCCGGCGATCTCTTCCAGCGTCTCCAGGCAGTCGACGGAGAACCCCGGGCAGATCACATCCACCGTTTTTACGCCCTGCCCAGCCAGCTCTTGCAGTGTTGCATCGGTATAGGGGGTCACCCACGGCTCCTTGCCGAATCGCGACTGAAAAGCGACCTGCCACTCGCCTTCGGAGAGCTCTAGCGCTTCTGCGGTAAGCCGTGCCGTTTTGCGACAAAAACAAGGGTATGGATCGCCCGCTTTGAAATAGCGTTCCGGAATGCCGTGGAATGAGAAGATCAGCTTTTCAGCCTTACTGTGCTTCGCCCAGTGGGCACGGACGCTGGCCGCCAGCGCCTCGATATAAGCTTCATGATCATGATAACCGTCAACCAGATGCAACTCAGGGATGCGCCGCCATGTTTTTAAAATATCGGCCAGTGCATCGAAGGTGGAGCCTATAGTAGAGCCTGAGTATTGCGGATAGAGCGGCAGCACGATGATCTTGCGGCAATTCTTTTCGCGCAAGGCCTCCAGCGCCACCTGCATCGACGGATTGCCATAGCGCATACCTATCTCCACCACGATCTGGTCGGCGGAAGCATCCAGCGCCACTTGCAACTTATCGCGCTGTGCCAGGCTGGTCACCAACAGCGGCGAACCCTCATCGGTCCATACTTTCTGGTAGAGCTTCGCGGAGCGTGCAGGACGGGTATTGAGAATGATGCCGTGCAAAACCGGCAGCCACTGCCAGCGTGGCAACTCGACCACGCGCGGATCGGAGAGAAACTCCGCCAGATACTTTTTCAGCGCGGCAGGTGTGGGTGCATCGGGCGTACCCAAATTACATAACAGCACGCCCGTGCGCACGGGCTGACCGTGCGCTTTGCCCTTGCGCGCCGAATATTGCATGCGTGGTTCTTACTTCTCGACGGTGACTCTGTTCATCACCGTGCCATTCTTGATCTGATCGACCACCTCCATGCCGGATTCGACCTGACCGAATACGGTATACTGGCGATCCAGACTCGGCTGCGGTGCAAAACAGATATAGAACTGACTACCGGCTGAATCGGGATCGGGAGTGCGTGCCATGGCTACGGTACCACGCAGATGTTTGGTTTCGTTGAATTCGGCCTTGATCGAATAACCAGGACCACCGGTACCGTCACCGGTCGGATCGCCGCCCTGCGCCATAAAGCCGGGAATCACACGATGAAAGATCAGGCCATCGTAATAGCCGTTACCGGCCAGCACCTTGAAATTAGCAACAGTATTCGGTGCCACCTCCGGCAGCATTTTGATCACAATATCACCGGCATCGAGACTGATGCGCACATGATCACCAGCCGGAACATTGGTATCGCCAGCTTTAGGTGCGCTTTTAGGGGCTTTAGACATTGTATTCTCCACTTCTTTGATATTCCTTTCACTGCCCGGATTGCCACATGAAACCAACAGAAGCACCAGCGACATAGCCAAAAAAACTTTCGCAAGGCTCATAACAGCAACTCCTGTGCAGACGGTAAGATTCGTTTCGGATGCGCGACACTGTCCACGACATCACCGGTACCCAGCAGCGTATTCGCATAAAATACCGTGTGCAGCCCGGTATCCGACTTCTCCAGACGCAGGCGCTGACCCTGCACGAAACGGCGGGCATTTACCTCATCCAGTTTCAGGGCTGGAATATGCCGCAACCACATCGACAAGGGCAATACACACCCCGCAGGGTTTTTCACCAAATGCTCCATATCAACCATAGTATCCGCAGGCCAGTCGGCAATGCCGCTGCGGCGCAGAGAAACCACGCAGCCTCCAGCACCCAGCCTCTCGCCAATATCCCGGCCGAGCGAGCGAATATAGGTGCCCTTCGAACAATGCACCGACAACTTCAACAGTGGCGGCTCCCAGGCAAGAAAATCGATACTATGAATGGTAATACGGCGAGCAGGCAGCTCGAAGGATTCTCCGGCCCGGGCTCGTGCATGCGCCCGCTCACCATTAATGCGAATGGCGGAATAGGATGGTGGCGTCTGCATCTGCTCACCCACAAACGCGCCCACTGCCTCACGGACGCTTTCTTCGGAGAAGCTTACCTCGAAGTGCCCGGCCACTTCACCTTCACTGTCCAGGGTATCGGTTTGCAGGCTGAGATCATAGGTTACGTCATAGCGTTTATCGGCATCCAGCCCCATGGATGAAAAGCGTGTCGCCTCACCAAGAAACACCGGCAGCATGCCCGTCGCTAACGGATCGAGCGTGCCGGCATGACCTGCCTTCACTTTCTCGCGCCCCTCGCGGAATAACCGGGCCACTTCATTCACAGCTTTGCGTGAAGTCCAGCCGAGCGGCTTATCCAGAAATACAACACCGGAAATCATGCAGGGGCTATTTTAACGACTTGGTCACTTCGGCTTCGACGCGTGCCAGCACCTCGGAGAATGTGCCAGACACATTGCATCCGGCTGCGTAAACATGACCGCCACCGCCCAACTGAACCGCAATCTGGCTGACATCCACACCCTTACCGCGGAAACTGACCTTCCAGTGCTTATCAGTCTCCGGACGTATAAACACTGCCACCCGAACCCCTTCAATTGAGCGTGCATAATCGATAAAGCCCTCGGTATCTTCGGCATCCGCTGCGGCTCCCAGATAATGCCCCGGAAGCACATGCAACCAGGCAGACTGACCATCATCCCTCAACTCCAGTGTATCGAGGCTGGCGGTGAGCAGGCGCATCCGGGCAAGACGATTGCTTTCATAGACATGTGTGGCGATTTTATGCGGCTTGGCACCCGCTTCGACCAATTCGGCAGCCAGGCGGAGCACTTCACCCGTGGTGTTTCTCTGGTGAAAGCTGGCGGTATCAGTCAGGAGCGTGACATACACGGCCTCGGCAATCGCAGGTGTTATTGAAACCTGCATCTGCTTCAACAACTCAAACACAAGCACGCCGGTGGAACAGGCTTTGGGATCCACAAGATTCAAATTGCCAAAACGCTCATTGCTGGCGTGATGATCGATATTGACCAGGATTTTCTCTTTAAAAAAGGTATCCGGCAAGCCCAGACGAGCGCGCGAGCCACAATCGAGCGCGATCACGACATCAACATCCGCAAAACGCTTCAACTCATCGCCCGCATGCACCTTCCCGCTATCAGGCATAAAGCGGTAGATACGCGGCACGCCATCCAGATTGTACATATGAACGGATTGACCCAGCTTCGCGAGACCATGGTAAAGCGCCAGTTGTGAACCGATGCCATCACCATCCGGACTCTTGTGGGTAACCAGCAGGATTTTACCGGCACCGGAAAGCAGCTTGAGCAGCTTGGCCTTATCCTTCATTGAACCTTCAAACTATCTAACAGCTTAAGCATATCGCCTTCCTTATCGAAAGCTTCATCCCAGTGGAAACGTAAATTAGGCAGACGACGCTTTGGCAACGCCTTGCGCAGAGCATGTGAAAGGCTTGGGGCCATACGGTTCAGACGCGCCACACAATCGGAGGCATCCTCCTCGCTCATGCGGTGTACAAAGACCTCGATATAGCGAGCGGCTGAATGGTACTCAAGCCGTGTGATCGAAATGCCAACCAGTCGCACATCGGAAATTTCACGGCTCAGCAACGTGCCGAGCAATCTCTGAAGATCAGCCTGCAACCGGCCCTGACTTGCGGAGACGCTACGCATAACTCCACCCTACAGGGTGGCTGCGACCTCCTCGATCACATAGAACTCGAAGGTATCCCCTTCCTTGATATCGTTAAATTTCTCAACGCCGATACCGCATTCGTAGCCGTTGCGTACTTCCTTGACGTCATCCTTGAAGCGACGCAATGAAGCCAGTTTACCTTCATAGACCAGCACGGAGTCGCGCAACACGCGCACCATGGCATCGCGGGTAACGATCCCGTCGGTAACCATACAACCTGCCACCGCGCCAAGTTTCGGAACGGAGAAGACTTCGCGCACATCGGCCGTACCAATCACCTTCTCGACCTTGTCCGGCTCCAGCATGCCCACCATAGCCTGCTTGATTTCATCGATGGCATCGTAGATCACGCGGTAGAAGCGAATATCGATCCCCTCCTGCTCAGCCATCTTCTTGGCCTTGGTCTCAGGGCGCACGTTAAAGCCGATCACAATAGCGCCGGAAGCCGCCGCCAGCATGATATCGGACTCGGTAATGCCGCCGATACCCTTGTGAATCACACGCACGCGAACCTGTTCGGTACTGGCCTTCTCCATCGATTCGGCCAATGCATCAACTGAACCACTCACATCGCCCTTGATCAGTACAGGAACCTCCTTGATCTGATCGCTCTGGATATTGGCAAACAGATCTTCGAGGCTGACCGCCTTAGCTTCGGTGGAGACACCCTGCTCACGCAGCTTATCTTTACGATAGCTGACGATATCACGTGCCTGCCGCTCATTCTCAACTACGATGATCTCCTGCCCCGCTTCCGGCACAGCCTCCAGGCCAAGAATCTCGGCCGGGATAGAAGGACCCGCCGTGCGATGCTGCACGCCATTCTCATCAATCAGGGCACGAATGCGCCCCATCACGGTTCCGATCACCACGGTATCGCCTTGTTTGAAGGTGCCGGACTTCACCAGCACAGTAGCCACCGGCCCGCGTCCTTTTTCAAGACGCGCTTCGATCACAATGCCGCGACCACGCAGATTCGGATTGGCTTTCAATTCGAGAATTTCGGTCTGCAGTGCCAGCATCTCCAGCAGCTCAGGCAGCCCCTCGCCAGTATGTGCCGAAACCGGCACAAAAATCGTATCGCCGCCCCACTCTTCAGGAATTAACTCATGCTCGGCCATCTGTTGCTTGATGCGCTCCGGATTGGCACCCTCTTTATCCATCTTGTTGATGGCTACAATAATCGGCACACCCGCAGCCTTGGCGTGATTCAGTGCTTCAACCGTTTGCGGCATCACACCATCATCGGCAGCCACCACCAGTACGGCAACATCAGTCAGGCTGGCACCGCGCGCGCGCAGGCTGGTAAATGCTTCATGGCCCGGGGTATCAACGAATACCACGCGGCTACCATCTTCCAGCTTCACCATATAAGCACCGATGTGCTGAGTGATACCGCCCGCTTCGCCTTCTGCCACACTGGCACGACGCACAGCATCCAGAATCGAGGTCTTGCCATGATCGACATGGCCCATCACCACCACGACTGGCGGACGCGGCTGCAGCTGACTTTCGTCCTGATCGGGCTCATCCACCAGCACATCTTCAACCGCAGCCTCATTGATCACTTTAGGGGTATGGCCGAACTCTTCGACAATAATCTGTGCCGTATCAGCATCAATGCTCTCATTAACGGTTACGCCAATACCCATCTCAAACAGTTTCTTGACGACAGAGCCGCTCTTGATCGCCATGCGACTGGCCAGCTCACCCACCACAATCGGATCGGTAATCTCCACTTCGCGCTTCACGAAATCGGCATCGTCTTTATCCACGCCCTTTTTCTTGCGGCTACCACGAGCCAATCGGGCCATACGATCTTCCTGCTCCTCAGTGAGAACCAGATGACGCGCTTCTGCATATTCGCGGCGGGCAGCTTTCTCGGCAGGCGTCAAACGACGCTGCGACTTTCCGCCAGGACCACCGCCACCGCCAGGGCCACGACGACGCTGCGGTCCGCCCGGCGCTTCAGCCGGCTGCGGTGCGACCGCAACAGAAGGTGAGCGGCGCGGGCCTTGAGTTGGCGCGGATGGACGTTCGGCACGTCCTGCTGCTGCACTCCCGCCACCACCATCACGGCGGCGCTCTGCGCGATCGCTGCTGATGTCGGCTTCGATCGCTTTCAGCGAAGAGGCAGGGGCGCGACTGGCTGCAATCTGTGCAGGCGTCAAACCGCGACGAATCGTGGTGCGCGGACCACCTGAACCGGATGACTGACGACGCTCGCCACCACCTTTGCCCTGATGACGTGGTGTCGTTTGTCTGGGGGTAGTTGCTGCAGGTTGAGGAGTGTTTGGCGCAGCTGGCGATGGTTTGGATGCAGTCTTCACAGCCGGTTGTTCGGCAGGCTTTGCGGCTTCGCGCTTTTCTTGAACTGCTTTGGCGGCCCGCTGCGCCGGCGTTTCTCCGGCTTTCTTGACTGGCGCGCTGGCATCACCGCCAGCACCTGCTGTTACGCCGGGGCCACGACGACGACGAACTTCCACCTGCACGGTTCGGCCACGCCCCTCGACACTTCCTCCGCCCGCGCCTCCACGACCCTGCCCTGCGACAATCGGACGATTCAGTGTCAGGGTTTTGCCCGGTGCCTTGCGACCTTGCGAAGCATCTTTCCCGGCCGCACCCAGCTCTTTGCTAATCTTATCGCGATCCTCCGCGTTCAGCAGGCTGGTCGGACCGCTAACCGCAACACCACATTTCACTGCGGCGCGCTGCACATCAGCAACTTCCACTTTGAGTTCCTTCGCCAATTCGAGAACGCGTATATTCGCCATTTGGTCTACTTACCCCGATACCTTCGCCTGATTCAACCAGGCGTAAAATTGTTTTAGCCGCTCCGCCTGCGCGGAAAGCTCAATGGCTGCAACCGAAACCCGCTCACGGCCCAATGCCATTTCCAGATCAGCCGAACGCACATCATCAATCACGTCCACCGCCTCTCCCGCACTTCTTCTCTTCTCAACAGCATCCAGCACCTGACGCCTGACAGCGTCCCCTGCTTCGACACTGAGCCAAACTATCAGCGGCGCATTCTTCCACATCCGATGCATGACTGCATCCCTTCCTACCGCCGCATTTGGCAGGCTCCACTTCCAGAGCCTTCGACACTGCTCCTCCAGCACGGCCACAAGCCGCTCTCTGAAGGCCGCAGCCTGCCCCTTCGCAACCGATCGTTTGCCACGCCAGCCACCACTTAACTGGCGATCACCAAGCCTGGCAAAGCAGTCGGGCTGCATGCAGAGATAGGCTCCACGCCCCGGCGCTTTTTGCAACAAGTCGGGCCATATTTGCCCCTCATCATCACATACCATCCGCAAAAGCTCGGCCTTTTCGAATGGCTGACGGCAAACAATGCAACTCCTCATGCCGTCGGGCAGTTCCTCACTCAAACCAGCCGCACGCCTCACGCGCTGCCAGAATCAGGGCATCCACCTGTTCACGGCTCAGCCCCTCCATCTCGCCCAGCTCATCGGAAGAGGCATCGGCCAGCGCACTGGCACTAGTAACGCCATGCAGAGCCAGCACCTCGGCCACTTCGCGAGTAACGCCCGGTACATCCAGCAAACCGACACTGTTTTCGCCCTCGTTTTCATCACCGGCCAAAGCACTGTCGAGCAGCGTGTTTCTGGCGCGCTTCTGCAGTTCCTGCGCAATCTCGGCATCCAGCCCCTCAATCGCGGCAATATCTTCGACCGCGCAATAGGCCAGATCATCCAGGCTGATGAAACCTTCTGCGATCAGCAACGAAGAGAATGCATCATCGATATCCAGCTTCTGCTGGAAAATCTCCTTGGCCTCAACCAGCTCACCCTCACGACGCTGACGCTCTTCGCCTGCGGTCATGATCTCAATATTCCAGCCGGAGAGATCGGAAGCCAGACGCACATTCTGGCCACGGCGACCAATGGCGATGGCGAGATTATCCTCAGAGACAGCCACCTCAATGGTGTTGCGCTCCTCATCCACAATCACACGCTCAATTTCTGCCGGAGCCAGCGCATTCACCACAAATGCCGCCGGATCTTCGGTCCATTCGATAATATCGATCTTCTCGCCATGCAGTTCATTCACTACAGCCTGTACGCGAGAGCCGCGCATGCCCACGCAGGCGCCAACCGGATCAATGCCCGGATCAGTCGAGATCACCGCAATCTTGCTGCGCGAACCCGGGTCGCGGGCAATAGCCTGAATCACCACCAGACCATCCTGAATTTCGGGAACCTCCTGCTCAAAAAGGCGCTGCACCATGCCTGCATCCGAACGGGAGATAAATACCAGTGGCCCCTTCGGCTGATTGCGCACTTCGCGCAGATAGGCGCGCACGCGGTCGCCCTGTCGATAGGTTTCGCGCGGCAGCAGATCCTCGCGATACATCACCGCTTCGCCACGACCTAGATCAACATAGACATTACCACGCTCAACACGCTTGACTATGCCCGTGATTAGCTCACCCACGCGTGGCTCATACTCCTCAATCACACGCTCGCGCTCCGCTTCGCGGATCTTCTGATTGATCACCTGCTTGGCGGTCTGCGCGGCAATGCGGCCGAGTTCGATGGGCGGCAATGGGTGGCGGAATTCGGTGCCGATTTCGGCAGCCTTATCCAGCTCCTTACCCTGCTCCAGCGTCAGGTCATTCTCTTCGTCCTCAACCTCTTCCACCACAGTTTGCACATGGCAAAGGCTGATATCTCCGGTCTCGCGATCAATGGATGCCTCGACGGCCTTATTGCCATAAGTGCGGCGTGCTGCCGTACGCAGCGCCTGCTCCATGGCTTCAAGCACCAGCTCGCGCTCAACTGACTTTTCACGCGCTACCGCGTCGGCCACATGTAACATTTCCAGGTTCATTATTAATTCAACCTCGTATCATCATTTCTTTTTTCGGGAGACAGCTTTCCAGTTGATCGCCCGTATCACTTTTACCACTTCGCTCATCGCCAGCCGGTCTTCACGACCATCATCGCTGCGCATAAGCAGAAACTCTCCATCCATCCCGGCGTTCTCACCCTCCAGCGAGGTGCCGTCGACCATTGCCACCTTAATCCACTCACCCTTGTGGCGGGTGAAATCGGCTTCTGTTTCCAGCGGCCAGTCCAGTCCCGGCGAGGTCACCTCCAGCCGGTACGCTCCAGCAATCACATCCTCGGCATCAAGCTGCAGAGCCAGCCCCCGGCTGATACGCTCCAGCATCTCGAACGGCACGCCACCTGTGCGATCCACAATCACGCGTAACAACTGCGAATGACCACCGCTGCCCAGACTGACCTTCAGCACGTCCACACCAAGCTCAACGGCAATCGGTTCCACCAGTTCGCGTATGCGAGCATCAATCATTGCCGGACCGACCTCCTGCCCACCCTTGGGCCAAAAACAAAAAAAGCGAGCCGCGGCTCACTTTTCAACACGTTGCGCATCTTAGGCCCCGCCCGACAAAAAGCAAGCCTGCAAAATGCCTGATGATTTATTTACTAGCCTGTACCATAGCATCCAGATGACACGGCTCCTCTATCGAACCGCTATCGTCCCATGCAACACCTCAACCCACCGGCCGGACGCCCGCGCAATATGGAAATGAAAGTAGCATTCAGTTCAAACTTAATAAGACTTTGCTTCCCACCGAAGTAAAATCGTCCACCTTATATTTATTGAAATAAACCTTGCCACCCTTCTGGGAGAGCACTGCGACGACCCTGCCCTCATCGAGCAGCTTTTCGTCCAGCTGGGAGGTAATTCCGGTATCAAGCACGGTAAACCCACTGCCATCGGGCTTACTCAAGGCAATGCTCAAAAGATCATCCGCATCAAGCTCACCATCTCCGTTAGAGTCCTTGTCGATGTATTCATAGAAAATCGCCAGTGTCTTCCCGCTTCCCCCCACATCTCCATTATCGTGGAATACTAGTGATGATACCGATCTGATGTTGTTGGCATGATTCGGGAATATCCAGCGAGGCTCTGGCTCCTTGCCAACAAGAAACAGCACATTTCTTATTTCTCCCCCGCCGTAACCGGATGAAAACTTGCCTCCATGCCATTTTGATTTTAACAAAATATATTGAACATCACTTCCCTCAACTTCGTTGATTCCGCTCAACTCAAGTTCGAGTTTAGGCGAAGTTTCATCTCCCGGCACCTCAGCAACTTTCACTGCATCTGCATCCTGATGTCGCACAAAAGATGACATCACAAACGACCCTAACATCAGCACCATGCCTCCGGTGATCAGCAGGAATATCAGCACTGAATTTGCCCGAGTAATGAATCTGAATATTTTCGAATCTTCCATTTTTCCTCCCAGGCTATACCTGTGTATTTACCCCTCCTAAAGCAGGAACATTAACCTCAACACAACACATCACCAAATCGTCCAAAAAAATGAATCCTGCCTTATCATCCCATACCGCCTGTGCTACGGTTCGATGCATCCGGCGGAGGTACACCGGCGAATATCGCAGGCGGGGGATAGCAAATATGCGGAACCAGAAAGGCCAGAATGAGGTGCTTTGCGTATGAAACGCAAAATTCGCTTCGGTGCCTTTATCCGCGAAATGGCCATCCAGCAAGACATCATCAGCTACAACAAGCTCGCTCCGATTCTCAAAATCGATGCGCGCGGCGAATACATTCCTCACCGCCCACGCAGGCTGCAGCTTCGCGGCATTGATGCCTACCGATTACTACAACCCTACGTCAGCGTCCGCTTCATGGAGCAGCTCAAATCGGTGCTGCCGCTGGCCGTTTACCTGGCTCTTTTCCAGCTCCTGATCCTGCGTCAGGACATGGACGACCCGGGTATTATCTTTGCAGGACTGATCGCCGTAATGCTCGGTCTGATGCTGTTCATGGAAGGCCTGAAACTGGGGCTGATGCCATTTGGTGAAACCATTGGCACCATCTTGCCTGCCAAATCTTCCTTGCCGGTTGTGCTCGGTATTGCACTGCTTCTGGGAATTGGCGTGACCTTTGCGGAACCCGCCATCGGTGCGCTCAAGGCCGCGGGCTCCATCGTCAGTGTTGAAAATGCTCCCTACCTCTACACCATGCTGAACGACTGGACCGAGTCACTGGTGCTGGCGGTCGGTATCGGTGTAGGGCTTGCTGCTGTAGTCGGCACCCTGCGCTTTCTGTATGGCTGGAGTCTAAAACCACTCATTTACCTCACCCTTATCCCTACCATTGGCCTTACCGCCTACCTGATGGGACACCCCGACCTCTCCAAGATACTCGGGCTGGCATGGGATTGCGGGGCAGTGACCACAGGGCCGGTTACTGTACCGCTGGTACTGTCGCTCGGCATCGGCATTGCCGCCGCTGCGGGCAAAAGCAACACCTCGCTTTCCGGCTTTGGCATTGTCACGCTCGCATCACTGTTCCCCGTGCTCGCGGTATTGATACTGGGGGCCTATGTGGGTGCCAGCACCACGCCGGAAGCGATCATTGCCGCGGCTGATGCGGCTGCCGCAAATATTCAGACCAGCGAACCGGGCTGGTTCGATACCACACCGGGAAGCGAAATTGCCGCAGGCCTGCGCGCCATCCTACCGCTGGTTGCCTTCATGTTCATCGTATTGAAATCGCTGCTGAACGAACGCGTGCGTCATCCGGTGATTATCGGCTATGGCATCACGCTCTGTGTGCTCGGCATGATCATGTTTTCCATCGGCCTGAGCTATGGACTGGCAAAATTGGGCGAACAATCGGGCTCTCTGGTACCTGCTGCCTTCACCTCCATCGAGGGCATCCCCTCCTCACCGCTTTATGTCTACTGGATTGGTCTGTTCATCACGGTGGTGTTTGCATGGCTGCTCGGCTTTGGCGCCACACTGGCGGAACCGGCACTCAATGCGCTTGGCCTCACTGTGCAAAACCTCACCAACGGCGCCTTCCGCAAATCTACGCTGATGTATGCGGTCTCACTCGGAGTGGGCTGCGGCATTGCCCTGGGGGTGCTGAAAATCGTGCTCGATATTTCGCTGGCATCGCTACTAATCCCCGGCTATCTCATCGCAGTCGCCCTCACCTGGTTCTCCAGCGAGGAGTATGTGAATGTGGCATGGGATTCCGCAGGCGTCACCACCGGGCCGGTAACCGTGCCGCTGGTGCTGGCGATGGGACTTGGGCTCGGCAATGCAGTGGATGCCATCGAGGGCTTCGGTATCCTCTCGCTCGCCTCCATCGGCCCAATCGTTTCCGTCCTGGCAACGGGCCTGTGGATCCAATGGAAAGTGAATCGTATACACTGGAGCCTTGACGCCAAGGCAAAGGTTGCAGAAGAGGGGGTGAAATGAATCTGCGCAAAATTACCGTACTCACCGATGTGTCGCTGATTACCTGTATCGTGCAACGCGGCATGGCGGATGAGATTGTGAAGGCGGCGCAGGATGCGGGGGCCGAAGGCGCAACCGTGTTCTACGGGCGCGGCACCGGCGTACGCGAGCGCCTTGGCGTTTTTGGCGTGGCCGTGGATGTGGAAAAAGAGGTCATCGATATCGTAGTGGCTGATGATCAGGTGGATCATGTGTTCGAGCGCATGTATCTGGCAGGCAAGCTCGACACGCCCGGCATGGGTTTCATCCATGTCACTCAGCTCGAAAAGGCCGCCACCTATATCCCGCCTGAAGTCCTGGAAAAACTGTCTGCCAAATCATGAAGCAGAAACAGCAATATAAACTCATCACCTGCATCCTGCCCAAGGGGAATGCCCGCAACATGATGGCTACGTTGAAGGAGCAGTTCGGCATCAACACCGTGAACACGCACAAAGCCCGTGGCGTGGGTAAGAGCGCCCCGCTCTCCCAGCGCGGTTTCGGTGAGCAGACGGAGAAAGAGATTCTATCGGTGGTAGTCACCGAAGAGCAGGCTGAAGAGGTCTTCGAATATCTTTATTTCGAATCGGGTATCAGCGAACCGCACGGCGGTCTGATGTATATCGGCAAACTCAAGAGCGCTCTGTTGCTTGCCTTGCCGGAAGTTATCGAGACAGAAGAAGTGAAGGCCTGAAACTATTCCTTGCCCTATTTCTTACTATTTTGTTCGTCCGCCCACATCTCGTGCGAGAATCGCACCACCTTGTTTCTGCCGCTCTCTTTCGCCTCATAAAGCGCAACATCCGCAAACTTGATGCACTCCCAGAAATCCTCGCCATCCAGCGGGTAAACCGCTGTCCCGATCGAAATCGTTTTACCCAATGGTCCCTGCGCGGTCTGGAACACATGCTCTTCTACCGATTTACGTAGCTTCTCGGCAATTTCAGCAAGCTTCTCTTCTTGCACATCGACCAGTACCGCTAAAAACTCCTCACCCCCGAAACGCACCACAAGGTCGGATGCCCTGACCGACTTCTTCAAGATACCGGCCACACCTTTCAGCACAGTATCACCAATCGCATGCCCAAGCGTATCGTTGACCTGTTTAAAGAAATCGACATCGCACATCAGAAGACCGATCTTGGCACCTTTGCGCTCGGCGCCTGTAAGCAGCATCTGAAGATACTCTTCAAGAAAGCGACGATTGTAGAGGCCGGTCATCTGATCATGCAGGGAAGCATCCTTCAGCGACTTCATCAGCCGCTTCGATTCGATCACCGGCGCCGCTTCATCCAGGTAGCCCTGCAGGGTTGGCAGCACCTCCTGCACATGCGGATACTCCTCTTCAGTGAAAATAATCTGTAACACGCCCCCAACGCTTCCCGAAAGCATGATGGGAATGCAGACATGCATGAGGTTTTGGGCAGATTGCACCTTATTGCCGGCAAAGGCCGCACACATCTGCGGCTCACGATAAGATGAAACCATTTCGGCAGTACGCTTGGCCCGGCAGGCGGCGCAATCGACAAGCACTTCCTGTGTGCACCACAGCTCCGCCCCCTCTGGCAGCTCCTGCGCCGCAACCAATCGCAATCTGTTCTGTGAATTCGAAATTTCGTAGATCGAGTATTTATTGAACCCGAACTGTTGGACCAGTGCTCTCTCCAACCGCTCATAAACTTCGGCAAGGTCACGATCGCTTTCGATTGCCTGCTTGAACTGTGAGGCACGCACCAGGTTTTGTACCACCTGAACCGTTTTCTCCAGCAAATTTCCCCTGCTGCTACCGCCTGCAACACCAGTCAGCGACTCCACTTCCTTAGCGATTTGCCCGAAGCTGTTTTCAATGCTCTGCATAAAGCGGTTGGTCTCTTCAGCGATCTCACCCGCTTCATCGTCGCTGCTTTTGCGCAACCGTACTGTGAAATTACCCGCTTCAGCCTTGGCAATCGCCTGTTTCAAGTCGAGTGTGGTCTGGAGGATCGGCCGCATGAGCCTGCGAAGAGCAACCGCCATGATGATGCCAAACAAAAACACCAACGCCAGAATCACCAGCACAGAGTGGTTCCGCACATTAACCGGATCAGTAATGTCTATCTCCAGACTGACCACCCCCAGCACTTCGCCCTCGCTCGCATCATGACACCGCAAACAATTGTGCACTCCCTTGCGACTGGCGATGTAGGGGATCGCATAATGGAACACAGGGTTATCACCTTCGATAATCTCGTGTGCCGACTTTCCGGTTTCAAGCACCTTGAGCTCCAGCTCGCTCGCAGCTTCGTATTTACTCAGGTCCAGTTGGTGTTGTTTGACGACCGACTCCCCCGGAACGACATGCGCCTTTTTCAGACCCGGGAGATCGCTCAGGCGATCGAGATAAGCTCCGATATGATCAGTTGAGCCTTCGTCCATCTCGTGCGTTACCGTCAACCGAATCAGCTCGGCTCCCATCTGGCTTTGCAGGCCAAGATCGTGTAACAGTGAAGTACGAAGCAGGTACCAGGCAACCGTCGCAAAAGCGATCGCGAAGGCCAATGTTCCCAAAATAATTAGCAGCGAACTTTTGGTTCTGATTTGCACCCGATCTCCCTCTCGTGATTGCCCGATCTGCTGGTGGACAGCTCCTAGTGAACACACGCTAACTATAGGCGGCTGGGGACTGAAATCACAATCCCTGTTATGCAGATACCCTCCAGCTCAACACCTCCTGCAGCAAATCATTAATCACAATGCATATTTAGCCAGATTGCCAGCCATAAACGCGACACCTATATTGGGTTCCATCACACACAGTGGTTCACATCGGAGCTCTGAGGAACGAGCTGGGGAGAGAGCATATGCATCATCACAAACCCGGAATGATTTTCGGAATGCTATTTCTGCCGCTGGGCTTGTTTCTGCTGATTATTCCATCACAGGCAGAGCAAAGTCCGGCCACATGCAGCTATGACACCTACCGCTGGAATGTTGAGCAACGGAAAGCAGTCGAATATTCGCACGTGAGCCACCCATACAGTGAACTAAGTGCAGAAGAGATCGATCCGGGCACTGGCTGCACAGTGTGCACCGAGGATCAGGTCGAATTAAGGGTGTCGACACTGCCTCCATTCCGGGTGTGCCGGAAACTGGCTACCGATATCGAACAGGCTATGGAGCAACTTGTGCAGCAGGGCGAATTGATCAACGAGGTGGTCGGTTACAGGGTTGGAAAAACGCGCGGCGATGTGGATGCACATGGCAATCGCACTCGCTTCAGCAATCACTCCTATGGCATCGCGCTGGATATCAACCCAAAGCAGAACGGATTGTATGCGAACTGCATTGAGTTCGGGCCACAGTGCAGGCTGATCAAGGGTGGCCCGTGGCTACCTGATGCTACGCCGCTAAGTTTGAGGCCAGACGGGAGAACAGTTGCTGCGATGCGCTCGATTGGTCTGAAATGGGGCGGAGAGATCAAGGGAAAGCAAAAGGATTTTATGCATTTCTCGATTAGCGGCTACTAAATCGCCCACACATTCCGCGTTACAAACATCACCGCGCATTGAAGCATGGGCAGGAATGCGTATGATGCCCGCCTTATGACTATTTCCATCGCCATTCTGGGTGCCACCGGCTATACCGGCGCCGAACTGATCCGGCTCATTGAGGCGCACCCCAAATTCGAGATCGCCCATCTTTCTGCGCATTCGCAGGCCGGCAACCGGCTGGGCGATGTGCTGCCGCATGTAAGCGAACCATTGGCGGACATGGTGCTGCAAACGGCCGATGCAAAACTACCGGATGAGGTGCAGCTGGTATTTACCGCCCTGCCGCACGGCGCTGCCGCCGAGAGCGTGGCTGCTGCCATCAAGACAGGAAAAAAGGTGGTCGATCTTTCCGCAGACTTCCGGCACAAGAGCGCCGATATCTATGCGAAGGCCTACGGCCAGGCGCACCACGCGCCCGAACTTCTGGACGAGGCGGTATATGGACTTACAGAACATGCACGGAGTGAAATTAAAAATGCCCGGCTTGTGGCCAACCCCGGCTGCTATCCCACCTCCACCCTGCTACCGCTTCTTCCGCTGCTGAAAGCCGGGGTGCTTTCCGGCGATAAAATCATCGTGGACTCTAAATCGGGGACTTCGGGCGCGGGCCGGAGCGCCAAAACAGAGCTTCTGTTTTGCGACGTCAATGAAGGCGTGCAGGCCTACGGCCTGCCGGTGCACCGGCACTCTTTCGAGATGGAAGAGTGGGCACTCGGTTTTTCCGGCAAAGCTGCGCAGGTGCGGTTCGTGCCGCATATCCTGCCGATGAACCGGGGCATGCTGACCACACTGCACCTCTCCGGCGCAGATACCTCCGGCTGGCACCAACTACTTGCCGATGCGTATGCGGACGAAGCCTTTGTACGGATTATGCCGGAGGGTAAGCTCCCATCCACACAGGGCGTGACCGGCAGCAACCGTTGCGATATCGGTGTGGTGGCACTCTCTGACAGTGAAGCGGTTATCGTGAGTTGCATCGACAATTTGCTAAAAGGAGCATCCGGGCAGGCTGTGCAGAATGCCAATTTGATGACAGGCCTTGATGAAACGCTGGGCATCCCTACTATCGCGGCATGGCCGTAATCGTATGAATAAACCGAACCTCTGGCAAAAAACGAAAAAATACCTGCTTACACCCAAGCAGGTAATGATCCTTGATGCACATGGCAGCAAGCAGACACGCCGTCTGCTTATTCGCCCACTAACCCTGCTTGGGGCTGTCATCGGCCTTCCCCTTATTGGCTTTATTGGCGGCAGTATGTTCAGTGAAGGCAAGGGAATGAGCACGGTAGTGCCGCAATACATCCAGCTGCAACGCGATTATGCACGCGCTACCGACAAGCTCGCCTCCACAGAGGCCGAGCTGGCCGTAGCACAGCAGGAACGGGATATCCTGAAAAGTGATATCGCAACCATGCAGGAGCAGCAGGAAGAGTTTCAGCAACGCGTCAACAGCTATGAGAGCGTGCTTGAGGCACGGAAAGCACAGGGCGTGCAGCTGATCGGTAGTACCTTGCGCTGGGAAGATGATTCGACCATTGCATTCAGGATCACGCTCGTAAAAGGCGGTAACTACCCGCGTTGGGTCTCTGGTACCATCCAGATCCTGACCAAATCGCCGGAGGGCGACAAAGATATTCTTCTGCCCATCAATGAAGGCGGCAAAAAAGGCACTGCTGATGCTTTGCCCTACCGCATGGAAACGCATACATTCCTTTACGGCAAAGCGAAGTGGACGCATGATTGGCGCCCGCAGCAGTTCGTGGTGGTCTGCCTCGATCACGGAGGTAAGGAGATCGCCCGACTGGATGCGCGAATTTAGCAGGAGAACGAAAACATGAAGTTCGGACAATCTGGAGGATCCTCGACTATGGCAACACCATCTGAAAACCTGAATATCGATACCCTGATCGGAGCCAATTCCACCTTTAAAGGCGAGCTGTCGTTTCAGGGCGCCGTACGTATCGACGGCAAGTTTGAAGGCAACATCACAGCCAGCAAAGATGGCACCCTTATCGTCAGCGAAGGCGCTTTTTTACAAGGCGAGGTTCGTGTTCCCAACCTGATTCTGCATGGCACCATCCGTGGCAATGTTCATGCCGGAAACTCCCTGAAAATTGGCGCCAAGGGCCAGTTGAATGGCGATGTGGAGTATGCGGTCATCACCCTGTCGGAAGGCGCCGCCGTCAATGGCCGTTGCAATCGCATTACCGACAAGGAGCGCATTGCAAAACCCGGTGAAGCAGCCGCAACTCCAGCTACACCTCAGCCGGAAGTAAAGCGAGCCTGATCGCCACTACGGAACAGGCGTGATCGCCTCTTACCTGCACTGGACCCCGATAATCGCCGAATCCGCCTTTATCGCCGGTTCGGCTGAGGTTTTGGGCAGAGTGGAAATCGGGGCAGACTCCAGCATCTGGTATCAGAGCGTATTGCGCGGTGACGTGCACGATATTCGCATCGGCGAGCGCTCCAATATTCAGGATCTCTGCATGCTGCATACCAGTAGCGGCGTCTCCCCCTGCGTGGTCGGTAACGATGTCACCGTGGGACATCGCGTGATCCTGCATGGCTGTGAGGTGCAGGATGGCTCGCTGATCGGCATGGGTGCCATTGTCATGGACCAGGCAGTGATTGAAGCAGGCTGCCTGCTGGCTGCTGGCTCGCTGGTTCCGGAACGTAAAGTATTGCGTGGCGGCCACCTCTATGCCGGCAGCCCTGCCCGCGAGATTCGCGAGCTGCGCGATCAGGAAAAAGAGTTTCTGAAACAATCCGCCCCGCACTACGTCGAGGTCGCCAACAAGCATAAAACCGGCATCAAACCGCTGGCATGAGCGGTTCACTCCGAGCCTCGATCGATATCGGCTCCAACACCTTCCGCCTGCTCATCGCTGAACCTGTCTCTGAACCTTCTGGCGCACCGTGGTGCAAGCGCTGCTACACCCACCGTATTGTTCGCCTTGGCGAGGGATTGCACCACAGCGGCCGGCTTTCCGATGCCGGAATGAACCGGGCACTGCAGGCACTCCATGAATTTGCCGAGTTGCTCCGTCAGCATGATATCCCAAAAAGTTGCGTCCATGCTGTCGCCACTGCAGCCATGCGCGAAGCCGAAAACGGCGAGCTCTTCCGCCAGCGAGTCCTGTCTGAGACAGGCATCGATATCCGCATTATTGATGGCGAGCAGGAAGCAAACATGTCGCTGGCAGGAAGCTGTGCCGTGCTGGCCCCCGATACAAGGCAGGACATGCTGTTGTTCGATATTGGCGGCGGCAGCACGGAATTTGTGCGTGCTGCTGATGGAAAGGTGGTCGATGCCATCAGCCGTAAGCTCGGCGTGGTACGACTGGTTGAAGCGCACCTGAAATCCGATCCGCCGTCAGCAAGTGATTTCGCCGCCATGAAACAGACCGTGACCACACATTTAGCTGAGGTCGAAACATTTTGGGGCGGCGCTATGCCTCCAAAGCATCTGGTCGGCACGGCAGGCACCGTTACCACACTGGCGGCTGTGCAGCTGGATCTCTATCCATATGATGTCGAAGTGGTCAATAATTACCGGATTGGCAGGCCAGAGTTTACCTCCCTGCGTGATCGCCTGCTCGGCATGACGCATGCCGAACGTGAAACGCTACGGACCATCGAGAAAGGCCGTGCCGACCTGATTATTGCAGGGCTGTCCATTATCGAGACCATCATGCAGCGCTGGAGCTATCAGGAGTTTATTACGGTGGACGCCGGATTGCTCGAAGGGGTCTGGCTGAACGCAGAACTATAGAATGATGAGAAGCAAAAATCAGTCGAAATAGCTATCGGCGCGGCGTTGCACTTCATCCATAGCCACCTGAACTCTGGCAACAGCTGCATCCACATCCTCGTTTTCATCGATAAACAGATAATCGCCATAGACCAGCACGCCACGCGTGAAGGGCTTCGGAATATAAAAGCGATCCCACGATTTGGCACGCCAGTGACGTTTAGTCGCCGCACAAACCGGCCAAACCGGCAAGCCTGTCTTCATCGCCAGATGCACCACGCCCGGTTGCACCACTTCACGCGGACCCTTCGGGCCATCAGGGGTGATACCCAGATCGCAATTCTCTTTTTTGACCTTTCGCACCATCTCCAGCATGGCACGTGCTCCGCCGCGCGTGGAGGAGCCATAAATCGCCTTGATTCCCATTAAACCCACCGCATCGGCGATAAAACGGCCGTCACGATGCTGCGAAGCCAGCATATAACCCGGCCAGCCGCGAAACCCATACGGCATCACCAGAATGCGTGCATGCCAGACCGTCATAATGAAATGTTGCGCCTGTTTCGGGGCGTACGGGGTACCGATCCGCTCCCAGCGGATGCTTCGAGTAAGAAAAAAGTGAATCATCCAGATCAGGCGCGGCACCAGCCACACGATCAAATGCTCTTTCATGCAGGAATTTGATTTTCGAACTGCAGGTGATAAAGCTCGGCGTAAAGCCCACCCTCTTTTAGCAGTTCCTCGTGCTTGCCGATCTGGGCCACGCCTCCGCCATCGAGCACCACAATACGATCGGCATGTTGAATGGTGGAGAGCCGATGCGCTATCACAATCACGGTGCGCCCCTGCATCAAGCGGTCGATCGCCTGCTGCACCAGACGCTCGGACTCGGTATCGAGACTGCTGGTCGCCTCATCCAGAATCAGAATCGGGGCATTTTTGAGCAGCGCTCTTGCCAATGAAAGGCGCTGGCGCTGGCCGCCTGAGAGAATCACGCCGCGCTCACCGATCAGGGTATTGTACCCCTCCGGAAGTTTCTCGATAAATTCATGCGCATTGGCGGCTTTGGCGATCTCCTCGACCTTGGCCTGGTCGATCTCGTCATGACCGTAAGCGATATTATTCAGCACGGTATCGTTAAATAAAATCACATCCTGTGTCACCAGTGCGATCTGCTCGCGCAACGATTGCTGACTGACCGTGCGCACATCCAGTCCATCGACCAGAATCCTGCCCTCCGTGGTATCCATGAAGCGCGGCACAAGATTGGCTAGCGTACTCTTACCGGCGCCACTTCGCCCGACCAGCGCCACGATCTCACCGCGCCCAACCTCGAAACTGACATCGCTCAAAACATTCTTCTCGGTTCCCGGATAACGAAGCCCGACGTGCTCAAATACAATATCTCGCCTGAATTCAGGCATCGTAACAGCATCTTCGGCATCCACCACAGCCACAGGCTCATCTAACACCTCGAAGATACGTTCGGCGGAAGCCAGCCCCTGCTGAATTTCGTTGTTGGCACGAGACAACCGTTTAACCGGCTCATAAAGCATAATCAGCGCCGTCAGAAACGACATCAGCGTGCCCACAGTGGTTTCACCACTGGCCACACGCATCCCGCCGTAATATAAAACCCCGGCAATACCGAAACCGGCAATTAGCTCCATGATCGGAAACGACAACGCATGCACACGCAGCATACGCATCTGATGGCCGAAAAATGTCTCAGTCAGTTTGTTGAAGCGGGACTTCTCATACTCCTCCATACCGAAGGCCTTCACTACACGAACTCCGCCAACCGTCTCTTCAACCAGACTGGAGAACTCCCCCATCGAAACCTGCCCCGCCATACTGGCTTTGCGCATTTTGCGGCCGAACTTCACGATGGGATACAGAATTAACGGCAGCACCACCAGCGACATAATCGCCAGTAACCAGTCACGCACAAATACCACTACCAACAGGAATATAATCGTCATCGAATCGCGCATCAGCGCTGTCACCGAGGTGCTGACAGCAGCCTGCACCAGCGTAACATCGTAGGTGATGCGTGCCATTAGCTCGCCGACTTTCCTGTGTGCAAAAAAGGCGAGCGACTGACCAACCAGACGTGTGTAGAGCGCATTGCGCAGATCGAAAATGACGCGCTGACCGACATAGGCCATCAAATAGGCCTGCCCGTAATAGGCCCCTCCCTTAACGATATACAACACGATAATGGCGAGCGGAATGATATAGATAAGTCTGGGATCGGACCCGCCCAAGGCGCCATCCAGCGCATCCTTCAATAACCAGGCAAGTCCTGCCGTACAGGCCGCCAGCACGGTCATACACAACATTGAAATTACAATACGACCTCGATAAGGCTTCAGAAAATCCAGCAATCGCAAATAGAGACTTCGCTTCATAGAATAATCAGGAGGAGGGAACGATCAGCTTCTGGCCGATACGCAGTCGTGATGATTTCAGGTGATTGACCGAACGCAACGCGGAGATACTGACACCATACTTTTTAGCAATACTCCACAGGCTTTCGCCATCCCGCACAACATGTGAAACGGACTTTGACGACGCAGAGGCGCTACCCGGATTCTTCAAACGACCCTGCGCCTTCAAGTGGCTGAGACTGGCTGCCAGCAGCGATTGGGCCAGAAGCTTCTGGTGCTGACGGTTGCGCAATTGACGCTCCTGTTTGGGGTTGGAGATATAATCAAGCTCAACCAGCACACTGGGCATCAGGGGATTACTGAGCACCGCAAAACGCGCCCGTTTCGGATCGCTGTATTTGACCGGCCCAACCTTGCGGATGTCTTTTAAAATCTGTTCGGCCAGAATCTGTGAGGAGTTCATGCTCTCCCGCTTCTGCAAATCACCCAGAATCATATGCACCATCGGGTCATCAACCTCTTCCTCATCAGGTATTGCACCACCAATGGCATCCGAAGCATTTTCTTTGGCTGCAAGAGCTGCCGCAACTTTATCGGGAGTCGCCCCTTTCTCGGCCAGAGTGTATACGCTGGCCCCCCTCACCTTGCGGTTCCGCACAGAATCGGCATGAATGCTGATCATCAGATCGGCATTTGCTTCTGTAGCAATCTTCACACGCTTCTTGAGTGTGACAAAATAATCACTATTGCGCGTAAGCACCGCTCGCATACCGGGCCGGGCACTAATGGCTGCGGCAAGCTCTTTTGCCACTGCAAGAGTCACATCTTTCTCCTTGAGACCTCTGCGGCCAATAGCGCCGGGGTCTTCGCCGCCATGGCCCGCATCCACCACAATCACCACTTCTCGCCGATCGCTTCGATCTGAAGAGACCAGCGGCTTCTGCTCCTGCTGCGAGCGATCAAGATCTAGCACCAGACGGTGCGGCTTGCCATGCATCGGCTTCAGTAGAAATGAGCGCGGCTGCACCGCCTCCTTCACCTCAATCACGATGCGCAAAATCCCCGATTCGGGCTTGCCATAACGGATCATGCTAATCACAGGGTCACCGGTAGGCAGGCTTGCTATTTCTGTTTTTAGCTCTGCCTTCTCCAGATCAAGTACAACCCTCTCAGGGTCGTGCAGACGAAACACCCGATACTCCACCGGCCTGTTGAGATCGAGCACCAGACGCGTGTTGTCCGGCGCAGTCCATAGCCTTGCTTCCTGAATCTGCACAGCTGCCAAGGCTTGCCCAGAAAATAACAGAGCCAGAAGTCCTGTCGCATAGCGAATCAACAAACGATACAGCATGTCTGAATTGTCACACCGATGGCTGGCTTTGCAAGCTGCTATGTTCGCTCTGCTCAGCCAACTCCTGATCACGGCCCTGATCCGCATCTTCAACATCCTCGCTATCATCACCCTGCTGAACGAGCCTCGAAGCCAACAGCAGGCCAAGCAGAATCATCAGGGGCTCCATTATGCGAACAATAATGAAGGTGTTGGCGCCGATGGCATGGGCAAGCAGTCCGCCATATCCGCACAGTGTGCCCAGTGCCGCACCCTTCAGCACCGGATCACGCAACCTGCGGTAATCCTCTCGCAGCAGCACCCATATACGCCGAAGAAACCAGAGAAAGCAGGCAAGCCCAATGATGCCTGTTTCAGCCAGCACACGCGGATATTGCGCATCCATAAAACGGCCACCGGTTACCCCCACACCAAGCAACGGATGCACGGGGAAGCTCTTCGAAAGCACATCCTGCCACGCGTGCAGACGCTCACTGGTTGAGGTGTCGATGCGAAGACCGCCGACATTGATTTGCCCGCGCTCCTCAGCCTGAGTAAAAGTATACATTACACGGTCAACCACATTTTTCGGCAACACAAACGGTGCAACCGTAAGCCCAACCAGACAGACGAAGATAATCAGTCGCTTGTTCTCGGCAAACAGGATGAACAGGAAGACCGCCATTGCAAATGAGAGGTATGAGCTGCGTGACTCGGTAAAAGCCAGCGGTACCAAAATGGACAGAATCAGCACCCCGAGTAACAACTTTGGCTTGCCTGGCCGGGCATAGAGAAACATGCCCAGCGCCACCGAAAACATCAGCACCAAATAGCCTCCGAATGTATTTGGCTCACCCTCCGCACCTTCGAAAGGAGCAGACACACGCAGCCCCGATGGAATTTGCGCAATTCCCAAAACAGAGGCGATAAAGCAGGTCAGTAGCATCACGTGCAGGTATCGCTTGATACTATCAAGATCGTTGATCTGGTTAATGATCATGTAGAAGAGCACAAAATACTCGAGATACTTGATCACAAAAAAGAAGCCAAAGGCACCGACGCGACCGGCATAAAAACCAGCTATGGTCGCCGCCAGGGCAACCAGCCAGTACCAGGTGATCGGGCGGTTGATCGGCGTCTGACGCACCAGTCCCAGCTCTTTATAAACCGCCATGCGAAACAGCCAGGTCAGGCAAATCACCGTTAATAGCATATCATCCAGTCGCAAAGTGATACCTCGCGAGGCCGTCGTCGTCACAGCATGATCGGCAGCTCCCGAAGGCGCCCCGCCACCCAGCATAAGCTCGGGCGATAACAGTGTGGAAAAAATTAGCAGATATAGTGTGAGCTCAACACTTGAGAACGCGATCACCGCAACCATCAGGCCGCCCAGTAACAGCAGTGGCCCCTGCACAACATCCGGCGCAATCATATAAGCCGCTGAGAGTAGTAGAGTTACCAGCAGCAGTGTGAGCAGGACCGCGGGCGGCACCGGAACGCGAATATGCCCGAGGCTCAGCGCTCTTCTCCGCCGGAGTTTGCGGACGCATCAAGCGGCGCATAATCCTTATTGTAAGGCTCGCTGAACTGATCCGCACATGAGCGAAGACCGACGCCGACAAGCGCAATGAAAACACTCACTGAAACCACGATCACTATATTTCTCTTCCGGCGTTTTTGTCTCGAAATGCGATCAAGATCTTTTTGCATGATGCTCAGCCACGCTTCGCCCGCAGAAGCTTAACAATCATACGTTGCAGCTTGCGAGACAAATGTTTGGCTTTCATCAGCAGCTCGCTCACTGTATCGAGGCGCTCTTTACCATCCTCGCCATATGCATAGCTATAGTAACTATCCATTTTATACTTGGCATAATCGGATGAGAGCTCCCCGCGCACGCCATTTAGCACAACACCAAGTACTTTGCCGCCCACCGATTCGATACTGCCTTTCACACGTTTGAGAGCGCCACGAACCACAGCGCCGATATGATAGACCAGCAGCACACCATCCACTTTCGAGGCCACAACAGTGGCATCTGTGGTATGCAGCAACGGCGGCATATCGATAATCACCATATCGTATGCTTCACGCACCTCATCAAATATTTGCGTCAGCGCCGGAGAGCCGAGCAGATCGGGAGGGCTGGCGTCCACCTTACCACAGGTGAGAATATCTAGCTGGTCAAGCCCCGGTGTGATTAGGGCCTGATCGATCCCCATATCACCCAACATCACATCCGAGAACCGCCGCACCGCCTTATTCCAGCTGATTTGCCCCAGCAGGCACTCACTCAACCCCGGTGTGCGCTCGATACCAAAGGTGTGATGCTGCATCGGTTTACGCATATCGGCATCAATCAACAGCACTCGTGAACCCTGTTGCGCAATCACGACTGCCAGATTGGCTGCCACGGTGCTCTTACCTTCCTTAATCGTCGAACTGGTTACCAATACGATCTTGTGTTGGCCCACCTGTGAAAACAGCAGATTGGTGCGCATGCTGCGATAGGCTTCGGCAATGGTCGAAGGCGGAGAAAAATGGGTAATCAGCCTGATCTGCCGTTCGAGCTCATGTCCACTGGTCTGCAGATTCTCCACTCCCTCGAACAAGGCAACCGCATCATCATGCCCCAGATGCGGCACAAACCCCATGACTGGCACATCGAGAAAACTCTCAACTTCTTCAATGGTGCCAATGGAACTATCCATCGCCTCCAGAATCAGCGCGATAATCAGTCCCAGCACCAGGCCCAGAATCAGGCCTGCCAACGCGGTCTGGGAAGTGCGCGGCGCATTAATCGGCATATACGACAACAGTGCCGGGCGCACAAGGCTCACTTCACGAACCTTTTCAGCCTCCTTGATCAGCACTTCCTGATACTTTTTCTCCAGCAGATCGTGAAGCTCTTCATTGATTCGCACCGAGCGCTTCATGCGCTGTAGCTCAAGCAGCTGTTCGGGCTTGCCCTGATAACGCGCCTCAGATTCATCCATGCCTTTCTGGATATCAGCCATGCGTTTCTTTGTCAGTGCCACCTGCTCCGCCAGCTCTTCAACCATACTATCCAGAATCTCGGCTGCCTGTTCACTCAACTCCACGATTTGCGGATGCTCATCGGTAAAGTCGGTTGCCAGCTCGGTATGCTTAATCGCCATCTCGACCAAGCGCTTATTTAGCTCATCGAAATAGGTGCTGACGGACCCAGAAACCGAAACTGCCTGATAGTCCCAACGATTGTTTTTGATGCGTTGACGCAATTGCTCCAGCGCAAAACTGAGATCGTTCAGGTGAACGGCCGACTGCCGATACTCCTGCTCCAGATCGCCGACCACTTTTGCCATTACTTCCGAATTCTCACCCAGCATTGAGATCGAATTCGATTTGCGATAATCACGAACCATCTCTTCCGACTTCTTCAGCCTCTCACCCACAACCAGGAGCTGCTGCTCAATAAAACGCTTGGCCTCGATCACCTGCCGGTTTTTTGATTCAACGCTATATTCACGAAACTCATCCGCTACCGCCTGCGCCAGATCACGTGCAAACTCCGGACTTCTTGATGCAGCGGAGATATTGATAATATTGCTGATGCCCTCTTGCTCGGCAGAAATGCTATCTTTCAGATCAAGCACCACTCCCATATATTCATCATTACTCCGAATGTCCTCAGTGCTCACCTCGGCAGGAATCTTCCCCATACGTTTTGCAACCCGCTCCATCAACGCAAACGACTGAATCACGGCAAGCTGGGTATCCATATCATCGCGCTGTCGAAAATTACCGCCCTGAATCAGTATCTCGGTCAAATTACTGGAGCTCTCGATCTTCACCGAAGCACTGGAGCTGTAGATAGGCGGCGGCTGTTTGATCCAGGTAAAAAACCAGCTTGCAACCCCGAGTGAAATCGCGCAGAAAATAATAATCCAGCGCCTGCGCAGAATTACTTGCCAGTACTCTTCGAGGTTAAGCTCATACCCCCCTACTGTCGTCGACTGCATTACGGTAACCGCCGGGTAAGATCGCGAATGATCAATATTTGCTGGTAAGTATTGATCGGTGTCGTCAAAACATTGAGCGTAGGCATGATATCGTTAATCCACTGATTCCAGTTCGCGATCGGCCTGCGCGGAATCAGGATCACATCCTTATCCTGCAAGGCAAGATTTTGCGTTAAATCACCCTTCTCGAGAAAGGCATCAAATGACACTGCAAAAATAAGTGGGCGATCCTGATTGGAGCGCACAACACGAATATCCGGGTAGTAGGCATCCTTGCCGAATCCGCCAGCCTGAGAAACAGCATCCAGCAAACGAATGTCGCCTGAGAACTCCACAATCCCCGGCTTACCCACTTCACCGAGCACATAAACACGGCGCTTTGATTGCGCCAGCGACGGCACGAAAACCGTATCGCCATCGTCCACAATGGCATTCTCCATAGAATCGCCATATTTGATTGCACGCTCCAGATTCAGGATGATGGTTTTGCCACCCCGATTCACTTGCACTCGGGTCAGGTCAGCCTCACTACCGGGGCCGCCGGCCCGCGACAGAAACTCGACGAGATTCTCCTTCCCTTTCAGCGCATACACACCCGGTCCGGTTGGCTGTCGCACCAGACTCTGCACCTCTCCAAAAATACTGGCCTTCTTATTGATATGCTTGAGAACGCGCACATCAACTCTTGGCCTGCGCTCATATCTCGACAACAGCTTTGTGACATAACCGTCAATTTCGCGAGGAGTAAGGCCATTAACCTGCAACCCCTCCTGATAGGGTAACGAAATCACCCCATCGATTTGCACAACCACCTTATGTTCCGTCGATTTACCGCCCTGCCACATAATGAGAGCCAACTCATCGCCCGGGCCAACCCGATATTCGGGAATACCATCGATAGTCTTGAATACCTTGTTGGACACAACATTGAACAGGTTCCGGTCACGGGTGTCCTCAGCAGTAGCCGGCAAACGTGCCGAAGTTTTTTTGTAGGCCGTAATCCTCACACGCCGGTCAATGCGCAACTTGTCTGCACCGGCAGCTATGTCGGCAACTGTGGCTCCCTTATCTCCCAGCGCGTCGATGCGCAGTGCCCCCTCTGCAACGCCCTTGCTGCGCAGCCAGGCTGCCACAGCTTCCGCACGAGCCCGCGAAAGTGCCATATTATTGGGGAACTCTTCACTATGAATCGGCGTCGGATCAGCATGCCCTTCAAGTCTTAATTGTAGCGATGCAATATCTTTACCCTGACTGACGAACCAGTGCTCCAGCGCCGATTCAGCATATGTATCAAGCAGTGCCGATCCAGAGTCGAACAGTACGAGCAACTCTTCTCCGGTCGGAGTTGCACCAACTTCCCTGACCTCAAGCTTTTCTGCAGCAGTTGCCGACCACACCTCTACACCGGCATCCGCCCGCACTGCAGCAACATCGAGTCGACCGGAGCCATACGTGTCGCCAAGATCAATGGCAAGATAAACCCCATAGTTTGGCAGCCATCCTGTACGACGAGAAAATCCTCCTTGCCATGTCCAGACACCAAGACCATGCCCATCGCTGGAAGCAGCAACCAATTCACGCTTTCCATCCGCATCCAGATCGCCAACGCGCAGCGCTGTCCAGCTGTTCTCATCGGTCACCTGCCGCTTTGACCAACCGCTCGAGCCGCGCAGCCATGCCGCAATACCTTTTTGATAAAAACCAGCCACGATATCAAGTCGACCATCGCCATTCACATCAGCCACAGTCACAGACTCCACATCACCCTCGGCGGCAAGCACCTCGGTCTGCCAGCGACCACTGCCATCGCCATACCACAACTGCAGCCCGCCAACCTGCCGCCATGAACCATCCTGCTCGCGAGAGCCTGTCCCGCTGCGACGCGCTGCCACAATATCGCGATGTCCATCCTGATTAAGATCGGCCACGGCAACATCCGTAAAATAACCTTCCGTGGCCACATCAAAGCCCTTGACCCAGCCACCGGACCCATTGTTCATCCAGACCGGAACTCCGCCTTTCTGCTCCGAATCAGTCCGGGCGGCCACAATGTCAGGCCAGCCATCATCGTTCAGATCGGCCAGCACCACATCGCGGTATACTCCCACCTCAGAAGGGACAGACTCCAGTTGCCATGCTCCCTCCTGGTTGGACCAAACCTGCAATCCGCGCTGGTCACCCTCTCCGCCAATCAATATTTCAGAAATACCGTCGCCATCCACATCGTCCACCGCAAAACCTCTGGGCCGCATGGATGTTGGAGGGCCTGCCTGTAAGCGCCACTGACCTTTGCCATTGCCCCACTCGATATGAAAGCCATCCACCGAGCGTTCGGTTCCGATCAACAGATCAATGGCGCCATCGGCATTCATATCCGAAAAATAGACCGAACGTGCAGTAATACTTCGCTGCGGACCAATATTCTGTAAATTATATCGGGGTAAGGGCTTACCCATTGCATCGAGTGAAACAGTGGGATTTGGAACCGTTGTGTGACAGCCGACAAGCACTATTGCTGCGAATAAAAGCAACAGAAGTGATGCAGGTCGGCGACGGACAGTTTCCATGACGGCAATCAAAAACCATTTTCCTTTTTTTGTCAATGAATTAGCTCACAAAGAGGAATCTTTGAATTAACTTCGGACTGCTTGTTGCTGATTTTGATGGGGAATTTTGATGAAATAACTTGACTCCAAAATCAATTGTGCTCTACGGTATCATATATATCACAGGAGCCGCTCA
The DNA here is from genome assembly GCA_050302175.1 of Mariprofundaceae bacterium. Taxonomy (GTDB): domain Bacteria; phylum Pseudomonadota; class Zetaproteobacteria; order Mariprofundales; family Mariprofundaceae; genus JBNLAN01. The sequence goes on along the minus strand of JBNLAN010000021.1, from coordinate 44,832 downwards.
ACCCATGCAAGCCTTCAACTGCCACTGCGCACATCACCCAGCCAGCCGCACAAACGGTTGCATGGCCGCACATAAATAAGCGATGTACCTTGATTACTGGCAGTTAACCGAGTTCCCGTTCGATAACGGCTCCAATCAGGAGTTCTACTACGAATCAGAAAAGCACCGGCACCTCACCGACTCCATCACCGATGCGATTATGCGCCACAAAGGCGTCATCGCGCTCACCGGAGATATCGGCTGCGGCAAGACCACACTCAGCCAGCATGTGCTACTTGGTCTGCCGGATGACCGTTTCGATATTATTCTGATCACCTACCCGCGCCTTTCACCCCTTGAGATGCTCTCCGAAATCGCCACCCAGATGGATATTCCAACCGAGGGGAAAGATAAAATAACACTGATCCACGCCATCCAGAAGCACCTGATCCACAACATGGAGAGCGATCGGGACACCATTATCTGCATCGACGAAGCCCAAAGCATCCCGTCAATGGAGACTTTTGAAGAGCTCAGGCTGCTGCTCAATTTCCAGTTCGCCGACCATTTTATTTTGACGCTGTTCTTTGTCGGTCAACCCGAACTTGCCGATCAGTTCAAGGCCCTGCCCCAACTCGAGCAGCGTATCGCCCTGCATCTGAATCTCGGCGCCATGGATATGAACGAGGCCATTCGCTACATACTGAAACGTCTGCAAACCGCGGGCTGCCGTAAGGCGATCCTCACCAAGCAGGCCGCCATGGCGATCCATCATTTAACCAAGGGCATTCCGCGCAGAATTAACCATCTTGCAGACTATTGTCTGCTCACCGGCATGCAGATGGAATCCCCCATCATCGACCGAAATCTGGTCGCCGAAACATTTAAGCGCTATTCTTGCTGAGATGAGTAAGCATATCGATCTTCTTCGCAGCCACCGCGGTCGCAACAAGTCCAAGGGTGACCGGAAAGCCTCACCTGATGTTCAGGAAGAAGATTCCATGCTGCTTGCCGATGAAAATAGCACAGAAAACAGCTCTCCCTTCCCGCAGCCTGAAAATGAGTTCGAGCTCCCCGAAGAGAGCCAGCCGGATCATGCAACGCTCACCGCCGCGGGGGTGAGCGGGCGCTCTCAGGATATCGACATCTGGCTGCAGATTTGTGTCAGGCACCTGTTCGACATTTTCCAGTCGGCTTGCGATCATAAGCCCTCCAACATTTCCGCGCTGACCGAACACATTCAGCAACTCGTCCATCTGCTTGCCCAGGATGAGTCGGCGCATAACTCACTCGAACTGGAAGTGCATAAAGTTTCCGGAAATATTCGTGAGCAGAATGAGCAGGTTGGAGACCTGGTGGAAAAAGCCGTGTTTATGATGCTCTACAGCAGCATGATCAGTGGCGTGCTCGATGAGCTGAAAGAAGATGAGGATGAACGCACCGCCATGATTCTCGCTGCCATGCTGCACCATATCGGTATGGCGCAGATTCCGTCAGAACTCCGTCATAAAAGTGAAGAACTGAATGATACGGAGCGACAACAAATTGCCGACGCAGCCAAACTTAGCGAAAAGTACCTGCGCGCCTGTGGCGTCACCGATATACGTATCCTATCCACACCAGCGCATGCCCGCGAACATTTTGACGGCTCCGGCCCACAGGGACTGTACGGAAGCAACATCAAACCGAACGGCAGAATCACCGGGCTGCTTTCGATGTTTGAAGCACAGTCACAGCACCGCTCCTACCGCAGCCGCCTGCTGCCCCGGGATGCCATCCGCAAACTGGTCAAAGAGTTCAAGTCGTGGTTTGATCCGATATACCTAAAAGCCCTGATTGAAGCCGTATCGCTCTATCCGGTTGGAAGCTATGTGCAGCTGAACTCAGGCGATATCGGACAGGTCATCCGGGTCTACCCTCGCCTGCCGCTGCGTCCAAAGGTCCTGCTGCTGCGCAACCGGAACGGCGATACGATCTCCCCGCGGGAAGTGGATCTGCAACAGCAACCCAACCTGATGGTGCAGCGCTGCATGTATGAAACCGATATCTCCGCGCTGCTAGAGAAACAACAAGCGAGCTGACTCCATGGTCTCGCCTGATAGCAAGGCTCTTGAAGAGTCCGCAGCCGCATTTGCAGACCTGGTAGGCATCTACCCTGACAATCCCAGCTATCTCCTGAAGTATGCTGAAGTGCTGCTTCAGCTGAACAGACAAAGCACCGCCACAGAAATCCTGCGTAAGCTACACAATATCTATACCGAAAAAGGTGAAGCCCGAAAGGCCGCAGACCTTGTCGAACGCTACCCGCAGATCGGACGAATTACGGCTGAGGAACAACAGGACAACAACAGCGCAATTTACGACATGGTCGAAAAAAGCGTTGCCAACAAGCTGTGGGCGAGAGTGAACCAGCAAAGCCTGCGCGAAGGGCAGCATCTCTATCACCATGGTGAGCATGGCGATTCTTTAACGCTCATTCTGAAGGGTGAACTGGCAATCTATTTTCCCGATCATGAAAACGGTCTTACTCTGCTCAATATCGTTGGAGAAAAAGACATCGTGGGGGAAGCAGCCTTTCTCTCTCCCGGCAAGAGAATTGCGGATGTGGTGGCCAACAAGGATAGCGTGGTACTCGAAATTCCAAGAAAACGCCTCCTGGCCTATATGCTCGAACACCCGGAAATCCAGAAGTCTTTGGAAAGTATCAGTGAGCGCCGCCGTATCAATGCAACGCTTTCGCTCAGCCCGCTTATACGCAGCGTACCGATGAATATGCGTCAGTTTATCGCACGTCAAACCGAGATCGAACACTTCCCGGCCAAAACACTGGTGCATCAAGCCGGTGCCCAGCTGGAAGCTGTCGAAATGTTAATTGACGGTCGCGCCTGTTATGCCATGAAGAACGGCGCCGGCAAACTGCAAAGCATCATGGAGCTGGAGCAGGGCGAGCTTATCGGCGATAGCTCTGCGGTGATCAAGGCCAGCTGCCCGGCTGACCTTTTTACCTTAAGCGACATCACCATGGCCAAAATCCCCTTTACTGCCTTTAAAAATGTCGTCGAAGGGCACCCGCCTTTGCGAGAAGCGCTTTTGCGGCATGCTGTGGAACAACGCGGCCGCCTGATGCGACAAATCAGCCAAATCGGGGCAAAAGCCAAACCTAAATGAAAACCCAGCAAACCGAACTCATCAGAAAAACCGATATGTATGAGCGCCTGTGCGAACTCTATCCGCGCAAAACCAGCTACCTGCAACGACATGCCGAACTTCTGATTCGTCTCGGCCGTAATTTCCATGCCCAAACGGTTCTGAACAATCTGTTAAGCCTTCTGCAGGAGCTCGGTGATACACAGCAGGCCCAGGAGGTCGAACGTCTGATTGCCTCGCTCGAACAAAACGAACTAACATCACACACCTATCTCTCTTCCATCTTCCGGCAGGCCGAACCCTCACTGGTCGACAAACTGGTTGACCGACGCAAACAGATCGACCTGAAACAGGGGGACTACCTGTTCAGACAAGGGGAACAGGGCCGCGCGATGTATATCGTGCTGGAGGGAGAGTTGAGCGTATGGCGCCACTTCCCCAATAGCAGCGATCCCATCTTGCTGGAGAATCTTGAAAAGGGCGACACCATCGGTGAAATTGCCTTTATCCACGGCGGAGAGCGTATTGCAGACGTACTGGCAAATCTGGACTCAATCGTCCTGAAACTTACCTCCAGTGAAGTGATGAAGCAGATGCTCGAAGATCCGGCATTCGAAACGGCCTTGCACAACGAAGCAAACACCCGGCACCACATGGCCCTGATTGCGCAAAACCCGGAACTCCGCCTGCTACCCCTGCATCTGCGCCGCTTTATCGCTGAAGGCTCCAGGCTGAAAAAATATGGTGCGCTTAAGCGCATCGCTGCTGCAGGTAAAAAGATCGCCTCCATTGGCATCGTAACGGAGGGAAAAGTCAGCATCGCCATCGGCCGACCAGATGGCAGAAGCAAGGTCAGGCAGGCGCTATCGCCCGGAGATATGTTTGGCGAGTCGGCAGCCGTCGCTGACGTGCCAAGCGCCGGAAGCCTCACGTATTTATGCGACTATGCAGCCATCCACCCCTGTGAAGTACTTTACATTCCACTCGGGCTTGTACGCACCGCCATCAAACTTCACCCGCCGCTAAAACTGGCGCTGGGGAAACTGGCAACCCAGCACATGAATAAAACCATTCAAATGATCAGGGAGATGTCTGACTAATAACCCGAGGTTCAGGCCGAAGCCATGCGGCGAACGAGATCCTTGGTTGAAATAATCCGATCAATAAAAAGCACGCCATCGAGATGATCAATCTCGTGCTGGATCACTCGCGCTTCGAAGGCAGAGGTTTCCAGCCGTTGCCTGTTTCCGTTTACATCATGATAAGTGACAGCAATACATTTGGCACGCGGCACCATGCCTACCCAGTCGGGAACCGAGAGACAACCCTCGCGCCCCAGCATCTCGCCTTCGGCTTCCTCGATTTCGGGATTGATCATTTGCAGCAAGCCGTGGTTCTTGCTTTTGAAACGGCCCAGACTGCAATCTACCAACACGATGCGACTTGAAACGCCCAATTGCGGTGCCGCAATACCTACCCCTCCGGGGCCACTGCGCATGCTGGCATCGAGTTCGGATACCAGTACAGCCAGCTCTTCATCGAAGCTTTCGACCGGATGACAAGACTGCCGTAACCGCGGGTCCGGCAGGGTGAGGATGGTTTTCATGCGAAATGTTAAAGAATGCCCCCATCGAGTTCATGCACCTCAATATCAACATTGAGTTCCGCAGCAGCCTTATTCAGTGCCTTGCGCATCGCATCCGCCGCATCTCCGGCCACAACTTCCAGCGCCATCATGTATGCATCACCGCGAGCGCGGGTCGAGACATCCACAATCGAGACGCCATGATCGGCCAGGGCCCTGGTCACGCCATATACAATACCTACCTGATCGCCGCCACTCACCGTAATCACATGGTCGGGATCTCCCGGCATCAGTGTCGCCTCCTCATTGGAAAGCGGCTGAGACTGAACGGTCAGACCGGTACGCTGCTCAAGCTCGGCCAACGCCGCCTTCAGCGCGCCAAGATTCTCATGCTCGGGAAGTTTCACGATCAGCATCATGGTAAAGCGGCCACGCAGCGCGGTCATCGAAGAATCCTCGATGTTGGCATCTATATGCCGAATGGAGTCGGCAACATCCCGCACAATACCGGGGCGATCATGCCCTGAAATGGATAGCAACTGGTACGACATATACCCCTCCAAAAGCCAATCTGGCCGGGGCAAGCTAAACGCTAATCGCCAAAAACGATAGCGCCTGCCGTCAAAAGATCAGACAGAGAAAGACTTGCCGCACCCACACTCACCCGTCTGGTTCGGATTATCGAACACAAGCCCGGAGGAGAGCATATCCTGCTGGTAATCGATATGCAGCCCCGCCAGCGCAGCATGATAGGCTTCACCATCCACATAGAGGCTGAAACCTTCTACCTGCTTCTGCATATCTCCGGCTTCAGGCTGGTCGGCATAGTCGATCACATACTCATACCCCGAGCAGCCTGCCTGCTTAAGACTCAGGCGAACCGCCTGTTTCCCTGCCGCCGCCAACTGCTTCGCGAGATAGTCCTGCGCCGCTGCGCTCAATTTGATATCGGGATTCAAACTCATCTTCATACCTCTTATGCCGCCACACCAGCCATTGCCCGCAGGCGGCCTCGCACTTTCGCCAGCTCCTCCACCAGCGCCTCAGCATCTTCGAGCGTATTGCCCGGGCCGAAACTTGCGCGCACGCTGCCGCGGGCCAGGCTTTTCGATACACCCATTGCCAGCAGTACATGCGATGCATCGCGCTTGCCCGAAGAGCAGGCCGAGCCCGAGGCCACGGCGAAACCGGCGAGATCGAGCTGCATGAGTAGGGTTTCTCCATCCATACCGGGCACGCCGAACATACTGGTATTGCCAAGCCGTTCTACATTCTCCGAGAACACCTGCACCTCTGGAATCGCCTCTTTCAAAATACGTTCGAAATGATCGCGCACACCGCGCAAAGCCTCAAAATCAATTTTTCCCAAGGCTGTTGCAAAACCAGCAATTCCCGGCACATTCTCGGTGCCGGAACGTCGTCCTCGCTCCTGCCCTCCACCCGTGGACAACTCCGGTATCTTGATGCCACGGCGCACCAGCAAAGCTCCCACACCTTTCGGCCCACCAATCTTATGCGCCGAGAGGGAGATGAAATCCGCACCAAGCTCGCCGAGATTGAGCGATGTCTTGCCAAACGACTGCACCGCATCAACCAGCAACGCCACCTTGCGTTCTCGACAAGCTTCCGCGACTTGCTGTACGGGCTGTACTGCACCTGTCTCGTTATTGGCAGCCATCAGGCAGATCAGCTCTGTTTTCTCATTCATCACATCAATTATAGCCGCCGCATCAACCACGCCATCAGCTTTCGGGCGAACACGAATCACTTCCCACCCCTGCGCTTCTAAACGCTGTAAAGGCTTCAGAATGGATGGGTGCTCGATCGCAGACGTGACGATTCGTCCGGGCTCTGAAAATTGTGATGCCCAGCCGAAAATGGCGATATTGTTCGCCTCCGTGCCGCCAGAGGTGAATACGACTGAACCGGGTTCAACGCCAGCAGCAGCCGCCAGCGCATCGCGCGCATCGTCCACCACACGTCGCGCCGCCCTGCCCGCCCAATGCAGGCTGGAGGGATTACCGGGCACTTGCCCGGCGATTTGCGCCACAGTCTGAACCACCTCCGACAACGTAGGAGAGGTCGAATTGTGATCAATATACCGGTGAAGCAACCTGTTCCTCTGTGCCTATAAGTTCGGTAGGCGGATAATCCTCTACCGGGGCCAGTTCGATCTCATCAAGCCTGATATCCTTGCTGCAAACATCCTCAATGGTCACCACATCAAGAAAGCGATAGATATGGTGTCCTAACGCCTCCCAAAGTTTATGGGTGTCGCAACGGCTACCACGATGGCAACCGCGCATGGCATTTACGCATAAAGTAGTGCGAATGGGCTCATTCACGGCACGAATCACCTCAGCGACCGTGATTTCGCTGGCCGCACGGCTCAGCAGGTAGCCACCGCCCGGCCCGCGCACCGAATTAACCAGTCCGGCTTCACGCAGACGGCGGAAGAGCTGCTCAAGGTAGGAGAGCGAAATAAACTGGCGTTCGGAGATTGCTGCCAGCGTGACCGGCCCATCCTCCTTGTGAAAATTGAGATCAACCATCGCCGATACTGCATAACGGCCCTTGCTTGTCAGTCGCATAACAACCCCCTGTGCCGCAATGGCGGCATAACCACATTGGGCCGAATGGTATATTCCTGACTGTTTCGGTCAAGTATTGACTTTGGCCGGAGCCTAAATGCCTTCTCCGCCAATGAAGCGCTCGAGTTTCTCATGCTCCTTGCGCATCTCCTCGTTCAAGGTCTTGTCGGCCTTGGCACGGCTCTTGGCAGCCTCAGGATGCAGGCGATCCACCCGCGTATTCACATCGTCGACCAGTTGCAACACATGTTTGAGCGCCTCGGCCACCGGGTTGGGCATCAGGTGGTGATCAAGATTGATCTTGCCATCCTGCACCAGCGATTCGGTGGTCCCTACCACGGTCCCCGGAATACCCACCACAGTGGAGTGAGCCGGCACATCCTTTAGTATCACAGAGTTGGAGCCGATACGGGACTGCTCACCCACCGTGATCGGACCCAGCACTTTGGCGCCCGCACCCACAATTACACCATTACCAAGCGTCGGGTGGCGCTTGGCCTTCTCCCAGGTGGTACCGCCAAGTGTCACGCCATGATAGAGCGTCACGTCATCGCCAATCTCGGTGGTCTCACCAATCACCACGCCCATACCGTGGTCGATGAAAAAGCGGCGACCGATGGTCGCGCCCGGGTGTATCTCGATACCGGTCAGCCAGCGGGCAATGTGCGAGACCATTCGGCCCAGCCAGTAAAGCCTGAGCTGCCAGAACCAGTGTGCCAGACGATGCATCCAAATGGCGTGCAGCCCCGGGTAGCAGGTCAGTACTTCCAGCACCGAACGGGCTGCCGGGTCCCTTGCGAAAGTCGCCTGAATGTCTTCACGCATCGATTTAAACATCAAACTCTCCTGCCTTGGTCCATCATCATTGAAATTGGTCGGCCACACCCTCGATAACCTTACCGTTTCCGCACAGTGTCACCAGCGGGGTATCGGCAAGCTGCCGCTCCACCCATGCCTGCAGAGTCGGGCATTCCACCGCCACGATCTGTTGCACCCACTCACTGTGCGAGAGTAACACCTCTTCGTCCAGTCTGCCGCCGAGATAGAGCATCTGCCCCTCGACCGAATCCACACCCATACGCAGCTGCACCTCCAGTTGGCGCTTGGCGCGCGCAAGCTCCTCCTCGCCAATGTGGCGCGCAAACTCCTCGATGCACTGTCGGATCACCGAGGCACACACATGCAGACGCTGTGGATCGGTTCCGCAGGTGATGCTCAGAAACCCCGTATCGGTCAGCGTCGAGAGATTCGAGCCGACATGGTAAGCCAATCCCCGCTTCTCCCGCACCTCACGAAACAGGCGCGAGCTCATACTGCCACCCAGAATATGATTGGCGAGCCATGCCTCTGGCCGATCTTCTGAGCCCGCCTTTGTGCCAGGGTAGCTCATAATCAGGTGCGCCTGCTCGAGATCGCGCGGTAGCAGCTGCAATCCGGAGTGCCGCTCGGCTTGCTTTCTCGCCTGCATCTCCCCTGCCACGGACGGCCAGGAGAGCGCCTGCAATGCATCTACAATCTCCTGATGCTCGACACGCCCTGCCGCCGCTACCAGCAATCGAGGCGGTCGATAGAAGCTCGCGAGATAGCTCCTCAGATCGTCACTGGATAGCCCTTTCAGAGCATCTACACTGCCAAGTGTCGGCCGGCCCAGTGCCTGTCTGGCGAACAGCGCCTGCATATGCTGGTCGAAAGCCCACTCATCCGGAGAGTCTTCAACCATGGCCATCTCCGAGAAGATCACCTCACGCTCGCGCTGCCACTCCTCCTCCGGAATCGTCGCCTCCAGCATCATCTCGGCCAGCAATTCAAGCGCCTGTTGCCAATCCTCGTGCAGCACATGCATATGGAAACAGGTGCGCTCTCTTGAGGTGAATGCATTGGCGTTGCCTCCCAGCGTATCGAGCAGATCCCCCAGCTCATGAACATCCCGCTGGCTTGTTCCTTTGAACAGCATGTGCTCCAGCGCATGCGCAATCCCCGCCTGCTGAGGGACTTCGTCGCGACTACCTACACCGACAAAGAAGCCGATCGCCACCGTCTGCGCAGCCGGCATGCGGCGCGTCAGCACCAGTGGGCCTTCGTGAATCTGTGTTTCCTCGATATGAGCTGACTTCATGTAAGCACTCTTTCCTTATTCCAAAATGAATCATCCAAAAAAAAAGGAGGCGGGATCAACCCGCCTCCTTGCATCATTCAACCAATCGCAACGAACCCGGGTACCTAGCTAGGCAAGGTACCACAACAACGGTTCATCATGCGATCAGGCATCGGCTTTCGCCTCTTCTTCCATCAGTGCTTTCATCGACAGGCGAATGCGGCCGTTGTTATCCACATCGAGCACCTTCACGCGCACGGTCTGGCCTTCGGAGAGTTCATCCGAAACCTTCTCGACGCGATGCGGAGCAATCTGCGAGATATGAACCAGGCCATCGGTATTACCGACGATGCGGACAAAGGCCCCAAAGTCCATCAGTTTCACAACTTTGCCTTCATAGACCTTGCCGACTTCCACTTCAGCCACGATGTCATTAATCATCTTCTTGGCTGCTTCACCGGCATCGCCGGTTACCGCAAAGATGGTGATAGTACCGTCATCGGCAATATCGATCTTGGCGCCGGTCTCTTCAACAATACCACGGATCACTTTACCGCCGGCACCGATCACTTCGCGAATCTTGTCCGCTTTCACCTTCATGGTGAACATTCTTGGAGCATGATCTGCAATGGAGTCGCGTGCCTTGGTCATGCACTTGGCCATCTCGCCAAGAATGTGCATGCGGCCGGCATTCGCCTGCGCCAGTGCCTCCTTCATGATGTCACGGGTCAGGCCGCCGATCTTGATATCGAGCTGCAGCGTGGTCACGCCTTCGCTCGTTCCGGCCACCTTAAAGTCCATATCGCCCAGATGATCTTCATCACCCAGGATATCCGAAAGCACCGCATAGCCGTCCTTTTCGAGGATCAGGCCCATGGCGATACCGGCAACAGGAGCCTTGGTCGGCACACCGGCATCCATCAGCGCCAGCGAAGTACCGCAAACAGAGGCCATTGAAGATGAACCGTTGGATTCGGTAATCTCGGATACTGCACGAATGGCGTAACCGAACTCTTCCATCGACGGTAACACCGCCTCAACACCACGGCGGGCCAGACGGCCATGGCCGATCTCGCGACGTCCCGGAGGGCCGTAGCGACGCGCTTCACCTACAGAGTATGGCGGGAAGTTGTAGTGCAGCATGAAACGCTGTTTCGCTACACCTTCCAGAGATTCGGTCATCTGCATATCGGATTCGGTGCCAAGGGTGATGCTAACCAGCGCCTGCGTTTCACCGCGAGTGAACAGCGCCGAACCGTGGGTGCGCGGCAGTACGCCAACCTGACAATCGATAGCGCGCACATCCTTTGTTGAGCGACCGTCGATGCGCGGATTGCCGTCGATGATGGAACGACGCACCACTTCCTTCTCCAGGCTCTTCAGGGCCGAAGAGACATCGTTGGAGGAAAACTCAGCTGGATTTTCTTCCGTACCAGCCAGTTTTTCCTGTGCTGCCAGACGAAATGCCTCGATCTTCGCAGCACGCTCAGACTTATCCTTAATGGCATACGCTGCGCGAACATCGGCTTCAAAGGCCGTCTTCACTGCATTCTTGACTGCATCAGCGCTTCCGGCAACCTCGACAGTCATCTTCTCTTTACCGGCAATCTTCACTAGCTCTTCAATCGCATCCAGTACAGGCTGATAACCTTCCTGACCGAAGATGATGGCATCGATCATCTGCTCTTCCGAGAGCTCTTTGGCTTCGGATTCAATCATCAGCACTGCATCGCGCGTACCGGCAACCACCAGATCCAGCTCGGACTCTTCCATCTGAGCGTAGGTCGGGTTGAGTACATACTCACCATTGATGAAACCGACACGCGAAGCTGCAATGGCTTCCGCGAACGGCGCATCGGAGATGGCCAGTGCAGCAGAAGTACCGTTAATCGCGACGATATCCGGGTTGTTATCTTCATCGGCAGAAACCACGGTGGCGATCACCTGTGTCTCGTGGAAATAGCCTTTCGGGAACAGTGGACGGATCGGACGGTCGATCAGGCGCGATGTCAGCGTCTCTTTCTCGGAAGGACGACCCTCACGCTTGAAGAAGCCACCGAGAAAACGCCCTGCGGCATAGGTCTTCTCCTGATAGTGAACCGTCAGCGGCAGGAAATCGACACCCTGCATTGGGGTTTTGGCAGCCGTTGCAGCCACGTGAACGATGACGTCGCCGTAGCGGGCCATCACAGAACCGCCTGCCTGACGGGCAATGCGACCTGTTTCAAAGCTTGCTTCGCGACCGCCTATGGTCGCTTTGGTTGTTTTGATATTAAACATATATTTTATCCTTTTTTTCGCAGATACATGGCTTCGGAAATCAGGATAAATAGAACAGATATGGTGAAACAAAAAAGGCGACCCTTTACAGGGCCGCCTCCTTTAGAAACGTTAGCGGCGAAGCCCCAGACGCTCGATCAGGTTACGGTAACGACCGAAATCCTTGTTCTTCAGGTACTTCAGCAGATTACGGCGCGTACCTACCATTTTCAGCAGGCCACGACGTGAGTGGTGATCTTTTTTGTGTTCGGAGAAGTGGTCGCCAGACAGCGTGTTGATACGCTCGGTCAGCAGCGCAACCTGCACTTCAGGGGAACCGGTGTCGCCCTCGTGTGTTGCAAACTTCTCGATAATTTCGTTCTTCTTTTCCAGAGCTAAAGCCATGTATCTTGCTTCCTCTAATAATTTTCTTCGTTAAAGTGGCGCGCAATATAGCGATCACCCCTGCCCCATGCAAACATTTATTTGCCATTAATCGATGGCCTTTGCAGAGGCCAACTGGCCTTGACATGCCAAGACCCGCCCCTATAGTTCGGCGCACTTCGTGACGCGGGGTGGAGCAGTGGTAGCTCGTCGGGCTCATAACCCGAAGGTCGTCGGTTCAAGTCCGGCCCCCGCAACCAAACATAAAGGGCTCGCAGCAATGCGAGCCCTTTTTATTTCACCACAAGTCTTTCGAGAATGCTATTCCACAAACTCCCGAATTCTGAAGGAGCACACGCCATTATTTTTGTCTATGATACTTAGCATCAAGCAATATATTGTGAGACTTTCATAAACACTCTGACCGTATCGCAAGGAGAAAAATGGCTTATGGCAAAACCCAGCAGTAAGCTCTCCCATCGGAATCTGCTGCAGGATATTCTGGAAAATGCACCTCTTGGTATTTTCTGGAAAGATCTCGAAGGACGCCATCTCGGCTGCAACATGCAATTCGCAAAGATTTGTGGTTTCGCCAGCACACAAGAGGTGATTGGTAAAACGGACTTCGACATGAGCTGGAAAAGTCATGCCGAACACTACAGAGAAGACGATCTCGCCATCATCAAATCAGGTAAACCAAAGCAGAACATTCAGGAATCCCGCACCGCCCCGGACGGAACCCCCATCTGGCTCCGAACCTCCAAAATACCACTACACGACGAGGCGGGAAATGTAATCGGCCTGCTCGGCATTCATGAAGAGATAACCAAGCAACACCAGGTCGAAGATGAGCTGCATGAATCCCAAAACAGGTATAAAGAGACTCAACGCATCGCACAACTTGGACATTGGCGACTTGATCTGAAATCAGGCACGCTTTACTGGTCAGATGAGATTTTTACCATTTTTGGCATCGACCAAACAAAATTTGATGCCTCTTATGAAGCTTTTCTTGAAATGGTTCACCCCGATGACCGCGAGCTCGTCAACCAGGCATATACCGATTCTCTGAAAAAACGAACGGGCTATAACATTGAGCACCGCCTGTTGCTTAAGAATGGTACGATAAAGTGGGTGCATGAAGTATGTGAAACCAGCTTTGATGAGCATGGAAATCCGCTGATTTCAATTGGCACCGTTCGCGACATCACCGAACACAAAATGGCCGAGCAGGCACTAAAGCAGAGTGAGACAAGGTTTCGCGACCTTTTTGAGAGTTCGCCCGACCCCTGCTGGATTATTAATGACAATAACCTTTTCATCCTCTGCAATCGGGCTGCCGCCGACATATTAGGGTACGACAGCATAGAAGAGCTTCAATCCACCCATCCGTCGAAGCTATCTCCGGACATCCAGCCAGACGGGCGCGAATCGTTCGATAAGGCCAACGACATGATGGAGCAAGCCCACCAAATAGGCGTGCATCGCTTCGAGTGGATGCACCGAAAAAAAGACGGAACATGTTTCCCGGTGGAAGTAACACTGGCCCGAATCGAACTTGAGGGAAGGCAGCAGCTCTACTGTATATGGCGCGATATCAGTGAACGGAAACAGCTGCAGGCTCAGCTACTTCAGGCGCAACGAATGGAGATGATCGGCACCCTGGTCGGTGGCATCGCTCATGATTTCAACAATATGCTGGCGGCTATTCAAGGCAATGTCTATCTGACTCAGCAACACATACAGGAGGAGTCTCTGGCGCTGGAGAAACTCAAAAACATTGAGAATATCGCAAACAGCGCTGCAGAGATGGTGCGAAAGCTTCTTACAGTGGCCCGAAAGTCAAGGACAACCAAGCAAACTTTTGAACTCGGTCCATTCATTCAGCAAATCATCGAGGCCGCAAGGCAGGTGATTCCAAAGCATATTGAGCTCAGAACGGAGCTCTGCAGTGAATCGCTTTATATCCATGGGGATGCCGGCCTGCTGCGTCAGATTCTGATGATCCTGTTCAGCAACGCTAAAGATACCATTATCGATGGCTCCCCTCTGTTACCAAGAATCGATTTTTCACTAATGCCCTACGGTGCTGACAGTACCTTTCTCGACCGTCACACCGAGCTCGCAGGCGAGCAGTTTGCATGCATCAGCATCCGCGATAATGGAACCGGCATCCACCCGGCGCATCTCGACCGCATATTTGATCCTTTTTTTACCACCAAAGGGGTTGGTAAAGGTGTGGGGCTCGGGCTCGCTATTGTCGATGGTGCGATTAGCACGCATGGCGGAGCCATCGAAGTCGATAGTCTTCCCGGAGAGGGCACCGCATTCAGAATTTACCTCCCCCTGAGTAAAACATCGCAGCTCCACGTCAGTAAACCTATGGAAAAGCAGGCTCCCCAGGGGAAGGGAGAGACAATTCTACTGGTAGAAGAAAACAAGGCTATTCGACAGGCCGTCCGCGAAGTGTTTGAAAGCCTGAATTACAACATCATTGAGGCAGCCAATAGCCGTGATGCCCTGCGCAAACTAAAAGAACACCCCCAAACAGACCTGGTCTTTTCCGATATCAAGCCGGACATGGAGGCATCCGAACTAATAGAGGCCTTCCGAACAACTGCAAACAGCGAACTTCCGGTGATTCTGGCAAGCAACCAGCACCACACTGACGATGCGGAAACACCGGAAGGCTGGAACGGCGTCACGATCATTTCCAAACCATTTGAATTCGATACGATTGCACAGCTGCTTCACACAATACTCGCCAAGAGATAATCAACACTCCTTCAGGCTGGCAACAACCGCCTGCCCAAAAGCGAGCACCCCGTCGCCGGGAGAGAGTTTTTCCGGCATCAACACACGCAAGCCACTTGCCTCCAGCTTCTGCCGCACCCCCGCTTTCAGCAATTGATTAAAAAACACACCGCCACCGCAAGCCACTGTTTGCAACCCATGCACACCTGCCAACTGCAAGACAAGCGAGGCAATGGCGTCTATCAAACCATGATGGAAGCGCGCTGCCATCACCGGCACAGACACGCCCGCCTGCAGATCATCCAGCAATGACCGCCAGAGCAGCGCCCAGTCGAGCAGCAGGCGATCGCCACCCTCGGCCACCGTATGCGGATATCCCCTGCCCACCTCGTCGGCAAAGGCCACGGCCGCCTGTTTTTCTAGCTCGATGGCCGCTTGTCCCTCGAATGCAACCTTTTCGGCATGGATACCCAGAAGTGCCGCCACCGCATCGAATAAACGTCCGCAAGAAGAGGCCTCGGGACTGTTCACGCCGCGCTCAATCATCGTCTCGAAGGTGGCAAGCGGCTTTTGCGACAGCGCTTTGATTGTCGGCAACCCGCCATACCTCTCCAACACTTTCTCCCAACCAAGGGCTTGGCGCAAATGCGCAAAGGTGTTGCGCCACGGCTCGCGCATCGCCATCGCCCCACCCGGCAGCGCGACCGGCTCGAAGCCGGCCAAACGTTTGCTGCTCTCATAGCCCGCCAGCAGAAACTCACCGCCCCAGAATTGTCCGTCATCGCCAAAGCCCAGGCCATCGTGCGCAATACCCAGAACTTTCGCATCCGCCGGCAAACCGTGCTCTGCCATCACGGCGGCAATATGGGCGTGATGGTGTTGCACCCCGACCAGCGGCACGCCGAGCGAGGAAGAGAGCTGCCGGCCCAACTTGCTGGATAGGTAATCGGGATGCATATCGATGGCGATACGATCCGGCACCCAATCGACAAACAACGCATCGAGCTTTGCACGATAGTCGCGATAGACTTGCTCATCTTCAAGGTCGCCGGTTGCCGCAGAGAGCAGGGCTTCACCATCGCGAACGATGCATAGACTGTTTTTCAACTGGCTGCCCATAGCTAACACAGCACACTCCGGCAGTACTGCCTGCAACGGAACGGGCGCAAACGCTTGGTTCAACAGATTTTGTTTCAACATATCCTCGGTAGTTGCTCGCCGGCCAGCCAGTCAACCACACGCACACCCCCGAACTTCGTTCGCATCGTTACCAGTTGCTGCGCATCCGCCACTACTTCGCCGATGATCGCCGCCTCATGTCCTAACGAATGCTCCCGCATCACCGCAAGCAGGCTTCCGGCATCCTCTGCCGCACAGATGCAGACCAGTTTCCCTTCATTTGCCACGTAGAGCGGATCGAGACCGAGCAGTTCACACGCTGCCGCCACCTCACCCTTCACCGGAACCTGTGCCTCGTCGATGCGCATCCCGACCTTCGACTGCCCGGCCAGTTCGTTGAGCGTCGTGGCAAGTCCGCCGCGAGTCGGATCGCGCAGGCAACGGATACCGGGAACAGCGGCGATCATGCTGGCAACCAATCTGTGCAGCGCTGCCGAATCGGATTCGATGGCGGTGCCGAACTCCAGATGCTCGCGGCTCGCCATCACCGCCACACCATGATCGCCGATGCTTCCGGATAACAGAATCGCATCGCCCGGGCGCGCCTTGTTTCCAGAGATTTCGACACCGGCCGGCACCACCCCCACACCCGTGGTGGTGATAAAAACGCCGTCGCCCTTGCCGCGCTCGACCACCTTGGTATCGCCGGTAACGACCGGCACCCCTGCCGCTTTCGATGCCGCCGCCATCGAGGCGACGATGCGATCGAGTTCGCGCAACGGGAATCCCTCCTCGAGAATGAAGCTGGCGGCAAGATAGAGAGGAACAGCCCCCGCCATTGCCACGTCGTTGATGGTACCGTGTACCGAAAGCGCACCAATATCGCCACCGGGAAAGAAGAGCGGCGAGATCACATGCGCATCGGTGGTGATCACCATACGCCCTGCAGGCACTTCGAAGGCCGCCTGGTCGTTGCCGGCGGCAAGCAGTGGATTGTCGAAATGCCGGACAAAAAGCTGATCGATCAATTCGGCCATGGCACGGCCGCCGCTGCCGTGACTCATGTCGACCACGCCGGAAAGGTCGAGTTTGGGCACTTTCATGCCGCAGCCGCCTGCCGGCCATAACTGTAAACAGCCGCACACGCCCCCTCGGAGGAGACCATGCATGCCCCCTTCGGCTGTGAGGGAGTGCAGGCAGTGCCGAAGAGCTTGCAGTCGGTCGGCTCCTTCACACCACGCAACACCTCCGGGCAGAGACATCCCTTGATGTCGTCGACGGATGTCGCAGGCATGTCGAAACGCTTTTCCGCATCGAAACCGGAATATTTATCTCGAACTTGCAGTGCGCTCTTTTCCACCCTGCCCAACCCCCGCCACTCGAAGCTGGCGCGCTGCTCGAACACTTCGGCCATCATGGCTTTCGCTTTCACATTCCCGTCGCGGCTCACCGCGCGGATGTATTCGTTTTCGACCTCGTTTCGCCCCTCATTGAGCTGGCGCACCAGCATCAGCGCTGCCTGCATCACATCCAGCGGCTCGAAACCGCCGATCACCACCGGCTTGCGATATTCGGAAGCAAACACCTCATAGGGACGACTGCCGATCACGGTGCTGACATGCGCCGGCCCCAGAAAACCGTCGATGCGCACATCGTCGGAATCGAGAATACGGTGAATCGCCGCCGGCGTGAGTACATGGTTGCAGAAAACGGAAAAATTGCCGATCCGCTCCTTTTCCGCCTGCAGAACCACGGCAGCGGTCGGCGGTGTCGTAGTTTCGAAACCGATGGCGAAGAAAACCACCTGCCGCTCCGGGTTGTTGCGGGCAATCGTTAGCGCATCGAGGCTGGAATAGACCATACGGATATCCGCCCCCGCGGCTTTCGCCTGCTGCAGGCTCCTCCCCTTTCCGGTGGGGACGCGCATCAAATCGGCATAGGTGCAGAGGATCACCTCCTCTTCGATAGCCAGCCGCATCGCCATGTCGATACGCGCCGCCGGCAACACGCAGACCGGACAACCCGGCCCATGCACGAAACGTACGTTCTCCGGCAACAACTGCTGTACTCCGTAGCGGAAGATGGCATGCGTATGCCCGCCGCAGAATTCCATCAGCCGGTAGTCGCGGGCAGGTCCCGCTTCTCGGCGAATGGCGGCGGCGAGTTGCTTCGCCGTTGTCCCGTCCCGGAACTCATCGATGTATTTCACGGCTGTTTCTTCACAAGTTGGCCTTCACTACTGGCCCGCCTCGCGCATGGCGGCAAAAATTTTCAAAGTTTCCGCCGCCTCGTCGGCATCGATGACATTGAGCGCGAAGCCGACATGCACCAGCACATAGTCGCCGACGTTCACCTCATCCAGCAGTGCCGTGGAGACCTCTTTCCGTATACCGTCGAGACTGACCATCGCCATCTGCGCGCCCTTATCGAGTGCCACCACCTCGGCCGGAACCGCCAAGCACATAGTCAGGCAATCGCTTCAGTAGCGGTCTGCATGGCTGCATGGCGCGTATGCAGCCAGTCGAACCAAGCGGCAAACCCTTCGCCGGTACGTGCGGAGAGTTCGATCACCTCAATGTCAGCGTGGATACGGCGGGCATATTCGACACAACGCGCCACATCGAAGTCGACATGCGGAAGCAGGTCGCATTTATTAACGAGCATCAGGGCGGAATTGTCGAAAATATCGGGATACTTGAGCGGCTTGTCGTCCCCTTCGGTGACCGAAAGTACGACGACACGAGCCGCCTCACCCAGATCGAAACCCGCCGGACAGACCAGGTTGCCGACATTCTCGATAAACAGGAACCCACCACGTTCCAGTTCCAGCTCTTCCACCGCATGGCCGACCATGTGCGCATCGAGGTGGCATGCCTTGCCGGTATTGATCTGTGCGGCCATCGCACCAGCAGCGCGAATGCGATCGGCATCGAGCGAGGTCTGTTGGTCGCCCTCGATGACGGCAACCGGCCTGTCCCTTTTCAGTGCCTCGATGGTACGCACCAGCAGCGTGGTTTTACCGGAGCCGGGACTGGAGACAAGATTCAACGCCAGGGTACCGGATTCCGCAAAACGCTCCCTGTTTGCAGCGGCGTATCCGTTATTGGTCTCCAGTAAATCCTCTTCCATGCGCAGAATGCGCGAGCGGCTGAAATCAGGCGTTTCGTGGCTATGTGCGCGCCCGTTGAGTAGTGCTTCTCCATGACCGCAACCGCAGGTTGTACACATCAAATCACCTCCATCTCAACAATACGAAGCTCTTCACCGCGCAGAATACTCAGGCCGGTTGCGCCACAAGCAGGGCAGGCATCATAGCGCTGCTGCATATCAACCTCCTTTGCACAAACATCACACCACCCCTTGCCCGTCACTTCGTCCATTATAAGGGTAGCATGTTCAGCAACAGAGCCTTTGCTGGCCGCGTTGAAGGCAAAATGCATGGCATAGGGCTCAACACAGGAGAGCAAGCCGACTTCAAGCCGCACGCATTTTACGCGTTCAAACAACTCATTCGCTGCCTGTTTCTCGATCAATGCGACCATCTCTTCGCATAATGACAATTCATGCATGATTTTAATAAGGTTTAAAGACCATCCAGTAGATCGAGAATAGCACCAGCAACTTCGCGACCACACCTGAAACCAACCAAAGTTTACTCAGTCTAAAATACTCTTCAGGCAATTGCGTTTCCCCCGCATGTTCGGAAATGATTTTCGTCTGCTTCGCCTGCACCGGCAACATCACTGCACCCCATACCACGCCCGATGCAATCAGGAGCCCCACCCCCCATCCCAGCCACACAAGATTGGTTTCACCTGCATTCATCAACATATGTGAGGCCGGAATGCCACCGGTAAGCATGAGCACAATTCCAAGAGTGGTGAAAACAAAATCGGTTTTCTTTATCTGTTGCTGCGCAAAAGCCACCACAGCAGGATGCCCATTACGGTCTGCCATCAACTTCCACCAGAAGCCGACCAGAATATTACCAACAAACATCACCACACCGAGCATGTGCAAGGTCTTGAGTACAAGATAAAGCTGCTGGTCCATTGCTGCAGCTTAGCGGCTTTGCCTGCGTGATGTAAGATCATGGGCCTGGCTTGCGGACACTTTGCATGAGCCTCCTAGAAGTCACATCACGCCACTCATTTGCTTTCGATGCTATGATTGCTAGCTATGGAGATGTTTTCCGACCCGGCCAACGCCGCCGACGCCGAAACAACCGCCATCTTCGCTGGTGGCTGTTTCTGGTGCATGCAACCACCCTTCGACAATGCAGAGGGCGTCATTGCCACGCGCGTCGGTTATACCGGCGGAAAATCACAACCCACCTATCATGAAGTGAGCGGTGGCCACACCGGTCACTACGAAGCCGTGGAGGTAACATTCGACCCCTCACGCATCAGCTACATGCAGTTGCTGGAAATATTCTGGCGCAACATCGACCCAACTCAGGAAGACGGGCAATTTCATGATATCGGCAGCCAGTATCATACCGCTATTTTCTATCTGGACGAAAGTCAGAAAAACGAGGCTGAAGCATCCAAGGCAAAGCTGGCTGCCTCCGGCAAGTTCAACCAGCCGATTGCCACAGCAATCCTGCCAGCACAGCCTTTCTACCCGGCTGAGGAGCAGCATCAAGCGTACTACAAGAAGAATCCTACGCACTATAACGCCTATAAACAGGGCTCAGGACGTGCCGGTTTCATCGAGCGCAA
Source organism: Mariprofundaceae bacterium (assembly GCA_050302175.1). Classification (GTDB taxonomy): domain Bacteria; phylum Pseudomonadota; class Zetaproteobacteria; order Mariprofundales; family Mariprofundaceae; genus JBNLAN01. Next base: position 24,198 of record JBNLAN010000021.1, on the reverse strand, counting down.
CTGGAAAAAAAAGCAGTAGTGCGATAAATCCCCCCTCCAGGCTATTGCGCATCGAGAGCGGCTCAATAAAGTCATCCCCGCTTCTTTGGAGGCAACACACATTTAGGAGGGGGAACTCACATGAAAAAAATATTCATTGTGGCAGCGGTTGCTGCCCTGTTTTCAATGCCTGCATTTGCAAGCGACCATGGTCATGACGCGCATGGCAAAGTTGAAGCTCACGCACCGGTTGGCGACGATATCATCGCCAGCCAGCGTGCTGAACTGGCCAAAAACACAAAAGGCAAAGGCTTCGGGCCGCAATCGCCACGCGACATCGATTCCAAAGCTGGCAATAACGTCCGCATTTTCAGCATAGCGCCGGCCTATACTGAAATGAATCTGTGCAATATCCATTTTCACAAAAATGCCGAGCACAAGGGCGGCGAATTCACCACCTACGCTGGCAACGGCGATGGCCACGGCTACCTTAGCGGCTACAAGTACAACGGCCATCTGTCTGAAGCGGAAATGAAACCTGTTCATGGCGATATCTGCCCGAGCCAGCACGGCAGCCTCTACCCGGGTGACACCATCGAGGTGCACTATGTGCATTCCACAGCTGACATCACCCCCGGCCCGACCCTTGGCTCCTGCCTGGCAGCCGACGTTATCAATAACCCGCAGCTGCGCGTAGAAACCCAGGTCTATATTCTGGTCAACGACAAAAACGCACTCGATTTCGGCAAGCTGACGGCCATCTCCGGCAATGGTAAGGGCGCCCAGGCCACCGGCATCCCGAGCAACACCGGCACGCCGGTTCAGTATGCCGGCTCGACTACCGGCCCGGGCTACAACGAGAATGGCTCTCCGTTCCAGGTGACCTGGAGCGTTCGTCCGCAAGTTGCCAAAGTGAACATTGAGACCGTCGGCAAGTGGTGCAAGGGCAACGTCTTTGATGAAGACCACGCGCACGGTGTTCGCAACCTGGTAACCAACCCCGATCTCCTGTCTGAAATTCGCTAACCGAGCCGGAAATTCACTGGAATGACGAGTAAAATCAGGGCGGGTGCATTTAACGCTGGCGCATAGGATTTCCGTCTATTAGCGTACCGCGCCTGAGGGGGGGCAACCATTGGTTGCCCCCCCTTCTATTGTAAAAATGGGAAATAAGGGAGAAATCACAACAATGAGAAAATCTTTATTTATTATAATGTTGTCCATGGGCCTTGCGTTTCCGGCCGTGGCATCCGCCGCAAACGATCTTGAGATCAACGGCAAACTGTTCCTGAACTATACGCAGAAGAAGACCACTGACACCAACGTAGCTACACCAACCGCAGACAGTATGGGCATGGCCATTGATCGTGCCTACCTGAGCGCCAAATACAACATCGACCGTGACTGGTTCGTGAAAGTGACACTGGATGCGTTGTATGATCCGACTGCTGCGGGTGCTGCCAAGAGAAACAGGGCCTTCCTGAAGCACGCTTATATCGAAGGCCGTCTTGCCGATGCCGCATCGATCGATCTTGGTCTGATCTATACGCCGTGGGTTGATTACGAGCAGAAACTGTGGAAATACCGCTACATCTCGCAGGTTTATGTGGACCGGGCCGGTTTCGCCCATTCGGCGGATGCCGGTATCGGCGTACACGGCAAGGTCTCCATGATCGACTATCATGTCGCAGTGCTGAACGGCGGCGGTTATGGCAACACGATCGAAACCAAAGGTAACGACCTTGAACTGCGCGTTGGCGCGACACCAGTAAAGGGACTGACCGTGGACCTCGGCTACCGCAGCGGCTACATGGCCAGCAAAACCATCGCGGCCCCTATCGGAGATGATCATACTCTGATGCAGCTGATGGCAACCTACAGCCGCGATCAGTGGCGTGTGGGCGGCAACTATGTCAGCAACGAGATCATCTATGACAATGTCGGCGCTCCGGGTCTCGGCGTAACCGACACAACCACCGCCTACGTGTTGTGGGGGCACATCAATGTGTCCGGAAACTATGGCGTGCTGGGCCGTTATGAAATGAGCAAGACCAAGCGTTCGAACGTTGCTACTGAAGCGAAAGAGACCCGCATGCTGGCTGGTGTCGAGTACGCATACAGCAACCAATTGAGCATGTCGTTGGCCATAGACCAGGCCAATACCAAGGGTTACCTTTTCACTGCCAATCGCACGCAGAAGGTGAGCCGTATGGGCTTGTATACTCAGGCCACGTTCTAAGCCAACTATTTAGAATCTGGTTATTTGAAGCCCCCGGCAACGGGGGCTTTTTTATTTACCCGACACACCTTGTTGCATGGGGAAATCAACCCGAACCCTTAAACCTTTGTCAGGCAAGTTCTCCAGCTGCAAACGCCCGCCATCACGTTTAAGAAGGGCTTTCACAATGGCAAGCCCCAACCCATGACCACCCTCTTTCCGTCCGCGCACCTGATCTACCCGATAAAAGCGTTCGGTTACCCTCGGCAGATGCTCAGGGGGTATACCCGGCCCTGCATCGCTTACGGAAACGCTGCAAAAACCATTGGTAATCGTAACACCAATCGAAACAGAGCTCTCGTTGGGCGAATAGTGACAGGCATTTTCGATCACATTGAGCAGAATGCGTTCCACATCCTCCTCGCTCATGGCAATCAGATAATTCTTTTCAGGGAAGCTGGCATCGATCCTGATCGATTTCGATTTGCAGAGCGGCTGCATCATCTCAAGTGCCTGTCGCAATATCTCAGAAACATCACACTGCCCACCTGTAGCCCTGGACTCGTATTCGATGCGGTCCAGAGTAAGCAGCGAATCCAGCAAGTGATTCACATGCTTGGCTTCGGAGGCAATCACCTGCGCCGCTTCATTGCGTAACTCGGCACTCTCGCCGAAACTCTGAATGCTGCGGGCATAGCCGAGTAAAGAGGTTAGCGGTGTTTTCAGATCGTGCATCAGATTGGCGAGAAAATTTCGACGCTGCTCCTCCAGCCTTGCCTGATGTGTCATATCCACACAAAGCATCAGCGCCTGATCCTTGCCGAGCGGTGCAAGACGAACGGCAAGTACCCGATCATTGATGCCAATATCCGGCAATGCTGCCGGCTGCGACAGATCCTTCAGCACCCTGTTGAATGCCTTATGCCAGTCAAGATCTCGGTAAAAAACCAGCATCGACTGCGGGAGTTGAATATGATCGCGAACCGCAAACACTTCACGGGCTTTGTGGTTGGCTGCCATCACCCGACCCAGCTGATCCACACGCAGCACGGCCTCATCCACCGACTCAAGCAACACATCCATGCGGCGGCCATGACGGGAAATCAGCGCACTCTGCTCCTCAGATTCGCGCTGCAGCCGTTCATTTTTTTGCCTCTGTTCGGAGAGCTGCTCTTTCAGCGATCCGTTCCGGGCAAGATAGATCACCAGCAGCAGAGCTGCGGCCAACCAGCCCTCCATCAGGAGGCCTGTCCGCTCTGGAATCGATACCCCATACCTCGCACTGTTTCGATGCAGTCTTGTGCACCTGCTTCAAGCAGCGCCTTGCGTAGTCTTTTGACGGTGGCGTCCACGGTGCGGTGTTCCACAAACACATCCGTGCCCCAGACCCGGTCCAGTAGATATTCACGCGAGCGAACCTTGCCCGGTTTCTTCATTAACTCCACAAGTAGTCGAAACTCAAGCGGGCGTAATTCAACATTGGTCCCGTTGACCCGCACCTCCGGGCCATCCGGAAAAACATCGATACCACCAAGCGAAAGTCCGCTCTCCGGAGGAGAAAAACGGCGTAACAAAGCTCCCACACGCGCCACCAGCTCCTCTGGCTCGAATGGTTTGGGCAGATAGTCGTCGGCGCCTTCGTTAAGCCCCTGCACCTTGTCGGAGGTGCTACCAAGTGCCGTCACCATCAACACCGGAATTTTCTGCTCTGGCGGCCGTCTGCTCAGTTGCCGCAAAATTTGCATGCCGCTGGTGCCCGGTAACATACGATCAAGAATTAACAGGCTCCAGCTTTTCATAGCCAGAAGTTTCAGTGCCTCATCACCATCACCGCAACGCGTTGCCTGATGGCCTGCTGCCTGCAAATGAAGCTCGATCAGGCGTGCAATCGCAGCATCATCTTCGACGATCAGAATATCGGCACTGCTGTGGGTTATGGATGCTGACATGACGTCCATATTGGAAGAGAAATGGCCCGTATTCAAGCTCAAATCCGACGCCCGGTAGCATAGTGATGAATTGCGGCATATTCACTCTCCAGTTTCAGGGACATGCGCGAAAGCAGGCGGAACATAAAGCGCAACACCTGATTGCCCAGCGCCGGATCTTCCAGTGTGATCACATCAAAATATGGGCGACTGATCGTTAGCACCTTTAATTGGGTTGTCGCACACACGGTCGCGGCGTGATCCCTGCCCTCATCCAGAAACGAGAACAACCCGAACACATCGCCCGGCTTTAGTGTCACATAAGTATCATGCCAGGGACTTGCCACCGAAGCTTCGCCCTCCAGCAGCAGATACATCACATTCTGCGAGGCTTCGCCCGCCTCATAAATCGTTGCTCCGACCTCAATCACCTGCGGCTCAAAACATGAAAAGAGCAGCATGCTCTCCGGCAAAGCCAGATCCTCACAGACTGGCAGAATCCGAAACATCGCGTACATCGGATTGGTCGATACGCTGGCCTCAAATGCCTGCGTGAAATTCTCTTTTATATTCATCTTTATTATTTCTCCTTTTAGCTGGCGCGAGTGTCGCAACCATTTGTGACACGGCCATGACACGCACACCAATGTCACACTCGTGCCACAAAGCCCCCATACATTGCCGCCATCCCAACCAAATGGGTGACTTTTAAAATAAATAATAAAAATTCGATGGAGAGAGAATAATGAAAGCATTGATGAAAACCGCTGCTGCTATCGCCATGCTGGCTTTTGCAGCTCCGGCATTTGCTGGTGGTATTACGGTAGCCGAAGATGGTGATTCCAAGCTAAAGCTGGAAGCACTGTTCTACCTGAACACCTACGCGCAAAAAGCCGACACCACCACTGCGGCTGGTACCGCTTCTACCAAGACACAGGGCCTTGCCGTTGACCGCGCCTACTTCACCGCTAAGTACAGCTTCAACGACAACTGGATGATGCGTCTGACCACCGACATGGGCAACGAAGCCACGCTCGGCAAGAAGCAGAATATCTACCTGAAGTATGCTTACCTCGAAGGCAAGCTTCTTGGCAAGGCTGCGGTACTGCGCCTTGGCCAGTCACACACTCCTTGGATCGACTACGAGCAGGGCCTGTGGAAGCACCGCTATGTTGCCAAGGTGATGTCTGATCAGTACAAGTTCGACGACTCCTCCGACCTCGGTATCGGCGTCAAGGGCGACATTGACATGTTCCATTACTGGGCGACCTACACCAACGGTACCGGCTACGGCAACGGCGCGCGCTCTAACGGCATGGACATGAACTTCCGCTTCGGTGTTACTCCAATCGAAGGCCTGACCGTTGACGTTGGTTACCGTAACGGTACCCGTGGCACCAAGACCTTCGTAGGCGGCGTCGCAACTTCAGGCGTAAAATCGACCCTGACCGAAGCCATGGTCACCTACGGCCAGAAGAACTTCCGTGCCGGTGTTGGTTACATCAGCAACAAGGACAAGGCTGATTCGGCTACCGCTTCCGTAGCACACGGCGGCAACACCTCAAGCGGCTTCCAGACTGCTGTTATTGGCGACGAAGTGAAGAGCACCGGCCAGTTCCTCTGGGCCTGGGGTAAGTTCGGTGATTTCGGCGCCTTCGGTCGTTACGAAACCATGAAGAACAAGAAGACCGGCGTCGTTACCGACGAAAAGGTCACCCACATCGTGGCTGGCGGTGAGTACTACGTCACCAAGGGCATCGATCTGGCTCTGGTTGCCGACAACACGAAGCTGGACAACCGCGGCGGTGTCACTGCCAACTCTCGCAAGGACACTCGCTATGGTCTCTACTCGCAGGTGAAGTTCTAAACTTTGCCGACTTAAGAAGGGCCTGCACGAAGCAGGCCCTTTTTTTTGTGACTCGCCAGACAACAACCGATGTCATCAGCCTGTCACAAACCCATTTTACTATGCACACATTCTTGAAAGGAGAATCAAAAAAATGAAAAAACAAATCGTATTTGCAATTACTGCCCTTGTCGTTGCCTTCGCAGGCACCGGTCAGGCAGAAGCCCGCGACCAGATCCACATTGTGGGTTCCTCCACTGTTTACCCGTTTTCCAGCTATGTTGGTGAAGAGCTTGGTACTACAACCAAAAACAAGACTCCGATCATCGAATCGACCGGCTCCGGCGGCGGTATGAAGCTGTTCTGCGCTGGTGACGGCATGGATACCCCGGATATCACCAACGCCTCACGCCGCATGAAAGCCAAGGAATTCGAAACTTGCGCTAAAAATGGCGTCAAAGGCATTACTGAAGCTGTTGTCGGTTATGACGGCATTGCACTGGCCCAGAGCAAAAAGGCTGCAGCAATGAACCTCTCGCGCATGGATATCCTGTTGGCTGTCGCTGCCGAGGTACCGAACAAAAAAGGTAATGCGCTGATCGCCAACCCATACAAGTTCTGGGATCAGATCAACGGCAAACTGCCACACCGTCCGATCCTGATTTTCGGCCCGCCAACCTCTTCCGGCACCCGTGATGCTTTCGAAGATCTAGGCATGAAGCACCTGACCAAACACATGGATGTCTACACCAAGCTCTATAAGGCCGATGAGAAGAAAAACAAGGCCTACAAGAAGTATCACCAGATCCGTCAGGATGGCGTATACGTACCATCGGGTGAAAACGACAACCTGATCGTTCAGAAGTTGATCAAGGACAAGGATGCCATCGGTATCTTCGGCTACTCTTATCTTGAAGAGAACGGCGACCGCCTTGCCGCAGTAACGATCGAAGGCGTGGCTCCGGCACCAAAAACTGTGCAGGACGCATCTTATCCTTTCTCCCGTTCGCTCTACTTCTACATCAAAAAGTCACATGAAGCGAACGTTCCGGCGATGAAGGATTACGTAAACCTGTTCATGAGCGAAGCCATGATCGGCGATGGCGGTGCCTGCACCGAAATCGGTCTGATTGCTCTGCCGAAGGCGATGCGTGATTCTCTGCGTGCAAGCGTTGCCAAGCGTACCAACCTGACCATCGACGACCTGAAGAAAAAATAATCCGTTCCTGTTTAACAGGCCGGAGTTGATGCAGCCGGCCGGGTGGAAACCCGGCCGGTTTGCGTCTAGGCTCCCGCCTTTGTGGACTGAGGATCGCATTCCGGGGAACCAGGGTGAAAACAATTGAGTCTGACTGATCTTTTATTTGTATTGATTGCTGGCGTCCTGCCTCTTGGCATTATCGCCTACCGGCTGGGCACCTATAAGGTAGCAAACACACCGGACAACAAGCCAATGCACTCGCGCCCCGGCCACTACGGCTGGTTTGCCGTAGTCGGCCTTACTGTGCCTGCCGTAGCTATCGCTCTGCTGGCCAGCATTCTGCATCTCTCGGGCCTCTACACCGTACCCACACCCATGCTGCTCGCAGCAGCTCTGACCGCCGCGGCTGGCGGCCTCTGGTATGCCCTGCGTCTGATTCGTCCCTCTTTGCGTGCCCGTAATGCTGTGGAAGGCACCATCCGCTGGATGCTGATTGCCGCCTCCGCCGTCTCCATTCTCACCACCGTCGGCATCGTACTCTCCGTCCTGTTCGAGGCGATACACTTCTATAGCCTGGTCGGTTTCTGGAATTTCATTACCGGTACTCAGTGGAATCCCGATACAGCTTTTCTGGCTGGTGCGGGGCGCGGCTCCGAAGGCGTAGCCGACGCACAATTTGGTTCCGTACCCATTTTTGCCGGCACCTTCTACATCACCATCATCGCCATGCTGGTGGCCATCCCGGTCGGGCTGTTTTCAGCAATTTATATGTCGGAATATGCCACACACAAGGTGCGAGGCTGGCTGAAACCCGCCCTGGAAGTTTTGGCAGGCATCCCAACCGTCGTTTACGGCTTCTTTGCGGCCATTACTATTTCACCACTGATTGTAAGTATCGCCGAATCTCTGGGGCTGCAAGCGGATGCCACCAATGCATTAGCTCCGGGGCTGGTGATGGGCGTGATGATTATCCCGTTCATCTCCTCGCTCTCGGACGATGTGCTGAGCGCGGTACCACAAGCTATGCGCGACGGCTCGCTGGCTCTGGGTATGACCAAGGCTGAAACCATCCGCAATATTGTACTGCCAGCAGCTCTGCCCGGCATCGTTTCGGCCACGCTGCTGGCTGTCTCGCGTGCAGTTGGCGAAACCATGATTGTGGTCATGGCGGCGGGTTTACGCCCCAATCTCACATGGAATCCACTTGAGGGGATGACCACCGTCACCGTGCGTATTGTCGATGCACTGACCGGAGATCAGGAGTTCGACTCTCCTCTCACGCTCTCCGCCTTCGGCCTGGGGCTGGTACTACTGCTATTGACCCTGATTCTGAATCTTGTTTCCATTTCCGTAATACGCCGCTTCAGGTTGAAATATGAATAGTTCGATGCAAATTAATCCACGCATCCGCAAGCGCTATTTCGCCGATATGCGCTTCAAGCTTTATGCTATGGCAGCAGTTGGCTTCGCGCTCACTTTCCTCATTTTTTTCTTTGCTGACCTGATCGGCAAAGGGCTCCCTGCACTCCAGCAGGCTGAGATTAAAGTCGAAGTCAGCTATTCCCAAGAGGTCGCCGATGGTAACTACCGCGCCGCCATCGATCGTGATCTGCGTGGCCTTGTCAGTCGCGGCTGGACACGCACACTACCACTTTACCTGCAGGATCACCCGGAGAAGATTGGCACCACGGAAATACTCTGGGTTGTCGCCGATTCTGATGTCGACCAGTATCTAAAACAGCACTCCAATCGCCTAAAACCCCGTGAAGTGCGCAAACTGGAAGAGCTACTCGAAGCTGAACTCTGTAAACTTCACTTCAACACCTACTTTTTCAGCAATGGCGACTCGAAAATGCCGGAACTGGCCGGTATCAAGTCGGCAGCTATTGGTACGATCTATGTGCTGCTACTGACCATGCTGTTCGCGTTGCCGATCGGCGTGATGACCGCGGTCTACCTCGAGGAGTTTGCGCCCGACAACCGCCTCGTCCGCTTTATCGAAGTCAACATCAACAACCTTGCGGCCATTCCTTCGATCCTGTTCGGTTTGCTGGGGCTTGCCATCTTCATCAACTTTTTCGGTGTGCCGCGCTCCTCCGCTCTGGTGGGGGGGCTCACTCTTGCATTGATGACGCTTCCGGTTGTCATTATCAGTGCGCGCGCCGCGCTCAAGGCCGTTCCGGGTTCGATCCGCGAGGGCGCGATTGGTGTCGGCGCCTCGTCATGGCAGACGGTCTGGCACCATGTATTGCCGCTCGCCACCCCAGGCATCCTAACCGGCAGCATCATTGGGCTGGCGCAGGCGATGGGCGAAACCGCACCGCTGATTATCGTCGGCATGATCGCCTACATCCCCGATTCACCGGAAAGTATCACGCAGGCAGCCACCGTACTGCCTGCACAGATTTACACATGGGCCAGCGAGTCGATCCGCGCCTATGCCGAACGCACCGCTGCTGGCATCCTGGTACTGCTGGCAGTGCTACTCAGCCTGAATGCCCTGGCCATCGGCCTGCGTCGTCGCTTCGAACAGCGTTGGTAATGCGGAAATCAATTACTGGTATGGAAACAGCAATGGAGACAATGATGGAACCAACAACTGTCGAAGCGTCGCAGGCATCGAAAATCGGAATCAATGACCTGAAGCTCTACTACGGAGATTTCGAGGCACTTCACGGCATCTCTATGGAGGTCGATGCACAAAAAGTTACCGCTTTCATCGGCCCATCCGGCTGCGGAAAGTCGACGCTGCTACGTTGCATCAACCGCATGAATGATCGCATCCAAGGCTGCCGCATCGAGGGAAATATTGTGCTTGATGGTGAAGATATCTACTCACCCGATGTAGATGTGGTACAACTGCGCACACATGTCGGCATGGTGTTCCAGAAGCCGAACCCATTTCCCAAATCAATCTACGAGAATATTGCCTATGCCCCCCGCATCCACGGCCTGGCCGAAAGCAAAGCGGAGATAGACGAACTGGTCGAGAAGTCGCTGGTGAAAGCCGGGCTCTGGAACGAAGTAAAGGATAAGCTACAGCAACCGGGAACCGCCCTCTCCGGCGGCCAGCAACAGCGCCTCTGCATCGCCCGCACCATTGCCGTCAGCCCTAACGTCATCCTGATGGATGAGCCCTGTTCGGCACTCGACCCAATTGCCACGGCCAAGGTTGAAGAATTGATCGACGAATTAAAGCAGGACTTCACCATTGTCGTTGTCACCCACAATATGCAGCAGGCGGCACGCATTTCAGACAAAACCGCCTTCTTCTATCTGGGTGATCTGATCGAATACGACAACACCAACACTATCTTCACCTCGCCGGGCAACCAGCAGACTGAAGATTACATCACTGGCCGCTTCGGCTAACTGGCGGAGAAGACGATTATGACCGAACATACCCTCAAGCGCTTCGACCGCGAGCTGGATACCCTCAACGACAAAGTTCATTCATTGTTCAAGGTAGTGCGCAAAAACCTGAGACAAAGCATGGAAGCGCTGCAGGAAGGCGATGTAAAACTTGCTGAACAGGTCATCGAACAAGATAAGGCGGTCAACCTGTTGGAGGTCGAGTCCGACGAACAGGCACGTAACCTGATCGTGCACCACCAGCCAGCTGCAACAGACCTGCGCTTCGTATTCGCCGCCATTAAAATTGTGGCCGACCTTGAGCGCGCCGGCGATTTTGCCAAGAGCATTGCCCGTGAAACGATTGCACTGAACGGCAGTAAGCTGCCGAAGGCCAAGGTCGACCTGGATGCTATGCACGAAAAGGTGCGCGAACAGCTAAAGCAGGTTCGCCTCGCCTACAAAGAGCGCGATTCAAATCTGGCGCTCGCCGTGATCGATAGCGACAAGGAGATCGATGCCATGCATGCCGCCAACGCTAAGGTATTGATGGATCAGATGTCGAAGAAACCGGATGCCATCCAAGGTTACATGGCGATGCTGACGGTCTCCCGCATCCTGGAGCGTGTCGGAGATCACGCAACGAACGTAGCCGAAATGGTTGTCTATATTACCCGTGGACATGAGGCGCGGCATGTCGATGTGCACCAGCTTGCATCGATGTTGCAGGGAGATGACGACGAAGCGTAAGGTCGTCACCTCTACTGCTGTTAACTATAAACTTACGGAGGAATCCATGCCCCAGCATACGTTTCGGCGCTTTGACGATGAGTTAAACCAGATCAGGGATCTGATTCTCACCATGGGCAGCCTGATTGAAAAGGCGATTGACCGCTCGGTCTCATCGTTTCTTGAGGGCGAGCCGGCCGAAGCGCGCCGGGTCATCGAAGAGGACAGCACGGTCAATGCGATGGAGGTCAAGGTCGATGAAATGCTGCGCAGGATTTTGGCTCTCCGACAACCGGCCGGACGTGACCTGCGTTTTCTGATCTCGAATATGAAGGTGGTCACCGACTTGGAACGTATCGGCGATCTGGCGGTTAGCATTGCCAAATGTACGCTGGAAGCAGGACAGCACCCCACACAGCAAACCAAAATTGCACGCATGAGCGGGCAGGTCCAAAAACAGGTCAATACAGCACTCGATGCCCTGTCGCGCGAGGATAACGATCTCGCCATGCAGGTGATCGAAAATGACAAGGAGATCGACGCTCTCTATCACGACATCTATCGCGAAACCGTCTCCGGCATGCTTGATTCCCCGCAGGATGTCAGTCTGATGATTACTTTGACGAACGTCATCAAGAATCTTGAACGCATTGGTGATCATGCCACCAATATTGCAGAAATGGTCATCTATACCGTCGTTGGTCATGACATCCGGCATGTCGATCATCAATCGGCTGCTGCTCTGCTACAAAAACGCTCCGACTAGTTTTTCAAAATACTCATCCCTGCAACTCTTCCAAAAGCTTCGCCTGAGCTGAGCGTAGCTGTGCCCCTCGCTGCAAGCGCTGGTAACTTCCGTCATGCTTCAATCGCCAGGTTCCGCTGTTGTCGGCAAGGTATGCACGCAAACCGGAACGCAGAACCTCCCGCTGTAGTTTTTTCTGCATCACGGGGAAACAGGTCTCCACACGGCGCAGCAGGTTCCGCGTCATCCAGTCGGCACTGGCGCAAAAAACTTCCGACTCACCACCGTTTTCGAAATAAAATATCCGTGAATGTTCAAGGAACCGGCCAAGCACCGAGCGTACTTTGATGTTCTCGGATACCCCGGAAATTCCCGGCCTGAGACAGCATATCCCGCGCACTATCAGATCGATCTTCACGCCTGCTTGCGAAGCACGGTAGAGCTGCCGTATCACTTCCGGTTCTTCCAGACCGTTCATTTTCGCAATAATCCGCCCCTTCCCCCCCTGTCGGGCAATCTCCGCCTCGCGTCCAATACGTTCGATCAGTCCGGCATGCAATGTAAAGGGCGACTGCAGCATCACCTTCAAGCGCGAAGCCTTGCCCATACCGGTCAGCTGCTGAAACACCTCGTGCACATCATCTCCCAAAGAAGCGTCAGCAGATAGCAGCCCGAAGTCGGTATATATCCTTGATGTGATGGTATGGTAATTGCCTGTACCCAGATGAACATAACGGCGCATCCGCTTACCTTCGCGCCGCACGATCAGCATCATTTTCCCGTGCGTCTTGTAGCCAACCACGCCATAAACAACCTTGGCTCCGGCAGCATGCAAGCGGTCTGCAAGCTCGATGTTTTCCTCTTCGTTGAACCGGGCACGCAACTCGATCACCGCAATCACTTCCTTACCTGCACGCGCCGCCTTCACCAGCGCATTGACGAGCGGCGAATTCGGCACCACACGATACAGCGTCTGTTTGATCGCCAGCACATCAGGATCGGAAGCAGCCTGATTGAGCAGATCAACCACAGGGGCAAAACTCTGGAACGGATGGTGCAACAGCACATCCCCTTCCGAGATCACCCGGAACAGATCAACTGAATCCTCTTCAGGGCCAGGGAGCATGCACTGCGGCAAACTTGGTGTGAACGGCGGAAATTTAAGATTCGGCTGCTCCACTTCATCGCAGATAGTCGACAAACGCATCAGATTCACCGGCCCGTCCACGATATAGACGTCGGACTCTTTCACCTTGAACTGCTGCATCAGGAAATCAGTCAGCTCCGGTGTACAGTTGTTGGTCACTTCCAGACGCACCGCTTCACCGAACCGCCGCTCGAGCAGTTCGCCTGCCAGCGCCTTCTTCAGATCGTCGACCTCCTCTTCATCAACATAGAGCTCACTGTTGCGAGTAATACGGAACTGATGGCAGGAGGTCACCTTCATGCCCGGAAACAGCTCGCCGACATGGGCATGAATGATGGATGAAAGCAGTGCAAAGGAGTATTCGGCATCCGGATCTGCCACCTCTTTCGGCATCCGGATCACCCGCGGCAACGGTCGCGGCATCTGCACAATGGCATGGGTCAGATCCCGTCCGAAAGCATCCTTACCTTCCAGTGTGACGATAAAATTGAGAATCTTGTTCAGCACCTGCGGCAAAGGATGCGCCGGATCCAGGCTAATAGGTGTCAGAATCGGCATCAATTCGGTGCGAAAGAATCGTCTCGACCACAGCACCTGCTGCTCATCCCACTCGGTTCGCCGGATAATATGAATACTCTCTTTCAGCATGGCCGGAATGAGAACATCGTTAAACGTATGATACTGGTCGGCTTGCAATCGAGATGCCTCTTCGCGAATCCGTGCCAGTGTTGCCGAAGCCGAAAGTCCGTCGGTACCAACACTCATATCACCGGCATCGACCCTGTCTTTCTGTGCAGCTACCCGGACCTCGAAAAATTCATCCAGATTGGAGGCGCTAATGCAAAGGAAACGTAATCGTTCCAACAGCGGCACATTCGAATCGCATGCCAGCTCGTAAACCCGGCGATGGAAAGCCAGCATGCTCAAATCGCGATTCAGATACAACGAAGGATCGTTTAGATCAATCGAACTCGAGTCCATGCAGCCTCCCATCCAGCCAAAATCAAAAAACCCCGGCATTGCCGGGGTTTTTCATCAAGAGAGTATCAACGCGTCTTATTGTAAGGCCGCTCCATGACATCCTGATGACAACGCTATCCGAACTCGCTGCTGACATGTCACACACCTGACATACACCTGTCACACATTGTAAGTATCCTGCCGTTATGCAAACAGGAACCGCCAATTACACTTTGCAACGAGACACCCGCGCCCCGGCAGCGATTGTAACAAACCATGTGCTGGTCGGCCACCAGATTGCCTTTGTCCTGCATCAACACTGGATGCCATATCATCTCCTTGGTCACCCGGACCAGGCAGACCGTCTTGGCAAAACGCCCCCGGATATGCTGATTGTCGATATCGATGACCCCCACTGTAACGGACTTTCGCTGTTACGATGGTTTCGTGAAGTGAAGCCAAACGCTCCAGCTATCGCTTTATGCCGGAGAGGCAGTTCCCCGGCCATGAGAGAGGCCCGTCAATTAAAGGTTAACGGTTTTTTCTATCTGTGCAGCAGCGGAGGGGCGCTTGATCCGAAACGCGGGGTTCTCCCCACCCTGCTTCGTTTGCTGCAGTAAACCCCGGCTTTCACCACACTCACACTCACCTTATTGACGTGAATTGCGTAACCATGAAAGGTTCGCTATGTATATGTGAGCAGGGGGAGGAGTCATGGTAAGAAAAAGCTCTATTACAAGCATGTTTGCGGGGTCGCCGATACGCCCGTTGCAAAAGCACATGGAAAAGGTTCTTGCCTGTGTCAGTGAGCTGGTTCCATTCTTTCAAAGCGTGGTCGACAAAAATTACGACAAAGTGGCCGAGTACCAGAAAAACATCCACAAACTCGAAGTGGAAGCCGATAAAATGAAGCATGAAATGCGACTGCAGCTTCCAAACAGCCTCTTTATGCCCATGCCGCGCGAGCGCATTCTCGATTTAATCACCGTACAGGATCAGATTGCCAACAAGGCCAAAGATATCGCTGGCATTGTCACCGGACGCAACATGGAAATCCCGGAACCGATCGCAGATTTGTTTATGGCCTTTGTCAATCGCTGCACCGAGGTCGCAAACCAGGCGCTAACCGTCGTCAACGAATTGGATGAGCTGGTCGAAGCCGGTTTTCGCGGCCGTGAGGTGACCAGCGTTGAAAAGATGATTGATGAATTACACGCCCTCGAATACGAAAGTGACAAGCTGGAGAAGCAACTTCGCCATGCCCTGTTCAGCATCGAAAAAGAGCTTCCCCCTGTTGACGTGATGTTCCTCTATCGCATTATCGAATCGACCGGCGAAGTGGCCGATATCTCCCAGCGCGTCGGAAGCAGACTGGAACTGCTACTGGCGCGATAAGGAGCGATGTGATGGATATTCTTACCTCCAACGCATCCGTTTTCATCGGCCTTGCTGTCATCTTCGGGCTCTTTATGGCCTGGGGCATTGGCGCCAATGATGTTGCCAATGCCATGGGAACCTCGGTGGGCTCCGGTGCCATCACCTTCAGACAAGCGGTGATCATTGCCGCGATTTTTGAACTCACAGGTGCCGTCTTGGCAGGTGGTGAAGTTACCAAAACCATCCGTAAAGGCATTGTCGATGTTTCATCGCTATCTGGCACACCGGAACTATTGGTCTATGGCATGCTGGCCTCCCTACTGGCTGCCGGCCTCTGGCTATTGATCGCATCCATGATGGGATGGCCGGTCTCCACCACCCACTCTATTGTAGGCGCCATCGTCGGCTTTGCCGCTGCAGGCATCGGTATGGATGCGGTGCACTGGGGCGGCGTCGGCACCATCGCTATGAGTTGGGTAACCTCGCCGCTCATTGCCGGCATCATCGCTTTTGGCCTGTTTACCAGCATCCAGCGTCTGGTCATCGACACAGAGGACCCGGTGGCGAGCGCCAGAAAATATGTGCCGGGCTACATCTTCCTGGTCGGCTTTATCGTTGCCATGGTGACACTGACCAAGGGGCTCAAACATGTCGGACTGCATCTGAGTACCGATGCAAATATAGGATATGCGGCTCTGGTCGGTATCGTGGTGGCGATCATCGGCACTATCATGATCCAGCGTATCAACATTGATCCCGAGGCAGACCGCCAATTTCACTTTACCAACATGGAAAAAATCTTTGGTGTACTGATGATTTTCACCGCCATGGCCATGGCCTTCGCGCACGGCTCCAACGATGTCGCCAACGCCATCGGCCCGGTTGCCGCCCTGGTCGGCATCGTGCAGAGCGGCGGCGAAATCGCAGCCAAATCGGCTACACCGCTGTGGATTCTTCTGCTGGGTGGCGGAGGGATCGTCTTCGGCCTGATCACTTACGGCCACAGGGTAATGGCAACAGTCGGCACAGGCATCACCGAGCTCACCCCCAGCCGCGGCTTTGCCGCCACATTGGGCGCAGCCACGACTGTAGTGGTTGCTTCCGGATTCGGTCTGCCAATCTCCACCACGCACACACTGGTGGGCGCAGTACTCGGCGTCGGTATTGCCCGCGGTATCGCAGCGCTAAATACCCGAGTCATCCAGAGCATTTTCCTCTCCTGGATTGTAACTCTGCCGGCAGGAGCCCTGCTCTCTATCCTGTTTTTCTTTTTCCTGAAAGGCGTCTTCAGCTAAGTAAATACAGGAGACAATCGCGGCGGGGGCTTCCATGCCTCCGCCATTTTTGTATGCTGTGAGCATGCCGAGCATCCAGTCTGTCAGTGAACTTACCGCCGAGATTAAAAAACTTCTCGAACAGGGATTTTCCAGAGTCGAAGTGATCGGCGAAGTTTCGCGACTCACCTCGCATGCCTCCGGCCATCTCTACTTCACCATCAAGGATAAACACGCTGCCATTTCAGCCGTGGTCTGGAAAAGCGCCGCTGCACGCCTCAAGACTCTACCCGCCGAAGGGCAGGAGTTCGTCTTCTCTGGCCATATCAGTGTCTATGAGCCACGCGGCACCTATCAACTGATAGTATCTAAAATCGAACCTGTCGGAGCCGGGCAGCTAGCCGCCGAATTCGAGCGACGCAAGAAGGAGTTCGCCGAGCGCGGCTGGTTTGATACCACTCGCAAACGTTCAATCCCCGAACTCCCCTCTCATATTGGTATTGTTACTTCGCCAACCGCTGCTGCCTTCGAAGATGTTAAAAAGGTGCTGGCCACCCGCCCCGGATGGCTCCACATCACCCTCGCCCCAGCCATCGTGCAAGGGAATGCTGCCCCGGTCTCGATCAAGGAGGCGATACAGCGTCTGAACGGTATGGATGAGCATCCTGACGTAATCCTGCTGGTACGCGGAGGCGGCAGCATGGAAGATCTATGGTGCTTTAATGATGAGGTTGTGGTTCAGGCTGTGGTCGAATCCGAACTGCCTGTCATTACCGGGGTTGGGCACGAAATCGATGTGACGCTGGCAGACTTCGCTGCTGATGCACGCGCTGCCACCCCGTCGAATGCCGCCGAGCTGGCCTGCCCGGATCGAGAGACGCTAAAAAAGCGGCTGCCACGTCTTCCTCTGCTTGAGCGCCTGACCCGCCAACGACTCGATCAGGCTGCACATACCACCACCATGCAGCAGCAAAAGATGCATCATGCATGGCAGCGCCAGCAGGATGAACGACGCATGCACAGCCTTCGTAAAGGCGAATCGCTATACAGCTCGCTATCGCATGCCATTGCCACACACAGGGAAACGACCAACCGCTTCGGCCTGAAGCTGGCACGCATGGAACCCAATGCACGCCTGCGCCAACAGAAAAACGGCCTGCACCAACTCGCACACCGTCTGCATTCGAATAGCACACAAGTTCTGCATCGCCGCGAACAGACGCTAGGCCTGCTCCAACAGAAGCTGCCAGCATTGGCGGAAAAGTTCATCGAACGCACAGGCAACAGGCTCGGCACCCTGCGTGCCCAATTGCATGCGCTTGGGCATCATCAGGTGCTGGCGCGCGGCTATGCCTATGCCACCGATGCCAATGGGTTAGTGTCCGGTATTGTCGGCCTTGCGCCAGATGAATCACTATCAGTACATTTTCACGACGGAACCGTCGACACCCGAATCGAGGCCCTGCATCCGAAGGAGAACCCATGACTTTGTTGAGATTCCTGTTTCCCCTGTTGTTGTTTTCTTTCCCAGCTATTGCCGCAGCAACGACCATGACCGCCACGCAAGGCGATGTCATCGAGGTTACCGTCGATCTTCCCGACGCAACTTATTCCCTGCATGCTTTCGGCAAGCAGTGGCCGGTTAAGCGCCGCAGTAATGGAACACTTGTCGGCTGGATCGGCGTGGACATGCACGCCAAACCGGGAAACCACCGTATCGAATGGCGCAGCGATGACAAAGTCGCCGAGACGGACACACTCAAGGTGGAAAAAGGAGAGTTTCCCCAATCCCATATCACGGTCACAAAAAAGATGGCCGAATTCGATGCCAAGGCCTTGGCCCGTATCCGCGCCGACCAAAAAGCCATTGGCAATACCTACCGTATGCAAGTGGAAGCGAACCCGGACATTCGCCTGCCGTTTATGCCCACCGAAGGCGTAATCTCCACGCAATTCGGGGCCCGGCGCTTCGTGAATGGTGAGCCCCGCTCTCCCCACTCCGGCATCGACATTGCTGCCCCCGTTGGCACACCCATCAAAGCACCGCTGGCTGGCAAGGTGCTACTGGTCGAAGATATGTTTCTGAACGGCAAAACCATGGTCATCGGGCACGGTAATGGACTGGTGTCGGTCTACACCCATCTGAATCAATATTTCGTCGGCAAAGGCGACTGGGTCGAGACCGGTCAGAAGGTGGCCGAGATTGGCATGAGTGGCCGCACCACCGGCCCTCACCTGCACTGGGGAATGCGCTTCAATATGGCAAAAATCAACCCGCTGTCGCTGCTTCCTGCCCCCAAATGAGCACGGCCCTTCCATCGCCTATTTCGCCATGTTACATTGGCCGCGATCATGCTACAGGGAAGGAGAGCGTTTCCGGGCTGACCAACCGGAAAGCAGGTTATAATGAGGGGCAGAGCAACCATGGCTGAGGTAAAAAAGTTTCTGATTATTGACGATGAGGACTCAATCCAGAGCATCCTTTCTGCGTTTTTACAGCGATATGCCGATAGCAAGGGATTCCCCTGCGAAATCAAGACCCTGAGCGACCCGATCCAGGGCCTGTTCGAGCTCTCCTCCAGCGGCGCATTTTATTCGGCCGTACTACTCGATGTCCGCCTGCCCAATCTCACCGGCGATGCCATCTACACCAGCATGGAGAGTGTTCAACCCGACCTGCTCGAACGCATCACCTTCGTGACTGGATTTCCTGAAGATCTGCGCGGCATCTTCCCGGACCGTAAACTTAAAATACTGAAAAAACCTTTCCGCTATGAGACCTTCGCCACGGCAATGGACGAGGTGATCAAATAGCAGGCCTGTACACGCCTGCGGCACACGAAACCAACTGCCTGCAAGGCCGGTAGAGAACAGATATATGAAAGAAAACAGAAGAAGAAAATGGGCTGCCACCTCCACCGAACGTAACATCGCATGGGGAGTCGCGATCGTTTCGATTATTCTGATCGCCATGCTGATTATCTGGCCAAGTCTGTTTTCTTCACCTGAAGCCTCTGTCGAGCCAGCCAGCCAGGTGCAACAAACCGCGCCTCCTGCTGAACCGATTACTACCCCTGCCGGGCAGGCTTTCAAGGCCCCGGCAAAACCCGAGCCAGTGGCAAAAGCAGCTCCGGCGCCGTCCCCCGCTGCAACACCCGCTCCCAGGCCTGCGCCTAAATCCGAATCCAAATCACTCCCTGCACCTTTGGAGTCGAAACCGGAACCCGCAACGACAAGCACCACTCCGGCGGGTTACTACATTCAGGTCGGCGCCTTTGGCAGCATGTATCGGGCCGAGCAGATGCTGGAGTATGTAAAATCGAAAAAATTCGATGCGCGTATCGTAAAGAAAAAGAACGGCCTGAATGCGGTTTGGGTCGGCCCTGAACCCACCCGGGCCAAAATCGAAGAGCTAAAACACCAAATGGTCGAAAAAGAGAAACTTCCGGGCTATATCGTCCAGGCAAAAAAATGACAACAGGCGGCATCGTTGCAGCAGGCCACCGTGCCACTGCCGAGGCCGGTGCTGAAATCCTGAAAGCAGGTGGTAACGCCGTGGATGCGGCCGTTGCCGCAGCATGCACAGCATTCATCGCCGAACCGGTGCTTACCGGGGCCGGTGGTGGCGGTTTTCTGCTATTCACAGACGGGCGCAAACACCGCCTTTTCGACGGCTTTGCCAAAATGCCGCGCATAAACCCGACACTTCTGCCGAAGCCTGATTTCCGGGCCGCTCCGGTCGATTTCGGCGACACGGTACAGACCTTCCATGTCGGGCGTGCCTCTGTCGCCACCCCATCACTGCTGGCAATGCTGTTTGAAGCACATCAGAGCCACGGCAAGCTTCCCATCCGTGAAGTATTGCAGCCCGCCATTCATGCCGCACAAAACGGTATACGCCTCACCGCGCTACAGGCCTCGCTGCTCGAACTGCTTACACCCATTCTCACACATGAAATACTTTGCCGGGAATTGCACTCGAAAGAGGGAAAGTTGCTTGCAGAAGGTGAGCTATTCCGCAACCCGGAGCTGGCAACCACGCTTGAGATGCTCACTCATGAAGGTATCCGGGAGATGTACCATGGTGATCTGGCTCGCGAAATTGTGCGTGCCTGCTCCCCTGACGGCCTGCTTGGCATGGAAGATATGCGCCAGCCGCAAGTGAACGTGTGCGAACCATTGCATCTGAAAGCGCTCGGCGGCGAACTGCTGACCAACCCGCCCCCCTCCTCCGGTGGAGCACTGATTGCTTTCTGCCTGCACCTGCTGGAGGCGCTGCTCAAAGAGTTCCCCGACAGGCCATTTTCCCTGTTGCTGGCCGAAGCACTGCGTGCAGCAAGCCTTGCACGTACACATGATTTTGACGAGCGCGTGCACAAACCGGGCATGGAGAAGGATTTTCTCGCCGCCCCTCGGCTGAACAAAAGCCTCACGAGCGTCCGCAATCGCCTGCATGCACTGGATGATGCGCCAACACCGCAAGAGCCTGCCAACCGGCACGGCAGCACCACACACATCAGCGTAGTGGACAAGCACGGCATCGCTGTATCACTCACCAGCAGCAATGGCGAAGGTTCCGGCATCGTGGTTCCCGGCACCGGCATTCACCTGAATAACATGCTGGGCGAGGAGGACATCAACCCTTCCGGCTTTTTTAAACTGCCTGCCGGAAAAACACTCTCATCAATGATGGCGCCGACTGTTTTCATCAAACAGGGCAAGCCCGCTCTGGCGCTTGGCAGCGGCGGTTCCAACCGCCTGCGTGGTGCCATCCTGCAGGTGCTCTGTCGTCACATTCTTGACGCTGCTTCCATTGAGGAAGCGGTACATGCGCCCCGCCTGCACAATGAAGGGAACCTGCTTGATGCCGAACCCGGCTGCCTCTCCGCCGAAGAGCATGGCCTGCTTCAACGCATGGGCTGGTCACTGCGCGAGTGGAAGCAGCAAAGCATCTACTTCGGGGGAGTGCACGCCATTGCCATTGATGCCAAAGGCCAGCTTACCGCTGCGGGCGACCCGCGTCGCGGCGGTTTCGTGGCTCGCGCATGAAAACGTCCGTATTCATCGCCTTTGGCGGCAATCTTGGCGACGTGCATGCCACATTTGATTCCGCCTGCAACGACCTGCATACCATCGGCGAAGAGAGTGGACGCTCGCGCCTCTACCGCACGCCACCGCTCGGACCGGATGGACAGCCCGACTACCTGAATGCAGTCGTCTGCATTGAAACGCTCTTGCCTGCCGAAGCCTTGCTGAAGGTCCTGCAGGGGATTGAAATCAAATACGGACGCACCCGCGGCGAGCGCTGGGGACCACGCACCCTCGATCTCGATCTGATCACTTTCGGTGGCGAAATCAACGACACTCCCGAACTCACCCTGCCGCACCCGGAGATGCACAAGCGCCTGTTCGTGCTACAA
This sequence comes from Mariprofundaceae bacterium, assembly GCA_050302175.1. Lineage (GTDB taxonomy): Bacteria > Pseudomonadota > Zetaproteobacteria > Mariprofundales > Mariprofundaceae > JBNLAN01. The sequence continues at coordinate 2,023 of JBNLAN010000021.1, read as the reverse complement.
CCGTTATGCGATATCGCGCCGGAATGGGTGCACCCCATCCTGCGACAGAGCGCCGAAGAGCTGCTGGACAAGCTCGTGGCGAGTGGCGAGGCTAGGCTTTCCGAGGGAGTCGAATGGTAGGTCGTCCACTGGAGAAATCGCATATTGCTATCGAAGGCACCATTGGCGTCGGCAAGAGCACGTTGGCTCGCAAACTCGCCGACCGCCTCGGCTCACAGCTATTGCTCGAAAACCTCGACGACAACCCCTTCATCGAACTCTACTACAAAGACCCCGAGCGCCACGCCCTCTCCGCCCAGCTCTCCTTTCTCTTCTCGCGCCTGAAGCAGTGGCAGAATATTCCGCAGCAGGATCTTTTCCACCAGGGACTGGTCAGCGACTACATTTTCGCCAAAGACAGGCTGTTCGCCTCCGTCACCCTCACCGATGAGGAGTATCGTCTCTATGATCAGGTAGCCCGTCTGGTCTCAGTGTCAGTGCCAAAGTCTGATTTGGTCATCTATCTGCAGGCGGATATTGATGAAATCCTGCGGCGAGTAAGCAAACGCGGGCGCGATTTTGAGAAAAGCATCGCACCGGACTATCTGCGCAGTATTGCCGCGGCCTATGAACGCTTCTTTTTCAACTATCAGGAGACGCCGCTTCTGGTGGTGCAAACCAACAAACTAAATTTCGCCGACGATGATGCATCCATTGATGCGCTGATCCAGCGTATCAAGCAGATGCGTTCCGGCACCGAATTCTGGGCAGACCATTCATAAGTAACAGGAGGTAACAATGCAACCTCGTATCAGCATGATCACGCTGGGCGTCAGCAATTTGGAGAAATCTATCGCATTCTACGAAAAGATCGGCTTTCCGCGTATGGATTCGCCTCCTGAGGTGGCTTTCTTCACACTCAATGGCACCTGGCTCGGCCTCTACGGGCGCGAAGCACTGGCGGCCGATGCAGGCGTTCCAGCCGAAGGAGATGGTTTTGACGGCGTTACCCTCTCGCACAACCTGAAAACGGAAGCCGAGGTCGATGCTGTGATGGATCAGGCAAAGACTGCCGGCGCCGAGATCGCCAAACCGGCGCAGAAAGCCGATTGGGGCGGCTACCACGGCTACTTCAAAGACCCAGACGGCCACCTCTGGGAGATCGCCCACAACCCCTACTTCTGGGTTGGCCCGGAAGATTCATGAAACCGAAAATCGGCATGGCACTGGGCGGAGGCGCAGCGCGCGGCTGGGCGCACATCGGCATTCTGAATGCGCTAAAGGAGATGGGCATCAAGCCGGACGTGATTGCAGGAACCTCGATTGGCGCGCTGGTCGGCGGTGCGTGGGCAAACGGACAGCAGGAAAAGCTGGAAGCATGGGTCCGGTCGCTGACGTGGCGGGATATTGTCGGTTTTCTGGATGTATCCATGATTCCGGGAGGGCTGATCGAAGGCGAAAAGCTGCTCGAATTCGCCCGCACTAACTCCCCGGATATCGAAATCGAATCCCTTTCAATACCCTTCGGTGCCGTGGCCACCGAGCTCGTCACCGGCCGCGAAGTATGGATTCGCGAAGGCAAGATGCTCGATGCGGTGCGCGCTTCGATTTCACTGCCCGGGCTGTTCAAACCGATGAAACATAATGGCCGGTGGCTGGTGGACGGCGGATTGGTCGACCCCGTGCCGGTCTCGCTCTGCCGGGCGATGGGGGCGGACGTAGTCATCGCCGTCAATCTCAACTCGGACATCGTCGGTAAGCATCATAAAGGAGCGCTATCGAAAAAGGCGGAGAATGCCCCGGCGCAAACCGACCTGTGGAGCCGCATCTCCGACTCCTTCAAGCGCAAACTTAACGAACGGAAAAAGGAACTGCTGATGCAAATCCTGGGTGAGCATCACGACGCTCCCGGCTCCTACGAGGTAATTTCCAGCTCTATCAATATCATGCAGGAGCGCATCACCCGCAGCCGCCTGGCAGGCGACCCGCCCGACGTGCTGCTGGAGCCGAAGCTCGCATATATCGGTCTGATGGAGTTCGACCG
>JBNLAN010000020.1:0-92046 GCA_050302175.1 Mariprofundaceae bacterium | reverse complement strand
CCATTGATAAAAGCATGTTGCATCTGCCGGGGCCCGATTTCATCGATCGGGTGGTGGCCGAGAGTGATCGCAAGCCCGGAGTGCTGCGCAGCCTGCAGAGTATCTATGACCATGGTCGGCTGTCAGGTACAGGATACCTCTCCATCCTGCCGGTAGATCAGGGGGTGGAGCATTCCGGCGGCGCCTCGTTTGCCCCCAATCCGATCTATTTCGATCCGGCCAGGATCGTCGAACTGGCGATCGAGGGCGGCTGCAACGCCGTGGCCTCGACGCTCGGCGTGCTGGGTTCGGTGAGTCGCAAATATGCCCACCGGATTCCTTTCATCGTTAAAATAAATCACAACGAAATCCTCTCCTACCCCAACTTCTACGACCAGACGCTTTTCGCGGGTGTCGAGCAGGCTTTCGATCTCGGTGCGGTTGCGGTCGGAGCAACAATATATTTCGGATCAGCGGAGTCGCGGCGCCAGATCGAGGAGATCAGCGAGGCTTTTGCACGGGCGCATGAGCTCGGGATGGTCTGTATCCTCTGGGCCTACCTGCGCAATTCGGAGTTCAAAAAAGATGGTGTCGACTACCACACTGCCGCTGACCTGACCGGGCAGGCCAACCATCTTGCCGCCACCATCGAGGCGGATATCATCAAGCAGAAGCAGGCGGTGGGGAACGGCGGTTATAACGCTATAAACAGTGGTGCCATCAAGTTCGGCAAAACCCATCCGTTAGTCTATGGCAAACTGACTAGCGAACATCCGATCGATCTGGTGCGTTATCAGGTGGCCAACTGCTACATGGGTCGCATCGGTATGATCAACTCGGGCGGCGCATCGGGCGACAACGATCTGGCGCAGGCGGTGACCACCGCTGTGATCAACAAACGTGCTGGCGGCATGGGGCTGATCTCCGGGCGCAAGGCCTTCCAGAAGCCGATGAAGGATGGTGTGGAGCTATTGAACGCCATTCAGGACGTCTATCTCTCCAGGGCGGTGACGATCGCCTGAGCGATACTTTTTAAGCTGAAATCCCCTGCTTTTCGAGCAGGCGATGGATGCCTGTCGGCAAGGCATGCCGGGAGAAGTCGTTAACCCACTCTCCATCTCCATCGGGCAGCTCTGGCGATGTTTCGGCATAAAGATGGATACGGCGGTGGGTCAGCAGGTGGACATGATCCGGTTCCGACTCCGGTGCATCATTCAGCTCGGTGATCGGAGGCGTCCACAGGCCTGCCCAGATGCCGGTCGCAGGGCGCTGCATCAGCCAGATGCCTTTCTGGGAGGTGTGCAGGTCGACCCGCCAGTGAACGTCGCGGACTTTAATCTGTTTCGGTGCTGTTGTTTCAGTCGTTTTGAAGGCGGAAGCGCAGTGGTTGCTTACCGGGCATGAAGCGCAATCGGGGTTGCGTGGGGTGCAGAGCGTGGCACCGAGCTCCATCATCGCCTGATTGCAGTCGGCCGGGTCGGCAGCGGCATCGATGTTCAGCTGCGCCAGTTGCCACATCTCTTTTTCGCTCAAATCGCCACGTCCTTCCCATCGTTGCAGCACCCGCTTTACATTACCGTCGAGCACAGGTGTGCACTTTCCGAAACAGATCGAGGCGATAGCGCCGGCGGTGGAGCGGCCGATGCCAGGGAGATCGAGAATATCGTCGAAGCGTTGCGGGAAGATGCCGTTATGCTGCTCGACGATCTGCTGCGCAGCGGCATGCAGCAGGCGGGCACGGCGATAGTAGCCAAGCCCTTCCCACGCCTTGAGCAGGTCATCGAGTGAGGCCGTGGCCAGTGTTTTGAGGTCGGGGAATATTTTAAACCAGTGCTCATAGCGGGGGAGAACCGTCTTGACCTGTGTCTGTTGCAGCATGATTTCGGAGATCCAGACTCGGTAGGGATCCATGCGATCTCGCCACGGCAGTTTGCGTGCGCTTTCGCGGTACCAGCGCTCCAGTGCCTTATTGCGCCCGGAACACAAATCGGTCCTCAACCACTTCGAAACTAAAGTAGAACTTGGCGCTGTCGAGCCCCCAGGAGCTCGGAAGCGGCTTGAACGGGGCCGCGGCATGAACTGCATTGATGGCGCTCTCAGTCAGGCTGCGAAGAGGGCTTGGTTGCAGCACTTCGAGTTTACCGAGAGCGCCATTTTTATGGATAGTGACGCGCATTAAAACGCGGCGCTCATTGTCGGTATAGTCGTTGTAGCGCGCTTTGCCCGGGCGCCACTGCTCCTCCAGAGCGCTGACAAGCGACTGTGTGTATGGCGCAAATTTCGCCTCGCGTGTATTGACCGGAATATCGGCTTCCTTGGAGAGCATCTGCTTCAGGCGGCGCTCACGCTCAAAGTCACGCGACAGCTCTGCCAGCGCCTGGCTGGATGGAAGCAAAGAGCTAAACGGCACCGGTTTTGTCGGCATCTCTTTGGGTCGTCGCGGGGTGTCTGAAGGGTTGCTGGTGGGCTCGACTCCGCGCTTGGTGAGCAACCGCATACGTTTTTCCTGCGTTTTTTGCGGTAGCGGCGGCGGTGATTTCGGACGCGGGTTGGGCTGAGGCTTAGGCTTGTCCTGTGAAGGGCCGGGAGCCGGGCTCTTGGCGGCTCGGGTTACGTGGTCTTTAGCATCAGCACTGGAACCGGTCGCGCTCTTGTTGGAGTACGTTTGTGCATCGTCCGGAGCCTTGTAGGCGCTTTCAATGTCTGGATCAAGTAATACTACGTCCATCACTTGTGAGCGTTCGGCTTTCGGCAGGGGCTTGTCGAACTGCTGCCAGGCGATAAGGGCGACCAGCAACGCATGCGCAGCCAACGAAGCGACCAGAGAAAGGCCAAGTCGTTTTTGTTCGGTGCTCTTATCTTCGACCGGTTGTGTCATAACCATCCTTTCAGGCGGGGCACCAACCATGCGGCCAGTACACCGTTTAGCCAGCCGGTTGTGCACGACAACAGCAGCATGGGCGGCAAAAGATAATACAGAACTGCCTGTTGAATAAACAGTGTTTCTGCCACCACGAACTGTGCCGTCATGTGGGCAATCGCAGCAAGCAGGCTGATGCCGACAAGGCTAATGCCCGGAATCAATCGCCATACCACCAGCATGACTGTGGTTGCAGCAATTGCGCCCGAAAAGCTCATGACGAAGGTGGGGGTGGCCAGCGTACCTATCATGAAGCTGCCGATTACTACGCGTCCGATCGCAAGGGTTACCGCAGCTTTCGGGCCCATCTGCGCCAGAGCAATCAACACAACAATATTGGCAAGCCCCGGCTTGAACCACGGCCCCAGGTTTGGCAGCGCGGCCTCGAACACATGCAGTGCCACCGATATAGCCAATAGCGTTATCCATTGTGCGCGTGCTTCCAGTTGAGCCAGAGGAGGTCGCGGAATCCGCATGGGTGTGTTCATTGGCTCACCGCATCAAATTTGTGATCATTCTGCTTACCGCGGATGCTCAACAGAATCCGGTTTGGAACACAGGCGATGATATCGCCTGCATCATGCTTATGCCCCTCCAGCACGCATTGTTGACTGTTACAGGGAGCGGAGGCAAAGCGTGCGCCATGTTCGTCGATGACGATTTCAGAGATGCCGATATCACCGACGGCTTCGAAATGCACCGGGGTTGTGCCGCGCAAAGGGTAGGTGGCCAGCAGCGTTTTTCCGTGGTGGATTTCCACCATCAGTGTTCCGCTGGCAGAGTCCCGGATGGTGATCCAGGCAAGTGCAATGCCTGCCAATACGACAAGTAGCAGCATGCGGTCGATAGCATTGCCAAATAGCAACTGCCTGAAACCATCGGGCGCGGTGGTATGGTTTGCGGCCATGGGAGCGCAATCTAACAGCAGCAGCAGGAAAAGCAGTGTTTTCGAGGAGTGAGTATGAATGTGGTGATTACCGGAGCCAATCGGGGCATCGGACTGGGTTTTGCGAAGCATTATCTGGCCGCAGGGCATGAGGTGTGGGCCGGATATCGAACGGATCAAGGCGCGCTTGCCGAAATCCGGGGGCAGTGGCTTCACCCATTCCGGATTGATGTCAGCGCCTATATCTCAAAGCATGTGATGGACACCATGCCCGAGCGCATCGATATCCTGATCAACAATGCAGGCATCTACGGGCCAAGTGAGCAAACGCTGGGCGGTGTCTCTGCCGAGACCATGCTCGATGTATTTAATGTTGATTGTGTGGGCCCGTTGCGCGTGGTGCAGCGGTTGCAGGAGCGGGTGATTGCAGCAATGGGTGTGATCGCTAATGTCAGTTCGAAAATGGGTTCGAGTGGCGACAACCGCAGTGGCGGTTGTTATGCCTACCGCGCCGCCAAGGCGGGGCTGGTGATTGTCTCGAAATCCATGGCGCAGGATTTGCAGGTTTCGGGCGTGCGAGTGATCACTTTGCATCCGGGCTACGTGCGCACCGGCATGACAGATGGGCAGGGGCTCATTGAGGTGGAGGAAGCGGTCAATGGCATGGCGGATGTGATTTCAAGGGTTGGCGATTACGAGCCAGGTGCCTTTGTTGATTATGCAGGCAGGGTGGTACCTTACTAAAAGCCAGGGAAGGCGAGTGAGCTGAAGAAACTCATTTCAGGCCCGTGAACTGTTGGCATCAAACCAGTCTCTGCTCAGCACAGCCGGGACGCGGATTTTCTTCCTGGTTTCCCGAATCGGGAGTGTATGCAAGCCACACGGGCTGGGGCCGGAGATGCAATCTCCATTGGCAGGATCGAAATGCGCCATGTGTGTATGGCAAACCAGTGCCCGACCATCTTCGGAGAAGAACTGGCCGGGATTCCAGTCCAGTGTGGTGCCTGAATGTGGACAGCGGTTGATGTAGGCATGGAGCTTGCCTTTGAAGCAAATCAGGAAGGCATCTTCCTCAATGTCCTGGTCATCATAGCTTACAGAGAATGCAACGGCCGCACCCTCTTGCGGGGCGTCGATCTCCTGCCATTCGAGGATGTGGTTCATGCATATAAAGGCGGCCGCCCGTCGGCGACCGCCAGCGGCTCGATGAGAGTCGCTATAGATAGTTTATAGGGCAGAACACGCATATTGCGCAAGGGGTGGATCAGTCGGTTGAAGAGAGCGCCTGTTGGTAGCAACGAGCGGCTTCATCGTGTTTGCCTGCTTGCATATGCCAGTCACCGAGAGCTTGCCAGGCTTGCCTGTTGGGTGAACTATCGAGCAGCTTTTCCATATGCTCGGTTGCCAGCCCCGAGAGGCCAGCCTCGTGGGCCAGCATTGCCAGCAACCAGCGCAGGGCAGCATTGGCATCCTTGCCATGTTCCGATTCCATGCGACGGTAAAATCCCATTGCCTCTTTTTTCATGAGCGTCAGCAAGCGCTCGGCCATGATAAAATCGTTATGCGTATAGACATAAGCTATCCACAGCTTGAGTGCGGAGTGTTCATCCTTTTTGCGCAGATGGTGCTCACCAAGGGCGGTAACCACTTCGGAGGAGTCCGGTAGCAGGCGAAATGCTTTTTTAAGATAGGTGTCGGCTTCGGAAGGGTTGTTTGCAGCCAGCCCCACATAGGCTTTGGCGAGGCGGGGCTTGATGCTGGAGGCGGAGCTTTCGCCTTTGCCCCATGTCGATTCAAGCAGTCCGACCAGTGTTTTCCAGTCGCGCTCTTCTTCGGCGATATCGGCCATGCGGGAGACGGCGAGAGGGGCGCCGGGGTGGGCAGCGAGCCATGCCTGCAGAAAGGATTTTCGTGTTACTAGATCGGGCTGCTTGGTGGCGCCGGGATCGGTGGCGAGCCGGGCGGCCAATGCCAGGCGGAGGTTGTCGTCGCCGAAATCGTCGGGAGAAAAGCTGGTTGGCGGATGGTTGATCGAGCTCAATAGTTTCATGCCCCAGTCGGGGATGATGCCGCGGCTCTTTTTCAGGCTTTTATCCGATGCAGCAGGGCGCATATCGATCATTTGTGCCAAAGCCTCTTTCAGGCGTGCTTCGCGACTTTTTTTGCTGCTCGAACGGATACTGCTCCAGATTTGTCCGGGGCCGGCAAAAAGTGCTGTAATCAGTAATCGGAGCAGCCAGAACAGGCCGAGCAGCAGTAGCAGTGCCACCGCAAAGGCGCCTTGTCGGGTTTCAAACAGCCAGCCGAAGGCTTCGATGCGCAACGGTTGTCCGGCAACATCCGGGAAGATGGTCAGGAAGGCCAGCAGTGCCAGCGACAGGATGAGGATGGCAGCGGCGCGCATCAGATCTGCTCCAGCCAGGATTGAGCCAGTTGCTTCATGGCCGGAATATCTTGATTGATATCGCTGAAGTCGAGTGGCAATTTGGCGGCAAGGCCCGGTTTTTCATCGGTTTCACCAAGAAAGTCCATGCACTCGATTCTCAGTCGGCGCAAGGTTTCAGCTTGTGGCCAGACTTCAATCTCAAGCTGTCGTTGCATATCGGCCAGTTGGCTCCGCAAGTGGTTTCGGGTGCGGACACGTTCAGTAGGTGCCCGGCGCAGACTGAACTGTTCGGAGATCCACCCTGTCCAGAGACTGTCGCTGGCCTCTTCGGTTAACAGATTGGGGGAGGCGGTTGCTTCGGGAGTCAGTGCACGCAGCAGTTCTGCAAGCTGCTGGCGTCGGGTGCGCAGATTTTTCAGCGCAGTGGTTGCCTTGGCATGCATTTCGGAGGCCTGCTGGCGTTTCTCCTCATCCAGTACGGGAAGCAACGCAATATCCCCCCATGCCCAGATGAGTTGGGCGAGGTGAGCATCCGAACGCACGATCTCATTTAATCGGCTCTTCAGCTGCAGGGTTTGCGCATTGCGATTGGCTTCGCGTTCTGCGGCCTGCTCTTGCCGCAGCTGCTGAATCTCGGAGCGCAGCTGCTGAATGCTGTTTAGCATAAGCTGTACATCTTTGGCGCTGGCAGCCGGAGCCTCTTTCTCCATGTTTTTTCTGGCTTCAGGCGCAGCGGGCTCTGCATCGGTGAGCTCTTCTGTATCGATAAGCTGCTGGTTGGGCTCTTCCGGTTCTGCAGGTATTGCAGGAGTCTCTTCGGTAGTCTGCTTGGTGGCGGGAGGGTATGAGCCTTCGACCATCTGCTCGATCGGCAGCAGTACTTTCTGGCGCCAGGAGTCAGGAGCGCCCAGCCAGATGGCGGCGACAGTTGCCGCAAATAGCAGGATCACATATGGCCAGCGGCTCGATTTTTGCACTTCCTGTTTCGAGATACCTTTCCCTGAAGATGCCTCGAAAGCAGTTGACTCTTCCGCGTGGGAATCATCTGCCTTGCGCGAATGCGCAGCCGGCTTGCCGGCTGGTGCGGTTGTTTTTTTCTGCCTAGTTGTCATGGAGCCAGCGGGCTGCATCCAAGGCATGGTAGCTCAGGATAAGGTCGGCACCGGCACGTTTGAAGGAGAGCATGGTTTCAAGTACCACGCGCTTTTCGTCGATCCAGCCCTTTTCTGCAGCAGCTTTAATCATCGCATACTCCCCGGAGACATTATAGACGGCCATGGGGATGTTGGTGGCGTTTTTCACTTCGCGAATAATATCCATGTAGGCGAGCCCCGGCTTTACCATCAGCATATCCGCCCCCTGCTCAACATCGAGCAGCGCTTCGCGGATAGCCTCCCGGCGGTTGCCCGGATCCATCTGATAGCCGGAGCGGTCTCCGAACGATGGGGTTGAGTCGGCAGCATCGCGGAAAGGGCCGAAATAGGCCGAGGCGTATTTCACGGCATACGACATGATTGGTGTATTCTTGAAGCCCGCGCTATCGAGCCCTGCCCTGATCGCGGCAACCATGCCATCCATCATACCGGAGGGGGCAATGATATCGACACCGGCTTCGGCATAGGAAACAGCTTCTTTTTGCAAATTCGCCAGCGTGGCGTCGTTGTCCACCTCTTCGCCCTTGAGCACACCGCAGTGACCATGATTGGTATATTCGCAGAAGCAGGTATCGGCAATGACGCACATGCCGGCATCGGCCTCTTTGGCTTCGCGGATGGCATTTTGCACGATGCCATGTTTGTCCCAGCCGGGAGTGCCGGTCGCATCCTTGTGCGCCGGGATGCCAAAAATAATGATGCCTGGCACACCCAGGGCACGGGCATCGCGCGTGGCTTGCGCAACCTGACTTAACGGAATGCGGGAGATGCCCGGCATGCTTGCAATGGGAACGGGCTCATGAATGGTTTCGTCGACAAAAATCGGATAGATGAAATCGGCAGGGCTTAATGAGGTCTCCCGCACCATTTCGCGCAGCGAAGGGGTGCTTCGCAGGCGGCGTGGGCGGATAATGAGATCGGGTAAGGCCATGCAACTTCTCCAGCGTTTATTGGGCGTCAGCGAAATAGTGTTCGAGACCGTCGAGCATTGAAGCAAAGCTAGCTTCTTTGGCAACAACCTGCACGCTCAAACCTAAATGCTTTTCGGTATGTTCGGCAACTTTGGGGCTGATACAGGCAATCACAGGTGTATCAGCAAGCGCGGGGTCGCCAATGCGCTGCACATAGTGGCTGGCGGTTTTCGAGCTGCCGAGCAGAACGGCATCGATTTCGTTTGCTGCCAGAGCTTGCTTTGCGGCCGATGCGTCTTCAGTGGGGCATATCGTTTCATAAATGGGGGCAAGCTGCACATCACAGCCAAGCTTTCGCATCTGCTCGCTGAAGTGGTCGCGCCCCTCTGCCGCCCTGAAAAACAGCAGAGATGCCGGGATGCCGTGCTTGCGGTAGGCCTCGACCAGCCCCTCCTGCGAAGAGGTCTTGGGCAGGAGCATGGTTTGCAGGCCGTAGGCCTCGAGTGCTTCGGCGGTTTTTTCGCCGACTGCTGCGATGGAGTGCTTTGAAAAGGTGGGGTAAAAAGTCTCACCGCAGACTGAGGCGGCACAATGTACGCCGTTGACGCTGGTGAAAAGGATATGCATACTGATATCTCTCAGCAGAGAAACGCCTTGTCTGACTCCTTCAGGAAGGCACCTCATTTCGAGACAAGGGAATAAAAAAGGTAGAGCGCCACGGCACGCAACTTCTTCGACGCAGGGCTCGGATTGGTGTCGGGAGCGGGTGATCATGATGCGTTTCCCTGTCAGGGGCGGCTGAGCATGATTTAGCATGGCAGTATCATGCAACAAGCGTTTGCGGATATCTACCAGAGAAGAAATGGAACAGGTTGGTAACAGAATGGCGAACAAAAATGAGATGGTTGAAGCTAAGCGCATCCTGAAAGAGGTTTTCGGATACGACACTTTCCGTCCGATGCAGCAAGAGGTGGTACAGGCACTGCAGGAGGGCAGGGACGCTTTCGTGCTGATGCCGACAGGTGGCGGCAAGTCGCTCTGTTATCAAATCCCCGCCATCATGCGGGAAGGTACCGGTATTGTGGTTTCCCCGCTCATTTCGTTGATGAAGGATCAGGTCGATGCGCTGGTGAAGTGCGGAGTCAATGCGGCCTTCTATAATTCGTCGCTCAAGGCCGGGCAGGCCAAGGAGGTGCTGGATCAGTTCGAGGCCGGAAAGCTCGATCTGCTGTATGTGGCGCCGGAGCGTCTGCTATCCAAGACTTTTCTGAAGCGACTCGAAGGGATCAAGATATCGATGTTTGCCATCGACGAGGCGCATTGCGTCTCACAGTGGGGACATGATTTTCGCCCTGAGTATGTGAAGCTTGGCGTATTGCGCGAGCATTTCCCGGATGTGCCGCTGCTGGCACTGACGGCTACCGCCGACGAACATACTCGCGAAGATATCGTTGAGCGCCTGCAGCTTCAGAAGGCCGAGCGATTTGTGTCGAGTTTTGACCGGCCGAACATTCGCTATCTGGTGGCTGCCAAGCGGCAGCCGTTGCAGCAGATTCTACAGTTTCTGACCGACTGGAAAAATGATTCCGGTATTATCTATTGCCTGTCACGGAAACGTGTTGAAGAAGTAACCGTGAATCTGCAACGACATGGCGTTCGGGCGGCGGCCTATCATGCGGGGTTGCCATCCAAGACCCGTGAAAAGGTGCAGGACGATTTTCTGCGCGATCGCGTGCGCGTTATCGTGGCAACCATTGCTTTTGGTATGGGTGTGGACAAGCCGAATGTCCGCTTTGTGATCCATCATGATATCCCGAAAAGCATTGAAAGTTACTATCAGGAGACCGGACGTGCCGGCCGGGATGGTCTCGAATCCGAAGCGCTTTTGCTCTATGGCTCCGGCGATACCAATCTGGTGCGCCGATTGATCGAGAATGTTGAAAATATCGACCAGCGTCGAATTGAGGTGCATAAGCTGAATAGCATGGTTGCGCTCTCCGAAGCATTGACCTGCCGACGCCGGGTGCTGCTTGGCTATTTCGGGGAGGCGCTGGACGAGCCTTGCGGCAATTGCGATATCTGCCTGAATCCGCCTGAAACTTTCGATGGTACAGCCTTAGCTCGGCAGGCCATCGGATGTGTGAAGGAGGTGAATGGTGATTTTGGCATGGGCTATATCGTCGATGTACTGCGAGGCTCGAAAAGTGCACGGATTCTCGATCACGAACACGACAAGCTAAAATTATATAACTCCGGTAAGGATATGAATGGCGATGAATGGACGGCGGTGCTAAGGCAGCTGGTGCATCACGGCTATCTGGCACAGGATGTGAGCCGCAAAGGCGCGCTGCACCTGACTGAAAAGGGTGAAACGCTGATGGCTGGCGACCAGACGGTAACGCTGGCCAAGTATCAGCCGGGCCTGAAGCGCCAGCTGAAGCGGTTGTCCGATAATCGCGACGAAGTGTTGTTTGAGAAGCTTGCCGGTTTGCGTAAGACACTGGCCGACCAGGAAGATGTGGCGCCGCATGTGGTATTCAGCGATGTGGCCTTGACGGAAATGTGCCATATCAAGCCGGTGCGCGATGAGGATTTCCTGAAGATTTGCGGGGTGGGTCAACACAAGCTTGAAGCCTATGGCGAGCCGTTTATGCAGGTGATTGCCGAATATGTGGAGACTCAGCCGGAAAAAACAAAATCAACCAGTACTCCTCAATTGATTGTTAAAGGGCCACCTGCCAACGATACCCAGCTCTATACACTTTCGCTCTATCGCAAGGGCAAAACAGCCGGAGATATTGCCGCCGAGCAGGGGGTGAGTGTAGACACGGTGCTGAAGCACTATGTGGCGCTGGTGAAGGCCGGTCACTTTATCGATGTGCCCGAAGTGATCGGCCCGGAATACGAAGAGGTGAACGCAGCACTTGAACAGGCTGATCCGTTTGCTTCGCTTTCCGAAATCAAGCGCGAACTTCCGGTTGAGATCGGCAATGAAGAATTTCGCCTGGCGCTTGCATGGCGCGAAGCAACCGGTATGGCGTGAGGCAACGCCAAGGCTGTAAATTAAAGAATACCGCGTTGATAGAGGATGGTAACCACAGCAGTTGCGATAGCGGAGCTCATGGCTAACACGCTGAACAACATCAATGCTTTCGCTACGGCGAGGCGCTGCCCAAGCCCCTGCTGAGCGATGAATTCACCACGCAGGTTTTTGAGATAGTTTTTATCGGCACGCGCGGCATATGCGAAAGCTTCTTTCAGGGCCTGGGCTTTTTTCTCTGATTCCGGGCTTGGCTTGCGGGAAGAGAGATAGGCGCGAAGACCTGAGGTCGTCATCACACCGGCCGGCATGGATCCTTCCAACTGACCTGCGGTGAATACTGTGGCACTGTGTATTTCGAGCTCGGGTCCAATCAGTTTGATCAGCGCATCTTTCACCTGTCTGCGATGCCGTTCCGGATTGGCAAACCGGAGCCGGTCGCCTTTAAATTCCTGTTGCCAGTACCCCTCTCGGAGTGAGCCATTGATTATTCCGGGGTAAGCCAGCGTTTCCACGGTGATGATGCCGCATTTATCGATCACCAGATGCGGGATGTGGACGGCATTTCCTTCGCTGTCGGGGAGCGTGACATTATGCATCAGCAATGCACCGCCCTTTTTAAGGCGCTTGAGTTCGTTTTTGACCTTCGATTCACCAGACATGCCCTGTAGCCATGGCCAGCTTAGCCAGAGAGAAAGCGTGATGAGAAGCGCTGCGAGCGCGGCCAGACTGACCGGCAGAATGCTTCCAATGTTTGCAATGGTTTCAATCATATGCCTGATTCCCTTTGAGCGCTCTGATCATGAGAACTCCATATCCTATGGAAAATGAAGTCGATGTCATGCGTGCATAAATCCGGCACAACTTTTGTGGGCGTTTGGGGCGGTCTTTTTTCGGGCGGGCCTCGGTAGCCTGGTTTTGGAAAGATTGTAAGTGCTGGGTTCCTGAGCGAATTAAACTGGAGCCGATGAGCGGATTCGAACCGCTGGCCTGCTCATTACGAATGAGCTGCTCTACCAACTGAGCTACATCGGCGCAGATCAGAGAGGGCGCATTGTAGCGGCCTTTTTCGATTTGGGAATCATCGGCGCGGGTTTAGTCCGATAGCGACTGGAGGGCGGCAAGCAGGGCGGGTGCGGCAGTCTCCGTACGCATCACGCGCGGACCGAATGCGAGCACAGATAGTCCCTGTTTGCCCAGTATTTCCAGGTCACGGGAGCTGAAGCCCCCTTCCGGGCCGATGGCAAATGTGATCTCCGGGGCGAGTCTGATCTCTTCGCGCACCGAGGACCATGGCACGGCGGCTTCGGGGTGCAGGGCAAAGCCCTTGCCGGGCACCGCCACCTCTTTCAGTGATGGCCTCCAGGTCAGTTCAGGCAGTGCCGTGCGCCCGCTCTGTTCGGCAGCTTCGATAATAATTTTTTGCCAGCGCTCCAATCGACTATCCAGCTTGTTGGCGCCCAGTTTGAATTGTGAGCGTTCGCTGTTGGCGATCTGGAAACTTGCCGCCCCCAGTTCGGTCGCTTTTTGCAGAACGGTTTCGATTTTTTCGCTTTTGTTGGCGCACTGGATGATATGCACCCGGCAGGGTAGTTCCCGATTCACATCGCTAAACTTTATTGGCATGCAGGAGGCATGCTCCCTGGCCAGTTTTTCAATGGTGGCGGTGTATTCGCCGCCCCGGCCGTTGAACAGGGTGAGTTGATCCCCGGAGCTCAGGCGCATGACATGACGCAGGTAGTGCGCCTGCCCGGACGGAATGGCGACAGGGATTCCGGTTTGCAGTTCGGTATCGAGAAACAGGCGGCAATCAGGCATGCGGGGATTTCGCCCGAAAGCTGAGCAATGCGCAAGAGGGCAGACGATTCGGCTTGACCCGGTTCCCGTTGCCGACATCATTGCGGCATGTTCACAGTCCGTCTTTCCGAGCAGCCTTGGGAATCTGTACGCGAGTGGTCGTTTGAGGCCGCCGGCGTGGATCGCGAGATGGCGGCCGTGTTGACGGTTGTCGGGTCGCTGACCAAATTTCTTGAGCGCCATCATAATATTTTTGTGACCGTAAAGCTCCATGATCAGTTTCTGGATAAAACCGATGCGGAAGAGTCGCGTCTGCTGGGCTGTGAGCCCGGCGCACCGTGCCTGCGCCGACAGGTATCGCTGATGCACCGCAATACGGCACTCTTCGACGCCGAGTCAGTGCTGCCACTGGATACAATTCCAACTGATCTGATGCAGGCGCTCGAAGCGGGGCGTGAACCGCTCGGTAATCTGCTGATGGATCGAGGGCTCTCTCTCTCCCGTTCCGATTTGAGCGTGGCGCGCATTGCAGTGGGAGAGGGAGGGGCCCGGGCGTTACGCTGGAGCCGTCGTTCGGTGTTGCGCTCGCCGAGCGGCACCCGGGCGCTGGTGGTTGAGTGCTTTCACGAGGCGATGTGGTCACGGCTGCGTGCTGCAGTTGATCGCCGGGGGCAATAAGGAGCCGCAGTATGCCTTTTCTTCCTTTGGGTAGCGTTGGCGACTGGGTCTCTCTGTTGCGTATCAATCGTCCGGTCGGCTATTGGTTGTTGTTGTGGCCGACCATGTGGGGGCTGCTTGCTGCCTCAAATGGTGCCCCCAGCCTGAAAAATCTGATTATATTTATTGCTGGTGTTTTTCTGATGCGCTCGGCGGGATGTGTGATCAACGATTTCGCCGACCGCAAACTCGATCCCAACGTGGAACGTACCAAAGAGCGCCCATTGGCGGCGGGCCGCATTGCACCGGGTGCGGCGCTCACCGGTTTTATCATCATGATGCTCGTAGCGCTGTTGCTGGTGTTGCAACTCGACTGGTTCGTCGTGGAGCTCTCTCTGGTCGGCGCGGCTCTGGCCACTGCTTACCCCTTCATGAAACGCTTCATTCATATGCCGCAGGCGTGGCTCGGTATGTCGTTCGGATGGGGTGCGGTGATGGCCTGGGCGGCAGTGCATGGCACGGTTACCGATAGTCCTGTCCCATGGCTGATCTTCGCCGCCAATATTCTCTGGTCGATCTCCTACGATACCGCTTATGCACTGGGGGATCGCGAAGATGATCGTAAGATGGGCATGAAATCGGCAGCACTCTGGTTCGGTGAACTGGCAGTGCCTGCGATTATTCTGTGTGGTATCGGCATGATGGCGTTGCTGGCATATGCCTGCTGGTCGTTTGGCCCTGTTGTCCGTACTTTTGTCATCGCGGCTGCTGTCTGGCAGGCATGGTTTTGCCTGAGCCTCTATCGTAAGGGGGAGGCATGGGGCTTTCATTTTTTTCTCAATTCTCACTGGCTTGGCGCCATTGTCAGTGTCGGGTTTTTATTGGCGCCGGTACTTGGTTAAGTCGTCAGCTCTGCTTGCTTGGCGAATTCGCTCCCGGTGGTTAGGTTGACTTCCAATAGCTTAACGATACGAAGCGGGAGAGCGTATGAATCAATCTGGACAGCTGCGCAGCAAGCTCAGGCAGGCAACGATCGCCTGGATTTCACTGGTGCTTTCAGGGCCGATCATGTTGGGCGCGGTCTATCTGGTACAAGCTGATTTTGAGGCGAGTTTGCCGGCAGAATACGAGCTCTATTTTTTCGTAGGGGGAGCCCTCTCCGGCCTTGCCTCCCTGATTGGATATCGAAACTTCCGTCGCGCGGTGCAAGCCCAGGCTGCCAATGCCGAAGCGTATATGCAGCGAATGATGCAGGCGATGATGCTCGGCATGAGTCTCGCAGACATTCCTTTCTTTATCGGGCTGATGGGCTGGGTTGTTGGTGGCTTTATGCGCACCGCGCTGGCGCTGGCAGTGCTCACCGTTCTGCTGCAGTTGCGCCTGAAGCCGCCATCGGCGTAACGGTTCGGAGGAGGTATTTTGTGTAACACGCTAATTCTGGGCGGCTACGGAAATTTCGGCAGCTATATCTGCAAGACCCTGTGCAAGGATTCCGATATCCGCCTGCTTATCGCCGGTCGGAATATAGAGAAAGCGCGCAGGCTTGTCTCCGAACTCGGGTTGCCGGAGGCGCAAGCAGTGCAACTGGATGCGAACGGCTCCGATCTGGCCCGGCAGCTTCGCACGCTGCAGGTCAAAGTGCTGGTGCATACAGCGGGTCCGTTTCAGGGGCAGAACTATCATGTGGCTCAGGCCTGCCTTGATGCCGGATGCCACTATATCGATTTGGCGGACGGTCGGGACTTTGTCGCGGGGATCAGGCAACTCGATGCGCAGGCGGTGGAGGCGGGTGTGCTGGTCACCAGTGGGGCAAGTTCGGTGCCTGCGCTTTCATCGGCGGTGATTGAGCACTTCCTGCCCGAATTCTCGCAACTGAAAACTATACGCCACGCCATCGCCTCGGGTGCAAAAACACCGGGCTTTGCCACCATGCGCGCAGTGCTCGGATATTGCGGCAAGCCCTTTTCGCGCTGGGAGAACGGTGGCTGGAAAATGGTGTATGGCTGGCAGGATTTGCACAGGCGCCGCTATCCCGATCCTATCGGTTCACGCTGGCTGGGCAGTTGCGATGTGCCGGATCTGGCGCTGTTTCCCGAGCGTTACCGGGGAGTCGAAAGTGTTACTTTTCATGCCGGGCTTGGCATTCCGTTATCGCATCTATCCACCTGGGCGTTGTCGTGGCTGGTACGCTGGAAGCTGATTCCAAATCTCGCGAGCTGGGCCCGGATTTTGCAGTGGTTTAGCCAGCGCCTTGAAGTGATCGGCACACGCAACTCCGCCATGCATGTCGAGCTGACCGGCATCGGTCACGATGGTAAGCCTTTGCAGCATACCTGGCATGTGCTGGCCTTTCAGAATCATGGGCCGAATATTCCCTGTGGTGCAGCGGTTGCACTGGTGCGCAAGCTGGCACGTGGTCAGATGAAAACGGCTGGCGCCATGCCGTGTGTCGGTCTGGTAACACTGGATGAGTACATGGATGCATTGGCCGGGCTGGATATGCGTCAGGAGAGCGACTCGTACGGTGGATGAATATCTGCTGCTCAAGTGGTTGCATATTATCAGTGCAACACTGCTGTTCGGAACCGGTCTGGGCTCAGCGTATTACAAATGGACAACGGATCGGTCCGGGGATGTTCGAGCCGTTGCCGTGGTTGCAAACCAGGTCGTGCTGGCCGACTGGATGTTCACCACGCCTGCCATTCTGATTCAGCCCGTTACCGGAATATGGATGGCCTCTCTTGCCGGTTTCTCGATAACAGAGGTCTGGATTGCATGGGCATTCGGGCTCTACGGGCTGGCCGGGGCATGCTGGTTGCCTGTTGTTGTGCTGCAGTATCGTATGCGCGCTTTGGCCCGGGCTGCTGCGCATGAAGGTGCAGCATTGCCGGAAACATACTGGCGTTATGCAAGGGTGTGGTTCCGGCTTGGAATTCCGGCGTTTGTTTCGATGGTTGCGGTTTTCTGGCTGATGGTGTTCAAGCCCTCCGCTGGCTAGTGCTCGTCCGGCGGCCTGGCTTAAACCAGTCGTATGCCGTCGGTTCCAAGCGTGATCTTGCGTTGCCTGTAGAGTGCGCCGACTGCCTTTTTGAATAGCCCCTTGCTGACGCCGAAATGCGCTCTGATTTCATCCGGGCTGCTTTTGTCGGAAAGCGGCAGAAAGCCGCCGCTCTGTTCGAGTGCCGCCAGAATCGCCTCGCCCACGTCATCGCTTTTCTCACTCGGTAGCCTGTGCAGGCAGAGATCGATTTTGCCGTCGCTCCGAACCTGTTTGATATAGCCGGTGAGTTTTTCACCACGGCGTAATTCATGCACTGCTTCGTGCCGGTGCAGCAGTCCCCAGTGCGAGTTGTTTACGATCATTTTGTAGCCGAGGTCGGTTTTGGCGGCGTTGAACAGATGAACCTCTTCGCCTGCCTTAAACGTGTTCTCCAGATCCTCTTCATGCAGGAAATCGTTGATTTTGCCGGAGGCGGCGATGCGCCTGCTCTCTTCGGCCAGAAACAGGCGCACTACATACGATTTCCCCTCCGACATACGCGTGGCCTGCTCATTAAATGGGAGCAGCAGGTCTTTTGGCAGGCCCCAGTCGAGAAACACGCCGTGTTTACTGATAGAGGCGACCTTGAGCAGCGCAAATTCGCCAACCATGGCATAGGGGCGTTCGGTGGTGGCGATGATGCGATCTTCCGAGTCGAAATAGATGAACACATCGATTTCATCACCAACTTTGCAGCCCTTCGGCACGTAGCGTGCGGGCAGTAAAATCTCCCCCTCTTCGCCACCATCCAGGTAGAGGCCAAAATCCACTTCCTTGACCACAGGCAGGCGGTTAATGCGTCCGATTTCAATCATGGGCGGTCTCTCCATCATCTATCTCCAGCGTTCCGGTGCGATTTCGAGCGAGTGTGCACCGTTGCTGAAAAGGATGGCACCATCCTGAATCGTGCACTGAAGTTGCATGGTGCGCGCTGCCATGCCCGCAAGAGAAGCGACAGTTTCGTCACCAATGCTGAATGCCGTCAGATTGTCGAAGCGAGAGAATCTGTTTTTGCCCTGCTCCCACCATGCTTTGCCGCTGCTCTGCTGGTAGTTATAGATAACGACCTGCCGGGCGCGGCCACAGGCGCGACGAAGGCGTTTCTCATCCGGCTGACCGAGTTCGATCCACAGCTCAATTTCACCCGACAGGCTTTTTTGCCAGATGTCCGGCTCATCATCGGTGCTGATACCTTTGGTGAATTGCAGTGCATTGCTGGCATGAAGCGCAAAGGCGAGTAACCGAACCATCATGCGCTCGTCGTTTTCAGACGGATGCCGCGCAATGGTGAGCTGATGGTCAGCATAGTAGTGGCGATCCAGATCGGTGATCTGTAATTCGGCCTTGAAGATGGTGGATTTGATTGCCATGTGTGCGCATTTCAGGGCATTGCCCGGCAATGGGCAAGCACAATCATGTTTGCAGAGCTGGCGCCGTCGCCCTAACTCCTCAGCCGCTTCGGTATCAGCCAGTAGACAGCAAGCCCGGCGATGATTGCGGGCATGATCTCATAAACGGTTTCAGACAGATCTAGCTCCCGCCAGAGAAAGAAGACCGAAACACCGGTACCCATGACGGTGATGGATGTCTTCTCGGACGGTCGGTGGCCGAGTGCGTAGATGGTTAGCAGCGGGGCAAAGGCCGCCGCCAGCAACCCCCAGGCGATCAATACCAGTGCAAATACGCTCTGGTTGTTCGAGAGCGACAGGCCGAGTGCCACCAGCACGACGGCAGCGGTGGCGATTTTGGTACCGGCATAGCTCGACTTATGTTCAGGAATCAGGTCGCGGGTAATGGAAGCCGAACAGGAGAGCACCAGCGAATCGGCCGTCGACATGGTGGCGGCGAAGAGGCCTGCCAATACCAGTCCGACCATGATGTCGGGAAGTAACTGTTGCGAGATCATCGGCAGTGCCAGTTCGGCATCGAACGATCCTGCATCGGGCAATAGCAGTCGGGCCAGCAGGCCGACAACGATGGTGGCCGAGTAGAAGAGGGTGAACCAGCCGTAATACCAGAGGCGGAAACGATTCAGGTTATTCGCATCGTCCAGTGCCATGTAGCGGATGACGATGTGCGGCTGTCCTGCCACGCCGAAACCTGCGAAGACCCAGCCACCGATGAAGAGGATGATGCCGAGCAGTGAGGTGTCGGGGAACCAGTTCATGAAGCCGGGCTCAACATTATCGAGCGATACCACGATGACGGAGGCCGAATCGAAGCCGGCGGTGGCGGCGAACATCAGGGTTACCATGGCCGTGATCATGACGAACGATTGTGCTGCATCGGTCCAGATCGAGGCGCGGATACCGCCGCTGTAGCTGTAAAGCAGCACCAGCACCGCACCCAGGATGGCGCCGGTGGCAATATCCCAGCCGAAGAGCACATGCAGCGCCTTGCTGCCGGCGGTGAATTGGGCGGCGGCGTAAGCGCCGAGGAAGAGGATGGTGAGCAGGCCGGTGATGCGGCGTAGCAGATTGAAGTCGGTGTTCTCTCCGTTTGCGTTGGGCCACTCCGCCAACAGACCGCCGAAGGAGTGAATATCGTGCGCCTCGGTGGCCAGTCGCAGTTTCTTCATGATCAGCAGTGAGGCGATAAGGTCGCCCGCTATCCAGCCGATCATCAGCCAGATTGAAGAGAGGCCGGTGGTGTAGGTCAGGCCGATCATGCCGATGAACATGTAGCCGCTGTTGTTGGTGGCCACGGCCGAGAGTCCGGCCAGCCACGGTTTGACGGCCCGGTCGGCGACAAGGTAGTCGGTGGTGCTCTGCTTTCGTCTTGCCATCGAGGCAATACCAATGATGACGAAGAGCAGCAGAAAGCCGATGAAGCTGATAGCCGTCATCGGCAGTTAGCTCTGATATTCGGCTCCCGGCAGGTAGGCGCCGTCGGCATCGTGGGTTTCACGGCCGGTGACCGGCGGATTGAATACGCAGACCATGCGCATGGTCTTGAACGCCCGCAGCAGATGGCGCTCATTGCCGTTGAGCAGGTAGACGGTTCCGGGTGTGATCTTGTGAACCTTGCCGTCGGCGGTGGTCTCCACCTCGCCCTTGCCCTCGATGCAGTAGACCGCTTCGATGTGGTGTTTGTACCAGAGCAGGGTTTCGGTGCCTGCATGGATGATGGTGTCGTGCAACGAAAAGCCGACGGCATCGTTGTTCAGAATTAGGCGACGGCTTTCCCAGTTGCCGTTTCCGGCCTTTACATCCCGGTCGGTGCCGATGATCTCTTCGAGCCTGCGCACGATCATGCCAGTTTTCCTGCGCGCAGCCGCTTGCCTTTATCCAGTACGCTGGCAATGGCATTGTCAATGATTTGCAGCCCTTCCTTAATTAACTCTTCTTCAATGGTCAGCGCCGGCAGGAATTTCAGCACATGGCCGTTGGCGCCTGCGGTTTCGATGATGAGTCCGCGATTGAAGGCTTCCTCCGAGATAGAGCCGGCAAAGGTATCATTGGGGAATTCGATCCCCCATACCATGCCGACACCACGCAGCTCTCCTTCCGTATCAGCATGTTTTTCTACAATGTCCCGCAACCCTTCCTCGAACATCTTGCCCTTGTGGGCGATGCCTTCGGCGAAGTCCGGTGAGTCCCAGTACTCCAGTGCCTTGGTGGCCGCTACGAAGGCGAGGTTGTTTCCTCTGAATGTTCCTGTGTGCTCACCCGGTTTCCATTGATCGAGTTCGTGGCGCATCAGCAGGATCGACATCGGCAATCCGGTACCGATCGACTTGGAGACGGTCACCATGTCCGGGGTGATACCTGCGCGCTCGAAGCTGAAAAAGGTGCCGGTGCGGCCGTTGCCCATCTGGATGTCGTCGATGATCAAGAGAATGTCGAATTCGCGGCAGATCGATTGCAGCTCCTGCAGCCATTCATCGCGTGCGATATGGATGCCACCTTCGCCCTGTACGGTTTCAACGATGATGGCCGCCGGCAGATCCACGCCGCTGCTCTGATCGGTGAGCAGGCGACGGAGATAGGCCATCGAATCGAAATCAGAACCCATGTAGCCGTCGAACGGTACGAAGGCGGAGTTGGCGCGCACGCCGTAGGACTCATCGCGATAGAAGGAGTTGCCGGTCACTGCCAGCGAGCCCATGGAGAGGCCGTGGTAGGCGTTGGTGAAAGCGATAATGTTGGAGCGTCCTTTCACCATACGGGCCAGCTTCAGTGCGGTTTCCACCGCGTTGGTGCCGGTGGGCCCGGTGAACTGAATTTTATACTCGAGATTTCGAGGTGAGAGAATGGTATCGCGGAATTTTTGCAGGAATGCCTTTTTGGCCACGGTGGCTTTATCCAGCCCGTGCAGCACGCCGTCGTGCTGCAGATATTCGATCATGGCTTCGGACACCGCCTGATTGTTGTGTCCGTAGTTCAGTGAGCCTGCACCGGCAAAAAAGTCGATATAACGGTTGCCGTGTTCATCGAACATCTCCGAGCCTTTGGCGGTATCGAACACGGCTGGAAATGAGCGGATATAGCCGCGAACCTCGGATTCCATTTCTTCAAATATTCTCATTATTAGTTCCTCTTTATCTTTTGATGGGTCCTACGCGCAGCAGGATTTCAGCTTCGTGGTCCCCTTCATTGGAGCTTTCGCCGAAGACTTCGACCGGAAACAAAAGGGTTTCGGTCATATCGCAGCCGGACTTGGAAGCAAGCGAACGAAACAGATTGCGTGAAGCGTCATTCGATGGGTTGACGGTCGCCTCCACAAATCGGATGTCGCCAAGGTGCGGGCGGCCCAGTAGTTCCGAAATCAATTTTCCGGCGACGCCGCGTCCACGCAGCTCTGCATCGACCGCAATCTGCCATACAAACAACGTATTCGGTTGTTCGGGAGGTACGTAAGCGCTGATGAAGGCTTGTACGGAGCCATCGGATTCCGCCACGGCGCATGTATTTGCAAAGTGGCTGCATTGCAGCAGGTAGAGATAGCGCGAATTGACATCCAGTGGTTTCGATCGGGTTACAAGATCGTAAATGGATGGGCCGTCTGCTACCGTCGGTTTGCGAATTGCCAGCGACGGAACCTGCTTCGTTTGTTTCGAAAGCATTGCGGGGGACCCTAGCGGCATCGAAATTTATTTCAAATCGGGTTGAGATTTCGCTTTGGTTGCCGGTTTTAATTCGAGTGCGTAAAGATTGCTTGGTGTTGAGATCGCTTCTTTGTATGCTGCCGAGACTAGGAAGAAGCCCCAGGAAGGAGGCGACGAATGTTTTCAGGCCATTTTGTTCACAATATCGATCCGGTTGTGTTTGAAATCGGTGGCACCTATTTCTGGTGGTACGGGTTTAGTTTTACGGCCGGATTTCTTGGAATCTTCTTCTGGCTGCGTCGCAACCGCACTTCACTGGCGATGGATATGTCGGAGGTCTACAACCTGACCATTATGATGTCGCTTGGGGTTCTGCTCGGCGGTCGGGTGATCGAAGTGTTTTTCTACGAATGGGCCTATTATGGGCAGCATCTTGCCCATATTCCGGCCCTTTGGCTCGGCGGCATGTCCACGCACGGCCTTCTGTTCGGCGCAATTCTCAGCATGGTAGTCTACTGTCGTCTCAAGCGCCGGAGCTTTCTCGAGTTGGCCGATAGTCTTGCCATTGCCGGGGCTTATATTATGGGCATGGGGCGTATCGGAAATTTTATTGACGGACAGATTATCGGCAGTGTTACCGATGTCTGGTGGGCGGTGAAGTTTCCTGATGTGGAGGGATTCAGGCATCCTGTGGTGCTCTACGACGGGATCAAGAATCTGATGCTGATTCCGTTTCTGTTATGGATCAGAAGCATGCATCCGCCGCGCGGTGTGGTGGTGGCCCATTTTATTCTCTGGTATGGCTTCCTCAGGATTTTTATCGACTTCTTTCGTGAATACAGGACCGATTTTCTCGGTTTTCCGCCGGGGCAGGAGTTTAATATCTTCATGTCGCTGCTTGGCGCTTTCATGCTTGTCTGGTTCTATCGAAAAAGAGGGCTCGAGCGGGAACGGGAGACGGGGGAAGCAGACGCTGCAATCGCTGCGCCGGAGGCATCAGCAAGGCTACGGGTGCAGCAGGCAGTTTTTGCACTGCTGCTGATTCTGCCCACGGTGATCCCGAGCGACTGGACACAGAATGTGCCGGATCGTTACGGCAAGCGTCACGCGGGAATGGTCCATTCCGATTTCTATCCCGATATTATTGTTCCTGAGGGGGCAACGAGCTTGCTGGATACAGGCTCGTAGTTTTAGGTCGCCTGCCTGATCCCTTGCAGCAGCATCTGGATGCCGATGGTGCCGGTGAGCAGGGCACCCGCCCGGCCAACAATATCGATATAGCGCTCAAGCAGGGCTGCATTGCGTTGTTTGACGATGTCGAAAGCCTGTTTTAACCCCAGCAGCATGAGGACAGCCAGCGAAAGCGACAACACGATGACCAGTGCCGACATCGCATAACTCAAGGTATTGCCTGCGATGACGCTGGCGCTGATGGTACCGGGGCCGATCATGAAGGGCATGGCGATGGAGCCGGAGATGTGCTCCGGGTTGCCACCGCGCATTTTTTTGATGGCATCGCTGCCGGTGAACAGCATCTGCAGGGCGATCAGGAAAATCACAACGCCGCCGAAGATCAGGAAGGCGGCAAATTCGACCTGTAGCACATCGGTAAAAATCGCCTCGCCGCCGAGTGCAAACAGCAGAAATACTACACCACTGATCACGGAGGCGCGGGCAAGCACTTTGAAGAAGGCCCGGCGATCGAGGTCCTGAATCAGATCAAGCAGGTAGATGCTCATCAGGAAGGGGTTGAACAGCACCAGAAACAGAGCCAGCGATTTCAGGAATGGATCCATGCCCCGTTGCTAGGTGGCATGGGGCAATCTGTCAAACGGATGCCTTTCATTCATTGCAGCTTAATCTTTTGCCGCGCATACTTCGCGGCCTCATAGGGGGCGCCCGGTTTCGACGGAGATGCTGAACCCAGTGGGGCATGTCGGGTAGGTACGCCCGTTACCCAGGCCACTTTGCAATAATTGCAAACGACGACGTAGAACTAGCTTACGCTGCGTAAGTTACCCCGCTCTTGAGTTGCTCATCGCTTGAGAATCCGGGGTCAAACAGATGAGATCGCTACTTAAGACTGGAGATTCGTGGTCTTAGGGGTTAAATAGTTACGAAACGACCCTCTAGGCACTTTGTCTGTTCGGTTTCTGGAGGGTGCTGTTTGAACAGACTAAACATGTAGAACCATTGGCTGATGGTTTCCGGACGCGGGTTCGACTCCCGCCGCCTCCACCAAAAACAAGGGCTGCCGTAAGGCGGCCCATTGTTTTTTGGTGAGTGTGTCAGGGCACGGGCCCAGTTCGACAAATCGGCGCAGTGCCGATTTGAATGCCGGAGCTTTCGCGACGGCGGCCCCGCAGGGGTGAGGCCGAAGGCTGAATATTCCGGCCTCCACAAAATGAAAAGCCGCCCAGCCGGGCGGTTTTGTTCCGCCCGTCTTCAGGTGGTGTAATGCGGCAAATACCCGCACAATTTATGGTTACTATTCCATTAATTTTGAATTATAGTTCACAGCCGTTTCGGTTCTGATGATTGTCGGGGTTCCGGCAAGTGTTGGATTTCAAGCATATTTCCGGAGTTCTGGAGCGTTTTTTGGTTCGAAACGCTGCCGGGCGTCCGGGCCAGTGCAACCGGTCCGTTGTTGAGGAGGTGCCTTGACATGATAACGGGCGATGGTAGCAAGCCGGGTTCCCGAGCTGCGAAGCCGCAATTCGTCGGGAAGGTTCGGAGAGGTTCCTGAGGGGGGGTAATGGGCGCCACATATCTGGCAACAGAATACATACCGATTGTTATCTTTCTTATTATTGCCCTGGCCATGGGTGCGGCACCACTGGTGCTGACGCAGTTTCTTGCCACTCAGAGACCGGATGCCGAAAAGCTCTCTCCCTACGAATGTGGTTTTGAAGCTTTTGAAGATGCGCGCATGCAGTTCGATGTCCGTTTCTATCTGGTGGCCATTCTTTTCGTTGTCTTCGATCTCGAAACCGCGTTTCTCTTCCCGTGGGCGGTGGTGCTCGATGTGATCGGGGTGTTCGGCTTTATCGAAATGGTTCTTTTTCTTCTGATTCTTCTTGTGGGTTATATCTACGCCTGGAACAAGGGGGCCCTGGAATGGGAATAGAAGGCCTGCTCGATAAAGGATTTATTACCACCAATGTTGACAAGGTGATCAACGGCGCTCGCGCCGGATCGATCTGGCCCATGACTTTCGGTCTGGCCTGCTGCGCGGTGGAGTTTATGCATGCGGGCGCCGCCCGTTACGATATGGACCGTTTCGGCATTGTGCCCCGCCCGTCCCCGCGCCAGTCCGATCTGATGATCGTGGCCGGTACGTTGTGTAATAAGATGGCGCCGGCACTCCGCAAAGTATACGACCAGATGGCCGAGCCGCGCTGGGTGATCTCGATGGGCTCCTGCGCCAATGGTGGCGGCTACTATCACTACTCTTATCCGGTGGTGCGCGGTTGCGACCGCATCGTGCCGATCGATGTCTATGTGCCGGGCTGTCCTCCGACTGCCGAAGCACTTCTGTATGGATTTATCCAGCTACAGGAAAAAATCAAACGTACCAACACCATTGCGCGGTAACTGAGTATGAGCGAGCAGGAAACAAAGGTGTCTTCAGTAGTGGATATTCCGGAAGTTGCGGGTTTAAAAGAGCGCTTTGGCAATGCTGTGCTGGCGGTGAATGAAGGGCTGGATTGTCCTGAGCTGACGATTGGTGCCGCCTCGGTTGTTGAGGTTTGTCATTACCTGCGCGGCGAGCAGGGCTATGAGCAGCTGATCGATCTGTGCGGTCTCGATATGAGCGCCTATCCGAATCATTCGCAAGATGAGCCGGTGTTTCGTGTGGTTTACAATCTGCTGTCGGTTTCGAAAAACAAGCGGATTCGTCTCATCGTGCCGACAGGTGAGCGCAATATGCTCGATTCCGTGGTTGAGGTGTGGCCGACTGCCAACTGGTTCGAGCGCGAAGCCTTCGATATGTATGGCATCATCTTCCTGAATCATCCCGATCTGCGTCGCATTCTTACCGACTATGGCTTCTCGGGCCATCCGCTGTGCAAGGAGTTCCCGCTGACCGGGCGTGTGGAGATGTTCTTCGACGAGGCGCAGTGGCGCTGCGTCTATAAACCCAACAAGGTGGAAAACCGCGTGCTGATTCCGAAGGCATGGCCGGGGGTGGATCGTGGCTGAGATCAAGAACTACACGATTAACTTCGGTCCGCAGCATCCATCCGCGCATGGCGTGTTGCGTCTGGTGCTTGAGCTCGATGGCGAAGTGGTCGAGCGCGCTGATCCGCACATCGGTCTGCTGCACCGCGGCACCGAAAAGCTGTTCGAGTACAAAACCTATCTGCAGAACCTCCCCTATTTCGATCGCTTCGATTACGTCTCGATGATGGCCAACGAGCATGCGTATTGTCTGGCCGTGGAGAAGCTCCTCGGCATCACGCCTCCGGAGCGCGCACAATATATCCGCGTGATGTATGCGGAGCTGACCCGTATTCTCAACCACTGCCTGTGGCTGGGTGCGCATGCGCTGGATATCGGAGCCATGACCGTCTTCCTCTACTGCTTCCGTGAGCGCGAGGATATCTTCGATTACTACGAGGCGGTAAGCGGCGCGCGCATGCATGCGGCCTATTTCCGTCCGGGCGGTGTGAACAAGGACCTGCCAGATGGCTTGCTCGATAAGATCAAGGGCTTCACCGAACGCTTCCCAAAATATGTGGACGAGTACGAAACCCTGTTGACCGAGAATCGCATCTGGAAGCAGCGGCTGGTGGATATCGGCGTGGTGGATGCGCAGGCTGCGCTCGACTGGGGCTTTACCGGTCCGATGTTGCGCGGCTCGGGCGTGAACTGGGATTTGCGTCGCGATCAGCCCTACGATGTTTACGACAAAATGGAGTTCGACGTGGTGCTGGGCAAGACCGGCGATAGCTACGATCGCTATCTGGTGCGTGTCGAGGAGATGCGTCAGGCCAACCGTATTGTCAGGCAGTGCATCGAGTGGCTGGAAAACAACCCCGGACCGGTGCGCGTCGACGACTACAAGGTGTCCAATCCGCATCGCGCCGAGATGAAATCCGACATGGAAGCACTGATTCACCATTTCAAATATTTCTCCGAGGGCTTTTTTGTGCCGGAGGGGCAGGTGTATCAGGCGGTCGAGCATCCGAAGGGTGAGTTCGGCGTCTATATCGTCGCCGATGGCTCCAATAAGCCGTACCGCATCAAGGTTCGCGCGCCTGGTTTCGCGCATCTGCAGTCGCTCGATTATATGTGCCGCGGGCACATGATTGCCGACGTGGTGACCATTATTGGCACGCAGGATATCGTATTCGGGGAGGTGGATCGATGAGGTTTGTTCGATTCGCAAGTCGCCCCTCCATGGACTCCCTGCTCGACGCTCAAGCAAGAGCACGGTCTTGCTCGAGCTCACAAATCAATGCGGGCATTGATTTGGCGCCCGTCCATGGGCGCGAGGGTGGTAATGATGAAGCCTGAGTTTAGTAAAAGCCGTCTGGCTGAGATCAATGCGTTGGTGAAACGCTATCCGGGGGCACAGTCGGCCCTGTTGCCGGTATTACATATGGCACAGGAAGATTTCGGCTACCTGCCGATAGAGGTGCAGCAGCTGGTGGCGGATACGCTGGGATTGCGCCTGATGGCAGTACGCGAGGTGGTGACCTTTTATACCATGTTCCGCGAGCAGCCATGCGGTAAATTCCTGCTGGAAGTTTGCACCAATGCCGGCTGCATGCTCAACGGTGCCAACGAGCTGGTGGCGCACACCTGCAGGAAGCTCGGCATCAAGGTGGGTGAGACCACGCCGGACGGCCTGTTCACCGTCACCGAAGTTGAGTGCGCCGGTGCTTGTGGTGGAGCGCCCGTGGTACAGATGAATAACGCCTACCATGAGAAGGTCGATGCCGCAGCCATGGATAAGATTATTGATGGGGCGCGTGCCGGAAAGGGAGGTGAAGCGTGATCTCTTCCGATCCATCTAAAGTCACCGCCATCTGTTTCGATCGCATTCATATAAAAGATCAGCACACTCTGAAGGTGGCGCGCGAAAATGGCGCCTACAAGTTTCTGCCAACCGTGCTGAAGAAATTCGATTCCGCCAAGATCATCGATGAAGTGAAGGCCTCCGGCCTGCGTGGTCGTGGCGGTGCGGGGTTCCCGACCGGGCTTAAATGGTCGTTCGTGCCGCGCAACACCGGCAAGCCGGTATATCTGCTCTGCAATGCCGACGAAGGCGAGCCGGGCACCTTTAAGGATCGCGATATTATGCGCCTCGATCCGCACCTCTTGATCGAAGGCATGATCATGGCGGGATTTGCCTTAGGTGTGAAAGATGCCTATATCTACATCCGCGGCGAGTTTCTGCATGAAGCCAATGTACTCAATGATGCCATTGCCGAATGCTATGCTGCCAACCTCTTGGGCGAGGATATTCTGGGCTCCGGTTATTCCATGGATCTCACCGTGCATCGCGGTGCAGGCGCTTATGTCTGCGGCGAAGAGACGGCGCTGATCGAGTCGCTGGAAGGCAAGCCCGGGCGTCCGCGTTTTAAGCCGCCGTTTCCTGCAGTTGAAGGTTTTTATCGCTCGCCCACCGTGGTCAACAACGTGGAGACGCTCTCTACCATTCCTGCCATTCTCGAATTCGGTGGTGAGTGGCATTCGAAGATTGGCAAGCCCAACAGTGCCGGTATGAAGATTTTTTCGGTTTCCGGACATGTGAAGAAGCCGGGTAACTACGAAGTGCCAATGGGCACAACTCTGCGCACGCTGATCGAGGAGCACTGCGGCGGTCTGCAGCACGGTTCGGTGCCGAAAGTGGTGATCCCGGGCGGCTCCTCCACCCCATGGCTGCTCGCCGAGCACTACGATACGCCGCTCACCTATGACGATATGGTCAAGGCCGGATCGATGCTGGGATCGGGTGCTGTGATCGTTTGCGACGAAACTGCCGACCTGTTGGCACTGACCCGTCGCCTTGCACACTTCTATGCCCATGAATCCTGCGGCCAGTGCTCGCCATGCCGTGAGGGCACCGGCTGGCTGGAGCGTATCCTCGAGCGTATCGAGAAGGGAGAAGGCCATCCTGATGATGTGAAGGTGCTGCACGATGCAGCGACTCACATGGCGGGGCGCACCATCTGCGCACTGGCCGACGGCGCGGCAGCCCCTGTGCTTTCACTGCTTAAACATTTTCCTGAGATCGTGAAGGCCGGTATCGCGGAGAAAGCAGCATGACCACGTTGTCCATCAATGACGAAGAAGTAACGGTAGCCGCGGGTACCAGCCTGCTGGAGGCTTGCCGCCAAAATGGTGCCGATGTGCCCTATTTCTGCTATCACCCGGAGCTGTCAGTCGCGGCCAACTGCCGCATGTGTCTGGTAGAGGTTGAGGGCTGGGCCAAGCCTGCCGCCTCCTGCTGCACCCCGGTTTCCGAAGGGATGAAGGTGCGCACCCATACCGAGGGGCTGAAGAAAGACCGCGAAATGGTGATGGAGTATCTGCTGATTCACCATCCGCTCGACTGCCCGGTCTGCGATCAGGGCGGCGCCTGCAAGCTACAGGATTATGCCATCGAGCATGGCAGCTCCAAGGGGCGTTACACCGAGCCCAAGCGCGCCGTGGTCGATATGGAGTTGGGCCCTTTTATCAGCACCTGCATGACCCGCTGCATCCACTGCACCCGTTGCGTGCGTTTTGCGGATGAGATTGCCGGCACTGGCGATATGGGCGTGCTCAATCGCGGCGACCACATGAATATTGTTGGTATCGTCCACGATTGTCTCTCCTCCGAGCTTTCCGGCAACCTGGCCGATGTTTGCCCGGTGGGAGCGCTGCTCGATAAGCCTTCGAATGATGTGGCTCGTCCGTGGGAGCTGGTCCGGCACAAGAGCACCTGCACGCAGTGTCCGCAGGGTTGCGATATTGCGATTGAGTCGCGCGGCAAAGAGGTGATTCGGATCAAGCCGATTGAAAACTCTCCCGAGCCGTGGATCTGCGATCGCGGGCGCTATGTTTATGATGCATTCCGTTCCGATGCGCGTCTGCTCGCGCCGAAAATTCGTAATGGCGCGGTCGAAGAGACCTCCTGGGATGATGCTTTCGAGAAAGCGGCCAATGTCCTGAAGGGCAAAAAGGTCGGGATCGTCTTTTCGCCGTTCTGGAGCGTGGAGGGCCTGACCGCCATCCGCCTGCTGCATGATGTGGCATTCCCCGATGCCAAGGTGGCATTCGATCTGCACCGTCGCGATATGCGCAAGTTCGCCTTCGAAGAGGGCTTCTCGATGACCACTGCCCAGATCGAGACCTCCGATCAGGTGGTGGTGCTGGGCTCCGATCTTCGTCAGCGCCTGCCGATCCTGATGCAGCGTCTGCGTAAGCGTCTGCGCAAGGGTAAGCCGGTTACACGAATCGGCGCCATGTACTATCGCACCGATGCCGAAATTACGAATGACGCCCTGATCCGTCCGCGCGACTGGCCGGCGGTGATCGCCCGCGCCATGCAGCAGGTAATCGAGATGGGCAAGACCGCGGCCGGCATGAAGGAGTGGATGGCCAAGGTGAATGATCGTCATGAGGCCGGGAAACTGCTGGCCGATGCGCTGCTGGCCGACTCCTGTGCGTTGCTGGTTGGTGAAGAGATTCGCGGCCACGCCGATGCGGCGGCGTTAATCCACGGGCTTGATCTGTTGATGCGCGCCTGCGGTCATGCCGAAGAGGACAAGGATGGGCGCAACCTGATTCCGGAAGGGATGAATGCGCAGGTGCTCTCCGCTGTGTTCGGCGATGTGCGCACCAGTGCAGGCGAACTCTTCGATGCTGCCAGCCGTGGTGAGATCGATACGCTGCTCCTGATCGGTAGCGATCCGGCCGGCGACGGCCTGTTCTCGGCCAAGGCCAAGAGCGTGCTCGGCCGTATTCCGCTGGTGCAGGTGGCTGCCATCAGCGGCGAGATCAGCCAGTTCGCCAATGTGATGCTGCCCGCCGCCGCCTATTCGGAAGTCGAAGGCAGCTTCATCAACATGGAGGGCCGCGTGCGCGTGGCCAACACACCGCTGAAGTCGATGGGGCAGGAGCGCCCATTGTGGAAAGTGATGATGCGTCTGGCGCAAGCCGTCGGCGCTGACATCCCTGCCGTAAACATGGAAGAGCTGCGCGCTGCCGTGAAGCGCTTCCTGCCGGATATGGCCAAGGCCTGGGAAGCGAACAAAGTGGATTCGTTCATGATGCCGGTGGCGCGCAACCGCGATACCGGGCTGTTGCCGAAGCCGGTGCCGGGCGACAAGGGGCTGGATCTGGTCAGCCGCTACTCGCTCTATCGTGAAGGCCCGTGGGCCCGCGCCTCGGAGAACCTGACCGAAGCAGGCAAGTTGCATGCGATGGACGATGTGATCGTGCATCCCGATACGCTGGCCGCGGCGGGGTTGTCGGCCGGTAAAATCAAGGTGCGCACCGATGCGGGCGAATTCGAATACGAAGTCGGCACCCGCACCGACGTATCGCCCGGCGTGATGTTTGTCGCCAAGCGCGGTGTTGCCGGCGATCTCTCCGGCGAAATACACGTGACGCTGGCAGGGGGGCAGTCATGAACTGGGATATGGTGCTGACCGTGGCGATCTGGATTCTCGAGATTCTGGCGATTGCCGTGCCTGTGGCACTCTCGGTCGCCTACATTACCTACTTTGAGCGCCGTATCATCGGCTGGATTCAGGTGCGTCAGGGTTGTAACCGTGTGGGTCCTGCCGGTCTGCTGCAGCCACTGGCCGATGGTCTGAAACTGTTCCTGAAAGAGACCATTATCCCGACCATGTCCAACAAGCTGTTGTTCGTGGCAGCTCCGGTCATGGCGATGGTGCCTGCGTTTATCGCGTTTGCCGTGGTTCCTTTCGGTGAGACCACGCTGTTCGGCCTGTGGGAGACCGCGCATGTGATGGCGATTGCCGATCTTAATATCGGCGTGCTCTACGTGATGGCGATTACCTCGCTCTCCATCTACGGTATTTTGATGGCGGGCTGGGCCTCGAATTCCAAATACGCCTTCATCGGCGCACTGCGCGCCACCTGCCAGATGGTCTCCTACGAGATCGCCATGGGCTTCGCCATCGTCACCGTGCTGATGCTGGCCGGCACCATGAACCTGAACAGTATCGTGCATGCGCAGGCGGGCGGCATCTGGCACTGGTATCTTATTCCGCTGTTCCCGATGTTCATCGTCTTCTTCATCGCCGGTTGTGCCGAAACCAACCGTTCGCCGTTCGATTTGCCGGAAGGCGAGGCGGAGCTGGTGGCAGGCTTCTTCGTGGAGTACTCGGGCATGTGGTTCGCCACCTTCTCGCTGGCCGAGTATGCCGCCATGATCCTGATCAGCCTGATGACTTCGATCTTGTTCCTGGGCGGCTGGTATGCGCCGCATCCGGCACTCGATGTCATTCCTGGAACCGTCTGGCTGCTCGGCAAGACCTCGTTCCTGATTTTTGTGTTTATCTGGTTCCGCGCCACCTTCCCGCGCTATCGCTACGATCAGCTGATGCGTCTGGGCTGGAAGGTATTCCTGCCGTGGACCCTGGCCTGGATCGCTGTGGTAGGCCTCTGCATCTACGTGCCGCAGATTCCCTACCTGCATGACTTCATGCAGTTCTATCGTCCGGGGGTGGGCGCATGATGAGGCTGATTAAACACCACGCTAAAACCTGGCTGCTCTGGGAGCTGCTGATGGGGCTGAAGCTCACCGGCAAGTATCTCTTTTCGAAGAAGATCACCGTGCAGTATCCGGAAGAGCGCACGCCGCTATCCCCGCGTTTCCGCGGCCTGCATGCGCTGCGCCGCTATGAGAGCGGCGAGGAGCGCTGCATCGCATGTAAATTATGCGAAGTGGTCTGCCCGGCGCTGGCGATTACCATCGAGTCGGAGGAGCGAGATGACGGCAGCCGTCGCACCACCCGCTACGACATCGACATGACCAAGTGCATCTTCTGCGGCTTCTGCACCGAGGCCTGCCCGGTGGATGCCATTGTGGAGACGCAAATCTTCGAGTACGGCACCGAAACGCGCGCGGAGCTGTTGTATACGAAAGAGATGCTGCTGGCCGTGGGCGACCGCATGGAGAGCCAGATTGCCGCCAATCTGGCCGCCGATGCGCGATACAGTTAAGGCGCACGAGATTCGGGAGGAGTAATGCTGGAAACCATTTTCTTCAGCCTGTTTGCAGGGCTTGCCGTCATCGCCGGTCTCGGCGTGGTGCTGGCGCGCAATACCATGCACTCGATCATGTTCCTGATCTTCTGCTTTTTTAATGCGGCCGGGCTCTTTTTCATGCTCGATGCGGAGTTTCTCGGGATCATTCTGATCCTGATTTATGTGGGCGCGGTGATGGTGCTGTTCATGTTCGTGGTCATGATGCTCGAGATCAACGTGGCCAAACTGAAAGAGGGTTTTTTGCAGTATCTGCCGATTGGCGGTGTGATTGCAGCAGCGTTGCTGGGCGAGCTGATCGCGGCGGGTTCCAGCGGTGTCTTCACCGAGATGAAGGCTGCACACATGCCGGCCGATGTGAACAACACCGTCGAAATCGGCAAGATGCTCTATACCGAGTATCTGCTCGGTTTTGAAATTGCAGCGATCATTCTGCTGGTGGCGCTGGTCGGTGCAGTGGTGTTAACGCTGCGCGAGCGCAAGGGCGCCAAATACCAGAAGATTTCCAGGCAGGTGCGTGTCCGCAAGGAAGATCGTCTGCAAAAGGTGCCTGTGGTGCGCGGTGAGGTGATGAAATGATCGGGCTGAACGCATATCTGGCTGTTGGAGCCTGTCTCTTTTCGCTTGGCGTGATCGGCCTGTTTCTGAATCGAAAGAATGTGATCACCCTGCTGATGTGCATCGAGCTGATGCTGCTGGCGGTGAATATCAATTTTGCGGCATTTTCACATTTTCTGAATGATCTTGGCGGGCAGATTTTTGTCTTCTTCGTACTGACCGTGGCGGCCAGCGAAGTGGCGGTGGGCCTGGCGATTCTGGTGGCCTTCTATCGTCAGCGCCGCTCGATCGACGTCGAAGATATCGACACCTTGCAGGGTTAAGGGGGGGCAAGTGGAAGGAACGACGCAAATCATGCTTAGCACGACCGAGCTTCTGGCGATTCCGCTGCTGCCGCTGCTGGGCGCTATGGCGGCCGGCCTGTTCGGCTGGGCGCTGAAAGAACAACTCAGCCACTGGATCACCTGTAGCTTCGTTATTTTATCGGCACTGTTGTCGATCCATGTGTTTATTCAGGTATTGGGCGGCGCCTCGTTCCACGACAACTTCTGGACCTGGATGATTTCGGGCGATTTCGTGGTGCCGGTGGGCATGATGATCGATCGCCTTACCGCCATCATGATGGTCACCGTCACCATCGTCTCCGCTTGCGTGCACGTCTACACCATCGGCTACATGCACGGCGATCCGGGCTACTCGCGCTTCTTCTCCTATATTTCGGGATTCACCTTCTCGATGCTGGTGCTGGTGATGGGCAACAGCTTCTTCACCCTCTTTTTCGGCTGGGAGGCGGTGGGGCTGTTCTCTTATTTGTTGATCGGTTTCTGGTTCAAGCGCGAGTCCGCCACCTATGCCGCCATGAAGGCGTTCATCGTCAACCGCGTCGGCGACTTCGGATTCGCAATCGGCATTCTCGCCGTCTGGTACTACTTCGGTTCGGTTGAATACAAGGTGGTGTTTGCCGATATGCCGAACTTCATGGCAGAGGGGTACACCCTGAATTTCATGGGCTGGGAGATGAATGCCATCACCTTCATCTGCCTGGCGCTTTTCGTCGGCGCCATGGGTAAGTCCGGTCAGGTGCCGCTGCATGTGTGGCTGCCTGATTCGATGGAGGGCCCGACCCCGATCTCGGCACTGATCCACGCCGCCACCATGGTAACCGCCGGTGTGTTCATGGTTGCGCGCCTGTCGCCGATGTTCGAATACTCCGAGGTCGCACTCGCTGCCGTGACTCTGGTGGGTGCCATCACCGCCTGGATGTGCGCCACCATCGGTCTGGTGCAGAACGACATCAAGCGTGTTATCGCCTACTCAACCTGTTCGCAGCTTGGTTACATGTTCGTGGCCTGCGGCGTTTCCGCCTATTCGGCCGGTATCTTCCATCTGATGACCCACGCCTACTTCAAGGCGCTGCTCTTCCTTGCTGCCGGCTCCGTGATCCACGCGGTGATGGCCGAGCAGGATATCCGCAAAATGGGTCAGCTGCGCAAATACATGCCGATCACCTATATCACCATGTTCCTGGCGGCCCTGGCCCTGGCGGGTATCCCGCCGTTTGCAGGCTTTTTCTCCAAGGATCTGATCATCGAAGCGGCCATGGTGCGCGAATTTACCGGCAACCTTAGCTGGATCGGTACCTTTGCATCGTTCGCGGTGCTCACCGGTGTATTCATGACCGCCTTCTACACCTTCCGCATGTTCTTCCTCACTTTCCACAACTCGGATCGCGTCGATGAGCATGCCAAATCGCACCTGCACGAATCGCCGAAGGTGATCACCGTGCCATTGATTATTCTGGCGGTGGGTGCGGTGCTCTCCGGCCTGTGGGGCATGGCTGCGCTCGATATCGCCAACCCGGAGGTGGCTTTGGGCTTCTTCGGCGATGCACTGTTTGTCACCGATGCGCACAACCCGCTGATGGCTCTGCATGAAGAGGGCGCATTGCACGGCACCTGGGGCATGGTGCTGCACGCGCCGTTCACGTGGCCGTTCTGGCTGGCGGTGGGCGGTATTGCGCTGGCTTTCCTGATGTATTTCAGGGAGAGCAAAGCGCCTGCGCTGCTCGCCAAACTATCCGGTCCGCTCTACACCTTCCTGCTTAACAAGTGGTACTGGGATGAGCTGTACGACCGCATGCTGGTGCGTCCGCTTCGCTGCCTCGGCTCCATCCTGTGGAAGTGGGGCGATCTTGGCCTGATTGATGGCAAGCTGATTCACGGCGGCATCGTCGGCGCGATCAAGAACGGTGCGGCACGTCTGCGCACCATGCAGTCCGGCATGGTTTATCACTACGCCTTTGCCATGGTGATCGGCGTATTCGGCCTGCTCACCTGGCTGGTTTTGAAGGGGTAGTCGGAAATGCATGAATTGAACAACGTTCTCGGATTCCCGATCCTCACCTACAGTATCTTCCTGCCAACGGCAGGAGCACTGCTGATCTGGCTGTTTGCCAGGAGCGCCGATACGGTGCGCTGGTCGGCACTCGCAGTCTCTGCCGCCACCTTTATTCTCACCCTGCCGCTGGCCTTCAGGTTCAATAACTCGACGCACGATATGCAGTTCGAGGAGTTCCACGAGTGGATTCCTTCCTTCCATATCAACTACCAGCTGGGGATCGATGGCATCTCGA
Source organism: Mariprofundaceae bacterium (assembly GCA_050302175.1). Lineage (GTDB taxonomy): Bacteria > Pseudomonadota > Zetaproteobacteria > Mariprofundales > Mariprofundaceae > JBNLAN01. The sequence goes on along the minus strand of JBNLAN010000020.1, from coordinate 55,807 downwards.
TGCCGTTCATTATCCTCACCTCGCTGCTCACCGTGATCTGCGTGATCTCGGCCTGGGAGTGCATCCAAAGCCGTGTGAAAGAGTACATGATCGCCTTTCTGGTGCTGGAGACCACACTGATCGGTGTGTTCTCGGCGCTCGATTCGATCCTCTTCTACTTCTTCTGGGAGGCGATGCTGATCCCGATGTACCTGATTATCGGTATCTGGGGCGGCAAGAATCGCGTTTACGCCACCATCAAGTTCTTCCTCTATACCCTGGCAGGCTCGGTGCTGATGCTGGTGGCGCTGCTGGCGATGTATTTCAAGAGCGGTTCGTTCTCGATTCTCGCCCTGATGGAGTTCCCGTTCGATTTCGACTGGCAGTTCTGGATCTGGATCGCCTTCTTCGTCGCCTTTGCGGTGAAGGTGCCGATGTGGCCGGTGCACACCTGGTTGCCGGATGCGCATACCGAAGCGCCGACCGCAGGCTCGGTGATCCTGGCCGGTATCCTGCTGAAGATGGGTGCGTATGGCTTCCTGCGTTTCTCGCTGCCGATCGCACCGGATGCCTCGCAATATTTCGTACCGTTCATGGTCGCACTCTCACTTGTCGCGATTATCTACATCTCGCTGGTTGCGATGATGCAGCAGGATATGAAGCGCCTGATCGCCTATTCGTCGATTGCGCACATGGGCTTTGTCACCCTCGGCACCTTCATGTTCACACAGGCCGCACTTGAGGGCGCGATCATCAACATGATCTCGCACGGTTTCGTGGCCGCAGCACTCTTCCTCTGTGTGGGCGTGATGTACGATCGCCTGCACACCCGCGAGATCGCCGACTACGGCGGTGTGGTGAATGTGATGCCGGTATTCGCGGCGGTGATGATGGTGTTCGCGATGGCGAATGTGGCGCTGCCGGGTGCATCCGCCTTTGTGGGTGAAATCATGGTGCTGATCGGCACCTTCAGTGCCGATCCGGTGCATCTGGGCTTCTCCACCAAGTGGGTGGCGATTGCCGCCACCACCAGCGTGGTGCTCTCCGCCTGCTACACGCTCTGGATGTACAAGCGCGTGATCATGGGCGATATCACCAAGGATAGTGTGAAGACGATGCAGGATATGAGCGTGCGCGAGTTCGGCTTTTTCATGCCGCTGATCGCGCTGGTGGTGTGGATGGGCATCTATCCGCTGCCGGTGCTCGATGTGATGCATGAGTCGGTCGCGCATCTGCTGGATCAGGTTAATACAAGCAAGCTGGACGCAGCGGCTGCCATGGCGCAGCAGATGAGCGCCCAGGCAGGGCATTGAGGTAGCGCATGGATAACGTGACTTTTCCACTTCCGGTTATCATGCCGATGCTGCCGGAGATCATTCTGGCGGTACTGGCCATGGTGATCCTGCTGTGGGATGTATTTCTCCCCGAGAAGCGCCGTTTCCTCACCTTCTATGCTGCGCTTGGCAGCATCATCGTGACTGTGGCTGCGGTGTTTCGTGTTGCCGGTTCCGAAGTGGCTGAAGCCTTTTACGGCTACTTCGTGCTCGATCCGTTTGCCGCCTTCTGCAAGGTGCTGATTCTGGCTGCTTCCGGTTTCGCCATTGTGCTCTCCCGGGATTATATGAAAGGCGAGCAGCACACCGGTGAGTACTACGTGCTGATCCTGTTTGCCTCGCTGGGCATGATGCTGATGGTCTCCTCCCCCAATTTCGTCACCATGTATCTCGGTATGGAGCTGATGGCGCTCTGCGTCTATGTGCTGGTCGGTTATCAGCGCGATGTGCTGCGCTCTTCCGAAGCCGCACTGAAGTATTTCATCCTCGGCGCCTTGTCGTCCGGCATGCTGCTCTACGGTGTCTCTTTCTTCTACGGCCTTACCGGCCATCTCGATTTCAATGGGGTCGGCACCGCGCTGGCGGCTCTGGAGTCCTCTTCGCGCATCGCCGTGTTGCTGGGGCTGGTGTTCGTGATCTCCGGCCTCGCATTCAAGGTATCGGTAGCGCCGTTCCACATGTGGACCCCGGACGCTTATGAGGGCGCGCCCACCCCGATCACCGCCTTCATGTCGGTGGGGCCGAAGGTGGCCGGTTTCGCGCTGATCCTGCGCCTGATGGCCGATGTGCTGCCGTCGCTCACTGCCGATACCACCCTGATCTTTTCATGGCTCGCTGTGCTCTCCATGGCGATTGGTAATATTGCGGCGATTGCGCAACGCAACATCAAGCGCATGCTGGCCTACTCCACCATCGGCCATGTCGGCTTCGTGCTGCTGGGCGTGATCGCGGCGAGTGCCAACGGCTATGCCGGTGTGCTGGTCTATCTTGCCATCTACCTGTTCATGACCATGGGCGTGTTCGCCATCATCATCCTGATGCGCCGCGAGAATATCCAGGGCGAGCTGCTAGACGATTTCGCCGGGCTCTCCAGGGTGCGCCCGGGTTATGCGCTGGCCATGGGGCTGCTGCTCTTCTCGCTGGCGGGGATTCCGTTCCTCGGCGGCTTCTGGGCGAAGTATGCGGTGTTTGCCGCCGCCATCGAGGCGGGGCATATCTATCTGGCGATTGCCGGTATCATCTTCTCGGCCGTGGGTGCCTTCTATTACATCCGCGTGGTGAAATACATTTACTTTGATGAAGAGCGCGTGCCGTTCAACTTCCAGGAAAACGTGCTGATGCAGGCCACTGTTGTCGTCAGTACCGTTGCAGTAGTGGCGCTCGGCCTGTTCCCGGGCCGGCTGATGCAGCTCTGCCACGATGCGCTGACCGGCATTATCTAGTTTCCGGCGGAGGGGAGCTGGGGATGGAACCACGGGCCTGAGTGCCCGTGGTTTTTCATTTTTGGACCATCTTCACAAGCGGCTAAAACCGGAGCAATGTGCGCCGAAATCCGGCATGCATTGCGAGGGTAATATGGGTGCGGTCACCACGAGTATCGGGCTCCTTCTGTTAAGTAATATTTTCATGACCTTTGCGTGGTACGCGCATCTGAAAAACCTGGATGCCAAGCCCTGGTTGTTTGCAGTACTCGCGAGCTGGGCCATCGCCTTTTTCGAGTATCTGTTGCAGGTGCCGGCCAACCGCATCGGCTACCAGGAGCTGAACCTCGGCCAGCTCAAGATCATGCAGGAGGTGATCGCTCTCTGCGTGTTCATCCCCTTCGCCTTTTTCTACATGAAGGAGCCGCTGAAGCTCGATTACCTCTGGGCCGCGCTCTGCCTGTGCGGCGCGGTCTTCTTCATGTTCCGGGATAAATTGTTCACGGCATAGGTGGAGGTTCCGCCGCTCGTGCAAACGGTTACGATTGCGGCATGGATAAAAAGCAGCGCAAGAGATTGATCGGTGCCCACCGCGATAGTTTCGCCAGGCATGGGCATTCGCCCCGCGCCCTGTTCTGGGAGTCGCGCGGCGTGCAGTGGGTGCGCTTCAAGGCATTGGCCGAAATCGGGGTGGAGCCGGGCGATTCGCTGCTCGATGTCGGCTGCGGCTTCGGTGATCTGCGCAGCTGGTTGCTAGGGCAGGATATCGAGGTGGAATACACCGGGCTCGATCTCTCCCCCGATCTGATCGAAAAGGCGAAAGCAATTCATGCCAAGGGCGAGTTCATCGCGGGGGATATCTTCGATCTCGATGCCAAGCCGCAGTCGTTCGACTGGGTGCTGCTCTCCGGCGCCTTGAACTGGCAGCTCGATGATGGCGGCGATTATGCCCGGCGGGTGATCGCACGCATGTATAAGCTCTGCCGCAAGGGCGTGGCCTTCAATATGCTCAATACCAACTACTGGAAGGGCCGCTCACTGCATGAGCTGGTTGCCTTCGATCCCGACGAGATGCTCGCCTTCTGCAAGGAGATTTCGCCCAATTGCACTTTGCGTAACGACTACCTCGACAACGATTTTACTATCTACCTACACCGCGCATTAGCATGTAGTGGCAGTTCCTGATTTGTTTGGTGAAGCGCATAAGGTCGGTCTATAGTGAAAAAACACGAGGGGTTTTAGGTACAGTATTATTAAAGCGGGGGTTCAATTGGACGATAATATTTCTCCGGGATTTTACGCGGTTGCGTACATTGATGTTCTTGGGCAGCAAGAGTACTTACGAAATATCACTGGCTTACCTGATTCTAAAAAACCTGAAGAGATGGAAGGGTTCAAACAGGCATTAAAAAACACCTATGGAACAGTGCAGAGTATGAGAAAATCCTTTCGTGAAACTTTTGCCCTTTTTGCAAATTATGAAGGCGCAGCAGACCTGAGCCAGCTTAATGAGGTAGATCGTCAGCTTTATAAATCCGCGATCAATCCTTCAATTCACTTATTTGCATTCTCCGACTCTATTACAATTTATATCCCGCTAAAAAAAGAGGAATCAGGATTAAATGTGCCGATAAGTGGAATTCATGGAATATTAGGGGCGGCAGGCATGATATCGCTGATAATGCTCGCCGCCGGACATCCTATACGGGGAGGCATTGATGTTGGCATAGCATTTGAGATTGGTAACGATGAAGTGTATGGGCCTGCGTTAGCTCGCGCATATTCGCTGGAGTCAAACGTTTCCCAGTATCCTCGAATAACTATTGGCGAGGAGCTGATTCAATATCTTCAAATAAACGCTACACAGAAAGAAAATGGAGATAGAGTAAAAAGTGTAGAAAAGACTTTAGCTAAACAATGTGCAAAATTTATTGCTGTGGATGACGATGGGATTCCATTTATTGACTACTTAGGGGAAGATTTTCTCAGTAACCTTCCAGACAATAGTAGGGAGCTCACTATAGCCGCTTATCAGTTTGTAGTTAGTAAATCCATCCAATACAAAAAAGAAAAGAATAGTAAGTTGGCATTTCGATATTCGCTATTGAGAAACTACTTTGAGAGTCGCCTTTCCTTAGGAAAAAAAGCACACAGTGACTGAAATGGTCAAAAGTAGTCATTCGAAGCAAATGATGTGTTGTGGTTCTGTCGCACTGCCGATACAGGGCGCTTATTTGGTTGCTGTCGCCAGCGCGAATCAGAGCGGTTTGACGGGTCGATCAAAGGGGTCAGAGCCCTTTTCATAAGAACACTTGAATGTCCGTTATTGGCCGAAAGCAGTTATTCGTAGTAAATGATGTGTTGTGGTTCCGTGGTTCTGCCGATACAGGTGCGCACTTTAGGCGACCGCCCCTCTGATCGGCGCTGCTCCCCGGAACTTCAGAACTTAGTCCGGCTTTTTCACTATTGATATCTCCAGGTGAGTTTGGACCAAACCTTATAGCTGGATTTTTTGTAATAATCGAAAGTGTGGCGCTCACCGTGCAGCGTATTTTTGTTGTAGTAATCCGTGCCCACAGAGATAGCGGCTTTTTTGCCCAGATACAGTGCCAATGCCCCCTGGAAAGAGACGCCCTTACCTGCATAAAGCATGCCTGAAGCAGACCAGCCGGAAAAACGCTTGTCCCAGCCAATGCCGAACTCATCGACGCGATCGCCGCTGTAAACATGCTCGAGCGAAAAAGGAATATCCAATGAATCGCTTACCTGATATCCGCTAACGACTTTATAAGACAATCCGCTGCTAGTGGTATAGGAGAAGAGATCCGGCAAACGAAACCCGGCATAGGTATACCCGCTAAGCGATTGATCTCCGTTATGCAGATATCCTAAATAGGACCCATACATGACATAGGTGCTGCTGCTGAGCAGGAATGAAATCAGGGAGGCATTCTTAATTGCATTACGGGATATGTTATAGCCCCTGGTGTTATTGTAATAATTCACAAGCCGGGTCAGGTCATCGCCTGCACTGTTGGCCCCTGAGTAGAAATAGGCGGCAGTCTTCATCACGGTATATGGCACGATATAGGAAACATGTCCGCCATGCTGGTAAACCATATCGGACATCGCTTCCGCCGAGTGCATCTCACTGCCAATGCCGCCGGCAGATATCAGGAAGTTCACTTTAGCCTGGTCAAGGACCGAAAGATTCAGAAATTGCGCGCTCAAAGTATAGGGGGTGGTTGCCGTTGTATAACCGTGATCATAGCTCAGCATTTTCGTTTTCAATGAGCTGAAATAGAAATTGAACATATTGAAGGTGGTCTGATCTGTCGGACCTTCGATGCTGCTTTTTGCAAGTGAGAAGCTGGGTGTCGAGCCTGCAGCCTTCATGCGTATACCATGTCCGATTTCATGGTTTGCAAGGGTAAATGGTGAAGAGAGCAAATAGTTCAGTCCCAGGTTGAAGGTTTCCCACGCTGCCTTCAGAAAAATATTGTCGTTTTTACCCGTTTGATCCTGCCAGTCATAGAATGTGTTGTTGAGAAAACCGTAACCCTGGAGCATCTCCATATTAAAATCGGTGACGGCACGATCGGAATAAGGGGTGCTACGGTAGTCCGTATCAAGCGACAGTGTTCTCACGTGATCGGGAGTATGCGCAGCTAAACCGGCTGCCACAGCATGAACGGCTGATAGTAGCACTGCGCCGATAACCGATCCTGCTGTCAGGATGCCCCGTTTTTTGATTCCCAACATCTATACCCCCACCCTTGTCTATAAAGGCACATAATAGCACAGATTTGAGCGCACAGATTTGCTGCGGGGAAAAGATATGTTGTGGTTACGTGGTTCTGCCTATACAGTGCACGCACTTTAGGCGGTTGCCCCTCTGATCGGCGCCGCTCCCCCTGCCTCTTGCAGGATGTATAAATCACGCCAGGCCCAGATCAGTCCGGATTCTTTCGGCGGGCCGGTAACGGAAAATATAAAAATGACATTTGATAAACTCGGTCTCTCTGAAGAGATCCTTCGCGCTGTGCGCGAACAGGGCTATACCAGCCCAACCCCGATTCAGGCGCAGGCCATCCCTGTGGTGCTCGAAGGGCACGACATCATGGCCGCCGCCCAGACCGGCACCGGCAAGACTGCCGGATTCACGCTGCCTATTTTGCAGCTGCTGCAAAAAGAGAAAGCCGGCCACGGCCAGCGCCCCATTCGCGTGCTGGTGCTCACCCCCACCCGCGAACTCGCCGCCCAGGTGGGCGAAAGCATCGCCACTTACGGCAAGTATCTGCCGATGCGCTCGGCCATCGTCTTCGGCGGTGTCGGCATTCAGCCGCAGATCACACAGCTGCGTCGCGGCATCGATATCCTGATCGCCACGCCGGGCCGTCTGCTCGATCTGGTTAACCAGCGCGTCTGCGATCTCTCCAAAGTCGAAATGCTGGTGCTTGATGAAGCCGACCGCATGCTCGACATGGGCTTCATCCACGATATCCGCAAGGTGATGGCACTCTTGCCGAAGAATCGGCAAAACCTGCTCTTCTCGGCCACCTTCTCGAACGACATCAAGAAGCTGGCGAATGGCATCCTGCGTTCGCCGGTACTGGTGGAAGTGGCACGCAACGAAACCTCCGGGCAGGTGAACCAGGTGGTGCACCTGGTCGGCAAATCGCACAAGCGCGGCATGCTTTCGCACCTCATTCGGAGCGGCGACTGGAAACAGGTGCTGGTGTTCACCCGCACCAAGCACGGTGCCAACCGCCTGGCCGAACAGCTCGGTAAGGACGGCATCAACTCCGCCGCCATTCACGGCAACAAGAGCCAGACCGCCCGCACCAAGGCGCTGGCCGGATTCAAAAAGGGCGAAGTGCGCGTGCTGGTGGCAACCGACATTGCTGCCAGAGGGCTGGACATCGACCAGCTGCCGCATGTGGTCAACTTCGAGCTGCCGAACGTGGCCGAGGATTATGTGCACCGCATCGGCCGCACCGGCCGGGCCGGGCGCACCGGCGAGGCAATGAGTCTTGTCTGCCACGAGGAGATGAAGCTGCTGAACGGCATTGAAAGGCTGATCAAGAAGCGTATTCCTGTTATTGAGGTGGAGGGCTTTGTGATGGATGCAGGGCTCGCGGCCGAGCACGATCAGGCGGAAGAGCGTCAGAGTCGTCCGCCGCGCCAATCCCGGAATAGAGAACGTCACCCCGGTAACGGGCCGCGTCCCGACGGGGCTGCGAACCGTAACCGGCGTCGTCGCCGCCGTCGCAGCGGAGCCGGAAACGCCGCCTAGGACTCTTCATTCGCATTGCCATGGGCATATACTTTGCCATGGCATATGTGAATACGGTGTTTACTCATGGGTGTTGCTCCTATAATGTTCCCTCTGCTTAGTTTTACGGGGGTAACAATCATGATGAAACACGAACGCGATAAAAAAGAGATCATACTCAAAGCCATGGTCGATCCGAAATTTCGGGAGGAGCTGTTGAGGGCGCCGGAGAAGGTGCTCGGCAAGATGACCCGGGAAGATATGCATATGATCGAACGTATGAAAACCATTCTCCCCGGCCTGGATGAGATGGTGAACACCATGGCCAGCAACATCCTTTGCGGTGGCGGCGGAGGGTGTCCCGGCCTCGCCTGATCGAGGGTTGGGGAGACAGCCATGACATCCGCCGACGCTTTTCACTGCGTCGATTATCACCGGCTGCAAACGCAGCAGGGCGAAACACTGGTCTACAACAGCGAGACAATGGAGGTCTGCCCGCTCGATGCGGGAACGGCCACCGTGCTCGATGTGTTGCACGGCGATTGCGGGCCGGGCGCCATCGATCCTCTGTTGCGCGCTCGCGGCATTGATTCCAAGCAGACCGACCGGGCCATCCGGCAGCTGCTCGAGCTCGGACTGATCGTGCCGGGTGAACAGGCAGAAAAAGCTGCGCCTGCACAGCCGGGCAGCGAAATGGCCTTCATGGTTGCCGTGGCGCAACACTGTAATCTCACCTGCAGCTACTGCTATGTGCACGAAGGGCAGTTCGATTTCGGAGAGAAACCTGCGCCGGTGATGTCGAAGGCGCTGGCAGGAGCGCTGCCGCAAAAGCTTCAGCGGCTGTTTCCTGGTTTTAATATCTATCGCTATCACTTCTACGGCGGCGAGCCGTTGCTCAATCCCAAGGCGATCCGGGAGATCACCGAGGCGGCCGTTAAGGAGGCGGAAGCCTCTGGCAGTTATGCACAGTTCGAGGTCACCACCAACGGTACGCTGGTGGATGAGGCGCTGGCACAGTTTTTCGACAAGCACCGTTTCAAGGTCTATCTCTCCATCGATGGCGATCAGCAACGCCACGACAAACACCGGAGATATCGTAATGGAAAAGGCAGCTTCGCCGAGGTGGAAAAGGCGCTGGAGCTGCTGAAGCAATACAAGGGAATCCATCTTGTGGGTAGCACGGTGGTGCAGGCCGGGCTGCCGCTGCACGAGGCGCTGGCGCTGCTCTCCGACCGCGGCGTCAAGCAGTGCAAGGTGGAGCGCCCGCACCTGGAGGCGAGCGACGAGCTGGCACTGAAGGGTGAGGCGCGGGAGCGCTACCTCAAGGATCTGCGCGCACTATCCGCGCACTATATCCAGGCGCTGGAGAGAGGCTCGCTGCCGGTCGATTCGCGCCTGACCAGCCGCATCATGCAATTGTTGCTGAAGCGGCGGCGCGAGGCGTTTTGCGGCGCCGGCAGTCGCATGTTCGGCGTCACCTCGGAGGGCGATCTCTATCCATGTTCATTGCATGCGGGGCGGCCTCAGATGCGGCTGGGCGATATCGAGGGCGGCACCGATGCCGGGGCGGTGGAGAATTTTCGCTCGCAATATTCGCTGCAGGGGCAGCCGAAATGCGCCAAGTGCTGGGCCCATCATCTTTGCGGTGGCGGCTGCTCTGCCATGGTCGAGAGATTCGGTTCTGCTGATTGCGAAACGCTGCGCACCGAAGCCGAGGCCTCCATCGAGATTTACCACCATTTTGCATCGCGCGAGCCGACGAAGCTGCTGGCGCTGGCCTCACCTGAGCTGGCTGCATGGGCGGAGGTTTAATGCCGCTGTCGGGAGCCCGTGAGCACCATATCCTGCCTTCCTTCGATGGCGGACGCTGGTTGCTGTTCGATGTCGAAAGGGGAGTTGTGTTTCCGCTTCCCGATGGCATCGAGGAGGGGCTGCGTCCGGAGGATATGGACGAGGAGGCAGTGCACTGCTACAGCATGTTGAAAGAGACGCTGTTGCCTGCCAACGAAGATATGGAACAGGGAATCAAAGGGAGGGCGGATCAAAAGCCACCCCCTGCCACACACCTGTCGCTCGATCTTGCCGGCTCCTGTAATCTCAGGTGCCTCTACTGCTTCGAAAACGATCTGGATAGCCGCCATGGCAAGCCTGACCCCAAAGTGTTGCGTTCAGCGCTGCGGAATTTTTTCGGACAGTTGCCGGCGGGCGGGATCGCCCACATCCATTTCGGCTCCGGTGAGCCATTGCTTGGCTTTAATCGGTTGCAGGAGGTGGTTGGCGAAACCATGCGGCTTGCAGGCAGCAGGGAGGTGCGTTTCCACCTGACCACCAACGGCACGCTGGTGAATGACGAGATTGCCGAATTCCTTTCTGCACACCCTTTCCACGTCAAGGTCAGCATGGACGGGCCGCCGGAACACCAGAACGCCAATCGCCCGAAACCGCACAATGCCTCTTCGTATGACGAAGCGTATGCGGGTCTTCAGAAGCTGCTTTCGCGCATGCCAGAGCGAGTCACCATCAACAGCGTGCTGACCGCCGGGCAGCGTCTGATTGATTTGTGGCGCTGGGCAGAGGAGATCGGCATACACCATCTGCAGGTGATCAAGGTCGGCGCGCCCGCCGGGCAGGAGATGCAGTTGCCGGGTGAGATGCTGCATGCCTATCAGCACGACCTGCACACGATTGCAGAGGAGACCGCACGCTCCCTGGCCGGCAACCGGCAGCCGGTGATATTCCAGCCGCTGGCCAAAGTAGTGGCCGCCATTGCCACAGGCCGTCGCAACGAACGCTATTGCGGGGCTGGAGGCGATTATCTGGGCGTGGATGTGAAGGGCGATGTCTGGCCCTGTTTTCACTACATCGGCCTTGAGGAGTACCGGCTAGGAAATATCAATAACGCCTGGCAGGGCCGGAAACGGCAGCACTATTTCAATCGGCACGCCACACCGGTCGATCAGCGCCCGGTGTGCAGCCAATGCTGGGCCCGCTATCTGTGCGGAGGCGGTTGTTATGCCGATGCGGCGATCTACGGGCAGGATACCGACAGCCCCTTCATGCACCATTGCGATTTCTGGCGGTCTGAATTTGAGGCCGGTCTGGCTCTCTATGAGATGCTGATTCGCATGGGGCCGCAATATGTGCTCGCCCTGATGGGGATCAGGGAATCCGAACTTCTGGCGACTATCGCGGGCTGAATTTTGCCGCAAGTTGCTGCTTCTGCCTGCTGCATGATTTCTTCATAAAAAAACAGGCTCAAAAGAATTTGCGATCGGGCCTTGCTATTTGGGTTCGTAATGAGTATAAATCGCGCCCTTTCGAATTGATGGAGAAATAAAGTGAAAACAGGTATTCATCCCGATTACGTTGCTGCAAAGGTTGTTTGCTCTTGCGGCAACAGCTTTGAAACGCGCTCCACTGCTGGTGATATCCACGTGGAAATATGCTCTTCATGCCACCCGTTCTTTACGGGTAAGCAGAAGATCGTTGATACAGAAGGCCGTGTTGAGCGCTTCTACAAGAAATACGGCAAGCAGGCCTAAGGGATACGGAGTAGGACATGTACGCAATTATTCAAACCGGCGGCAAGCAGTACCGCGTGCAGAAAGGCGATATCCTGCGCGTTGAGAAGCTCAACGACGAAGTCGGCGCAAATATTGATTTTGACCATGTACTGATGCTGGGCGATAACGGCGAGATCAAGGTTGGCGCGGATGCAGCCAAGGCCAAGGTCTCGGCAATCGTGAGGGCACAGGGTCGTGGTCCCAAGATCGTGGTATTCAAAAAGCGTCGTCGCAAAAACTACAAGCTGACCAAGGGTCACCGTCAGGATTTCACCGCAGTTCAGATCACCGAAGTTGCGGCTACCGGCGGCACAGGCAAGAAAGCGGCCGCACCGAAGGCCAAGCCGGTAGTGAAAGCTGAAGCGAAGGTTGAAGCCAAAGCGGAAACCAAGGCTGAGGCCAAGCCGGCAGAGAAAAAGGCCGCTGCACCGAAGAAAGAGGTAGCTGAAAAGGCTCCGGCCAAGAAGGCTGCTCCTAAGGCAAAGGCTGAGGCCAAGCCGGCAGAGAAAAAGGCCGCTGAAAAGGCCCCGGCCAAGAAGGCTGCTCCTAAGGCAAAGGCTGAAGCCAAACCGGCAGCCAAGAAGGCTGCGACTAAAGCTACGAAGGCAGACAAGGAGTAAGCGATGGCACATAAGAAAGCAGGCGGTTCTTCCAAAAACGGACGCGATTCCAACTCCAAGCGCCTTGGCGTGAAGAAGTATGGCGGCGAAGCAGTTATTGCCGGTAATATCATTGTTCGCCAGCGCGGCACCAAAATTCGCCCGGGCGCCAATGTCGGTTGCGGCAAGGACTTCACCCTGTTCGCCCTGACCGATGGTCACGTTGAGTACTACAAGAGTGCAGGCCGCACGACTGTACGCATTACTGACTGATCGGACGCATTGCGAAACAGACCAAAACGGGGTGCCTTGTTGCGCCCCGTTTTTTTTTGGCACTAGCTTGTGAGTTGTGCGAGGCTCAGGCTGCAAAGAGAGATGAGATACCTATATGCGCTTTATTGATGAAGTAAGGATCGAGGTTAGAGCGGGCAACGGCGGTGGCGGTTGCTCATCGTTTCGGCGTGAGAAATATATTCCCAGGGGCGGGCCGGATGGCGGCGATGGCGGTCGCGGCGGCCATGTGATCTTTGTCGCCACCTATGATCGCAATACGCTGCAGGAGCTCTATCTGCGCAAGAAGATCATTGCGCCGAACGGTGAGAAGGGCAAAGGCTCCGATCGGCACGGCAAGAATGGCGCCGACATTACTGTCGAGGTGCCGGTTGGCACCATTGTGAAGGATGAGAATGGCGAAGCGCTGGCCGATCTGAATAAAAACGGTATGGAGTATGTGGTGGCGCGCGGCGGCAAGGGGGGGCTCGGCAATGCCCGTTTTGCCACCAGTACCAACCGTGCACCAAGATATGCGCAACCGGGCGAGGATGGTGAACAGGGTATTCGCATCCTGGAGCTGAAATCGATGGCCGATGTGGGGCTGGTGGGTTTGCCGAATGCCGGAAAGTCGACTTTTCTTTCGCGCATCTCCAATGCGCGTCCGAAGATCGCCGATTATCCGTTTACCACCATCAAGCCATCGCTCGGGCAGGTGTTCATGGAGGATGGCGATGGTTTTGTGGTTGCGGACATCCCCGGCCTGATCGAGGGGGCGCATGAGGGCAAGGGGCTCGGCCACCGTTTTCTGCGTCACATTGAGCGTACCGGTCTGCTGTTGCATATCGTCGATGCGGCAAGCGTGGATGGGCGCGGTATCACCGAGCAGGTCGAGGAGATCGACGGCGAACTTAAAGGGTATGGGCGCAAGGTGCCCGAGAAGCAGCGACTTTTGGTGCTGAACAAGATCGATGCATTGGATGAGGATGCGCTGGCCGCAGCCCGCAAAGAGGGTGAGCAGTTTGGTCTGCCGCTATACTGCATTTCGGCGGTTACGGGAGCAGGGATTGAAGCGCTTCTGCGCGATGTGCGGGATCGCTTGCTGGAGATGAAGAGAGCGCAGGATGCAGAGCCTGCCGAAAAAGAAGGAGTTTGAGTGATTCGTTCGCGTGCTGATCTGGGCAAAGTGAAGCGGCTGGTCGTCAAGATCGGCAGCTCGCTGCTGGCCGATGTTGCAACCGGTGTACGCCGGGAGGCTGTCGTGCGCTTTGCTTCCGAGATTTCCGGGCTGAGAAAACGCGGCATCGAAGTGCTGGTGGTGACCTCCGGTTCGGTGGCGCTGGGGCGGGTGGCGCTCGGCTGGGTTGGGAAAGATCTCTCCGTGCACGAAAAACAGGCGGCGGCGGCGGTGGGCCAGCCCAAGCTGATGCGCGCCTATGAAGAGGCCTTTTCGCAGCATGAGGTGCATACCGCGCAGATGCTGCTCACCAAGGATGATCTGCGGCATCGCCGCCGTTATCTCAATGCCAGCAATACCGGCGAGACGCTGTTTGAGAGTGGTGTGCTGCCGATTGTGAATGAGAACGACACCGTGGTGGTCGAGGAGATCAAGTTTGGTGATAACGATACGCTGGGTGCACTGGTCAGCCTGCTGATCGATGCCGATCTGATGGTAATTCTCACCGATGTGGCGGGGCTCTATGATCGGAATCCTGCCGACCATGGTGATGCAGCGCGAATCTCGCTGGTGGAAGAGCTCACCCACGAGGTGATGGCGATGGCGGGTGATGTCGGTTCGAATTTCGGCACTGGCGGTATGGCCAGCAAACTGAAGGCGGCGCGCATCGCCACGCGTGGTGGTGTCTCTGCCGCGATCATCAGCGGTCATGAGGAGGGCCTGCTGGCAAAATTGCTGGCCGGTGAGGATGTCGGTACGCTGTTTCTTTGCGGGGCAGATCGCCAGACACGTCGCCAGCACTGGATTGTCGATGTGCTGCAACCCGAAGGCCGTATTACGGTTGATGCGGGGGCTGCGCGCGCCATCAGACAGCAGGGCAGCAGTCTTTTGCCTGTGGGTGTGACCGCGGTGGATGGGGTGTTCGACAAGGGCGAGTGTGTCGAGATTGTCGGCCCTGCCGGAGAGGCGATTGCGCGAGGACTCTGCAACTACAATGCCGAGGAGATGCGTAAGCTGGTCGGAGTGGCGAGTTCGCAAATCGAGGCGGTGCTGGGCTACAAGGATTTTTCATCCGTGGTGCATCGGGATAACCTCGTGCTGCACCAGGAAATGGTCAGCAAGGAGTGAAGGGAGAGAAGGATGAGTGAAGATGTGGTGAAAGTGATGCAACGATTGGGGGGCAATGCCAGGGCGGCGGCCACGTTGATGCGCAGCGTTGCCACCCAGGCAAAGAATGCAGCGCTATTGCAGGCAGCCGCCGTATTGCGGCGTGAGGCGGATGAGATTGAAGCCGCCAACAAGCTGGATATGGAAGCTGCTGACAAGAACGGGCTCGATGCGGCGATGAAGGACCGACTGGCCCTGAATGTGGATCGTATCGAGGCGATGGCCGAAGGGCTGGAGCAGATCGCGGCCCTGCCCGATCCTGTGGGAGCGATATCCGATCTGGTCTATCGCCCCTCCGGTATTCAGGTCGGACATATGCGTGTGCCGCTCGGTGTGGTGGGCATGATTTACGAATCGCGTCCAAACGTGACCGCCGATGCTGCTGCCCTCTGCCTGAAATCGGGCAATGCCGTGATTCTGCGCGGCGGTTCCGAAGCGATTCACTCCAATCGTGCTATTGCGGCGTGCCTGCGCCGTGCACTGGTCGATTCGGGCCTGCCGCAGGATGCGATCCAGCTGATCGACTCTACCGATCGTGCAATGGTCGGAGAGCTCTTGCGTGCCAGTGAGTATGTGGATGTGATCATTCCGCGTGGCGGGCGCTCGCTGACCGAGCGCGTGGCCAATGAGTCGCGTATTCCGGTGATCAAGCATCTGGATGGCATCTGCCACGTTTATGTAGACAAGGATGCCGATCTCGCAATGGCGGAGAGTATTGCCATGAATGCCAAGAATCATCGCTATGGCGTCTGCAACGCCATAGAGACGCTGCTGGTGCATGAAGCGGTGGCGCCCGCGTTTATACCGCAGATCGTGACAGCGATGCAGGCTGCGGGCGTGGAGATTCGTGGTTGCGAAGCGACAATGAAAGCTGCCGGCAAATTGAAGGTGATAGCGGCGACGGAAGATGACTGGCATGCCGAGTACCTGGCCGCCATTCTTGCGGTGCGGGTGGTGGAGAGTCTCGATGCGGCAATTGCCCACATCGCCAAATATGGCTCCAGCCATACCGAGTCGATTGTGACCGGCAACTACGATGCCGGGCAGCGTTTCCTGCGCGAGGTGGACTCATCCTCGGTAATGTGGAATGCCAGCACCCGCTTTGCCGACGGCTTCGAGTATGGTCTCGGTGCCGAGATCGGTATCTCCACCGATCGCCTGCATGTGCGCGGCCCGGTCGGACTGGAAGGGTTAACCACGCAGAAGTGGATCGTTTTCGGCCATGGTGAGGTGCGCAGTTAATCGGGTTGATCGCCTTTTGTTCCGTGGCGGCGTTGCTGCTGTGCTCAAATGCTCACGTACCTCCGGTACGCTCCGCTTTTGCGCGCATCGCGCCTGGCCACAAAACAAAAATCGATCAACTGGCATGATGTCGGGTTACGCTTGAAGCAAATCGGAATATTCGGCGGCAGCTTCGATCCGCCGCATGTGGGGCACGTGGCTCTGGTGCAGGCTGCGCTTGCAGAGGCGGTGGTCGAGGAAGTTTGGGTGGTGCCGGTCGGTATTCCGGTGCACCGGGAGCTTTCCGGCCATATTGATGCTGCCACCCGACTGGCATGGGTGAAGAAGACTTTTGCCAATGAGCCGCGGGTGAAAGTGTTGGACTGGGAGGTGGTGCGCAATGAGCCGACGCCGACCATCCATACGCTGCGGCGGATTCGGAGTGAACATCCCGAAGTGATGCCGGTGCTGCTGTTGGGTGCCGATGCCTTCGCCGGTATGGCAAGCTGGGTGGAGTGGCCTGCGCACACTGCACTTTGCCGGGTGGTGGCATTTGCACGCAGGGGGCATGCTTTAGAGGTGCCGCTTGGCTGGCGCGAGGTATCACGCGATGAGTGGGCCCGCTCGGACGAACCGGGTGTGGTGCTGCGCATTGAGGCTGAGCTGCCGGAGGTCTCTGCGACTGAAATCCGGCAGCGTGCCGAAGCATCACAATCGCTGGCCGGGCTGGTGCCGGAGAGCGTGTGCGATATGGTCGAATCGACCTATGGAAAGAGAATGAATCAATGAACAAGGAGCAAGGTTTGGCAAAGAAGGAGCAATCAAACGACACGGTGCTCGAAACGATCACCGCAGCCGCCATTGAGGCACTGGAAGATAAAAAAGCGCAGGATATTCTGGTGCTGGATGTGAAGGGGAAGTGCGCGTTTGCGGATCGCTTCATTCTTGCCACGGGTCGCACCGACCGGCAGCTGAAAGCGATGGCGCAGAGCCTGGTCGGCGTGGCACACCGGTACGGCATGCCGTTTCATCCCGAGGGTGAAGAGGCAATGGAGTGGCTGCTGGTCGATCTCGGCGATGTGGTGGTACACCTGTTCCTGCCTGAGGTGCGCGATAGTTTCCGTCTGGAGCGGCTTTGGGCCCGCCCTGCCGGAACCGTTGACCTCGACGCGGGTGAATGAAACTACGCCTGATTGTAGTCGGCAGGGGGGCGGCGGAGCTCGCCACCTATGAGGAGCGCTTCGTCAAACGCATTCGTCCGTTTACCGGGTTTGAGGTGATTGAGCTGCCGGAAGGCCGGGGCAAACAGCCCGGGCAGCGCAAGCAGCAGGAGGCGAAGAGTATTCTCGATACGGCAGGTAAAGATTTTGTGTTGTTCGATGAGCGTGGCAAGCCGCTCAGCAGCCGGGATGTGGCTGCCTTTCTGGAAAAGTTGCCGGGCAACGCCGCGCAGGATTTTGTGATTGGCGGTGCTTCCGGCGTGCACGACTCGGTGCGTCAGGCGGCAGGTCGTATCTGGAGCCTTTCGGCCATGACGCTGCCGCACCAGCTGGTACGTGCTTTTGTGCTTGAGCAGACCTACCGTGCTTTTTCCATCCTGCAGGGGCATCCTTACCATCGTGATTAAACCCGCAGTCATGAAATCCAACACGATGATGGGGCTTCTCCCCGTGTTCGTTGCCAGTCTGCTTTGGCAGGCGCCGGTGGCTGTTGCCGACAATAAGGCGCAGATCGGTGAGAAGATTTCTGCCATTCATCAGGAGCGCGAACGCCTGCAGGCCGAACGCAAGCGGCTGGAGGGGCAGCTCGGAAAACTGGGCCGGGAGCTGGGCGAACTGGATAGCCAGCTGGTGAATGCCCGCGATGCTAGCCGTACGGTTGAAGCGGATGTAAAAACTGCGGATCAGAAGCTTGCCTCTCTGCATGGCGAGCAGAAAGAGCAGAGGGAAAAGGTGGTGGTATTGCAAAAGCGCATGCTGGCACAATCGGTGGCGGCTTATCAGCGGGGTAATCGCAGGCCGGGCTGGCTGGATGCCATGGCCGGGGTGCCGGTAACCGAAATTCCGCATCGAAAATATATGCTGCAGCAGCTGATTGAGTCGCAGGCCGGGGAGCAGCGCGCCTATCTGGCTGCGGTGAGTGAACTGGAGCGGCTTGAAAAGCTGTTGCAAATCCAGCGCGATGCACTGGCGGCGCTACACCGGCAGAAACTTGAGCGGGAGACGGAGCTGGCGCGGGCGGTGGAGGCCAAGCGCGAGCTGATGCGCAGTGTGCATCAGGATGCGAATTTGCAGGCGCAGCGCGACAGGGAACTGGCCAGACAGGAGCAGGCCCTGCAGCGCCTGCTTTCAGGATTCGGGCTGAGTCTGCCGGGCGAGGATAAGGTTGCCAAAGTTTCCATGCGCAAGCAGAAGGGGAGACTGAAATGGCCACTGAAAGGCCGGGTGGTGGCCGGGTTTGGCACGGAGCTGTCGAGTGGGCATGGCAAGCTCGCAGGCGTACAGCTTGCGCCATATGGGCGCAGCAGGCAGGTTCATGCCGTTTCGGCGGGGCGAGTGCGCTATGCAGACTGGTTTGGCGGCTATGGTCTGATGTTAATTGTTGACCACGGTGAAGGCCTGGTGAGTATTTATGCGCACAATGATCGGTTGTTCAAGCAGTTGGGCGACTGGATCGAGACGGGCGAATTGCTGGCCGAGGCCGGAAACACAGGCTGGGTAGAGAGCGTTCGGCTCTATTTTGAGCTCAGGGATCGTACGAAGCCGGTCGACCCGGCGAAATGGTGCAGGCGATAGGATACGCGCCGGATAAACGGAGAAGATGTATGTCATTGAAATTGAAGCGTTGGATGATTGTTGCAGGAACCTCGGTGACCTGTCTGCTGGCCGTGCTGGCCTGGAACCCGCCAGGGGCGACGACACAGGCGACCGCAGCCGCGGCTACGTCCACCGACTATACGCAGCTCAAGAAATTTTCCGAGGTGATGGAGCTGGTGCGCCGCTCCTATGTGAAAGAGACCACCGATTCCGAACTGATTGACGGCGCCCTGGCCGGCATGCTGACCAACCTCGATCCCCACTCGATGTATCTCGATCAGGATATGTACAAGCAGATGCAGGTGGATACTCGCGGTGAATTCGGCGGGCTTGGAATCGAGATTGTGGCCGCCGAAGGCGGGGTGCGCGTGATTGCGCCGATTGAGGATACCCCGGCCGACCGCATCGGCATGAAGGCGGGCGACCTCATCATTAAAATTGGTGATCAGATCGCCAAAGAGATCAGCCTGACCGAAGCCGTGAAGATGATGCGTGGCAGGCCGGGAACCGCGATTACGCTGACTGTTTTCCGTGAGGGTGAAAATATGCCGCTGGAGTTCAGGATCGTGCGTGCCGTGATTCAGGTGAAGTCGGTGAAGGGCGATTTACTTGCACCCGGCTACGCCTATCTGCGTGTAACACAGTTTCAGGACAAGACCAGCGACTTGCTAAAGGATCAGATTGCGCAGCTCCGTAAACGCGCGAATGGGCATATCCACGGGGCCGTACTCGATCTGCGCAACAACCCCGGCGGTTTGTTGAATCAGTCGGTTGAGATTGCAGATATGTTCCTCGATTCCGGAGGTATCGTCAGTACCAAGTCGCGCATCGGTGAGCAGCTATCATTCAAGGCCATCAAGGGTGATATGCTGAAAGGGATGCCGCTGGTGGTGCTGATCAACAATGGCTCTGCCTCCGCATCCGAAATCGTGGCCGGGGCACTGCAGGACAACAAGCGTGCCGTGCTTCTTGGCACTCAGAGTTTCGGCAAGGGTTCGGTGCAGTCTGTGGTGGATCTTGGCGATGGCACAGCTGTTAAACTGACTACAGCGCTCTATTTTACCCCGAGCGGCCGCTCGATTCAGGCGACCGGTATTACCCCGGATATCATTGTCGAACCGATGACGGTTGCCGCGACAAAGGAGGCTGATGAGGCGCTCAGAAAGCTGCCGACCATCTCTGAAAGCAGCCTGAAAGGACATCTGCAGAACGGCAACGACAAACAGTCCGGTAAGAAAGCGGCTGTTGATGAGGGCTCGCCAAGCGAGGAGATGCTGAAGCGGTTGCCGCGTGATGCGCAGCTGCAGCGTGCACTCGATCTGTTGCGCGGCATGCATGTCGTCTCCGGCAAGTAACAGGGGCTATATCTGAAATGATGACCTGCAAACGGGGGGCGCTCGTATGACCGGGCGCCGTCCGCGCAAGACTCCTGCCAGCAGACGTAAAGCACCATCCACACGCAAGCCTGTTCGGCGGCGCAAAGCCCGGCTGGAACATTATCGCCTGCATGCAGCACTGTTGCTGCTGTTTGTGCTGTTGGTTGCAGCACTGGTGATTGGAGTTTCAGGGGGGAGTGACAAGTCGGAGGTGCAGCTTTCCTATGCACCGACGGTGAAATCCGGCCCTGCCAATGATGTGGTGTTTGAAGCCTTCCATACCGAACAGCCCGAGCCGGAAGTTGCGCCGGCTATCAGCACGAATCACCCTGCTGAAGGCATTGTGCTGATCATTGACGATGTCGGCTATGACATGATGGCGCTGGATCGGCTGCTTGCGCTTCCTTTTACCACAGCGATTGCCGTATTGCCGGATTCCCCGCATGCACTTGATGCCGCATCTGCGGCGCATGCAGCAGGGCGGATGGTGATGCTGCACCTGCCAATGGAGCCGAAGACGCCTAAATACCGTCAGAAGATGGGACCATGGTTTGTGCGTGGCGATATGAATGAAGCCGAGGTTCGTACGCTGTTTGAGCGGGCGCTGGAGCGGGTGCCGTTTGCAGTTGGGATGAATAATCACATGGGCTCATTCCTTACCGAGCAGGCCGAGAGCATGCGCTGGGTCATGAATTACTGCCGCGAACGCGGACTCTTTTTCGTGGATTCGAAAACCAGCAGCCGCTCGGTCGCTGCCGATTTGGCGAAAGAAGCCGGAATTGCCTGGGCCAGCCGCCAGCTGTTCCTCGATCACCATCCGGAGCCTGAGGCGTTGCAGAAGGCGTGGGACTCGGCATTGAAGTGTCAGCGGAAGCACAGGGTATGCATCGTTATCGGTCACCCTTATCCGACCACACTCGATTTTCTGGAGCATGGCATTAAAGAGGCGGATCGCAGCAAAATCGTGCCGCTCTCCATCGCATTGCATCAGCCCTCCGCGGCAGCGCACAATGTGGCAGAAATCCCGGTTGGCGGAGGTGTACAATGAATCTTCGGCGTTATCTGTTGGCGGGGCTTGCGGTATCTATCCCCATTTTGGCGACCATTGCAGTGGTGCGCTGGCTGGTTGAAATCTCCGACCGTGCGCTGTTGCTGCTACCCGCCCGTTACCATCCGGAGCAGCTGCTGGGGATGCACTTGCCGGGGCTCGGCGTACTTCTGTCGCTGCTGCTGCTCATTCTTGTCGGCGTGTTTGCAACCAACTTTGTGGGTAAGCGGCTGCTTTCATGGTTCGATGCCCTGCTGGCGCAGGTACCGGTAGTGCGTTCGATTTATGGTGCAGTCAAACAGCTGATGGAGGCGGTGCTTGGCAAGGGAGGCAAGGCCTTCCGAAAAGTGGTGCTGGTCTCCTTTCCGCAGCCCGGACAGTGGACGCTCGGATTCGTCACTGCCGATGCCGACTACCCTTTTCCCGACAGCGACACGGTGGATCGCGTGGCCGTATTTGTGCCGACCACTCCCAATCCGACCTCCGGCTGGATGCTGTTCGTTGATCCCGGCGACCTGATCGAACTCGATATGAGCGTTGAGGAGGGCATGAAGGTGGTGGTCTCCGGCGGCATGCTGTCGCAAAAAAAGAGGGTTGACTGATTTGCCCTTCGCGACCTTGATGCTACGATGGCGAAACATCGCAGCTTGGCAAGGGTAAAACATGGCAAAGAGAAAAGAGCCCGAAAACAAAGGCGCAGCGGAGGTCAAGGACCTTTCGGCGCGCCGCAACAAGCAACTGGTCGAGGAGAACAGTGAACTTAAAGCCTATGTCGCCGAGGTGATGCAGCGACTGCGCGACAACGAAAGGCTTTTCTCCCGACTGTTTGAACTTGAATCTGAGGTGCTGGCCGCAACCGATCCCGAAGATCTCTGTTTTGTTCTGATGCGTAACCTGCGTGCCAATTTTGATCTCGATCTGGTTCGCTTCTGGTTCGATCGTGCCAGTTTTATGGGTGCTCGCCAGATGGATGCGATTTCCGAGCGCGATCTGGTCTGGATCGAGAAGGGCGAGATTGAAGATATGGGGCTGCACCGCAAACAGGTGCATCTGGTTAATATTACGCCAAACAAGGGTTTTGAGTGGCTGGAGTCGCGCGATCAACCGGTCAAATCTCTGGCCCTGCTCACGCTTGGCGATGCAAAGAAGCCGTTTGGCGTGCTGGGTATGGGCTCGATTGATCCTGAGCGTTTCCAGCCCGGGCAGAGCACTGATTTTCTACAGCATCTGGCACAGGTGGTGGGGTTGAGTCTTGAGAATGCGGTGGCCAGAGAGCGGCTGGCCCGGCTTGCCATTACCGATACCCTGACCGGTACGCACAATCGCCGTTTTCTGCAGCCGCACAGTCACCAGCCATTGTCGCAGTGGTTCGGCAAGGGGAATTCGGTGGCTTGCCTCTATATCGATGTTGATGATTTCCGTGGCACAAATGAGCGACTGGGGCATGCCGCTGCCGATGAGCTGCTAGCCGCCATTTGCGATACGGCGCGCAGACAGGTTCGCTCGCAGGATCCCATGGTACGTATGGGGGGCGATGAATTTATTCTGCTGTTGTCCGATTGCGCCATGGATAAGGTGCAGACCATTGCAGGGCGTGTTGTGAGTGAATGTGGCAAGATCGAAGCAGGAGGCGATACCATGAGCGTTAGTGTCGGAATCGCCTTCTCGGCACCTGCGCAGGATATGCGGGTACGTGAGTTAATCGATGCGGCCGACCGGGCCATGTATGTAGCCAAGGCGCTGGGGGGCGGACGCATCGAGATTGCCGAGCAGGATGATGCGGACAAAAAATAGGAGCCGCCGCTGATGCAGCTCTCAAAGGGAATCGAATGCTTCCTTGCCGAGCTCACAGAGGTGCGGCTCGCTTCCTCGCACACGGTTTCCAATTACGGTCGCGATCTTGCCACGCTGCTCGAATCCTGTGGCGATATGTCTATTTCGGATCTCTCGCGTATCCATATCCAGGATTGGCTGGTAGCTGCGCATGCCAAAGGGCTTGCACCGGCCAGCCTTGCCCGGCGTCTCTCAGCGGTGAAAAGTTTGCTGGATGCCGCGGTGCGACTGCATTGGGTGCAGGGAAACGTCGCGATCGGTATCAGGCCGCCGAAGCAGTCCAAACGGCTACCCCGGAACCTGCCGCCTGAGCAGACCGGTGCATTGATGCACGAGACCGATTCAGGCGCTGAGGCACGTGATCTGGCGCTTCTGGCCGTGATGTATGGCTGCGGGTTGCGCGTTTCCGAGACCGTCGGTCTAGATCTTAACGATCTCTCCATGCAGGCACGCGAATTACGGGTATTGGGTAAAGGGCGTAAGGAGCGTGTGGTGCCCATCGCGGAAGGGGTGGCGAAGCTGTTGCAGAGCTATCTCGATGAGCGGCAAACCAATTCGGATGCCTCGCAACAGGCGCTGTTTCTGAACAGGCGCGGCGGCAGGCTCACCGCACGCAGCGTGCAGCGCATGCTGAAAAAACGCGCACTTGCCACAGGGGCGGATACTTCGGTCACCCCGCATCGCCTGCGCCACTCCTTTGCCACGCATCTTCTGGCCGGGGGTGTGGACCTGCGCGCCATTCAGGAACTGCTCGGTCACTCCTCGCTTGCCACCACCGAGCGCTATACGCATCTCGATATCAACAAACTGACCGAGGTGTACGATAAGACACATCCAAGGGCGAAGAAAGTAAAGACCTGATGACAAGAAAGGCAATAGTACTAAACGCTTTATTATTACTCGCGTTAACTGGCTGTATGCCAATGACATTCAGCTGGTATCAGCCCTCAGGATCGGGTGTTGCGACGCAAAGCGGTTGTGGCATGCCGGCTGATGTCATGCAATTCGATCTGGATGAGAAGGGTTCAAGGCTAGAGGTCAGGATCAAACACCCAAGAGGACGAGACACAGACTTTGTGTCTCCTCGGAATGAACGTGCAAGGCTGAGTTATTATATTTACCTGGCGCCTGGAAGCAGGGTCAAAATAGTTGATCCAACATTTGTATTTCTGGGAAATAGCGGAAATAAATTATACGAATATAAGCCCAAGCTTATTCATGGTACTCATGTAAAGCCCGAAATCCTTAAAGATGGCTCTATGGAGTATCTAGCTTCACAGGAAGACTCTATACAGTCGATATCGGAGGAGTTGATATCATCATCTAATGACCCGATTCCGAAAGATACAGATGTCACTTATCGGGACTATTATTACCTGTTTTTAAATATTGGATTCCTGCCGCAGGAGTTCCAGGCCAATTATCCGCCATTGATGATCAATGGAAATCGAACGGTGAGCTTTCCCGTTAAGTATATCGAACGAGAAGGAACTTTTTTTGTTTGCAGGCGTCTTTTATAGGCGCAGCATAGTTTCAAACGTGACATGAGGAAAACAGCGAGCTTTTGATTGGCATGGCCTGATTCGCTAAGGTTTCCTGCATGAAAACTCGTGTGTTAGCGGCTGTTGCAGTGGCGCTGTTTTGTTTCCTGAACCCCATCACCTCCTATGCCATCGTCAATGTCGAGCAGGCGATTATCGGCCCGGCCGAAGATGGACTGACGAATAAGGTAGAGCTCTCCATCGATGGCGCCAGCGGCAATACGGTGAAAAACAGCAGCAAGGCGGAGTGGCTCACACAGTGGCAGCACGGTGAGCACACCGATTTCATCTGGCTGCAATACGCCTATGGCAAAAGCAGCGGAAAGGTCGATACCAACCGTTTCTTTGCACACTTGCGCCACCGCACCCAGATCAGGGAGAGCTGGGGTGTTGAGCTGTTCGCTCAGTCCGGGCGCGATCCGTTCGCGCGCATGCAGCAGCGTACGCTGGGCGGAGCGGGAGTGCGCTACTCGCTGCTGGAGGAGGCGGGTTCGGTGGCGGTCTATTTTGGGCTGGGCGGCTTTTACGAATATGAGAAACTGAGCCCGAAAGCGGGGACGACCGATGCGCTGGTGAGCCGAACCTGGCGCGCCAACACCTATCTTGTTCTGAAGCGGCAGGTGAACGAGCAGGTGCGTCTCTACAGTACCACCTACTACCAGCCTGCATTCAGCAATTTCCCGGATTACAGGTTGCTCGAGCAGTTCGCGTTTGCAGTCAAACTGGATGAGAACATCGATTTGAAACTGAGTCTCGATGTCACCTACGATGCCCTGCCGCCGCAGGGGGTAAAGAAAACCGATGCGCGCTATTCAACCGGGCTGTCGATGAGCTTTTAGAAGAGCCGGTGATTTTCGTTCTTCTTTGCGTGCCCAAAGAAGAACTAAGAAAGGGCACCCGCAGGGCCGCTGCGTGACTACCTCGCAGCCAGGCCGGAAATGGGCGAAAAATAGAACTTTGAATTTTCCGCTGTTCCCTTTTCGTTTGCCGTCTGCTCGGCGCGCATCGGCGAGCGGGATAAAGTTTCTTCCTCTGCGCGACTCTGCGTACTTTGCGGTGGAAATCTCTTCCTCTGTGGTGAACCCTCTTCTTCAGGTCTTCTTGGCAAAGAAATGCGCTGCGTCGCGGATCAGATGCAGAAAGGTGGTATTGCCCTCCGGCATCGGATAATCCTCCAGCGCATCAAGGGCAACCCAGGCGTGCTCGGATTCGGCTTTGAGGCCGGAAATATCATCGCAGCGGCAGCCGTAGATGAAGTAGAAGAGCATGCGATCATCGTAGGCATAGCGCGATTTGCCGAGGTGACGCCACAGTTTGCCGGTTAGCCCTGTCTCCTCCTCGAACTCGCGCACCGCGCCCTTGATCGGGTTTTCGTCCACACTCACCTTGCCGCCCGGGAATCCCCATAATCCGCCGCAATGCACATCCGGCGGGCGCTTGAGCAGCAGCACTTCGCCGTGCTCGTTGAAGGCGGCGGTCAGCGCGATCAGCTGCAGCAGATCAGGTTCTGTATTCGGCATTGATCTTGATGTAGTCGTGAGTGAGATCGCCGGTCCAGACAGTGCTGGCAGCGGAGCCCATACCGAGGTCGAGAGTGATGGTGAATTCGGGCTTGGCGAACACCGCCATGCCCGCCTCGTCGCGGTATGACGGGTGCAAGTTGCCATTCTCAAGCATCAACACATCGTCGGCCCGTAGCATGATGGTATCGGTATCGATCTCGACGCTCGAATTACCCACTGCCATCAGGATACGCCCCCAATTGGCATCCGAGCCTGCGAAAGCGGTTTTGACGAGTGGGGAAATCGCTATGGTACGGCCAATGGCGCGTGCATCGGCCTCGCTTGCCGCACCTGTCACTTCGATGGTCACGAATTTCGAAACACCTTCGCCATCGCGCACAATCTGTTGCGCCAGATTGATGCAGAGATCGGTCAGTGCCTGCTCAAAAAGAGTGGTGTCTGCCAGTTTCGTATGCCCGAGCCCGAGCCCTGATGAGAGCAGATAGAGGGTGTCGTTGGTGGAGGTGTCGCCGTCCACCGAAATACAGTTGAAAGAGCGGTCAGCCACCCGCTTGAGTATCGGCGCAAGTGTTGCCGCATCAATGGGTGCATCGGTGGCGACGAAGCCCAGCATGGTGGCCATGTTCGGATGGATCATGCCGCTGCCTTTGGCGATACCGGTTAGCGTATAGGTTTGCCCGTCTATCTCGATTTCTGCCGAGGCCCACTTGGCGAAGGTGTCTGTGGTACGAATGGCATGTGCCGCCGCCTCCCAGTTGTCAGGCGCCAGCGAATCGGAAGCTTCGTGCATGCCAGCCTGAATGCGCTCAATAGGGAAAGGGGTGCCGATTACGCCGGTGGAGGCGGAGAGCACGGTATCGGCAGGAACTCCGGCAGCGGATGCTGCAGCATCAATCAGCTGCTGAGACCAGACTCTCTCCATTTCGCCAACGCCTGCATTGGCATTTCCTGCATTGGCAACGATGCCGCGGATATGTTCGGCAGATGTCGACAGTGTGGCTTCGCCAAGCTCGACGCAAGCAGCACGGAAGCGGTTTTGCGTGAACACACCGGCGGCGTGGCAATCCACTTCGCCGATGATCAGGGTGACATCCTGACGTTTGCCCTTCAGTGCAGGCGATTTGACGCCGCAGGAGGCAGTGCCGACTTTAAAGCCTGGCACGGGGAGCGGTGGATTCAGTTTGGGCGGGTTCACAGCCATGGCAACGCTTCCTTATACAACGAAATATTAAGTGCCAAGACTGAAGCTGCGAGCGCTAGCCCGCAAGCGATGAATCGGATCAGGCGGGAACTGATGAATGGAAGGCCATCCATTCTCTGGCAGGGCTATGGACTGCCAGGCCGGGAAATAATACCTTACAGAATATGAGGGAAAGGACTCCGCCAAATCTGAAACTCTGGATATTTGCATGGGCGATGGTCTTGATGACCGCCTGTGGCGGTCAGGTCAGGCCCGACATTTCCGGAGATACTGCCGGCTCAAAAGCAGATGCTACTCTGCATATGCTGGTATCGGACAACTCGGGAAATTATCTGCCAATCAACGCCGATCTGAGTTTCAGTGATGGCGCAGGCCGGGCACTGCTTCGGGAGAACAGCGAAGGGAAATGCGAATCATTTGCAGCGCTCGATAAGCATGTCGACAGGATGCTGGAGGCTTTCGAGGCCTCGGGTAAAAAACGTCTGCTGATTTTTATCCACGGCGGTATGAACTCGCTGGAGAACAGCCTTGGACGAGTCATGAAGCAGTATCCGAAAATAATGGGCGATCCGGACAATCCCGATGAGGGCTACTACCCCATCTTCATCGTCTGGCACTCGGGGCTTATGTCGTCCTATTTTGAGCAGCTCTGTTGTATTCGCGGTGGTCAGCGCAAGCTGGTGTTGGGAGCTGTTACCCTGCCGCTATATTTAATCAAAGATACCGGCGTGGCGATTTTTAATGCGCCACTGGCCTGGGGGCAGCAGACCTACCAGTACTGGACCTCGATCGGAGATCAGAAGAATATTGCAGCGCCTGACTCGCAGCGCTGTGATGGCGCATTGCTGTCACAGTCAGTTCAATTTCGCGATGCCAAGTCAGGCGTACACTTTTGCCATAAAGGGAATCCTGAAAAGAACGGTATTTCAATGCACGATGCATTCAATTTGGTGATGTTTCTTCCGAAAATGGTGACGATTCCGTTTGTCGACAGTATGGGTGGAACGGGCTGGGACAATATGCTGCGCCGAACAGAAACCCTGTTCCGGAATCCGCTGGAGCTGAGCAGTTCGAAAAACATATGCACAACCGAGGCCAAGGCATTCAGTCGTGGTAGCGGTGCGGTTTCGATCTTTTTCAAAAAACTGGAGGAGCGGTTCGGTAATGGTCACAAAGCCCATATTACAATCATCGGGCACAGTATGGGCACCATCATTATCAATAAGGCCATCGAACACTATCGGCGCATCCGCTACGACAATATTGTATTTATGGCTGCTGCTGACAACATCAATAACACCATCAATTCAGTAGGTTATTATCTGCAGGAGAATGACAATACCCAATTTTATAACCTTGCACTGCATCCACATGCCGAGGCCTCCGAGATTCCAGCCTACACATTCGGAACGGCGCCCAACGGAAGTTTGCTCGAATGGATTGACCAGATGTTCGGCCCGAACCGCTCGGTGCTTGATCGCACCATGGGAGCATGGTGGAACATCAAGGAAACACTGCATCTGTTTCCGGCCGGCGACAGGGTGCACATGAAGGTGTTTGGTTTCAATCCAGGCGATCCGACACATCATGGCGACTTCACCGATCCGGAGCTGACGGCTTACCCTTATTGGGATAAACGTTTTTGGTGGCTGGAGGAGCAGGGAGAGTATCGATGATTAAGCGTATACCGATTTTACTTGGATTTGGACAAGGGCTATTACTGCTGCTGTTGCATGAGGCGATACGGCAACACTGGCCAGTGTTGTCGGCGCCGGAGTTTGCCTATCCTGTTTATACACTTGTGCTATTGGTGCCGGTTGCCGGATTGCTGAGTTTTCGTTTCGGTGAAGTGAGGGCGCTGGCGATTGCATTGGCTGGTCTGAGTGGCGTGTTGTTGGTGCTTGGGTTTTACGCAGGTCATATTGCCTATGCGACGATTAACAAAAACTCTTTCGGTAGTATTTTCGCTTTCGGTGCCACGATGTTGGTGATGACCTATATTGCGCTGCCGTTTTTGCAAAGCAGGCTGCGGCAAGGGCGCTTTTCATGGCCCTATTCGGATTTGTACGAGTTCGGCTGGCTTAACACACTGGTGATTATCGTTGCCTGTGCTTTTACGGGCCTGGTGTGGATTCTGCTTGGCCTGTGGGCGGCGTTGTTCTCTGTGCTCGACATCAAGTTTTTTTCCGACCTCTTCTTTGACCGCTATTTTATCTATCCCGCAACCGGCGTGATGTTTGCCTACGGCCTCTCTTTGGGCTTGCAGCGTTTTAATGTCGGTATTGTGCAGAAGGTGGACTTTCTGTTTCGCGCTGTCATGGTGCTGGTGGCATTGATTGTGGTGCTGTTTCTATTCGCCCTGATTGCATCGGGTGTGAAACCGCTGTGGGATACCGGCAAGGCAACCTTCCTGTTGCTCTGGTTGCAGGTGTTTGTGGTGTTGTTTATCAACGGTCTTTTTCAGCGCGGCGATAGTGAGCGGGAGGGGGGGCTTGTCCGCTGGTCGATGACGTTGCCAATGCTCGCACTGCCGATTTTTTCGGCGATTTGTGCCTGGTCGCTTTATCTGCGCGTAGACCAGCACGGCTGGACAGTGGATCGAATATGGGCGGTGTTGATTATTGTGGTGATGTCGATGTATGCGACGGGATATGCCGCTGCTGCTGCCCGCAACCTGATCAGGCGGGCGCACGACTTCGCCTGGGTTGCACCTGCCAATATCGCGACAGCGCTGAGTATTTTGCTGCTGATTGTGCTGGTGAATTCGCCGCTACTGTCGCCGGTGAGTGTAGCTGCCAATAGTCAGGTGGCGCGGTTGCTGGATGGGAAAGTTGCCGCTGCAAATTTCGATTATAATTATTTGCGCTTTAGCCTGGGCAGGGTGGGGCTGGAGAAATTGCAATTCTTGAAAGAGGTCGAGACGCATCCGGAGAGTGAACTGATCCGTCAGCGGGCTGAGCAGGCGTTGCTGAAAGAGTATCGCTGGAGTAAGGAACAGGTGAAAGATGTGGCCGATGTGGCGAAGTTGTTTGAGGTGTATCCCGCGGGCAGAGAGCTTGATGGAGGACTGATAGAGTTGCTGCGAAACAAGCAAAGGGACTGGCCATATTCTGCCTGCTTTTCCAATACTGATTGTCTGATTTTTCTTGCCGACATGAATGGCGATGGCGTTGAAGATGCAGTGATGGCCTCGAACTGGAATCTGACACTGCTGGCGCGCAGGGATGGGAAGTGGGAGATAGCTGGTCGACTCGAGGGTCAGGGCAACCGTGCGAAGTTTCGCGAGCAGATCAGGAAAGATGGTGTGCGTGTTGTGAAAAGTCCGTGGAAGGCGCTCAAATCCGGCAATGACATATGGCATGTTGTGCCCAATTAATTAGAACATCTTAGAGAGATGAGGGAAAAGACTTTGCAATATCTGAAAGTTTGGGCTTTTGTATTATTGATGATATTTCTGACTGCCTGCAGTGGACAGAGTCGGCCCATTGTGCCTGTTAGTGCCAATGGAGAGAAAGCGGACGTTACTCTGCATATGCTGGTATCGGATAACTCAGGAAACTATCTGCCGATTAATACCGACCTAACTTTCAGTGACGGTGCGGGCAGAGCACTGCTTCGCGAAAATAGTGAGGGAAAATGCGAATCGTTCGCGGCACTCGATAAGCATATCGACAGGATGTTAAGCGCTTTCGAAGCTTCGGGTAAAAAGCGGCTTCTGATCTTTATCCACGGGGGCATGAATTCGCTGGAAAACAGCCTTCGGAGAGTGACCAAGCAGTATCCGGAAATATTAGGCGATCCAAATGATCCGGACGATGGCTATTTCCCTGTATTCCTCGTCTGGCGTTCGGGAATCGTGGCATCCTATTTCGAACAGCTATGCTGCATTCGTGGTGGTCAGCACAACCTGTTATTGGGAGTGGTGACGATGCCACTCTATCTGTTAAAGGATACCGGTGTTGCGATATTCAATGCGCCACTGGCCTGGGGGCAGCAGACTTATCAGTATTGGACCTCAATTGGAGACAAGAAAAATATTATGGCTCCTGAGACACAGCGTTGTGATGGCCCATCAAAGCCGTCGGAATTACGTGACCCAAAATCAGGCGTACATTTTTGCCATAAGGGGAACCGCAATACCAACGGCTTTTCGCTACATGATGGCTTCAACCTGATCATGTTCTTTCCAAAAATGGTCACAATGCCGTTCGTCGATAGCATGGGGGGTACCGGTTGGGAGAATATGTTACGCCGAACCGAAACCCTGTTTCGCAATCCGGTGGAGTTGAGCAACGCAAAAGATACATGCACAACCGAGGCCAAGGCATTTCGACGCGGCAGCGGAGCGGTTTCGATCTTTTTCAAAAAACTGGAGGAGCGGGTCGGCAATGGTCACAAAGCCCATATTACAATCATTGGGCACAGTATGGGCGCCATCATTATTAACAAGGCTATCGAGTCATATCCAAATATTCCTTACGACAACATCGTGTTTATGGCTGCTGCTGACAACATCAGCAACACCATCGATTCCGTGGGTGACTACCTGCAGGCAAACAAAAACACCCAATTCTACAATCTTTCGCTGCATCCGCATGCTGATGCAGCTGAAATTGCGCCCTACACGTTCGGTACTGTGCCCAATGGCAGTCTTCTCGAATGGGTTGACCAGATGTTTGGCCCGAACCGCTCCGTGCTTGATCGTACTATGGGAGCATGGTGGAACATCAAGGATGCACTGCACCTGTTCCCCGAGAGCGACAGGGTTCACATGAAGGTGTTTGGATACAACGAGGGCGATCCGGTCCATCATATCGATTTTAACAACCCTGATATCACCACTTACCCCTACTGGGATAAACGTTTCTGGTGGGTGGAGAAGCCTGAAGCCCCGTGAATTTTCTTGTGCTGATATAGCTTTTCTCAAAAGTGACGATTTGCTCTATACTTCTATCGAGTGCAGAAGGAGGGAGCAGATGCACGCATCCAATATCATGACCCACAAGCTTATCACACTCACGCCGGACGCCACTGTGCACGAAGCGGCCGCGACATTACGAAAGCATAAGTTACACGATTTGCCGGTGATCGATGCCAATGGTGTTCCGATTGGCATTATTACAGCGAGAGCGATACTGCATGCGGCGCTGCCCGATTATGTGTCGGAGGAGCTGCTGCCACCGATGCGTGGCGGGCCTGATATTCCAAGTGTTTACAAGAGGCTGGACGGGATTGCCGGACATCCGGTTAGCGAAGTTATGGATCTGAAATTCATGATGGTCAGGGGAGATGATCCGACCAGCGCTATCGCTGCCCAGCTGGTGTTTTTGCAAAGCGATTCGCATAACGTGCTGGTGATTGACGACGAGGGTCGTTTGATTGGCACCATTTCGGCTCTCGATATTGTCGGGCGTATGCCAGACTAAATCACTTTGTTGCTCAGGACTTCATCCTGACTTTTTCACAAATTTGGTGAGGATAACGATCTGCTGCCCCTCGACTTTGCCTTCGATCTGCTCCGGGTTATCGGCCACCAGCCGGATATTGCGCACAGCTGTGCCGCGCTTGGCGGTAATGCTGGAGCCCTTCACATCCAGATCTTTGATCAGGGTGACAGAGTCGCCGGCTTGCAGTGTGGCCCCAAAGCAGTCCACATGTTTGATGGCGTCGTCAGCTTCGAGTCCGCTTTCAGCCCAGGCGCGGGAGGCGTCATCCAGATACAGCATATCAATGAGGTCATGCGTCCAGCTCTCGCCCCGGGCGCGTAATCTCACCAGCATACGCCACGCCATGACTTGTACGGCTGGCACACTGCTCCACATGCTGTCGTTCAGACAGCGCCAATGCTTGGGATCGATTTTGTCGCTATCGTGAATCTGCTCGAAGCAGGTGGCGCAGACCAGTACGCTCTGCTCAGGGCTGCCATCTGAAATCGGCACCTCATACACCACGAGATCGTTGGTGTCTCTGCAGAGTTCACATTGACCATTGCTTCGTTCAATCAGTTGGGTTGCTGTACTCATACTCGTTTACCGTGACATTGCTTATATTTTTTGCCTGAACCGCAAGGGCAGGGGTCGTTGCGTCCAACCTTTGGCTGGTCACGTTTGACCGTGTGCGGCGAGGCGGCTTGCTCGGTTTCGTTACCGTGGCTGAATACCATCGGCGCCTGTTGCCGCGCCGGCTCCGGCATTGGCGCTGGCTCCGAGCGTTCCACTTTCACGCGGTGCAGCGCAATCATGGTTTCTGAGCGCACGCGCCGGATCATGCCAGAGAAGAGTTCGAACGATTCACGTTTGTACTCCTGCAATGGCTGTTTCTGCGCATAGCCGCGCAGGCCCACGCTCTGGCGCAAGTGATCCATGGCGAGCAGATGCTCTTTCCAGTGGTGGTCGAGGATGTTGAGCAGCAGGTGTTTTTCAAAACGGCGCAGCTCCTCCTCCCCGGCGATGGCCGCTTTGGCAGCCATCATTTCATCCAGCGCCTCGACCAGACGATCCACCATGGCATCGACGTCGGTGATTTCATCCGAATCCACCCAGGCCTTCACTGGTGCATCCAGCAACAGCTGCTGATGCATGTGCTCGGCCAGCCCTTCGAGATCCCACGCTTCGGCGTGGCTGTGTGCCGGCATGAACTCCTCAATCGCATGTTCGACAAAATCACGGCGCATGTCGGCCAGCACATCCTGCACATCGTCAGCTTCCAGCAGTTCGCGGCGCTGCGTGTAGATCGCATCGCGCTGCTGGTTCATCACATCATCATATTCGAGCAGCTGTTTGCGGATATCGAAGTTGCGGCCCTCGACCTTCTTCTGCGAATTCTCGATTGCCTTGTTAATCCATGGGTGCTCAATGGCAACACCCTCTTCAAAGCCCATCTTCATCAGCATTGCCTGCATGCGCTCGCCACCGAAGATGCGCATGAGATCGTCTTCCATGGAGAGGTAGAAACGGGTCGAGCCCGGATCGCCCTGACGTCCGGCACGACCGCGCAACTGATTGTCGATGCGGCGGGATTCGTGGCGTTCGGTGCCGAGAATATGCAGCCCGCCTGCTTTCAGCACCTCTTCGTGTTCAGTCTTGCAGGCAGCACGGATCTCCTCCGCTCTTTTCTCCTGCTGATCTTCGGGCAGTGCGGCGATCTGCATGTCCGGGTTGCCGCCCAGCATGATATCGGTGCCGCGGCCCGCCATATTGGTGGCAATGGTGAGCGCACCCTTGCGTCCCGCCTGTGCCACGATTTCGGCTTCGCGCTCATGATGTTTGGCGTTCAGAACTTCATGCTGGATGCCTTTTTTCTTGAGCATCTCAGAGAGTAGCTCCGATTTTTCGATGGAGGTGGTGCCGACCAGAATCGGCTGGCCTTTGGCATGCGTCTGTTCGATATCCTCGATGATGGCCGCATACTTGTCTTTCTGGTCGCGGTAGATGAGATCGG
Organism: Mariprofundaceae bacterium; assembly: GCA_050302175.1. Taxonomy (GTDB): domain Bacteria; phylum Pseudomonadota; class Zetaproteobacteria; order Mariprofundales; family Mariprofundaceae; genus JBNLAN01. The sequence continues at coordinate 21,023 of JBNLAN010000020.1, read as the reverse complement.
GCATATCGTTACGAATCAGCGGCCGGTTGGAGGGCACAATCACCACTTCCAGCTTGTAAATTTTCTGGAACTCTTCGGCCTCGGTATCGGCGGTGCCGGTCATGCCAGCAAGCTTGTCGTACATGCGGAAGTAGTTCTGGAAAGTGACCGATGCCAAAGTCTGGTTTTCGGGTTGTACCTCCACACCCTCCTTGGCTTCCAGCGCCTGATGCTGACCGTCGGAGTAGCGGCGACCCGGCATCATGCGTCCGGTAAATTCGTCGATGATCACCACCTCATTACTGCGAACGATGTAGTCCACTTCGCGGGTAAACAGGGTGTGAGCACGCAGGGATTGCGTGGCGGCATGCATCAGGTTGACGTTTTCCGGATCGTAGAGATTGCCGCTTTTCAGAATGCCGGCTTCACGGTAGAGCTCCTCGACATGGTCGATTCCCTCTTCGGTGAATGAAACGGCGCGATCTTTTTCATCTTTCTCATAATCTTCGGCCGAGAGCTTGCGGGTAATCACATCTGCCTGCTTGTAGAGCTCGGTGGCCTGCTCAGCAGGGCCGGAGATGATCAGAGGCGTGCGCGCTTCATCGACCAGAATAGAGTCCACTTCATCGACGATGGCAAAATGTTTGTCACGCTGCACCAGTTCATCCATCGCGAACGCCATGTTATCGCGCAGATAGTCGAAGCCGAATTCGTTGTTGGTGCCGTAGGTGATGTCGGCAGCATAAGCGGCCTGTCGCTCCTCGTTGGAGATACCATGCACCACCACACCTACGGAGAGGCCGAGGAAATTGTACAGTGTACCCATCCAGGCAGCATCGCGCTTGGCTAGGTAATCGTTCACGGTCACCACATGCACACCGCGACTGGTCAGGGCATTGAGGTAGACCGGCAGTGTGGCCATCAGGGTTTTACCCTCACCGGTCTTCATTTCGGCGATTTTACCCTGATGCAGGATCATGCCGCCGATCAGCTGCACATCAAAATGGCGCATGCCAAGGGCGCGCACACTGCCTTCGCGGCAAACGGCAAATGCCTCGGGAAGCAGCTCATCCAGCGAGGTACCATCAGCAATACGCTGCTTGAACTCTTCCGTCTTGGCCTTGAGGGCATCATCGGAAAGCGTTTTGATATCGGCTTCCAGCTCGTTGATGCGGGCTACTGCCGGCATCAGCTCTTTCAGAATGCGCTCATTGCGGCTGCCAAAAATTTTGGTGAGTACGTTAAACATCGGGGCGATCGCTCCAGTCAATTTATAAGGGGACGGGAAGATAACACGATGCCTTGCCGCGACCAAGGGCGGCGGATGCATGGTGTGGCATGAAAGCGGCAATCCGTGCTAAATAACAAGATTGGTATTTGGTCTTCCAATTGACTATAAAAGAAGAGCACCGATTTATTTGCATGATTTAACCGCAGGAGGGCTTATGCGCAGCCGCGTGGAAGCGTCCAAAGATATCCATAAGAAGCAGGTTGATACCTTGGTGGCTCTTGGGCTGCGGCTCTCCTCCGAACGTCGCCTGCCGACGCTGCTGGGGCTGATCGCTCGCGAAAGCAGTAATCTCCTGGGGGTGGAACGGTGCAGCATTTTTCTGGCTGATGATGAAAGCGGCGGGCTTGTTTCTGAGGTGGCGCTGGGTCTGGAGAAAGGGGTCGGAATCCATGTGCCGGAGGGGCGAGGTGTTGCCTGGCAAGTGTACGACAGTGGCAAGCCGATGATCATCGACGACATCAATTCGTGCGAAATATTCAGCTCGGACGACCTGCCGGATAATTTTCGCCCCCGCAATATGATGTGCGTGCCGATGTGGACACCGCATGGGAAGAAGATCGGAGTGATGCAAGCCCTGCACCGCGAGAAGGGGGAGTTTGGCGATGGTGACCTGTTGTTGCTGCATTCGCTGGCATCCATGGCGGCGGTGGCGATTGATAATTCGCGCCTTTACGAGGATCTGCTGGCGGCCAATGAACAACTGGAGCAGAAGGTCGAGCGGCGCACGCGAGAGCTCAATGTGTCCAACCGCAAGCTCGAGCACCTGAACCGAAGATTGCAGTTGCTGAATATCCTCGATCCGCTCACCAGAATCTTCAACCGACGCTATCTGGAGACGCAATTATCGCATTACTTCTACCGGCTGTGTCGCTATAGCACGCCTTTCGCCGTGCTGATGCTCGATATCGACCACTTCAAAAAGATCAATGATGCTCATGGCCATGCGGTTGGAGATGAGGTGCTCAAGCGTTTTGCGCGTGTTTTGCGCCGTGTTTTGCGCAAGGGAGATCTGGTGGCGCGCATCGGCGGCGAGGAGTTCACGATTCTGGCCTCTTATGGTTCGGATGAAGAGGTGCGGCAGCTTGCCGAGCGTGTGCGGGCCAAGGTGGAAGAGATGGTGGTGCATACTGCGGAAGGAAAGAAAATTCGGGTGACTGCGAGTATCGGGGTGTTCATTGCGCATGATGGCAGTACTCTCTGCGAGGAGCACTGCATGGAGAGAGCAGACGATGCCTTGTATCAGGCCAAGCAGGATGGGCGAAACCGGGTTTGTTACGCTTCTTGATATAGATTGCTCCGCATGTGAGGAAGCTGGTTCTGCATGGCAGGCTGATGTGGCAAGATAGGGCCATGATACGATGCTCCACAAAATGGTGGCTGTCGCTGGTCTGGTTACTATTGTTGATTTCGGCGGTTGCCTATGCAGACGAATACGAGCCTTTCCAATGGGAGACGGCGTTGTGCAGTTGCCGAGCAGGTCTTGATACGGGGCAGCTTTCGCCGAAGCTTGCAAACCACATTTTTAAAGGTTTCGACTCGTTCAGGCCTTCAGAGAAGATTTTTTTCACCAGATTGAGTGACGCGACTATTGAAGAACTCGTGAGTGAAAAGAAGAGGTACAAGCAGGAGTTCGATGAGGCTCTTCATCGTCTGCAAGCTATTCAATTACCTGAGATTCCGGCGGTGAAGAAATATCACTTTGATCGGATTCGCGATATGCAACTGAATGCCTACCTCTATCTTGCAAAGCTGGAGTTCATGATTTCCGGGAATACGACCGAACTGGAGAAAGGGTTCCTTGGCGAGGAGCTAGTCTCAGAGTGCAAGCAATGGAGCCGGGTGCTCGTCTCGAAAGAGGAGACGAGCAAGGCCATGCCGGATTTCATCAAGCAAAGGTGTGCCAATAACGCTTCCCCTGCCGAGTGTGAGATGAGGGTAAGGGCCAAAACGCAGACCAATAGCCGGGCTGCGCAGGCAGAGATTCTCACTTTCGGCTGGCATAACTGCGCCAACCATCAATACCGGGGGCATGTGAATGGCACCGAGGCGCTTAAGGCGATTGAGCCGTTCTTGCACGACAAAAAGTGTGAGTGTGACGAGCCTTGATGGTTAACTGGCCAGAGCCTTCCGCAACCGGCGCACACCCTCCTGCAGATCCGTAAGGCTGGTAGCATAAGATAAGCGCACATGCTGCCCGGCGCGGAAAGCGCCAAAATCTTCGCCGGGGGTGATGGCCACACCCGCCTCCTCCAGCAGTTGCCAGCAGAAGGCTTTCGAATCGCCGGTGAGTTTCTCCACGTTGGCGTAGATGTAGAAGGCTCCCTGCGGCTCAACTACGATGTCAAAACCAAGCTTCGGCAATTCGGCTAACAGATACTGGCGGCGTTCGTCATAGGCCTTGCGCATGCGTTCGACGTCGTCCCCGGCCTTAAGGGCAGCGATGGCGGCATGCTGCGAAAGGGTGGGTGCGGCGATGAAGATGTTCTGCATCACCCGGCGGCAGGCATCGACGAGCGATTCCGGCACGATCACCCAGCCTACGCGCCAGCCGGTCATCGCCCAGCGTTTGGAGAAGCCGTTGACGACAATGGCGTTGTCATCAGAAAATTGCAGGGCGGTCGGGGCATCGGTGCCGTAGGTGAGCCCGTGGTAAATCTCATCCGAGATCAGATAGCCGCCGTTCTCCGTGCATGTTTTGGCAATGGCGGCAAGTTCACTGTCATCAATCAGCGTGCCGGTCGGGTTGCCGGGGCTGATCACCACGGCGGCGCGGGTCTCCTTTCGCCAGTTTTGTTTTACCAACTCGGCGGAGAGGTGGTATTTCGTTTCCGGGCCGACGGGCACGTTGAGCGGTTCGCCACCGGCCAGCCGGATAAAGTTGCGCTGGCAGGGGTAGCCCGGGTCGGGTAGTAGCACCGATTCGCCTGCTTCGAGCAGCACCGCATATATCAGGCTGAAGGCGCCGCTTGTGCCCGGCGTGATCAGGATGCGGGATGGATCGATGCTTACGCCGTACTCCTGTGTATACCAGCCGGAGAGTGCCGCCTGCAATGCTGGTGCGCCGGTGGAGGGGGTGTAGTGCTGGTCCAGCGAGTCGAGCAGGCGGTGCGCTTCCGCCAGCACGGGTGGCGGGGTGGAGAAATCGGGCTCGCCGATCTCCATGTGCACGATGCTTTTCCCCCGAGCCTCCAATTCTTTGGCTCGCTCCAGAAGCTGCATCACGCGGAAGGGCTCTATTCGGTCGATTCGTCGCATGGCAGCAGCTTACCGGGCATGCTGCATGAAAACTATGTGCGTCAAACTTAGGATGATTGAGTTCAAGCTTCTATTGGGACTCGCCTTCGGCTCGCTGCTTCAAAGCCCGGTTCATCTCCTCGAAGCCGCGCTTCGTATCCCGGTCCAGGCTAGACCGGAACAACCCAACCAGAATGCCGCTGAACTTCTCGCTCTGCCGGAAGCGAACTTTCCCTTCGCTCAATGGTTCTATGATAAAAGCGTGCTCGCCATCAAACACTCCCGGAAACAGAAACCGGCCCAGCCAGCGAAGTTCGCGATTTGGCTCTGCAGCAAGCACTACGGGCGAAAAGCGCATGGCCTTGCCGCCGCTCGGCTGGACGACAATCTGCAGTCGTGCGCCTTCCCTAGGCTCGCCGACCACCGAACGAACAAAGGGGTTCCATTCGGGGTAAGAGGCGAAATCCGTCAGGATGGCCCATACCCGTTCGGCAGAGGCCTCAATGTCGATTCCTGTATGCAGATGATGAATAGCCATGGCTTTTCCCTTTACTCGGTGCCGTACATTTCGTTTGCCAGCCATTCCGGCGGGGCATACCTGCTGAGATAGCAGCGCACCTTTTTGAATACCTCTTTTTCCATACGTTTCAGCGCTTCAGTGGAGATGTCGGCCAGCGCCGATCTGGCCAGGTCGATATTGTCGAAACGGACCACCTCTATACCGACAGGCAATTCTTCATCGTTGCTGTTTTCGACCCATTCGAATGCGTGGTTATGGAAAACGTAGTCGGGGTGATATTTGGCAAGCGCCTCGGTGATCGCCTGCCGATACACCTTGAATTTTTCGAACGTTCCCGGAATCGCCCAGGCTTCCGTAATCAGAAAGACGGATTCTTCGGTCATCTCAGGCCTCCCGACTCATCAAGTTTGAAGGGGGCATCTAGCCGAGCCCCTCGACAGCGATTATTTCAAAGTCTGCGGCTCCGGCGCGCAACCCGATGGCTTTTGTGTATTCCTCGGAGCGATAAAACTTTTTTGCCTGATCAAGAGTCGGGAACTCGATCATCACAATCCTTCGATTCTCCTCCGGCCCCTCCAGAGAGACGACCTCGCCGCCTCTCACCAGAACCCTGCCCTGATATTTTTCTATGATCGCAGGTGCGACTTGCTGATAATTTTTCAGCTTGTCCGGATCATGGACTTGAATGCGGACGATGACGTATGCGGTCACAATTTCTCCAAATGCATATTTTTACGCGCTCAATCGAGCATGCGCGGACTATCTGGGACAAGTATATTCATTTCAAATGTTATCAAATGTAACGAGCAACCGTTCCCGCTTTTTTATCGTTCATTCCAACCCTTCCCGATGAAAATCTGCGGCATACACTTTTCAATGCGTGCGATTCTGGTTTCCGATTGTTTTGCCGAAGAGAAATGGAGCAGATAACCGCGCTGCCGCCCCGGTGTGAGCGCAAGAAAGGCTTCTTCGAAACCGGGATTCGCTGCAAACATTTGCAGCAGCTCGTCCGGATATTCCGGCGCTGGATCATGGCCGGTGTCCGGTCGCTTGCCGGAGCATTCGATCTCAATGGCTTCCCGGATGTAATCGGGAATGGCGTGCTCCAATGCGGCAATGGTTCGCACGTCCGTGATGCGAATGTCGCGATTGGATCGGGAGTGATCGCCGGGCTTGCGCAGGATGTTTTCGGGGTCCTTCATTTGTGCCCCGCGGAAGAACGAAAGCCTCACGCTCTCCTTGAATGCAGCCAGCATCAGGATGTTTTTCCCGTCATGCGTATAGCAGGGCATGCTCCATTTCACTTCCTCGTTTAATCCCGACGCATGCAGAATGTCCCTTAGCAAACGGAGTTCTTCGTTCCACGGGTGCACCTTGCATTGCGGTGTACCGCCGAACTTGCATCGGCCACAGCCGTTTTCCATATATTGGTCGACGTTCTCAGGTTTCACGGGCATGGCAGCAAGACTCATGCACTCATATCTAGCATGCGGGTCATGGTGTTGAAATTCCTCGTCGTGGCAGTGACGCCCAGTTTGCGCTCGAAGAAGTTGTTGTTGAATTTCGAATCGCTGTATTTGGTGGCGTAGAGCGTATAGATCGTGTCGCCGTCGACTCTGATATCTTCCGGCGAGAAGTCGGTTTGTTCGAACGTTGCGAGCAGTGATGTTTCAGGGGTCGTGCCCAGCAGCGTGAAATAGGTGCGCGAAGCGGCATCGGGCGGGAAGGGGTTTCGCTCCAGCACATCCTGGATCTGCGCATGGGTACGGGCGATCACCGCGATATCGGGGCCGATTCTGTTGGCGATGGTATTGTGCACCAGTGTTTCGATAGCGCTCGCATCGAGCACGGATTTTGCGACAGCGTTGCCGCTCTGGATATAAGTGCGCACATCGAGCAGTCCCGCATCGGTGAGGGCGGCACGCAGATCGGCCATCGGCACTTTGTTCTTGCCGGTGGGCATCACGCCGCGCAGAAAGAGAGCATACGTTATCATGGTGTCGTTGCGATTGTTATCGCATCTGTCAGGAAATTTTCGTGGACCGTAGTGGCGCCTGCGTTCCGGAGCTTTTCGGCTTTTTCGCCGTTGGCAATGCCGATGAACTCGATTCCGAGTCTGCCTGCGGTTACAAGATCCCAGTATCCATCACCGAATGAGATGACCCTTTCGAACCGGTCTACGCCAAAATATCTCTCCGCAGCCCGAATTGCTCCCCCGACGATCTCTTCCCGGACTTCAAATTCACTGGCCGTTACCAGCAGTTCCGGAGGATAAGAGGCGCCAAGTGCTTCAAGCTTCCGGAGGGCGGGCTGTCGCAGGGAGCCCGTGGCAAATGCATACGCGAGGCCCGGGTGGTTCACGACGCTGTCCAAGAAACGCTTCGCACCGGGAATCTCGGGAATGACACGCTTACTGATGCTGGCGTCGAAGTGGCTGTTGAGCGCGGATGAAAACAGCGCTTTCTCTTCCATGGATGGGTCTCTGTCGAAGTTTTGCCGGCATACCTCTGCGAAAATCCACGAATCGGAATGATGGGTATAACTGTTCCAGTCTGAGTTCAGATTCGGGATATCGAAAATAGAATAGGCATGCAGGTAGCTGGCCTGATGCAGCGCCACCGAGTCTGTCAGCGTTCCGTCGATATCGAAAATAAACAGATCCATTGATGCGTAACCGTCCGCTGTTTTATGGGCGACGTCAACCGGATGACGCGCCATAGAAACTAGCTTAAACGGTACTCGATGACGAAGTTGAGGCTAAGCGGCACATTGATGCCAGGTGGGGGCGGAGGGATTGGTGTGTTTTCAAGGCTTTCGCGCGCCGCCTGCACCAGTACCTCGGCGGCACCGCCACTTTGCACCATGCAGGGGCGGCCATCGGCATCGATCATCATCGACATCTGCACATCCCCCTCCACGCGGCGGCGGCGTGCGGAGCTTGGGTAGAACTTGTGCGACTCGATCAGTGCCATCACTTCGGCGATATAGCGGCGACGCAGATCCTCGATGATCGCCTTGTCAGGTACGGCAGCGGCTGCTTCCGCTGGCGGTAACACCGGCTCCGGCTCGGATTGTTGCGGTTTGTCGCTCACCTTCTTTCGGCCCTTTTTTGCCTGTGCCGGGTCTGTCTTTTCGACCTGCTGCTCTAGCTTGTGCGGTTCCGTGGGTGCAGGAAGATTCAACCGCACCTTGGTGACACGCGCCTGCTCGGAGAGGTTCGTTGTGGGCTGTTGCAACCCGGAGACCTGCACGAACAGCGCCGCATGCAGCAGCAGCGACACCGAAACGGCCAACGGCCGCACCACCCTGTCGGCACGCTGCATCAGGGTTTCTCCGCCACGATGTCCACCGAATTGGCTCCGGCCAGCCGTGCCGCATCGAGCACGCCAACCGCTGCGCCCAGATCGGCGGCGCGGTCGCCGCGCAGCGTTACGACCTTGTCTTTCCGCTTCTCCAGTAGTTGCTTAAGTCTTTCAGGCAGCTCGTCGATGGTGGTTGCGGTGCCGCCCACCAGAATGTCGCCCCCGGCCTCCAGCGCCACTTCGAGCGGTTTATCGTCGAGCATCTCGCTGCCGCTCTGCGCTTCCGGCAATGCGATGTTCAGCGACTCGTCGCGCACGAAGTGCGAGGTGAGCATGAAGAAGACCAGCAGCAGGAAGACCGCATCGATCAGCGGCGTCAGGTTCGGTCCGTGCCGGAAACGCCTGCGCCCTTCAAACTGCATCGGCAAGCTCGGCGCGATGCCGGATGCGGTCGGGTGTGCTGGGCATATGGCGTCCCGACTGTTCGATGAACAGCGAGGCATGGCGCTGCATGTTGTGGGCACGGGTATCAGCCAGCCCCTCCAGCCAGTGCAGGATGAACAGCACCGGGATGGCTACGGCGAGCCCCACACCGGTGGTGATCATCGCCTCCCAGATGCCGCCGGCCAGCGCCTGCGCATCCACTTTGCCGCCGGCCGACTCGATCACCATGAAAGCCTTGATCATGCCGGTGATAGTTCCGAACAGGCCGAGCAATGGTGCCGTGTTCCCGATAACGCCGAGTGCGGCCAGCCCACGTTCCATGCGCTGCAGCTCGCTGGAGCCGATACGCGAAGCCACGCGCTCGAGGTTGGCGATACCACCTTGGGAGGCCTGAAACAGCCCCTTCAGCATCGCCGCTTCCGGTCCGCGCAGGGCTTCCAATATCTCCTGGTTTGCCTGTGTCATGTCGAAACCGGCCGGGAAGCGCCCCATGCGCTGAAAGTGGATGAGCCGCTCGATGACGATGGCGAGTGCGAGCGCGGAGAGTGCGGCGAGAATCCAGACGACGATGCCGCCTTTGTCGAAAATAAGTGCAATATTCATGGTCTGATCCATCCTAATGTTGTGGCAGTGCCGACGATGAGCAGGGCGGCACCGGCGTAGCGTTCGAGTGGCTGTTTCATGTCTGCCAGTTGGGCGCGCAGGGCGCTTCCGAAGCGGGCCACGCCGAAGCCGAACAGCAGGCTCGGGATCACGATGGCGCCGAAGCCGAAGGCGAACCCGAGCGCAAGTCCGCTGCTTCCATGCCCCGAAGCCGCGGCAGCCACCAGTACCGCGGTGAGTGGTGCGCAGGGGTTGAGCGCCATGCCTGCGCCCATGCCGAACAGGCCGATACGGGAGAGTTCGATGCGGCCACGATGGATTCGTACCGGCTGTATGGCCGGAGTGGCACTACCTTGGCAAGCCCGTTGCCGCCCCGGCCAGAACAGCCGCAGCCCGATGAGTATGGTGCCGCCGCCCAGAATCCAGCCGGCTACAGGCGAGGAGAGCAATCCGGAGAGCTGCTCTCCCAGCCAGCCAGCCAGAAGCCCCAGCAGCGCGTAGCTGGTCAAGCGCCCTGCGGAGAAGGGGAGTACGGTTCGCCACGGCATGCGGCCCGCCTCGCCCGCAAGGAAGACCGGTCCGAGATAGGGCAGGCAGGTGAGGTTGCAGGGGCCTGCCCCGAAGGCGAGACCCATCAGCAGTACGGCGGGCAGGCCGAGCGCTTCCATGGGCTGCTTACACCTCTTCGGCAGCTGCCGTTTGCTGGCGCGAGCGGCACCAGTTCAGAAGATTGCTCTTCTCCCACGCCTTCTGCGCCTGTTGGCGCCCCTTGAAGTATTGCGGGTCGGAGACCTTGATCGGAATGACGGCATACTTCAGCGATAACACACCCTGATCCGGGCAAAACTCCACGCAACGGCCGCACAGCGTGCAGTCTGGCATCAAGGCGTTTTTATCCTGCGTGGTATGGATTTCGCGGATATCCATCGGGCAGGCCTTGGCGCACAAGCCGCACTTTTCGCAGCGTAGGGTGTAGTTCTTCAGCAGTCGAACCAAACCAACCTTCCGGAACAAGGCGTGCATCGCTAATAGCGGACAGATGCGGCAGAAGGGCTGGCGCATGGTGAGCCCCAGCGCCAGCATCAGACCGAACATCGTGTCGGCGATCAGGGAGAGGATGATGCTGGTAGTGGTGGAAGTATCAACGACGAGCTGGCTGGCATCGCCTCCCATCAGCGTGGTCATGATACGACTTGGGCAGATCTTGCAGAACGGGTCGCCCAGCTCATGGCCGGCGTAGCCGAGCCCCGAGGCGAGCGGGAAAAAGAAGACCAGTAGCCCCAGCATTAGCCATTTCACCGGCCGGATGCGGTCCACCGCCTTGTCCGGCAGCCCTTCGGCGCGTTGCAGGCCGAGCTTCTGCCCCAGCATGCCGACGAACTCCTGAAAGGTGCCAAGCGGGCAGACCCAGCCGCAGAAGGCCTTGTTCAGCAGCACGAACAGCAGCAGGAAGGTGCCGAGTGTGATGCCGATGGACATGATGGCGGCGATCCCGACCGCACCTGCCTTGATCAGTGGGCCGAGCATGTGGCCGAGCTGGTGTTGCAACGGGATCAGCACGCAGTAGTCGGCAGTCTGAGCATCGTAGGCGCAGGAGAGTGCCGGCAGTGCCTTGCTTAGTTTATCGGAGGCGTAGAAGCCGACGATGGAGGCCCCGTAGACCAGGAAGATGAAGCTCGCGAGCTGCACGAGCTTGCGGATGACGGAGAGATTTTTCCAGTGCGGCAACATTATTGATCTCCTTTTTTGCGTTTTGAGGCGGCGTTCGTTTTTTGCAGGCGGAACGACAGCAAACCTCCCAGCAGCAGGCCGCCGCTCATGACAGCAACACCAAGGGGCAGCGATTGCCAGTGCGATGGATTGGGGTTGTAAGGGGCCGACAGCGTGGTGGTGTATTGCATGCCGCCGGAGTAATGGGCGGTTGCGAGTACGAATTCAGCTGGTCGATTGTTGCTGCGTCCGGGGCTGACCTCTGCGAAATCATCCGGTAACTCGATGCGCAGGCGGCCATCCTGATCGGCGACGAAGCGTTGCACGCTGCCGTTACTGGTTTGCAGATCGATGGCTTGTCCTGCCAGCGGCTCACCGTTGAAATGCAACACGAACGAGAAGGCGCGGCCGGAGAGGTAGCTCCAGTGCTCGCGCGGCAGCGGATCAGGCACGATGTCGAGCGGGGTATGCGTAGATGCAAGCAGCTCTGATGGGCTGTGGCCGGAGGGTTTACCGAAGAAATGCAGGTAGCGGATCGCCGCATCGTGGCGGTCGCCTGCGATGCGCTCGGCCACAAGCGCATGGAAATACTCCATTTTACCCGATGCGACCGATACCTTCCCGTGTTCGACCTGTGTCAGCGGCTGTTCGGAGAGATCGGGGAGCTGCAGGCGGATGGCTGCGCCATTGCCATCGTCCAGTACATACTGCTGTGGCGCCTGTCGCATCGGGTGATTGGTGTGTTCGTGCTTGACCGGAGTCGGTTGCCAGACCATGGCCGAGGCTGGCGAGGTTCCTGCCAGGCAGACCGCAAGGCAGGTAAATGCTAAAATCGAAAATTGTTTCATGTCTCCTCCCGTCAGAATGTTGCCGAGACACCTGCAGTCCAAGCGCGTCCGGGATTGACGGCAATGGAGAGGTCTTCGGCGTTGTAGGTGAAGTCGGCATTCGCATCGTAGAAACCGCGTGCCGTGTTGTAATAGTAGCGATCAAGAATGTTGTCGATACGGGCAAATAGTGACCACTTTACTCCATTGCTGCTGCCGGTGGCGAAGTCGTAGTTCGTGACCAGGTTGAACACCGTGTGGCCGCCGATCTTCTCCTGGTTGATCTCGTCGGCGAAGTAGGAAGTCTGCGCATTCATCTCTGGGTTGATGGTCAGCCCCTCGAGCGGTTTGACGAACACAGCCAGGAACAGCTTGTGCTTCGGCGTGCGCGGAACGGTTTTGCCGCTGTTATTGTAGGGTGCGATGGCGCTGGCGCCCGGCGCCGGGTTGAAGCGGTTGCCGAGCAGCAGGTTGAAGTTGTCGTAACGGGTGAACTTCGCATCGAGGAAAGTGTAGGCCGCGTTCCACGAGAAGAACTGATCCTGGTCGGTTTTCAGCGACAGCTCGACCCCTCGACTGCGGGCGCCGCCGATGTTCTGGTACTGGTCGGTGGTGCCGGTGGCCGGGTTGGCATACTGGCCGGCGACGTTGAGGATGAAGTTTCTGCGGTCGATCTGGAAGGCTGCGATATCCCACTCCAGCCCACCGAGAATATCTTCACGTCCGCGCAGGCCGATCTCATAGTTGATGGCATGTTCCGGTGTCAGGCCCGGGTTGGCTGCCACGCCGCCGGTCGGCGAAATAGTGCCGGCGAATAACTGCTGGATGGTTGGAGCCCTGAAGCCGGTCGATACGTTACTATAGAGGCCAGCTGTATCGCTAAAGTCGTAGTTCAGGCCGATGCGCCAGGAGCCGACATTAAAGTGCTTGGCGAGATTCGGAGCAGACGCTCCTGCCATGTAATCGGCATAGTCGAGATTGATGTGGTCGTAGCGGCCATTCAAGGTTGTGGTGAGGCTGGCGAGAGGACGGAATTTCATTTCGCCGTAACCGGCATACATGCGCTCTTTGGTTTTGTCATCGGTCAGCAGGGTTCCTGCTGTCACCACCGGGGCAACCGGGCTCGGGCTCGCCTTGTAGTCCTGCAGAACGGTGACTTTATTCCTGTAAATGTTATCGCGCAGGTCGAGACCGCCCATCCAGGCCAGTGCGTCGCCGGCACTACGCCATTCTCCTTTCAGGCCGCGCTGGGTCTGTTTGTAGTCGTTGTTGTTGGCATAGGCGTTGACATCTGTGACTGCTGCGCCTGCCGCGTTGTAGCGAACCGGCGAACTCCAGAAAACGGTATGGTCATCGAATTGATAGAGGTTGAGCATAGCGTTACTGGTGTCGGAGACATCATTGGCGTAGGTGAGGTAATACTTGCCGAGATCTACATTGTAGTGACGGGCGAAGTCGCGACCGTTGATGCTGGTTGGGTCGACCCAGGCCTGAGTGACGCCGGTGACGGTTCCATGACTGTCCTTGTAGCGTTTGGCGAGCTCCCAGCCAAAGGTGAGGTCGCTCGAATCAGAGAGATAGCCCTGCAGTTTGCCGTTTAGGTAGTCGGCCTTGTATTCGCCCTGGAAGTAATAACTGTCGGATTTGCGGCGGCTGGCCTGAATGTGTCCGGATGCCTTGTCGGTGGCAAACCCGGCGCGCGCCATGCCGCGCTGGTAGCCGAAACTTCCACCCTCTGCTGAGACTGTGTATCCGGCCATTTTGGCGCCGCGCTTGGTGGTGATAATCACCGCGCCGGAGAGCGCATCCTCGCCGAAGAGATAGGAGGCACCGCCTTTGATCACCTTGATCGATTCGATGTCGTCGAGATTGATATTGACCCGGCCGGTACGTTCGAACACCGGCACGCCGTCGATGACCACGGCAACGCCCGGTTTCTCGCCCATGAAACGCTGGTTTTCGACACCACGGATATGGATTTTTAGCGAGTCCTGACTTTGCAGTTCGGTGGTAATCCCTGGAATTGCATCCAGAACCTGCTTGATGTTCTCTGCATGTGCCCGGTCTACTGTTTCGCCTGAGATGACCGAGACATTCGAGGCCTCATCGCGTTTGTTTTCGAAGCGATCGTCAATGGTGGTCGAATCCACGCGAATGATCTCTGCAGCTTCTGTATGTGTTGCTGGCTGCAGCAATATGGTCGCGAGACAGGCAATCGATATGCCCAGGTGATTCTTTGTGAAGACAGTTTTTGGTTTGGTTTGCACCAGTTCCCTCCTTGGTGTTTATAGAAAAGGCGTCGAACTTTAGGGAGGCGTTGGCAGGTGCGGAATGTGGCAAAAGGCCGCGCGGCAAATTGTCGCATCGAACAGGGAAGAACCAAAAAAGGGCGGCCCTGGGGGGGAGCCGCCCTGCTCTTGCATTAAATTCGCGAACCCTTTTAAGGAAGAGAGAGGAAAGATTGACGCGAACGGGGGAATCTTGCCGTTTCATGTTGGGCCCGTGAATATGGCAAATCGACGCGCGACAAATTGCCGCACCCTCCGGACTGGATTTGTGGCGGCGCATCCCTAGCCTTACGGTCCGAGATTGATTGCCGGAGGCTTTATGCCTATTTTTGCCGCATCCGGCGGCTTGCTGACCGATGCCCTGACCCTGTCGCGTAACCTGAAACGGCTGCTTCAGGTCAGAAGTGTCCTGATCCTATGCCAGGCCGGACTGGTGCTGCTTTCGGTGCTGATGCCGGAGATGCGACTGAAGCTATGGCCGATGCTGGCGATTATTGCCGGTTATGCGCTGGTGAACGGCGTGGCTTTTGCCATCTATCGCGGGCGCGGCGAAATTTCCGAACGTGCCTATTTCGGCCAGTTGATTCTCGATGTGGCATTCCTGTCGCTGCTGCTCTATTTCTCCGGCGGTTATACCAATCCGCTTATTTCGCTCTACCTGCTGCCGCTGATCATCGCCATTGCCACTTTGCCGCGTATCTACGGCTGGTCGATGGCTGTGCTGGTGCTGGCCTGTTATTCGTTGCTGGTCTTCTTCTATCAGCCGCTGTTCGTCGGCGCTCACAATCACGGTGGTCATACCGCCGATACAGGCTTTCAGCTGCACCTCTCCGGCATGTGGTTCAGTTTTGTGTTGAGCGTGGCCCTGATCGTTTTCTTCATCATGCGTATGTCGGATGCACTTCGCGAACGCGAGAAGCACCTGGCCGATCTGCGCGAAAAGTCGGCGCGCGACGAACTGGTGGTGGCACTGGGTGCGCTGGCGGCAGGTGCGGCGCATGAGCTCGGTACGCCGCTCTCCACCATGGCAGTGGTGGCCGGCGAATTGGCGCACGATTATGCCGACGATGCCGAGGCGGTGGGCCGGTTGCAGATTCTGCGCGATCAGATCAAACGTTGCCGGGAGATTCTGTCGCAAATTTCTGCCAGCGCTGGCGAGATGCGCGCCGAGGAGGGGCGGAGTATCGCCGTGGAAGATTATGTGTGCGAGTTGCTGGAGCAGTGGGAGTCGACACTGCCGGGCGCCGAGGTTTCGGTCGAGATGCAGGAGGGGGCATCGCCGCCTCTGGTAGTCGATGTCACCCTGACGCAGGCGCTGATCAGCATTCTCAACAATGCTGCCGACGCTTCGCCCGGGCATATCGGGTTGTCGTGTCGCTGGAGCGATGAAGTGATCGAGATCGAAATCAACGACGAGGGGCCGGGGCTGCCTGAGGAGCTGAAAGCGCAGATCGGCACACCGTTCGTGTCGAGCAAGAGCGGCGGTCGCGGTTTGGGGCTGTTCCTCGGGCGGGCCGTGATCGAGCGGCTGGGAGGCTCGCTGATACTCTCCGACCGGAAACCTGGCGGGGTCTCCGCCTGTGTGTGTTTGCCGCGCAGCCGGTTTGCAGCGGTGGCAAACGATGTCTGAGGCGGATACCCGAATGCCGCCGGCACCGGAACTGCTGCTGGTCGACGACGACCGCATCTTCTGCCAGGTGCTGGCGGAGGCATTGACCCGTCGCGGTTACCTTGTTACCACGGCTCACAGCGTCGATGAGGCATTGCAGGTGGTTACTGACGAGGCGCCGGAATATGCTGTGGTGGATTTGAGCATGCCGGGGGTATCCGGGCTGGTACTGGTCAAACACCTGCGGGAGATGGGTGCAGGCGTCCGCATTCTGGTGCTTACCGGCTATGCCAGCGTTGCCACCGCAGTGGAGGCGATCAAGCTCGGCGCCACCCATTATCTCGCCAAGCCTGCCGATGCGGATACGATTATTGCCGCTCTGCATCAGGGTGAGGGCGACAGCAATGTGACTGTCTCCGAAAAACCGATTTCGGTGCGGCGGCTGGAGTGGGAACATATCCAGAAAGTACTGGCTGAATGCGATGGCAATGTCTCTGCGGCCGCCCGCCAGCTCGGCATGCACCGGCGCACCTTGCAGCGCAAACTCGCCAAACGTCCTGTCAGGGAGTAGGCGGGCTTTTATCTACTTGGCGGACCTTCAGTCTGAAGGTTTTCCGGGATCAACCGTGGCCATGTGCTAGAATTCTGATGTCCGTCCGGCTGCACTCGTGTGCCAGGTGGGAGGAGGGCTTCTGAATCGCGCTATTGCCATGCTGTTTTGCCTGTTGCCGGGTATTGCCGTTGCCGAACCGTTGACCTTGTCGCAGGCGGTCAGTCTGGCACTCGAGCATGCGCCGGCTATGCAGGCAGCCGAAGCCGGGCGTGATGCGGCGGCCGAGGATGCCGATATTGGTCGCGCCGCCCTGCTCCCCTATGTGCAGGCGAGCGGCAGCTACCGGAAACAGAAACAAAATACGAAATACGACGTGCCGCAGGCTTTTTTCAAAACCGATCTCAACTATGGCGAGACCTTCGTCGGCCTGCGTGCCGTGC
Organism: Mariprofundaceae bacterium; assembly: GCA_050302175.1. Lineage (GTDB taxonomy): Bacteria > Pseudomonadota > Zetaproteobacteria > Mariprofundales > Mariprofundaceae > JBNLAN01. Next base: position 4,223 of record JBNLAN010000020.1, on the reverse strand, counting down.
AGCCGCTGTTCGATCTCGAACGCTGGGCAGGTTACCGGCAGGGTGAAATTTCGGCCGAAACCGGAGAACTCAGGCTGCGGATGGAGCGCCAGCGCCTGATGCTGGAAACGGCGCAGGCAGCACTTACGGTGATTACGGCGCAGGCAGCACTGGATGCCGCTGAAGCGCGCGAGCGGGCGGCAGGTAAACTGGCGGCGGAAGCCAGGGCCGCTTTCAAGGCAGGTACCAAGGCGAAGACCGAACGGCTGGAGGCCGAGGCGCGTTTCGATCTGGTAAAAGCAGAGCGGTTGGCCGCCGCCAACAATCTCGATCAGGCACGGGCGACACTGGCGTCGTTGATCGGTGGCGGGGTCGAGGTGGTTGCCATGCCGAAACTCACCGCTGCGCCGCAAGCGCCGGACAATCCTGTGCAATGGGAGCAACAGGCCGCCGAGCATGCACTGCCGGTGTTGCTGGCCCGATTGCAACTTGAACTGGCGAAAGAGGAGCGAAGCAAGGCGCTTGGCAGCGGGTTGCCGAAGGTCGAAGCCTTTGCCGAGGTTGGCCGCAGCCGGGCAGGGGACTCCATGCTTGGAAGTGCGACAACCGTGCGTTCGCGGGCAGTCGGAGTTCAGCTGAAGGTGCCGCTGTATGCGGGCGGTGGGCCATCGGCGCAGGTGCGCAAGAGCGAGAAAGAGAGCGTGCAGGCAGAGTATGCGCTGGCCGACGATGTCCGGCTGGCCCGATTGAGTGCGCGGCAGGCCTGCCTGGCATTGCAGGCAGCGGCCATGCAGGTTGCAGCCATGCAGAAGGCGAGACTTTCCGCCCGCGAGGCTGCCGAGGCGGCGCATATCGGGCATCGGGCCGGGCTTCGCAGTATGACCGATGTGCTAGATGCGGATGAATTGCGTTATCGTACCGAGCGTGATCTTGCAATCGCCCGGGCACAATACGTGGCGGCAACCTTGCAACTGAAAGCGAGCGTGGGTGAGCTCGATACCGGGTCGCTGCCGGATCAGTATGGAGGAAAATTATGAGGTCATGTCGGTTCGTATTGCCTTTCGCTTTGCTCCTGGTGGCATGCAACGGTGGTGACGGCAATATTTTGCAGGGCTATGTCGAAGCCGAATATGTCGATGTGGCGGCCGGGGTGCCGGGCAGGATCGAACAACTGACGGTCGATAACGGCGATAGTGTGACTGCAGGGCAAGCGTTGTTTCGGCTGGAAGGGGAGATCGAACGTACGCAGGCGGCCGCCGCGGAAGCCAACCTGAAAATTGCCCGGCTCAACTTGCAACGTTTGAAAGAATTGAAAAGCGGGGATTTCTCGTCGCAACAGAGTCTCGATCAGGCGAAAGCGGCACTCACCGTGGCCGAACAGGAAGCGAAAGCGGCAACCTGGAGATTGGGCCAGACCGAACAGGCCGCCCCAGCGGCCGGGCGCATCAGCGAGGTATTTTATCGGAAAGGCGAATGGGTGGCAGCTGGGCACCCCGTGGTGCGATTGTTGCCGGAAGGAAGCGTGAAATTACGCTTCTTCGTGCCGGAGAGCGGTGTGGGCGGCTGGCACCTTGGCGATCGGGTCACAGCCACCTGTGACGGTTGCCCGGAACCGGTCAAAGCCACGGTTACTTTCATTGCTACCGAGGCTGAGTTTACGCCGCCGGTCATTTTCAGCCGCGAATCGCGCGAAAAGCTGGTGGTGATGATGGAGGCAAAACCAAACGATGCCGGTAAGCATCTGCATGTCGGCCAGCCCGTGGATGTCATCCGCGAAAACCCATGACCGAGGTTATCAATGTCCAGGGACTGAGTAAGTCGTTCAATGGCAGTATCGCCGTCGATGACCTCTCGCTGGCGGTTGAGCGGGGTGAGATTTTCGGTTTCCTTGGGCCGAACGGATCGGGTAAAACCACGACGTTGCGCATGCTCTGCGGTCTGCTGCTGCCCGATAATGGCGAGGGGAGCTGCGTCGGCTTCGATATCCTGAAAGAGCAACGAAAAATCAAGTCGGAAGTCGGCTATGTATCGCAGCACTTCAGCCTCTATGCCGATCTGAGTGTGCGCGAAAACCTGCTCTTTGCAGCTCGCCTCAATCATCTGACGAATCCGGAAAAGGTGGTCGATGGCGCGATCGATCGCCATGAACTCGGCCACTATGCTCATACACTAATGGGGAATCTCTCCGGCGGCTGGAAACAGCGGGTGGCGCTGGCTTTGGCAACGCTGCATCAGCCGAAACTGCTGCTGCTCGATGAGCCGACCAGCGGCATCGATCCGGAGGCACGGCAGAATTTCTGGAATATGATTCACCAGTATGCCGGCGAGGGGCTCACCGTGCTGGTCACTACCCACTATCTCGATGAAGCCGAAACCCATTGCCGCCGCATCGCCTATATTCTCGATGGGCGCCTGCTCATTACCGGCGGTGTGCAGGAGGTGATCGATGCTTCCGGGCTCTCAATGTGGAGGGTAGCCGATGCGCCTGCCGGATTCGAAAATACATTGCTGCAGAGCGGCGTTGACATTCTGGCGATGAAATCGACCGAGGGCCTGCTGGTATCCGGCTCCGATGGCACGGCCATCGAATCGATATTGCAAAAGAGAGCCGCGTCCAAAGGTATCGCTATCGAGCCGTTCAGGCCGCGGCTGGCCGACGCCTTTATGTGGATGTCGCGCCATAGCCGGGAGTTCGGTCGATGAGATTCACCTGGCACCGTTTCATGGCAATGGCGGTCAAGGAGTTCATCCAGATGCGGCGGGATCGGCTCACCTTTGCCATGATGCTCGGCATCCCAATCATGCAGCTGATCCTGTTCGGTTACGCCATCAATACCGATCCGAAACATCTGCCGAGCGTGGTGGTGACCGGCGAATCGAGCATTTATGCCCGTAGCGTGGTCGCGGCCATGCAGCGGAGCGACTATTTCGATATTAGGGACGAGGCAGTCAGCCATGATGAGGCGGAGCAGATGATGGCACGCGGTGAAGTGCAGTTTATTGTCAGTTTTCCTGTCGATTTTGCGCGAAAGGTGGTGCGCGGCGAGTCACCCGAGGTTCTGATTCAGGCTGATGCCACCGATCCTGTCGCAACCGGTAGCGCCATTGCTGCAGCTGCTGCGTTGCCTGAGGCACTGCGCCACTACCTGCCCGAATCCGGATCGGGCGGCGCTCAAAAGCCGCCGATACGGGTGACCGTGCAGCGCCGCTACAATCCCGAATCGATCACTCAGTACAACATCGTGCCTGCACTGATGGGCGTGATTTTAACGATGACGATGGTACTGATCACGGCGGTGGCCATCACCCGCGAGCGTGAACGAGGCACGTTGGAGTATCTGCTGGTGACGCCAGTGCGTCCGTTCGAGGTGATGCTTGGCAAAATCGTGCCCTATATTCTTGTTGGCTATATCCAGGTGACGCTGATTCTGATTGCTGCCAAAGTACTGTTTCATGTGCCTATGGACGGCAGCTTGCTGCTGCTTTATACGCTGATTCTATTTTTTATCGCTGCCAACCTGTCGATGGGGATACTTTTTTCGACCATAGCACGTAACCAGTTGCAGGCCTTCCAGATGAGTTTTTTCTTCTTCCTGCCGTCGATCATGCTTTCCGGCTTTATGTTCCCGTTCCGAGGCATGCCTGAGTGGGCCCAGTGGATTGGGGAGGTTCTGCCGCTGACGCATTTTTTGCGCATGGTGCGGGGTCTGCTGCTTAAAGATAATGGTTTGATAGAGCTGTTGCCCAATGTTTGGCCGCTGCTTCTCTTCATGGCTGTTGTCATGACCATTGCGCTGAAACGTTATCGCCAGACACTGGATTAATTCGATTCGATGATACGGCATGGCTTTGCTTTGACGTTGTCGCGCAGTTAGCTTGCCGGGCATGGAATGGATCAAGGCGTTTCACATTATCATGATGGTGTCGTGGTTTGCTGGCCTCTTCTATCTGCCGAGGTTGTTCGTCAACCACGCGGAGTTCTCGAGCGGTGAGGTGCACGAGCGGCTTACCATGATGGAGGGCAAGCTCTACCGCTTCGTCACTCCGATCATGTGGCTGACACTGATCACCGGTACATGGCTCGCATACCTCTTGTGGGATTACCTGCACGGCGAAATCTGGTTCTGGATCAAAGTGGCGATCGTGCTTGTGCTGGTCGGCTACCACTTCTACTGCGGCAAGCTGGTGAAGATGTTCGCCGCCGGCGAGAACACCCGCAGCCACAAGTTCTACCGCGTTTTCAA
>JBNLAN010000019.1:0-29994 GCA_050302175.1 Mariprofundaceae bacterium | reverse complement strand
GGCAACAAAGGCGCCAGCGAACTGGCCGGAGAGGTAGGCGGGCAGTTTGCTGGCCGACATGCGCCCGGCGGCGGCCATGGCGAGGCTTACGGCAGGATTCAGGTGGGCGCAGGAGAGGTGGCGGGTGGCGTAGATGGCGAGCGTGACGGCCACGCCCCAGATCATGGCGATCTGCCAGAGCCCGGAGTGGGCATCGAACAGCACGCTGACCGCCACTGCGCCGCAGCCGAAAAAGACCAGGATGGCGGTGCCGATCATTTCGCCGGTGAAGTCGTGGGCGCCTGCGAAGTCGTGGACAAATCTTGAACTCATGGAGTCTCCCTCTTCGATTTCGGGCTTGGTCGGAGAGGGCGGGGGATTCTTACAGCCGGGGAGATTAATCCTGCGGTCCCGGCTGTTGCAGTCTGGCGGCGATATGCTGGCGCTGCTGCTCGGAGAGGGTGAAGCGGGCGGCATCCCGTTCGCGCATCTCTTCCAGCAGGCGGTGCAGCTTGTCCAGCGCATCGAGATAGTTTTTGCAGGCCTTACAGATCAGCACGTGCAGGGAAAGGCGCGCGCGCTCGTAGAGGGAGAGAGGACGCTCGAAACGGTCGGAGCCGAGGCGGGCGGCATGTTCGCAGTAGTGTCTCAAGCTTGCTTACCTCCAAACCAGTTTTTCTCAAGGCATCCGCGCAAGGAGAGGCGCGCCCGGTGAAACAACACGTGCAGATTGGTCGAGGAAATCTCGGCGGCATTACAGATGGTTTCGGTATCCTCGCCTGCAAGTTCCCGCATCTCGAAGACCAGTTTCTGTTTTTCGGGGAGAAAACCGATGCACTTTTCGAGAATGGCGCGGAACTGCTCGCTCTCGTTCAATGCCTCCGGGTTATCGCTCCAGGCCCTGGGTGCCTCGTGCCAGGCGCCATCGGCGCCGAACCATTGCGAGGTGGGGTCGGATTCCACCGATTCGGCGAGGTTGCGAGAGCTGATCTGCTTGCGGATATGGTCGATGATTTTGTGCTTCATGATGCCGGCGAGCCAGGTGCGCACACTTGAGCCGCCCTTAAAACTCTTCTGGCCCTTCCATGCCGCCAGCAGCGTCTCCTGCAGGATATCGGAGGCGAGCTCACTGTCACGCAGACGACTCATGGCGAAGCCGTAGAGGTAGTCGCCGTGCTCCTGCAGCCATGTTTCGGGATTGTTTTCACCGCCTGCCATGCCGCCATCATGCCATATGGCCGGATATCGGCAATTCGAAAAGTGACGGCGTGAAAACAATAAACCGCGACACCATGGTGCCGCGGCCTATCGTGATGGAGCAGGTTGCTACCTGCTATAGCTGCTTACAGCTGAGCGTTCACGGTTAGCACCTGCCCCTGAGTGACGGAGAATTCTCCCGGCATCAGAGGAGGCAATGCGAGCTTCCCGTCGGATGTCAGAGGCCCGCCCATGGCTCCATTCGGGAACATAGGCTCCGGCATACTGGTGGCCGGGTTGAAGTAGAGAACTTCAATCCAGTAGGTGCCGGGTAAGATGTCCGCAAACTGGTAGTTACCGTTAGCATCGGCCAGTACCGAAATCGGCTCAGGAATCATTTTCATGGCGACCGGGTCCCAAACCGCGTTGACATCGTATGCCGTGACATAGGCATTCTGGGCAGGCGATCCGCCGAAATAGCTGACCGTGCCGAGGATGGTTGTGGCGGCTGGAGGCGCAGCAGGATTATAGAGCTGCACATTCACGGTCAGCTGCTCGCCCGCACCCACATTATAAGGTGTGGGCATCGCCGGTGGCATGACGATCTGTCCGGTGACTGCATCGATGGGGCCGCCTGTATCCCCATTGGGGAAGTCCGGTATCGGCCAGTTCATCACCGGGTCGAAATAGCTCACATCCAGCACATAGGTTCCCGGTGCGATGCCGTAGAGCTGGTAGTTGCCATTCGCATCCGGATAGACGGAAACCGGAGCCGGTATCGGCTGCCCTGTGATCGGGTCCCAGACCGCGTTCATGTCGAAGACCGTGACATACGCATCGATGGCAGGCATGCCATTCGAATAAGTAACGGTGCCACTGAACACCGGTGCAGGCCCGTGCAGAGCTCCGACTTTGGCCACTTTGCGAATCCGGCCGGTATCATATTCGGGAATATAGAGATTACCTCCCGCATCAAGGGCAATGGCTTGCATGGTTCCGATCCGGGCTGCCATCGCCGGGCCGCCATCGCCGCTGCTGCCGCGAGCACCATTGCCTGCGACTGTGGATACGATACCTGTAGCCGAGTCGATTTTGCGAATGCGGTAGTCGCCAGAGTCGGCGATATAGATATTGCCTGCCTTGTCCACCTCAACGCTGTTGATCCGGCGGAATACCGTATTGATCGCCGGATGTCCGTCGACATAGTAATAAGGATAAACAGGATTGCTCGCGATGACCCTGTATTGTCCGGCCGGGGACGATGTCACACCCGGTGAGGTCACCACATAGTCCTGCATACCATCGATGGTCAGCACCTGATCATAACGATTACTAAAATAGATGCGCCCTTGCGGACCTGTAGCAAGATAAAATGGCCCGATCGGCATGGAGGCCGGGGAGCCATCGATGATCGTGCTGCCAGCCCCGGAACCATCTCCGGCAACCGTGGTGATGATGCCGTTGGAGCTGATCTTACGGATGGCTTTAGCACCATATTCGGCGATATAGAGGTTACCCTGTCCATCGAATGCGATGTCCAGAGGGCCCAGAATGGAGGCATTCAGGGCCGGGCCGCCATCGCCCTGAAAAGGAGCTCCGCCACCCTTAATACCACCTCTTTTCCCCGGAATCTTGATTCCCGCAACGGTTGTGATGATCCCGTTGGTGTCGATTTTCCGGATCGCATTGTTATCCCTTTCAGAGATATACAGATTACCAGCATCATCGATCGCCAGGCCCCGCGGGTTCATCAACGCCGCATTGAAAGCCGGGCCACCATCGCCCTGGAAAGTGGCACCATTCGGAATGCCGGCAATCGTCGTGATAATACCATTGGTATCGATTTTTCTGACGCGGTCGTACGACAGTGAACGGTCGGAGAAATAGATGTTCCCCATCTGATCCGCCACCATCTCATAGGCTGCGGCTGCTGCATCCAGTGCCGGTATTCCGTCTGAGGCAGGGTCTCTCAACCCGTTGCCCAGGATGGTTTCGATCGTGTTGGCAGGAGGAGAGGTGGCGATATCGAGGGCGATTCCCTGGACCGGCTGACCTCCCACAATATTGATCTGCGAAGAGACCGTGAACGGCTCGCCGGGTGAAAGGATCGGGCCGTCAAAGGCCGTATCCACCGAAGCGACAATATAGTAGGAACCATCCGGCACCGTTGTGCCGCCAGGCAGCTGAAAGCTCCCTTCAGAGACAGGCCCGAGGCCCTGTGCGCCAATATTGAGTGGCATGCCGCCGGGCGATGGACTCAACATGAACAGTTCGACGGTGACATCCCCCGGCTGCCCGCTGTTGTTGCTGACTGTGCCTGAAATGGTGCTGGCCTGAGCCACGGAGGCCCATCCGGCGAACATTATGCATGCAGTAATCAATAGTAATCTTCCAATAATTCGCATCATTTTCTCCCTGGATTCTTGCTTGATTGTGTGGCGTCCCGCTCCCACAACATGGGCAAAACATATATCCGATTCGGGAAGTTTCAACAGTTGATTTTAAGAATATAAGCATGGCAACAAATGGGTGAAATTCTTTACGCTGTATAGTTTTATTCTGTACGGCGTATAGTTTTCAGAAGGGTTTCCGGGAGGGTTCGCGGGAAGGCCCACGGGAAGGGAACCGGGGTATGGATGAGGCCCGAATGATGCGTCCGGTGATGTGGGATCGAGTGCGCAGGCTGTCGAAATTTTCGCGGTCGGGAAGAGGGGCGTTATCGCCTGGCCTTGGCGACACTGGCGGTATTGGATTTTGCGAGCTCCTTTATCTTTTTCCTGAGCTCTTTGGCTTTTTTGTAAGAGGGGTAGAGGTGCAGGTAGCGCTCGTAGTAGGGGATCGCTTCTGCCGGTCGGCCGAGCTCCACCATGATATCGCCAAGGTTCAGGTAGAGCGGTATGCGTTTGGCATCGAGCTCGATGGTGCGGTAGTACCACTTCAGGGCCTTTTCGTTCTCATCCAGCTGGTCGAGCACGAAGGCGTAGTTGTTGACGATGGTGGGGTTGTAGGGATTCAGGCGCACCGCCTCTTCCCACTCTTCGCGTGCCAGTTCGTATCTCTTCTCTTTAAAATACATCAGGGCGGATGCATTCAGGCGATGGGCCTGTTTGATGCGATCCTCCTCCGAGTCGGTTGCTTTGCTGCTGGCCGGAGTCGGCGCATCGGTAGCCGTGCCTGCTTTTTCCATGGCGACCTCAAGTTCCAGTCGACGCCGAACCTGCGCCTGCGCGTTGTTTCGGAGCTGCTTGAGCTCCGCTTCGATACGGGCCGCCTCATCGGTAAGGCGCTGATTGATGCTGGCAATCGCCGCCGCATCGACCTCAAAAACAAAGTCGCCGCCCTTGCTGCCGACAAGGTTGCCGAATGCCGGCGTTTGATCGGCATAGCTTGAAACGACCGGGGCAACATAGGTGCCAAGTTCGGAGGCAGTGATATAGCCGTTGTTATCGGTATCGGCCAGCCCTTCGAGCCCCTGCAGCAGCGTCCAGGTGAAAACGGAGTGCCCGCCCGGTCCGTTGTCCGACACCTGCTGGTCGGCTCCGCCTGCCGTCAGAATCTGTCGTGCACGCCGTTGTGTCACCTGCTGCAGATAATTGCTGGACTGACCGACACTCATGCCTGCGCGCGTCAGCGCCAGCCCGCTGTAGCAGCTATCCATCACATAGTAGAGGTGCTTGGCCGGGATGAGGGATGAGAAGTCGTCCAGCTGGCTCATGCTGATGGCCTGGTTCTGGTATTTCGACAGCTCGGCATCGGCTGGGATGATGTAGCCCAGCTCTCCTCCCCCCGGTAGCTCCCTTGTCATGCCATGGCCGGCATAGAAGACGAATACCCGGTCGTTAGGCGAGACCTTTTTCGGGTCGGCAAGCTGGTAGCCCAGCACTTCCCGAATCTTTTCACCCGTCGCATCCCCGTCATAAAGCTCGATGATGTTTTCGGCGGGGAAGCCGAGTTTGGTGCGCAGCGCTTCTGCAACGCTGCGGGCATCATTGACGGCATACCTGAGTTTCGGCCACTGCTTGTAATCGTTGATACCGATCACGACCGCCCAGCTGTTGCGGTACAGCGGTGATTTGTCGCCTGTATCGGCAGGCAGCTGGGGGATGCCGCTCAGGTTATCGTCGAAGCTGTTTCCGGCCAGGGTCACCACCTTGAAGCCGCGCTTGTTGAGTCCTGCGAGAATATCCGGCAGTGCCTTGATGGTCTGCTTGTGGATGTCGTGGAAAAGCAGAATGCCGCGCTTCTGCTTGTCGAGTGTGCGCAGGACGCGGTCGGCAATCGATTCGGGGATGGGGTCGGCCCAGTCCAGCGAATCGACGTTCCACATCACCGAAATCAATCCCTCCGACTTGAGTACTTTTTTTAAGCCATCATCCTGAGAACCGTATGGCGGACGAAATACTTTACCCTTTTTCCCGTCGATTAATTTAATCAGGGCTGCGGTGCGCTCCAGCTCTTTCTCCTGCTCCCTGGTGCTCAGTTTGGTGAGTACCGGGTGCGAGTAGCTGTGGTTGGCGAGCACGTGCCCCTCTTTGATGATGCGTTTGGCAATGGCTTCGTTTTCGCCCGCTTCGGCAACCCCTTTTTTATTGAAGCTGCCAAGGTTTTTACCGACCGAGAAAAAGTAACCATTGACCTTGTACTGTTTCAGAATATCGAGGATTTTCGGTGTGAGGGAGTGGCTCGGGCCATCATCGAAGGTGAGGACAACGGTCTTTTTCGGCAGCCGGTTGCCCCACACGATCTTCGGCTTGTCGTTCTTGAGGTTGTCCTGTTTGGTTTTAGCCGACGCAGTGCCGCGCATTTGCTGGCGGTAGAGACGGGCATCGTCCCTGATCGAGGCGGATAACAGCGACTCATACGGATAGCGTGACTTGATGAAGGCGAGATACTGTGCCCACGTCTCGTAGCTGGAGCGACCTCTCGCCTCGAATTTGTTGAGCAGTTGGGTGTACTCTTTCCGGTAGGTCTCGAGCGCCGCTTCGATGTCCTGATTCAGTTGGCGCAGTTTTTCGAGTCCGGCAGGGGCGGGGAGGCGTTGCTTCTCGATTTCGAGCAGTTCGTCCGCCAGGTCCATGAAAGCCAGCAGGTCGGCCTTGTGCAGCGCGGCATTGTTATCGACATAGTCGAGCAGGACGATGCTCTGCGGCAGCAGACCATTGCGTGGTGATCGGGATGCCTGCTCGGCCTGGCTGGTGATTCTTTCGATGATTTCGTGTTTGCCTGCATACTCGTTGCGTGCTGCGAAAATGGGAGGTGATAGCGGATCCGTATCCTGTGCGCCATCGAGCAGCACGATCATCTTGCGGTGATGTTCGATAATGGTATCGAAATCCGAGGCCATTGCAGGGGTCGCGACAAGCAGCGAGACGGCAAACAGAAATGTTTTCATTGAATATGGCGCTCCCTGCACTTTTACGCCTCCGAACCAGCAGGCCTCAAAATAGTGTTTGCAGGCGCCGGTTTTTTCAAGGGTGGATATTGAGGATGGTGTTATTCATGAGCAGAACTAGCCGTGCAGTACGACCGGCATGCGGCGGTTGCCAAATGCGCCTTCAAAGTGCGCGAAGTGCCCGGCGATCTCTTTGCCACAATCGGGGCAGTGCCCATCGTCGGTGACGCGGTAGTCGAGAATCTCGTACCAGTCGCGCACGATCAGCGCTGTATTGCAACCGGGGCAGTGAGTGGTGGCGCCGGCTGCATCATGCACATTGCCAACATAGACATAATGCAGCCCGGCCTGCTGCGCGATTTCCTGCGCGCGGGCCAGCGTGGTGTGCGGGGTGGGGGGCACATCCATCATTTTGTAGTCCGGATGAAAGGCGGAAAAATGGAGCGGCACATCCGGCCCCAGGTGCTCTGCCAGCCAGCCGCACATGCGCTTCAGCTCTTCGTCGCTGTCGTTATGCCCCGGGATCAGCAGTGTGGTGATTTCGGTCCACACCTCTGTCTCCTTCACCAGATACTCCAGCGTATCGAGCACCGGTTGCAGATGGCCCACACAGAGCTTGTGGTAGAACTCCTCGGAGAAGCCCTTGAGATCCACGTTGGCTGCATCCATGTGCGCGAAGAACTCACATCTAGGCTCCGGATGGATATAGCCGGCGGTGACCGCCACCGTCTTGATGCCGCGCTCATGGCACGCCTTGGCGGCATCGACCGCATATTCGAGAAAGATTACCGGATCGTTGTAGGTGAAGGCGACCGATTTGCTGCCATATCGAATGGCTGCTTCGGCCAGCGCCTCGGGGCTGGCCTCGTCGCACAGCCGGTCCCACTCGCGTGATTTGGAGATGTCCCAGTTCTGGCAGTAGTGGCAGGAGAGGTTGCAGCCGGCGGTACCGAAGGAGAGCACCGAGGAGCCGGGATAGAAGTGGTTCAGCGGTTTTTTTTCGATGGGGTCGATGCAGAAGCCGGAGGAGCGGCCGTAGGTGGTGAGCACGATGGCATTGTTTTCACACTTACGCACGAAGCAGAGGCCGCGCTGGCCGTCACTCAGTTTGCAGTCGCGCGGGCAGAGGTCGCACTGGATTTTGTCGTCGTTCAGACGATGGAAATATCTTCCAGGGTAGTGCTCGTTGGCGCCGCTCATTCCGCAAACTCCTCCACCCGGTAGCGCTCCAGCTTCACGTCCGCACTCCAGAATGCGGCGGGAAGCCCTGCTTTTTGCTTCAGGTGCGCCATGAAATACTCGGGGGTCGGCAACTGTTCCCATACCTGCGGCAGGAAGGTCGCCTTGTGCTGGCCGCTGGTAAAAATAACACCGTCGATTTTCGGCTGCAGTTGTGAAAGTGCATCGGTTTCGTCAGTGAACTGCATCGCTTCAGGCGCGGTGAGCACCGACACCTCAATATGCACATCGGGAAACTCGCGTGCAGATAGCGGCGGAAAACGCGGATCCTTAAAGGCGGCGGATACCGCATTGTCGCGCACATCCTCGATCAGCGGCTGGTGCGCCACCAGTGAGCCGATGCAGCCGCGCAGGTTTCCATTCAAATGCAGGGTGACGAAGCTGGCACCATCATCGCGGTACCAGGAATCGTCCGGCACCTCGGGGGCGTTAAATTCTATGTCCAGCCTGCTGGCAATAGCCGTGCGGGCAGTGCCGGTGAGAACGATCCTGCGTTCAGGCTTATTCATCTTCTATGAAGGCGATGGATGCGTAGCCGACTACCTGATCGCGCGGGCCGGCGGTATCGCCGGAGTTGCGCAGATCGAGAAGTTTCGCTTTGAGATTATGGCGCTTGGCCTGCTGCAGAAGTCCGTTGATGCTGTGCGCGCCGCACGCCTCTTTGGGGTCGATCTCATGGTCGCCTGCCAGAATCTTTTCCACGGTTTTCCGGTCGGTATCGTTAGCCTGCCGGTAGGAGTGGTAGTGCGAGAGGTCGGAGCTGATCAGGATCAGGGTGTTGCTTTTCCCCCACAAAGTTTCGAGCACCTCCGCCACCTCCCTTGGGCTGGCTGCGCCGACGGTCAGAGGCAGCAGGCTGAATGTCGGCAGCAGGTATTGGAGAAATGGCAGTTGCACTTCGAGTGAATGCTCGGCGGCATGCGCCGCTTCCGATAGCTGCACTTGCGGCAGATCGACAATGAGTTGCATGGCATCGAGATCAAGCGGAATACGACCCAGTGGCGTTTCGAAATATTCGCATTCGGGCAATGCCAGCCCCCTGAGCGGTACACGGTGGGAGGGGCCGAGCAGCACGATGCGGCGATAGCGGCTGGGGGCGATTTGCGCGTAGGCGGATGCCGCGACAGGACCGGAGTAGATGTAGCCCGCATGCGGTACGATCATCGCCTTTGGAAATATCATCTGCTTATGTGGCGGCTCCTGCTCGAAAAAGCCGGTCAGCATCCGGCGTATTTCGTTGGCCTCGGCCGGGTAAAAGGTGCCTGCAACGGCAGCGGGGCGTGTGGTCATGCTTGCTCTCCTGTATCGGGAGTCTAGACCAATTGCGAGGGAGTGGAGCGGTTATTCCAGATTCTCCGATTCGTGGTGCCATCTCGTATAACCGAAGTAGGCAAGCAGTGCGAAAATTATGATTCCCCCGATGGCCAGCCCTAACCCCACCATGCCAAACTGCTCGATGACATGCAGGGCGGCAAACCCGAGGAAGTGCCCCGCAGCATAGACTACCAGTGCCCAGGTGATGCAGTTAACAATCTGAATAGCGAGAAAACGCCATAAGCTGATGCTGGAAGCGCCAAACAGGATGGCTGCAACGATGCGGGTGCCGTAGAGATACTGGAAGATGAAGACCGACCAGAGTGCGTAGTGATCCAGTATACGGTTGGCCTTGGGGTAGTGCGCCTTGAATGTCGGCACGGCATTGATGATCGCCATGCCTTTCCAGCGTCCGAGCGCAAAGAAGAAGATGTGTCCGACAAAGGCGCCGACAGCAGCGATCGCCACCACTTTCCAGGTATCCATGAGTCCGGCGGCGGCAAGGGCAGCGGCGGCAAGGAAGACCACTTCACCTTCGGCAAAGGTGCCGAGAAACACCGCCCAGTAGCCGTATTGCTCAATAATCTGTTGCGCCCATTCCATGCATGGGAGATTAGCATGAATGCCCGATCCTGATCCAATCGCTTACATGTCGTATTGTGGTTGAGATGGATGCTTGCGCGCGAGACGGGCTTCTGAAGTGCTTCGGACAAGTGTGTTGTTGACATGCACGAGAGAAAAAACCGGATGGTAAGTTTGCAGTTGAATACGCACATGGCGTGTTGCTTGCTGGTCATCGATGTGTAGCCCTGGCATGAAGCGTCGGCGTGGGTTTATTTACAGAAATACCAAGAGACTTGTGATGTGAAGGTGCAAAGTATAATTTCATGGAAGCAGAGATTTGCGAGGTAAGGTACGTATGAGTAGACCCGAGCAACCGGGCATCTTTGAATCGATTCTGGTTGAAAGTCAGGCGTCAGAGAGTGCGAATAAAGTGAGTGTGCAGCTTGCCGTGCTCCGCAAAATCAAGAACGCCATGCTGATCGTTATTTTGTTCTTCGCTATTTATAACCTGAGCATTGAATATTATCCCGTAGCGGTGATTGAATTCGTATTTGTGCTGGTGATTTTCTTGATCTGGCCACGTGTGGAGGACGGGCGGTTTCTGACGGCCGTTTTTACCGATGTAACCATCACTTTTGCTTCGATTCTGCTTTCCATACTGCTTTTGACCGGAGGTATTGAAAGAGTCGGCTATATCTGGGCTGCCTCCTTTCCGCTTGTTGCAGTGTTGCTTAAAGGAATGCGCGGAATCATCTGGGCTGTTGGGTTTCTTATAGCCAATGTGTTGATTTTGACAGGGATATATGTTCTGCAAATGCCGATGCCATATACAGTTCCGGAGCTGTTGCAGGCGGCGTTTGCCTATATGTTCAATACGGTGCTGGCATATGCGTTTGAGGCGGTGCGTATCCGTCAGCAAGTGAATAGCACATTTGGACTGGATCGCTTCCGTGTCTTGATTGAAAACTCCAGTGATTCGATTGCCATTATCGATAGCATGACCAATCTTCTCTATGTCAGCCCGGCCTATACGCGAATATATGGCTACAGCTATGAGGAGGCGATTGGGCAACGCGGCATTCTGATGGTTCACCCCGATGATCGGCTGAGGGTGATGAAGGTGGTTGCCCACGCGTTGACCTGTACGGAGGAATCCACCTACACGGTTCGTTATCGTCACAAGAAAAAAGAGAGTGGCTGGGTATCTGTCGAGACGGCGGGGCGGTTCTATACCGGCGAGAATGGTGAGCGTTATGCAATTCTCAGTACGCGGGATATCTCCGAACAGGTCAGTCTGGAGTTGCAGTTGCAGCAGAGTCAGAAGCTTGAGGCGATTGGCACACTGGTCGGCGGTATTGCACACAATATCAATAATGTACTGGCAGCCATCGTCGGGAATGTGTTCCTGGCGAGAGGCTCGGTGGATGAATCTTCGGCAGCAAGGGTGAAGCTCAATAAAATCGATGCGCTTTCGATGAAGGCGAAGGGCATGATTTCACAGTTGCTGGCATTTGCACGCAAGGGGCCGGTCAAGAAGCAGAATATTATGCTTCAGGATATATGCCAGGAAGTTTGTTCGCTGGTCGGCAATGTGATTCCCGCCAGCGTAACGCTGCACTGCGATCTTACTGAGGAGCCTTTGGTCGTTTACGGCGATGCAACGCAACTGGAGCAGGGAATGGTTAATCTGTTGACGAATGCGAAGGATGCGGTGAAAGAGATCGAGCATCCGGAGATTCGTTTTGAACTGGAAGCCTGTCAGCCGGATGCACGTTTTTATGCACAGCATGCTATGGATGCAACCAGAAAGCTTGCCTGCATTCGTGTTTGTGATAACGGTTGTGGTATCGATCGCAACTATATCGACCGGATTTTCGATCCTTTTTTTACTACCAAAGAGATTGGTGAGGGAACCGGACTTGGGCTCTCAATGCTGCATGGCGTGGTGACGATGCATCACGGCGCGATCACCGTATCAAGCGAACCCGGAAAGGGCACATGTTTTGAGCTGTACCTGCCATTATGCGATGAAGGCGCCAAGGTTTTGGAAGAGAGTGGAGGTGAGGGCCAGAAGGGGCCAGTTCGCTCTCATCAGGATGAAATGCTTTTGATTGTTGATGATTCCGAGGAGTTGCTCGAAGTGCTGGGTCTGACACTACAGGCACTGGGGTATCGGGTGCTGTACGCCGAAAGTGGAGAGCAGGCATTGGAAGTTTTCAATCAGTATGCCGATCAGATTCGTCTGGTTCTTATGGATGTGGTGATGCCCGGAATAGGAGGGGGCGAGGCGGTTCAGCAGATGCGCAAGATTCGTCCGCAGCTTCAGGTTATTTTTATGACCGGCTATGACGAAGGCGAGATCAAGGATGACAAGCTCCCTTGCGGGTGCACTGTGCTACGCAAGCCGGTTGAAGTTGAAACCCTGAGCCGTGAAATCAGCGCGTGCCTGACAGCTGTGGAAGCTGCAGACGAATAGCCCTGAGAACTCTGCTGGCCGAGGTGTTACGCTTTCCGGCCGGTCTTTCCAGCTCTCCGGAGCTTTATATTTTTTTAAGTTCTAATTCGCCTGGATACGAACGGGGATGCCTTGCCCGGCCAGGTAAGCCTTGGTTTCGGCAATGGTATAGGTGCCGAAATGGAAGATGGAGGCGGCGAGCACTGCATCGGCTTTCCCTTCCGTAAGCCCTTCGGCCATATGCTCCAGCGTGCCGACGCCACCCGATGCCACCACGTTGGCGGAGACAGTTTCGGCCACGGCACGCGTCAGCGGAATATCGTACCCCTCTTTGGTGCCGTCGGCATCCATGCTTGTGAGGAGTATTTCGCCTGCGCCGTAGTCGCTCATCCGTTTGGCCCACTCTACGGCATTGATACCGGTCGGCTTGCGGCCGCCGTGCGTGAAGCACTCCCAGTGCCCCCCCTGAGCATCTTCAACGCGTTTCGCATCGACTGCCACCACGATGGTGGAGGAGCCGAAGCGCATCGCTGCCTCTTTGACGAACTCCGGGTTGAAGATCGCCGCGGTGTTGATGGATACCTTATCCGCACCGGCATGCAGCAGGTTCTCGATATCGGCGAGCTCTTTGACGCCACCGCCGACAGTGAGTGGCATGAATACATTCTCCGCCACATCCGTGACCATGTGATAGAGCGTGTCGCGGTTTTCGTGCGAAGCGCGGATGTCGAGAAAACAGAGCTCGTCGGCGCCCTGTTCATCGTAGCGGATGGCCGCCTCGACCGGGTCGCCGGCATCGATGATGTCGACGAACTTCACGCCCTTGACCACACGGCCGTGGGCGACATCGAGGCAGGGGATAATGCGTTTGGATAGCATTTAGATACGCCTCCGGGCGTCCTGCCCTACGGCTTTTATCGCTCTGCAAAAGCGTGGTTTTGCATCGCTTACGAGCTCACGTTGTTCGCTCGCCCTACATCCTGTAGGGAGAAGGGTGGCCCTATTCATGCACTTAACTCCTTCATCGCCTGAGCGAAATCGAGGGTGCCCTCGTAGATGGCGCGACCGGTGATGGCGCCGCAGATGCCGGAATTCGCATGCGTCGCACAGGCACGCACGTTTTCCATCGAGGCGATGCCGCCGGAGACGATCACCGGGATGGAGACCGATTTGGCGAGATTCACCGTCTCCTCGATATTGGGGCCGGAGAGCATGCCATCGCGGGCGATATCGGTGTAGATGATGGCAGCGACCCCATCATTCTCGAATTGCTGTGCCAGCTCCACCGCTTTCACGCCGGTGACGTCGTCCCAGCCATGCACGGCCACCATGCCGCCCCTGGCATCGATCCCCACACAAATCCGCCCTGGAAACTCGCGACAGGCCTCGGAGACCAGCTTCGGGTTGGAGATGGCGACGGAGCCGAGAATTACGCGCTGGATGCCGAGCCCCAGCATGCCTTCGATCATGGAGAGATCGCGCAGACCACCACCGAGCTGCACCGGAATGGTCAGCCGTTCACAGATCGATTGAATCGCGGCCCTATTGGCTGGCTTGCCGGCGAAAGCGCCATCGAGATCGACCACGTGCAGCCGTGTCGCTCCCAGGTTCTGCCAGTGTTCGGCCATCGCGCCCGGATCGGAGCCGTAGACGGTAGCCTCGTCCATGCGACCCTGTTTCAGGCGCACACACACGCCGCCCTTGAGGTCGATGGCGGGGATCAGTTCGAATTTTTTGGGCTTGTTCACGCTCACGGTTGCCACTTGATGAATGCCTCCAGCATAGCGAGTCCCGCCTTTTGAGATTTTTCCGGGTGGAACTGCGCTGCCACGATATTGTCGCGCCCCACACAGGCGGCAAAGGGGTAATCCCCATACGAGCAGGCGGCCAGAATGTGTTCAGGCTCATCAGGAATACAGACATAGGAGTGCACGTAGTAAACCTGCTGCCCCTTGAGGGGGGTGAGCACCGGGTGCAGCGCTTTATCCGATGCAAACACCACATCGTTCCAGCCCATGTGCGGGATTTTCAGACCTCGCGCCGGGAACTCCTCGGGGAAGGGTTTGACACTTCCTGGAATGAGGCCGAGCCCTTCGTATTGGCCGAACTCGAAGGAGACGCTCATCAAGGCCTGCATACCCAGGCAGATTCCCAGAAGAGGAGTGCCTTTGGCTGCTTCCTCTTTCAGGCCTTCATCCATACCTGTCTCTTGCAGCCTGGCGATGCAGTCGCGGAAGGCGCCCACACCGGGCAATACGATACGCTCGGTGCCTGCGAGCTCCTCCGGTTGCTTGACGATGCGCACCACTCCGCCGACATGCTCGAGTGCTTTGCCGATGGAGTGCATGTTGC
This sequence comes from Mariprofundaceae bacterium, assembly GCA_050302175.1. Taxonomy (GTDB): domain Bacteria; phylum Pseudomonadota; class Zetaproteobacteria; order Mariprofundales; family Mariprofundaceae; genus JBNLAN01. The sequence goes on along the minus strand of JBNLAN010000019.1, from coordinate 15,502 downwards.
CCATGCCGTAATCAATCAATCCAATCATTCGATTCTTATATTCCTATCTGTCACCGCAAAGTACGCAGAGGTACGCAAAGGAAGGCCTGACTTGTCTTTTCTCTGCGAAACTTTGCGTACTCTGCGGTGAATTCCTTTTACAGTGCGCCTTTGGTCGAGGGGATGCCGGTTACACGCGGGTCGGGCTCCACCGCCATGCGCAGGGCGCGCCCGAAGGCCTTAAACACCGTCTCGATGATGTGGTGGTTGTTATCCCCGCGGATGGCATCGATGTGCAGCGTGATGCGACCATGGTTGCTCACCGCCTGGAAAAACTCCTTGAACAGCTCCACGTCGAAGCCGCCGACCGTCTCCTTCGGGAACGCCACGTGGTACTCCAGCCCCGGGCGACCGGAGAGGTCGAGCACGACGCGGGAGAGCGCTTCGTCCAGCGGCACGTAGGCATGGCCGTAGCGCACGATACCCCTCTTGTCGCCGATCGCCTCTCTGAGCGCTTCGCCGAAGCAGATGCCGATGTCTTCAACCGTATGATGCGCGTCGATCTCGAGATCGCCCTTGGCGTTGATATCGAGGTCGATCAGGCCGTGGCGGGCAATCTGCGCCAGCATGTGGTCGAGAAAGGGGATGCCGGAGGAGAGCAGGGAGCTCTGGCCCTTACCGTCCAGGTTCAGGGAGAGGCGGATATCGGTCTCTTTGGTCTGGCGTTCGATGCTGGCCGTGCGTTGGGTCTTGCTCATGCGCGTATCTCCTTCATGGCGGCGAGGAAGATATTGTTCTCCTCTTTGGTGCCAATCGTGACGCGCAGGCAGTTTTTGAGCAAGGTGTGCGAAGCATCCATGTTTTTGATCAGGATGTTTTTCGCTTTCAGTGCTTCGAACACCTGGGTTGCCTGATTGAGGCGGATCAGTAAAAAGTTCGCCTGCGACGGAAACACCTCGATATCTTCCATTTTCGTTAACTCCACTGCCACGCGCTCACGCTCCTTGCGAATCGTGGCTGCCTGCTTGTTGAAATCGCTCATGTGGTCGAGCAGGAAGTCGGCGGCGGTCTGGGTCAGCGAGTTGATGTTGTAGGGCAGGCGCACCTTGTTGAGCTCGCTGATGGTATTGGCATCTCCCAAGAGGTAGCCGAAACGCAAGCCCGCCCAGCCGAGCTTGGAAAAGGTGCGCAGCACCACCACATTCGGTGCAATCAGGCTGGTGTGGGTCTGGTCGGCGAATGGAAGATAGGCTTCATCAATCACGATTAACCCCCTGAAATGGCCTGCGATGCGGCGGATCTCCTCAAGCGGCCACATGTTGCCGGTCGGGTTGTTTGGGCAGGCGAGGAAGGCGATGGCCGCCTTTTCGCGTGCGGCGATCTGCAGCCACTTGTCGGCGTTGAGGTTGAAATGTTGATCTAGCGGGATGGATGTGACCGGGCGCTTCAGCCAGCGCGAGATGAGGCCATACATCACGAAGGTCGGCTCGGGCACCAGGCAGGGCCCCGTCTCCGCCGCCATTAGCAGCATCTGGATGATTTCGTCGGAGCCATTGCCGATCAGCACGTTCTCGGGCTTGAGATTATCGAGTGCGGCGATTTTGCTGCGCAGCCCCATCATCTCCGCATCGGGATAGCGGTTGACGTCGGTCTCGCCCAGTTGCTTTGTCCACGCCGCGCGCAGCTTCTCCGGCAATGGAAACGGATTTTCCATCGCATCGAGTTTCACCATACCCCGGCTATCCTGCACGTGGTAGGCAGCAAGGGATTTAATATCGGCTCTGATCAATTTAATACCATCCGTTCGGGACTTCCTTGCCCCTCACTATTTATTGTTCGTATCTATTTTAGACGAAAGTTGTTACTCGTCTTTCAGTCTCAATTCGAGTGTCAGCGCGTGCGCCTGCAAGCCCTCGCGGTGCGCCAGATGCGCCGCCGCAGTGCCGACCGCCTTCACCCCCTCCATGGAGGAGCGAATGATGCTGCTGCGCTTGGTGAAGTCGTACACGCCCAAAGGGCTGGAGAAGCGTGCGGTGCGGTTGGTTGGCAGCACATGGTTGGGGCCGGCCACGTAGTCGCCCAACGCCTCCGGCACGAAGTGGCCGAGGAAGATCGCACCTGCATGCTTGATGTAGGGCAGCAGCATGTCGGGATCATCTAGTGCCAGTTCCAGGTGCTCGGGAGCGATGATGTTGACCGCATCGGCGGCAGCCGACCAGTCGGCGGCGTGGATCAGGGCGCCGTGCGTCTCTACCGAGGCGCGGGCGATCGCTTCGCGCGGCAGGTTTTTCAGGTGCGTTTCGATGGCTGCAGCCACCGCTTCAATCAGATCGAGGTCGGTGGAGATGAAGATTGATTGCGCGGCTTCATCATGCTCGGCCTGCGATAGAAAATCCGCCGCCAGCCACTCGGGATTGCCACCATCTGCTACCACCACGATCTCGGAAGGCCCCGCAATCATATCGATACCGCAGGTGCCGAATACCTGTCTTTTTGCTGCCGAGACGAATTTGTTGCCGGGGCCGACGATTTTGTCCACCGCAGGCACGGTCCCGGTGCCGTAGGCCAGAGCTGCCACCGCCTGCGCGCCACCGACAGCGAAGCCTTTCTGCACGCCGGCGATGTAGGCCGCAGCCAGTACCAGTTCGTTCATTTCGCCGCCCGGGGTCGGCACCACCATGACGATCTCCTCCACGCCCGCCACCTTGGCAGGCACGGCATTCATCAGCACCGAGGAGGGGTAGGCGGCCTTGCCGCCCGGCACATAGAGGCCGGCGCGGTCGAGCGGGGTGACACGCTGACCGAGGGTGAAGCCCACCTCGTCCCTGAACTCGAAATTCTCCGGTTTCTGGTGTTCGTGGTAGGCGCGGATGCGCGCAGCAGCGAGCTCCAAGGATTCGCGATCCATGTCCGAAACGGATTTCCACGCCGCTTCCATGCGCTCGCGTGTGATCACCATGTTCTCCGGCGTGCAGGTCCAGCCGTCGAATTTGGCGGTGTATTCGCACAGGGCGGCATCGCCACGGCTTTTCACATCCTCGAGGATGCCGGCCACCAGGTGCTGCACATCGGCGCCGGTATCGGTTTCGCGCGATAAGAGGGCATCCAGTTGCTTTCTGAAATCGGGTTCGCGGGTATCCAGACGTTTGATGTTGCTCATGATTTTTCCCCCTTCCTGACCTCTACCGCTTCGCGCAGCTTGGCAATGATCGGCTGGATCAGGGCGCTGCGGGTGGCGAAGCTGGCCGGGTTGGCGATCAGGCGGCTTGAAATATCGTACAGGGTCTCCTCTTCCACAAGCCCATTGGCTTTGAGGGTACTGCCGGTTTCAACCACATCCACGATGCGCTCAGCCATCTGTACCAGCGGGGCAAGCTCCATGGAGCCGTAGAGGTGGATGATGTCGGCCTGCACACCTTGCGACAGAAAGTACTGTTCGGCCACGTGATCGTACTTGGTGGCGACGCGAATGCGGCTACCACGTTTGGGTTTGCCGGCGGCAACCAGATCCCTGGGTCCGGCGATGCACAATCTGCAAACGCCGATCTTGAGATCGAGCGGTTCGAATACATGCGGGCGGTGCTCCAGCAAGAGGTCTCTGCCCACAATGCCGAGATCGGCAGCGCCGCGCTCGACATAGGTGCAGACATCGGCCGCACGGATAATCAGGAACCTCACCGGGGTGCCATCGGGCAGGGCAGGGCCATCCACCATCAGTTTGCGGGTCTTGTTGACATCCTCATTCGGGGTGAGCCCTGCGGCTTCAAGCAGCGGCAGCGTGTCGTTCAGGATGCGTCCCTTGGAGAGGGCGATGGTGAGCGGTTGGATTTTAGTCGGCGGCACTGGCAACTCCCAGGCTGGCGAATTTGGTGCCGAACATCTCTTCGCTTCCCGCCCGGCGTTCAATGCGGGCGCCAAGTTTGCGCAGCTTCTCCTCGATGCGCTCGTAGCCGCGGTCGATGTGGTAGACGCGGGAGATCATGGTCTCACCTTCGGCGGCAAGGCCTGCCAGCACGAGGCTCGCCGAAGCGCGCAGATCGGTAGCCATCACCGGCGCGCCGGAGAGGGCTTTGCAACCGCGCACGATGGCGGTGTGTCCATCGAGCTGGATATCCGCGCCCATGCGAACCAGCTCCTGCACGTGCATGAAACGGTTCTCGAAAATGGTTTCACTGATCACGCTGGAGTCGTCGGCAATGCACATCAGTGCCATGAACTGTGCCTGCAGATCGGTGGGGAAGCCCGGGTGCGGCATGGTGTGAATATTGACGCTCTTCATACGACCGTTGGCTTTGCAGCGTATCCAGTTCTCACCTGTTTCCACCTGAGCACCTGATTCGCGCACACGAGCCAGAAATGATTCCAGCGCTTCCGGCTGGCACTGCTCGACCGTGACATCGCCGCCGGTGATGAGCCCTGCGGCGAGATAGGTGGCGGCTTCGATACGGTCGGCAATGGTGATGATTTCGCCGCCGGAGAGCTTTGAGACGCCGGTGATGACGATGCGGTTGCTTCCCGCCCCCTTGATGTCGGCACCCAGCGCAATCAGCGAATCGGCCAGGTTCACCACTTCCGGCTCGCGTGCTGCATTATCGAGCACAGTCTCGCCATCAGCGATAGCTGCGGCCATCATCAGGTTTTCGGTGCCGGTGACCGTCGCCTTGTCGAATACAATGTGAGCGCCCTTAAGACCGTTCGGTGCCTTGGCATTGACGTAGCCATGCTCAACGGAGATGGTGGCGCCCATCAGCTCCAGCCCTTTCAGGTGCATATCGATAGGGCGGGCGCCGATGGCGCAACCGCCGGGCAGACTGACGCTGGCCTTGCCAAAGCGGGCGAGCAGGGGGCCCAGCACCAGAGATGAGGCGCGCATGGTTTTCACCAGTTCGTAAGGGGCGACCGGATTGGTGGCAGCGCGGCTATCGATGTGCAGTTGCTGTTTGTCGTCGTAGGTGACGTCGCAACCCTGATGCACCAGCAGGGTCATCATAGTGGTGATATCCCTGAGGTGAGGAATACGCTGGTAGACCACTGGCCCGTCGGCGATGATGGCGGCAGCGAGCAGCGGCAGCGCCGCGTTTTTGGCGCCACTGGCTTCGATGCTGCCGGAGAGCGGTATCCCGCCCCGAATGAGTATATGATCCATTGAGTTATCCGCCCTGTTGATGAGCCGTGCAAGCTACCCAATGGGGGGGCGTCGAACAAGAACACATGCATGGGCGCGCACTGGTGTTTTGGGGGGTAAATCGTCATCCTTGCCACATTCAGAGCCACACCGGGGATGCTATGTCCGTTTATACCGAATTAAGCCGCGAGCAGATCAGTGATATCCTTGCTGGTTATAGTCTGGGGGAGCTGAAGAGCTTTCAGGGCATTGCTGCAGGCATCGAAAACAGTAACTTCTTTATCGATACCGATGGGGAACAAGCCTCCGGGCGTTATGTGCTGACCATCTTCGAGCGCATGAATGCCGATGAGCTGCCCTATTTTATGCACCTGATGCATCACCTGGCGCACAAGGGGTTCGTTTGCCCGGATGTGATGGTGCGTCGCGATGGCTCGCAGCTTTTCCAGGTCCAAATCGATGAGGGTGAGAAGCAGGGCTGCATCGTCTCCTGCCTTTCAGGGCGTACGCTGGACCGATTGAACGAGGCGCAACTGGTGGCGGCCGGTGCGGCGCTCGCACAGCTGCATGTGGCGGGAGCGGATTTCGGCGAGCGTCGTGAGAATCCCACCGGGGATGCGTGGCTGGAACAGACCGCCGGCGGCATGATGGGCGATGTGACGGCGCGTTATGGCGATATTGCTGCCAGAGTGCTCTCCGATGAGCTGGATTTTCAGTCGCAACAGTCGTTTGCCGGGCTTCCCTCCGGCGTGATTCATGGCGACCTGTTTGCCGATAATATCCTGTTTGAGGGTGATACGGTCTCCGGGGTGATCGATTTTTATTATGCACATGATTCCGCCTGGGCGATGGATCTCGCCATTTCGCTCAATGCGCTGGCGGTATCTCCGGGGCAGGAGGATACCCTGCGTATGGCCGCAGTAATTGCAGGTTACGAAACCGTGCGTGAGCTCGAGGAGGCTGAAAAGCAGGCCTTGCCGGTACTTTTGCGGCGGGCGGCGTTGCGTTTCTGGATCTCGCGCCTGTTTGATGCACTCTATCCGCGCGGTGGCGCCATGACGCAGACCAAGGATCCCGAGGAGTACAGGCGCAAGCTGCTGCTGCATCGAAATCAGTGAATTGTCGGGCAGGTCACAGCATGGGTGCATGCTGCTGCGAGATTCGTGTTTTCGGGAAGGGTGTGCTACATTCCCTGGCATTCCTAAGGAGCGCGTAACAGGCAAATGGAAGTTCGAAGAGTGACGGCAGTGGGGTCGGACGAAAAGCCGGATGTGAAATCGGATGCGAAGCCCGACACAAAGCCACAAGCAGAGCCGGAAGCGGAAGACACGAGTGAGAAGCTTGCGGCTGAGCCGAGTATTGTTCGCCGGAAACGCGAGGGCAAGGCAGGTTTCGATTCCGATCTCACCATCATCAAAAAACTGAAGGACTCCAGATCGGTCAATAGCGTCAACGCTGAAGTGCTCGATATCGATTATATCGTCGAGGATGTGGCGAAGATGATCGCTACTACCAAAGATCACTACAAGTGCATCATGTTTACCGATCTGGCCTACTCCACGCAGTACAAGCGCGAGATGGGTCATACCAAGGGATTTATGCGTAACCGTCTGTTTTGCGATATCTGCGAGAGAGCGGTGCAGCGCCATGGTGGTGTGGTGGTGAAGCGCCTGGGCGATGGTGTGATGGCGGTCTATGAAGCGGCCATCGATGCGGTGCTGGCCGCCCTTCTGATCAAGCGTTCGGTGCATCTGGAGCGCAAAAAGCTCAAGAAGCTGGTCGGCCCGGTGGAGTATCGCATCGGCATTACCTGCGGCTATGTGAAGGAGCTGCCGGGCGAACCGAGGGATTATATCGGTCACGCCATGGATAAGGGCGCACGCATTCAGACCATGGCACACACCAATCAGGTGCTGATCGATGAGATCGTTTACGGCCTGATTCATACCAAGATCAAGGATTTCTCCGATGATATCCTTATCGGGGCACCGAAAAACCGTATGCTGAAAGGTGTGGGTGCCTCCACCCTCTACGAGGTCGCCCCGAAAGAGATGGGGCTGGTGGATAGCCTGCCCAACCGTATCAAGCGTCTGTTCGGGGTTCTTTAACTTCTCTCCTCATGCCACCTAACTGGCTCTCCATCGGAATTAAATATCACATTGCGCTGTTCGGTGCCTTGCTGGCATTTGCGCCTTGCTTTGCCGGGGCGGTCGGGAGTGTGGACTCGGTTCGGGTTCTAAAGTCAGAGCGGAAGCTTCAGTTGCTGGATGGAGCAAAGGTGCTGAGGGAGTATGGCATTTCGCTTGGGGGAAACCCTGAGGGGCGCAAGCAGAGAGAAGGGGACCACCGCACCCCCGAGGGTCGCTATACGATTGATTATAAAAAAACGGATAGTTCGTTTTATAAAGCGATACATATTTCATATCCCGATGAAAAAGACAGGGCGCAGGCAAAGAAGCTTGGGGTATCGCCAGGCGGGCAGATCATGATTCATGGGCAAAAAAACGGCATGGGCTGGCTTGCCTTTATCAGTCAGCGCTTCGACTGGACAGACGGGTGTATTGCGGTAACCAATTCAGACATGGACGAGCTTTGGGCCGCCATCAAGGTTGGTACACCTATCGAGATTCTTCCTTAATAGAACCGATGTTGCGGCTAAAAACAAAAAGGGAAGGCGCGATGCCTTCCCTTTGTTGTTGGTAGCAGTACCAGCGATTAACGCTTGGAGAACTGCGGAGCCCGGCGGGCTTTTCTCAAGCCGTACTTCTTACGCTCAACTTTACGCGCATCGCGGGTCAAAAAGCCTTTCTGCTTCAGCTGTGGGCGCAGGCCTGCATCGTATGCGAGCAGGGCGCGAGCCAGACCGTGACGAACAGCACCGGCCTGACCTGAAACACCGCCACCGTTCACATTGACGCGAACATTGATGCGGCCGGTAAGCTCTGTGGTTGCCAGTGGAAGAATCGCCTGCTGACGAATGATCTCCACCGGGAAATAGTCTTCGATCTGACGACCGTTAACCTGAATCTGACCGCTGCCCGGTGTGATGATTACACGGGCGACGCTGCGTTTGCGGCGGCCTGTGCCGCGAAATTGGGTTTCTGCCATTCTTCTGTCTCCGGTCTGTTAATCGATCGTTAGTGGGCTGGGCTGTTGTGCTGCATGCGGGTGATCGCTACCTGCATAAACCTTCAGCTTGCTGAACATTGCGCGGCCCAGTGAATTTTTTGGAAGCATGCCTTTCACAGCAAACTCGACAATGCGCTCAGGGTGCTTGATGCGCATCTCTTCGATTGGAGTCTCTTTCAGGCCACCCATATAACCGCTATGACGATAGTAAACTTTCTGCTCTTCCTTGCGGCCGGTCAGACGTACTTTATCGGCATTGATCACGATAACGTGATCGCCACAATCGGCGTGCGGGGTGTACTGCGGACGGTGCTTGCCGCGCAGAATCGATGCAACCTTGGTTGCCATGCGGCCCAGCACAAGATCGTTGGCGTCAATGATAAACCATTTACGCTCGATATCGCCGGGGCGGACAGTATAAGTACCCATTCGTCTTACTCCAATCAAACTCTTGCCGTTTTATCGCGAGGCCCGTTTTTTATGCGGGCCCATTCCGATGAACGGCGGCGCAGTATATGCCGCATGGTTTTGATGTCAACGGCTACAGGTGGTGATTTCGAGGCGCTTTCCCGGCTTACTCCGGCGGCCAGGACTGAAACACCCCCATTCTGAAGCGTGTGCCCTGAAAATCGAACTCCACGCCCTTTGCAGTAATGGCCTCCAGCGTTAAACCATGGGCGAGCACTTGTCCTTCACGGGTGACATTACCATTGACAATGGCCATGCGTGCAGATGGGTCCTCATCGTAAATATGGCCCTCGATTTTAATTGCAGGGATGCGTTGCTGCACAGCGAGCGACAGACGGTTGATGTCCGGGATGGCCTCCGTCTTTGCCGTTCTGCCCGCAGGCGCAGGTTCCGGCTCTGTTGCAGGAGTTTTTGCCACGGGCGCAGGTGGTGTGATCAGTTGCGCCGATGGTGTGCTCCCGGGTGAAGGTGTGGATGGGGGGGCAGCTGCGGGCTCCGTCTGGGGCTCCATGTGAGGCTTGGTTTGAGGTTTTACCGGAGCGGGGGCGAGGCTGGCCGGGGGCGCAGGTACGGGGTTGGGTTGCACCGTGGGCAAGGGGCGGGGTGTGGAAGGAGCGGGGCTGACTGAGGCACTGGGGGGGCTGGCCGGTTGTGGCTCCGGCTTGCTGAAGAGCCACCACAGCAGCACCAGGGCAGCAACGCCAGTCGCAGCGATTAGCAGGGGCCAGAGCGGGCGCTTTTTTCCGGCAGGGGATGTTTCCGGCAGTCCGATGGGTTGCTCTTCAGGGGAGGCGAGATTCTTGCGCGCCTGCTCCGATTTTTTCAGCGCATCGAGGATGTATGACACGCTCTAATCGCTTTGTGGCTGCAGCGTCGGCTGCGGCAGATCGGTGGCGATATTGAGCGGGATCAGGGTTTCTGGCCCGATCATGGGGGTGTCCGGAAGTTCGTGGCCCTGCCGGAAGATGCTCACGCGCTCGAGCAGAATATCATCGAGGCTCGAGGTCTTGTGCGGAGGAATCATCTCGCCCTGTAGCCTTTTCAGATGCCCGGCCAGCCACTTCACTGCAGCGCCGCTATCGCCTTTTTTCAGCGGGGCGTTATAGCCGGGCGGCAGCTTCCATAAAAGGGTGGCTGAGCGGATCAGGCCATGCTCGAGGGTCGATGCGTTTACATTCACCACTGCCTCTCCGAGCTGCAGAACCGCTGCTTTTTCGTTGAGGCTGATCAATACCACATGGCGCTCTTCGCCCCAGTCGAACCGGTAGAGCGTGAGCAGGGCCGGGCGATTGATGCGGCGAAGTGCATCCAGTTTTTGCGAAGAGGTAACGATCCCCACTTTCTCGTCGAATTCATCGAAGGGTTGCCAGCAACCGAGCCCGGCGCTGCCTGCCTGCGTGCACAGGTTGTTGTCAGTGAGTGAGCCCGGCTGGTTCCACTGCATCAGCAGGGTGTCGAAGGCGAGCCGGTACTCCGCTTCCTTCGCCATTCCGGGCGGATGCAATGATTCGATCAGCTGGGTGTCGGTTGGCATGGGTGCCGGTTTGGGTAGCGGCTTGGCGGCAGTTTCCACGGCGGCTGCCTGAGCGCTTTGCGTGTCCGGAGCAGTGTCCTGAGTGCTTTGTGACCAGAGGCTGAAGACGCCTGCGCCCAGCAGCAGCGATGCAGTGAGGATGGCAAGGGCAGTCCTGTGGTTCCCCGAAGCTTTGCCGGTCACTTCCTGTATGGCCTGGCGTACGGTGCTTGTATCAATGCTGTTTTTCTCTTTGGCGTAGGCACCGAGCAGCGCGCGGTCACACAGGGTGTTGATCAGGCGGGGAACCCCCTGACTCTGTTTGCCAATCAGCCGCATGGCGCCGCTTTCGAAAATTTCGTCACCACTATATCCGGCCACGCCAAGGCGATGCGCGATATATTTCGGCACTTCGGCCTGGGTCAGTGGCGAGAGATGAAAGCGGGCGATAATGCGCTGCGCCAACTGGCGCAGTTCGCTTTTGGCGAGGATCTCCTGCAGTTCCGGCTGGCCGAGCAGAATGATCTGCAGCAGTTTGGTTTCCGAGGTTTCGAGGTTAGTGAGCAGCCGAAGTTGCTCGAGCACGTCGGTCGAGAGATTCTGCGCCTCATCGATCAGCAGCACGGTGTGCCGCCCCTGTGCGTGCGCTTTAAGCAGGTGGGTATTGAGGTGGTCGATCAGCGTCTTGTTGCTGCTGTTGCTGCGGTATTTGATGCCGAGTTCGTCGCAGATGTTGGCGAGCAATTCCAGTGAGGTGAGTTTCGGGTTGAAGATGAAGGCGACCTCGATGTCGTCGGGCAGCTGCTCGATCAGACTGCGGCTCACCGTGGTCTTGCCGGTGCCAACCTCGCCGGTAATCAGCACGATGCCACCGCCTTCGCCCTTGATGCCATACATCAGGTGGGCCAGCGCCTCCTGATGCTGCACGCTCATGTAGAGGTAGCGCGGGTTGGGCGCGATGGAGAATGGCGGTTCGTTTAAGCCGAAATGCTCGAGATACATGTCGCCCTCAACGGCCACCGGTCGCGGGCACCGTTATTTTCTCGTGAAATACCGGAGCAGGGAGAGTTGCGGCGAGTGCGGCTTTTCGATGGCGACCGGGTAGTTGCCCGAGAAGCAGGCATCGCAGTGCATCTCCGCCGGTTTGCCCACGGCATGGTACATACCTTCGAAGGAGACGAAGGAGAGCGAATCGGCACCAATGGCCTTGCACATCTCGTCGATGCTCATTTTGTTGGCCATCAGCTCCTCGGCATTCGGTGTATCAATACCGTAGAAGCAGGAGTGTTTGGTGGGGGGGCTGGAGATGCGCATGTGGATCTCGGCTGCACCGGCGGCGCGCACCATTTCGACAATTTTTCGGCTGGTGGTGCCGCGCACGATGGAGTCGTCCACCAGTACCACACGCTTGCCCTCGATCAGACTGCGGTTGGCATTCAGCTTCAGTTTTACGCCGAAGTTACGGATCGATTGCTGTGGTTCGATGAAGGTGCGGCCCACATAGTGGTTGCGGATCAGCCCCATCTGAAAAGGAATGCCCGAGGCCTCGGCATAGCCCATCGCAGGCGGCACGCCGGAATCGGGTACCGGCACCACGAGGTCGGCTTCAGCCGGAGACTCTTTCGCCAGCTCCATGCCGATCTTGTAGCGGGCGTTGTAGACATTGACCCCCTCCAGCGTGGAGTCGGGACGGGCGAAATAGACATATTCGAACACGCAGAATTTCGGTGTCGACGATTTGAAGGGGTACAGGCTTTCGATGTCGTTGCCTTCGATCACCACCATCTCTCCGGGCTCGACGTCGCGGATAAATTTGGCGCCGATCAGATCGAAGGCGCAGGTTTCGGAGGCCAGCACCCAGTTCTCTCCCAGCTTACCGAGCACCAGCGGGCGGATGCCGTTGGGATCGCGCAGGCCCACCAGCCGTTTTTCCACCAGCACCAGCAGCGAAAAGCCTCCGGCCAGCTGGCGGGCGGCATCTGCCACGCGCTCTTTCATGGTCGGTGCGGAGCTGCGCGCAATCAGGTGCATCACTACTTCAGTGTCGGAGGTGGACTGGAAGATCGAGCCTCCCTTCTCCAGTTCATGGCGGATATCCGGTGCATTGACGATATTGCCGTTGTGGCAGAGGGCGATGCCGCCGTGCGCATATTCATACATGAAGGGCTGGCAGTTGCGCAGGGCCGAATCGCCGGAGGTGGAGTAGCGCACATGGCCGATACTGTTGCGGCCGATCAGTTGCGCGATATCCGATTTCTGGAAGATATCGGCCACCAGTCCCATACCCTTGTGATTGTAGAAGTTGTGGCCGTCGGTGGAGACGATGCCTGCCGACTCCTGGCCGCGATGCTGCATGGCGTAGAGGCCGAGGTAGGTGAGATTGGCCGCCTCCGGATGGCCGAAGACGCCGAAGACACCGCACTCATCGTGGAAATGGTCGTCGTTTAGGGTGTAGTCGGGAGTGCAGGTAGAACCGTTCACTTCATTTGTTCCTCAATTACATCGGTCAGGGCTTCTCGGTCTTGGTCGGAAAGTTTGTCGGCCACATCGGCCATGGAAGGCAGTTTGGGCGGCGGCAGAATATTGCCACGTCGGGAGAAAGGGTAGCCTTCCGGAATGGCCTGCCCCAGCAGGTCGCCGCCCTCGATGGCATAGGGAGCCAGCGCACTATCTTCAAGCCACGGTTTGTCGGGTTCGGTGTAGGAGGTATAGATCAGGGCGGTCAGGGAGATTAGCAGTATGCCACGCGTTAGCCCGAACAGCATGCCGAGCGTGCGGTCGGTGGTGGTGAGCTCCGCCATGTGCACCAGTTTGCGGATCAGTGCCCCGATCAGGCCAACCACCACCATGATAATAATAAAAACAAGCGCGAAACCGGCGATATTGGCAACGGTCCGGTTGGGGAACCAGTCGAGCAGGATGGCGCCCACTTCGGCGGAAATGCGGCTGGCGATGAGAAATGCGGCAACAAGTCCCACGATGGAGATCACCTCGCGCACAAAACCGCGCCACAACGACAGAACGATGGACAACCCGACCAGAAAAATCAGCGTGTAGTCTAAAAAGTTCAAGATTTCCTCAACTTAAGGCCCGCCTGCACTGCTTCGGATAAATGGCGCACGGGAAGGTATTGCACCGACCCCCCGGAACCGCTGCGAAGGCTAGCAGCTATTTTCGCCTCCTGCACCCTTGTTTCATTTTCGCTTGGCAGAATCAGCTGCCGGAAGCCGAGCTTCAGCGCTTCTCTGGCGCGCGGCTCCGGGCCGCTCACCGGGCGGATCTCACCGGTCAGCCCCACTTCGCCGAATACGGCCATTTCGGCCGGGATCGGTTTCTCCTGATAGGCGGAGACCACCGCCATCAGCACGGCAAGGTCGGCAGCGGGTTCATTGATGCGTACCCCGCCAGCCACATTCACATAGACATCCTGCTGGCCTAAGGGAAGACCAATCCGCCGCTCCAGCACTGCGATTAGCATCGACATGCGGTTCACATCCAGCCCCACCGCCGAGCGCTTGGGGGTGGCATAAACAGTGGGGGCTACCAGCGCCTGAATCTCCACCAAGAGCGGGCGGGTGCCCTCCATGCAGGCTACGACGACGGAACCGGGCACATCGATGGCACGCTCGGCCAGAAACAGGCGCGAGGCATCCTGAATGCCGATCAGGCCCCGGTCGCTCATTTCGAACACGCCCATCTCTCCGGCCGGACCGAAGCGATTTTTCACGGCGCGCAGGATGCGGTGCGCATGCCCGCGGTCGCCTTCGAAATAGAGCACGGCATCCACCATATGTTCGAGCACGCGGGGGCCTGCGATGCTGCCGTCCTTGGTCACATGGCCCACCAGAATCAGCGCATGCCCTTGGCTCTTCGCCTGCTGGATCAGCGCGGCGGCACAGTCGCGCACCTGGCTCACCGTGCCCGGTGCGCTGGTGAGGCGGTTGCTGCTGGTGGTCTGGATGGAGTCGATGATCACCGCGTGCGGTTTCAGATCGGCGATGGTGGCCAGCATGGTTTCGAGCTCGGTGCAGGTGGCGAGCTGCAAGTCGGCATGCATGGCCGTGATGCGTTCGCCGCGCATCTTCACCTGCTGTGCCGATTCTTCGCCGGTGATGTAGAGAACGGTGCCGAATTCGGAGAGGAAGCTGGAGGCCTGCAAAAGAAGAGTGGATTTGCCGATGCCGGGATCGCCGCCGATCAGTACCGCCGAGCCGGGCACGAGGCCACCGCCGAGCACACGGTCCAGCTCATCGATTTTGGTGCTGTGGCGGGGGATCTTGTGCGCGGAGATTTCGGTGATGGAGCGTGTGGAGAGCGGTTTCGATTTTTTACCCACGCGGGCGGAGGTTGGTTTTTCGATGGCCTGTTCGCTGATGGTGTTCCAGCTGTTGCAGTCCGGGCACATGCCGGCCCATTTACGGTGCTCGGCGCCGCAGTTCTGGCAGACGAAAATGCTCTTGCTCATAAGCTGGCGAGCCTAGCGGCTTGCAGTCCGCTTGTGGAGCGTGATCGTCAGACTTGAGAGGTCAGGCGCCGGATCCCATGTTTCCGGGAGTTTATCATTGCAGGGATAAGGTTATGAACTATGATGTTGGCGACTGAATGTCCCGGCAGATTTGAATCTCTGAAGGCATTAATTAAAACAGAAGAGGGAGGGTTCTTTGAAAACAAAACTTACGATGATGGCCGCATGCGGCCTGCTGCTATTCTCAACTGCGGCATATGCAGGGGATGGGTTGTATGTCGGTTTAGGCGTAGGCATCGCCTATCACCAATCAAGAATTTATGACGAAAAAAACTATGCGGCAACCCGGTGGTCATTCAAGGAGGGGAGATTGTTTGATGGTTATGTCGGCTATCGCTCCGGCCTGATCAAGGGGGAAGTGGAGCTCGATCATACTTCATACGCCGCAGAGTCGCGTGTAGCTGGAGCTACCGTCATCCCTATGTCCGGGAACTTGCAGCGCACCTCTGCGATGGCAAACCTGATGGCCGTTGGGGATTTTAACAGCTGGGAGCTGTTTGGCGGCGCCGGTATGGGCATGTCATCGATCAAGTGGAATGTCACAACTTCAGTTGGCAGCATGAACAGCACGAAATCAGCATTTTCCTATCAGCTGATTGCAGGCGCAAATTATGTTATCAATGAATCGACATCATTCGGCATTCGTTACCGATATATGGATGGTCAGGATTATCAACCTGTCGATTCAACCGGGACAGCGGCAAAATTCAGTTTTCCAGCCGCCCATCTGGTAACCGCAAATATGGAATTCAGGTTTAATTGA
>JBNLAN010000018.1:0-65669 GCA_050302175.1 Mariprofundaceae bacterium | reverse complement strand
ATGGGCTCCCCAACACTGTTGCGGAAGTAACCGGGGCCTCCCGCGCCACCGTTGGCGGTCAAATCACTCCCGGCAACAACTGGCAGGATTTGCTTCGGAGCCTATCGAACCAGACATAGCGACGCGCCCTTGATCCGCAATTCAAGCCCTGCCCCCTACTCTCCTTTGATTGCAAGACCTCATCCTCTGAGATTTCTTTCGGCGAAATAAAGGTGGTTCTGACTTCAGAAGCGATAACCAAGTAGAAGCTGATGGGATACAATCGGCACTTCTGTATCACTTGATTTTGTATAAATAGCAAGGGATTCCGTATGATTGATTAAGAAATAGAGCATTCGATATTCCATAAACATGCTACTTTCATCATCAAACAGCCAATGAATGCCGGCATTAAGATTCAGCGCTACTGAATTAACAATCATTCCATCCATAACGTTAGAAAGCGGTAATTTGCGAACTTTGGATATCGCCTCTCCAGCTCCAATGCCAGCATACGGTTGAATTTTCCTATTGAACATCCCGTTGTTCTCAACCGGCAACCGCACTATCGCACTAATACTGCCTACATAATGATCGATTGACAGAATGTCACTTCCCTCTGCTGCATTAGTTCGGAAATATGACAAATCAAGCGCTGTCCCAAACCAGCTTTTGCTAGTATCCCACCTTTCAATTCGCCCCCCTATCACATGCGAGTTCCTGATGCTCACGCTTTGCGTTGATTTCTGAGGTGGATTCAGGGTGTGATCTGTATACGACACATTACTTGCTTCAGTTTTCGACACTCCGCCATATACAGAATAAAGAACATCGTTCGCCCACGCAGCCCCGGCCAGCATCTGGAAAAGCATCAATACAAACAGCACATAAATGTGTGCAAAGTATCGGGGGCCATGTCTTGTTTCGCGCATTTCCATAGCCTCCTATTGGCTACCCGGATACGCCACGTCATCCGTGTGATTGATTAAATGCCGCAACAACCCCAGGCGGCAGGGACAACCTAGCATACACTTCGCGCTAATCATCCATTGGCACAAAGTGCTCAATTCTCCATGCCCCACTCTCTTTTATTAAAGAGAAATTGAGTATACGTTTTTTCGGCAATCCTATCTGCACTCTTGCTCGAATAGGATTCTTTCTACTCATCGTAAAATCGCCTAAAACAGCATAGTTGCTTTCTGCGGAATCATTTATTCGCGCAATCTTTACCTTATGCCCATTCCCATGCTCATGGGGTCAGGTCTTGAATTGTGCATCCTCGCTCTCCGTAAAAGTACCGTCCCGTCATCCGTGTGATCGATTAGGCGCCGCGACGATCAGGCGGCAGGGCCATCCTCGAACACAATTTCATCCCAGATGTTAGTCGGCTTACCTTCAGAATCGCGGAATCGAAGGCTCTGGGTCTTCGGCACCAGCCGATGCGGGCGGCCATAGGAATCGTCCTGCATGTCGGTGGAATCGTTGGCCGCCAGCACGATGGTGTCGTCTTCCGGCAATACATCCCACACCTCATAGCGCTCTCGCAAATAACTCACCTGCAGACCGATTAAACCGCGCATGGCATTATCGTCTGAAACCAGTTTACTGATCACTTTGCTCATCCCTGCCTCCTGGCACCAACAGACTCAACATAGAAACCGAAACCGCCTGCGTCAATCTGCCGCATTCACATGCTCTCAGGAACAGTGACTGTAATCGGCGAAGGATATCGAATCGGTCCGATCGGGGTATCAATCGTGGGCAATACGCGCAGCGCCACTCCCTTTGGCACACCGCCTCCCCGCCCAGCATAGGCAAGCGCCATATCGAGCAGCTCCGTGGCACGCTTGTCGGAAAAAGTTTTGATAAGGTCGAGCCCCAGCGTGAGCGGAATGTCCTGCGGCTGGCCTGCGGGCAGCGACACCCTTGTGTTCATACTGCCGCTGATGGCCTCCTTGCCGTCCAGCAGCAGGGTCCACTCCATACTTACAAGGCTGGCCGCCACCTGATTGACCAGCGGATTCTCCGTGCGCAGATGCAGGGTCATTTCCAGAGGCAATCGCTTTTGGAATACGCTCCGGCTGATTCGGCCGGCATCCTGCATATTGAGTTGGCGTGCGGTTCTCAGATCCATAATGTCGACTCCCGCCAGCCGAACGGATGAAACCCGCTCCAGCGAGAATTTTACAGAGGAGAGTTCGGCAAACTGCTGGAATTTGGCGCAACCTGAAACCACCCCAATCAAGCCCAGCACCAACGCAGTCCACCGAATATTTCTTGCGACCAAGAGACTCATACGCAACTCCTTCCCGCCCCGCACAGCATCGCCTCTTCGCATGAGTCTAGCAGTGACAAGACCGAACTCAATCGCCACCTGACATTCATGCAGGAGTTGCTTACGATGCGCGCATGTCAGACAAACCTGTGGTACACGCTTTTACCGATGGCGCCTGCTCGGGCAATCCCGGCCCCGGCGGCTGGGGGGTGTTGCTGCGTATGGGCAAGCATGAGAAGGAACTGTGCGGCGGCGAGGCGCAAACCACCAATCAGCAGATGGAATTACAAGCCGCGATCGAAGCACTCAAAGCGCTCACCAAACCATGCGATATCACCATCCACTCCGATTCGAAGTATGTTGTGCAGGGAATGAACGAGTGGATTCACAACTGGAAAGCCAAAGGGTGGAAAACCGCGGGCAAAAAGCCGGTATCGAACCTTGAACGCTGGCAGGAGCTTGATGCACTGGCCGCAAAACACAAAGTGAACTGGCAGTGGGTCAAAGGACACAACGGGCACCCCGAAAATGAACGCGCCGATGAGCTGGCCCGCGCAGGGATACCGAAAAACTAATAAGGTTTATACCCGATGCGATTGCCTGGCGGGTCATAATTGCATACCCAGATCTGACTCTTATTCGAGCATATAGCCATCCCACACCCCAGTTTCGTAGTGTTTCTCCACACAACCTGAGTGTAGTGCCCGCATACCTTTTCTTTTCGACAACTGTTACTGTTGTAATCATAGTCTTCCACTTCGCTTGCCCAGCTTTGTACAACAGTAGTTGGAGCTACTTCCTGAATCTCTTTTCTGCCATCCGACCAGTTTAACGGACTGGCCCAGTAAATGTTTTCCCCGAAAGGGCGCGAATTCTCGCCATGCCTGGGACGATGCTGCATTTTGCATCCCTTGTTGTTTGCGAGGTGGGTTGCCCACTCCTGCGCCACGGCTGCGAGCTTATCCGACCATATCAAATCCGGAAGATTCAGCGCAGCACGCAGATCATTATGAGCGCTGGTGATGCCTCTGATGTTCTCCCTCTCATCCGAGAGAGCGTCCTCGGATACAGACATCAGCAGCGATATAACAAGAACGCATAACATGGTTTTTACCTTATTCATCACTCCCCCTTCGTAGGCTGTATCTTATGCAAAAAAACAGAAAAGAGGACACTATGCCTTCCCCTCCGGTCTCTTAACCGGCACAGCAGATGGTGGCGCCAGCACGGTTCCGCTTCGCTCCCTTGCGACCAGCACCCCGGCAAACACCACCAGAGCAGCTCCCATCAAGCCAATAGCATCGGGATATTCGCCCCACACGACAAACCCAAGCACCCCGGCAAACACCAGGCTTGAATAACCGAGTGGCGAAACCTGCGTGGCTGCTGCTTTACCGTAGGCGATGGTCAGGCCTAGTTGCCCCATATTCGCAAGTAATCCCAATGCCAGCAGCCACCCCCATGTTGACAGCCCCGGCCATTGAAATTCGAAGGCCATCGGCACAAAAGAGATCAGGCCTGAGAGCAGCGCAAACCAGGTTACGGTGCGAATCGCTGGCTCGGTTGCGGAAAGTTTTTTCACTGTCGCCAAGGCAAGCCCTGCAAAGGCGCCGGAGAGCAGGCCCAGCACACCCGCAACAGAGGCAATTTCCGAAGCCGGATTGAATAGCAGCGCCACCCCGAACATACCGATTATCAGCGCCAGCATGCGCGTGCGCGTCGAGCCCTCCTTCAACCACACAATAGCAATCATGGCGACGAACAGGGGTGAGGTGTAATTCAGGAGCAGGGCGCTGGCCAGCGGCAAATGATATAGCGCATAAAAATAGAGATACATGGCCGCAAGACCAGTTACCGAACGTAGCAGATGAAATGGGAACACCCCGGTTTTGAAACTGACGCGGCGATGCAGCATCAGCGGCAACAGAAACAGCAGCGCCATAAAGTTACGGAAAAACACCACCTCGGATTGCGGCAGTGTTTCACTCGCCATGCGCACGCAAGCACCCATTCCGGCAAAGCTGGCCGAGGATATCAGCGCGAACCAGACCCACGACAAGCGGGATACCATCAAATTGGAAACCTTTTAAGGGCTTTTGCGAATGCTGCTTACCAGCAACAGAACAACAGCCACCGAAATGCAGGAGTCGGCCACATTGAAGGCAGGCCAGCGATACTCAACACCGTCGATACGCACATACCATTCAATAAAATCGACCACATAGCCAAGCTGAATACGATCCCAGATATTGCCTGCAGCACCTGCCAGTATCAGCACCAGCAGCCATGTGATATTCCCCGGCTGATGCCGCTCGCGCCACCACCACACGGCCACCACGATGGCAATCACCGAAGTGGCTCCGACCAGTGCGTAGACGCGCCAGCTCTCCGGCAGATCATCAAACATTGAAAAGGCCACGCCAGTATTAAAGGCCTTCACCATGTTGAAAAAGCCATCAATCACCACAAACGGTTTAAAGTCCGGTTGCAAAATCAGCCACTTCGTCCACTGATCCAGCGCAAGCAGCGAAGCAAACAGGCCCGCCTGGGCGTAGATACGTGTCATATCAGCCCTTGGCCACCACCTCGAAGCAGCGAGGGCACACCTCACTGTGCACCGCATGACCGGCATCTGCGGGTGCGCCAACATTCCAGCAACGAGGGCACTTCGAACCCTCAGCCGCAGAGATCGTAACGTGCGCACCGGGCTGCATCGTCACCTTGGCAACGATGAACAGTTGCTCGAAAGTTTCTCCCAGATGCTCGGCAAGCGCAGCCGACAGCGAGGGCACATTCACGCAAGCAGCAATGGAGGAGCCGACCACGCCATCCTTTTTAGCCTGATCTAACGCAGTGTTTACCTGCTCGCGAATCTCGAAAAACTTCTCCCATGATTCACCATCAATCTTGATATCGGCCACATCGTGAAAACCGTGCAGATGCACGGAGCCCTCACCTCGGCCAGGCAGAAACTCCCACGCCTCTTCTGCCGTGAACGGCAGAATCGGTGCGATCAGACGAATCAGCGTATCGCAGATCTCATGCAATGTGGCGCGCGCCGAAGCCCGGCGTTTCGAATCGGCTCCATCGCAGTAGAGACGATCCTTGATCACATCGAGATAGAATCCGCCCAAATCGACCGAACAGAAGTTGTGCACCTCCTGATAGATGCGGTGGAACTGGTAGTTCTCATAACCATTCAGCACCGTAGCAGTCATCTGGCTCAACCGATGCACAGCCCAGCGATCCAGCGGACTGCGCTGCTTGTGCGGCACCGCATCCTTCTTGGGATCGAAACCGTCGAGGTTGCCCAGCAGGAAGCGGATAGTATTGCGGATGCGGCGATACGATTCAGCCAGTTGCTTCAAAATATCGTTGGAGAGATTGATATCGGCCGAGTAGTCGCTGGCGGACACCCACAGACGCAAAATATCGGCGCCCATCTGCTCCATGATGGTCTGCGGGGCGATGGTATTGCCCTTGGACTTGGACATCTTGTTCCCCGAGCTGTCGAACACGAAACCGTGTGTCAGCACAGCTTTGAACGGAGCGACACTGCGGGTTCCGATGCTCTCGAGGAGCGAGGACTGGAACCAGCCGCGATGCTGATCAGAACCTTCGAGATAGAGATCGGCCGGTGCCCCCAGCTCATCGCGCTGTTCCAGCACGCAGGCATGTGTGGAGCCGGAATCAAACCAGACATCGAGGATATCGGTCTCCTTCACAAACTCCTTGCCTGAGCAAGCCGGACACTTGGCATTCTTCGGCAGGAAAGCCTCTACATCGGTGGAAAACCAGACATCCGCCCCGCCATTTTCCACGGCCTTGGCGATCCCTTCGACAACCTTCGACGTGGTCACAGCATGCGTATCGCAACTTTTACAGCGGATGGCAGTGATCGGCACTCCCCAGTTTCTTTGTCTTGAAACGCACCAGTCGGGCCGCTGCTCGACCATGGCGCGGATACGATTTTTCCCCCACTCGGGCACGAACGTGGTATTTTCAATGGCCTTCAATGCCTTCTTGCGCAGATCGTTTTTCTGCATGGAGATAAACCACTGCGGAGTGGCGCGGAAAATCAGCGGCGTGTGGCAGCGCCAGCAATGCGGATAGGAGTGGTTGATCTTACTGGTGGCAAGCAGCGAACCTGTCTCGCGCAAATGCTCAACCATCACCGCATTGGCCTTGAACACATGCATGCCGGCAACCACCGGGGTACCGTCGCGAAACACACCGCCATCATCCACCGGATTGAAAACCGGCAGTCCATATTTCTGGCCGATCTCGAAATCCTCCTGGCCGTGGCCGGGAGCGGTGTGCACGCAGCCGGTGCCCGCCTCAAGGGTAACATGCTCGCCCACCAGCACTGGCGCATCCTGATCGAGATAGGGATGACGGAAACGGCGTTTATCGAGGCTGTGCCCGCGCACACGACCCAGCACCTCGCCTGTTGCGCCAATATCGGCCAGCACCTGGGCACGCAAATCTTCAGCGATAATCAGCACCTCACCCGACACAAGGTTCGGATTATCATCAGCCTTGTTGATACGCACGATTGCATACTCGATATCAGGACCGACTGAAACCGCCAGATTGGCCGGAATGGTCCACGGAGTAGTCGTCCAGATCACCAGCGACACTTTGCCGACGAGGCTGGAGCTGATGTCCGACAAGTCCTCGCCTGTGACAAACTTTACGTAGATAGAATGAGAGGTGTGCTCCTCGTACTCCACCTCGGCTTCCGCCAATGCGGTGCGGTCATTCACACACCAGTGCACCGGCTTGGCACCCTTGTAGAGGCCGCCATTGGCCAGAAACTTGCCAATCTCACGCACCGTATCGGCCTCGAATTTGTAATCCATAGTGATATATGGATTATCCCAATCACCGATGACACCAAGCCGCTTGAACTCTTCGCGCTGTATATTCAGCCACTCCGCCGCATATTCACGGCAGGCGGTACGAAACTCATCCGAAGAGATGCTCTCCTTGTCTCGCTTCTGTTTCTTGAACTGCTCTTCCACCTTCAGCTCGATCGGCAGGCCGTGGCAATCCCAGCCCGGCACGTATGGCGCATCGAAACCCATCATCGATCGCGAGCGCACCACGATATCTTTCAGCACCTTGTTGACCGCATGACCGGTGTGGATGTGGCCGTTGGCATAGGGCGGGCCGTCGTGCAGCACAAACTTTGGCTTACCCTTGCGTTTATTCCGCAGCTGCTGGTACAAGCGGGCGGTTTCCCACTGCTCCAGACGCCTGGGCTCCGCCTGCGGCAGGTTTCCGCGCATCGGAAAATCCGTTTTCGGCAGGAAAACGGTGGATTTGTAATCAAACTTCTCTTGGTCGGACAAGGCTAGGGCTCCCGTACTCTTTTCACCCCAAATGCATCAGGGCGGGCGAAGCATAGCAAAATTTCTTGGGTTGTCTCTTTTAAGGGTTGCCGAATTTAGTTCCCGGCAAGAATCCTTCGCGCCGCATCACAATCCAGCTTGATCTGGCGGGAGAGCTCATCGGCACTCTTATAGGCACGATCCTCGCGCACACGCTGCACAAAACGCACTTCCAGTCGCTCGTTATAGAGCTCGGGGCTGACATCAAGCATATGCGTTTCCAGCACCATGGTACGTCCATTAAAAGTAGGGCGGAAACCGAGATAGGCAGCACCATTCCAGAGCTCATCGCCACACTTTGCTTTCACGGCATAAATACCGATCGGCGGATGTGCCAGATCGGCCACATCGAGATTGGCGGTCGGAAAGCCAATCTTGCGACCGCGTTTGTCGCCATGCATCACATGCCCTGAAATCGAATAGGAGCGTCCGAGCAGTTTTTTAGCCAATGGAAAGTCTGCAGCCTCAATGGCCGAACGAATACGGCTGGAAGAGACCACGGCGTGATCCATCTCGAAAGCTCCCGCTTCGGTCACGGTGAAACCCAATGATTCCCCCAGTTCGTGCAACGCCTCGGCACTCCCTTCGCGACCGCGCCCAAAGGCAAAATCGTAGCCGACATGCCAGTGTTTCGGCTGAAAGGTTTCAAAAACCTTGTTTGAAAACTGACTGGCCGGCCAGGAGGCAAGCTCACGATCAAAGTGCAACAACAGCACTGCATCAACACCTGCCTCCTCCAGACGCTCAAGTCGTTCATGCAAGTGGGATAACCTGCGAGGTGATTCGCCGGGAAAAAGAACGGCGCGAGGATGCGGATCGAAGGTGATAGCGATAGCCGGGCCACCCACCTTTGCGGCATGCGCTTTTAGTTCGGCCAACACCTGCTGATGCCCAAGGTGAACACCATCGAAATTTCCAATCGTGATCGCACCGCCATGCAGATCGGTGGCCTGAGCAGCATCCTGCCAATGCCTGAAGATTCTCATGCTTGCCTCTGCTCCCTGTTTAAAATCTGTAACTTCTCATCATGCAGGCGGGCAAAGATTAGCTGCGCGGCCATGGCTCCGCAAAAGGCGAGAAACATATCCCACTGCGTATCCCATACATCGCCCTGCGTGGCGAGAAACACATCGGCAGCCTCACCGGTGAGCAGTGCCACCCACCACTCGATAAATTCATAAAAAGCACTGATAGCGAGGCAGATACTGGTAACAATGAAAAAGAGCCAGCCGCCAGGTTCGAGCGGTGTGAGCCGCAGTAAAATTTCGCGCGCAATGATTGCGGGAAAAAAGCCCTGCGCAAGGTGGCCGACACGATCATAATAGTTACGCGCAAGATCGAACTGCTGCTGCAACCAATCGAACAACGGCACCTCGGCGTATGTGTAGTGCCCGCCCACCATCAGGATAATGCAGTGCAGCAGAATCATGGTGTAGGCGAGGTCGGTGAGTGGAAACTTGTGATATGTGCCCAGCACAACGCCAAGCCCGATCACTGCGGGGAACACTTCCAGTGCCCAGATATAAACATCGAGTGGCTCCACCACCGACCATGCAAATACGCCGATGAAAATGACAAGTTGTACACGATAACAAAGGGGGATGTTCAAAATTTATTTTCTGCGCGCCAGAATCATGAAAGTGTGATCATACGGGTTCTTCTCATCTGCCGTGTGTGCCTCCCTGTGCAGCATTTCCCACTTTTTCATCTGTAATTCGAGAAACCATGCATCGCCTTTAAAAGCGTGATGGATTTGCGTGTAATAGAGCTTATCGGCAAACGGCAGCGTCTGCGCATAGATCTCTGCACCCCCGATCACCATGATTTCGGCGGCATCGCCTGCGGCTTCTTTGGCCTGCTCCAGCGAATGCACCACGGTGCAGCCTTCAATCTGCAAATCCTGACGGGTGAGCACAATATTCTGCCTACCCGGCAACGGCTTACCGATGGATTCGAAAGTTTTGCGACCCATCAGAATCGGCTTGCCCATGGTGCATTCCTTAAACCACGCCAGGTCGGCAGGCAGCCGCCACGGCAGCTTGTTCTTATTGCCGATCAGACGATTTTCATCCTGCGCCCAGATCAGGGAGATAGTGGGTTGCTTTGCTTCCTCAGCCATAGCTCAAATCATGAAAGCTGACGTAATAAATGTACATCTCTTCATTCAGGAGTGGGAAATAACATCCCTTTATTTGCCGGAGGAAAATGGGATTCCGAAGAGGTGGCTCCCCAACAACACCCATTTTCATCTTCGGCAGGAAGTTCCATATGAAGTACACCATGGGCTGTCACGTTCTCAAAATAGAAAAAATTCCGCCGCATAATGATCAACGCTCGAGTTCCGCTCCTGTTCTGCAGCGTCACTCTTTCAAGGTTCCCGTTACCCCAGTCCGCATCTGCTTCTAAAACTACGTAACTCTCCATTACCGATGATGCGACAGGATCGGAAAACCCGCAGTTCGGCTCGACAAAGTCCTGTGTCTGAATAATGGCTGTTTTTACAAAGCATCGAGAACGATCCGCAATAGGTCTTATCCTGACTACAATATTCGTGCCGTAACAGTCCGGCGCACCGCAATCAGCCGAATGCAGATCGGCGACAAGATAAAGCTGAAGCTCACCATCACCTGAGCGACTTAACAGCCCAGCCTGATCGTAACGATCAAGTAACGGCAAGGTTGCACAGGCACCCGGATCAGCCTCCTTGGCATCTGATGTGCGCACTGAGCTCAAAAGAAGCAGCACAAAGAGCATCAACCAGACTCCCGAAACAGAATGCTTCATTTGCACCATCACCAATTGAGGCTGAGAGTCACCCCGTAACTATCATGCGACGCATGCGGCTCCACCCTGACTCCCGAATATTCGTCGGTGAAAATCAGATTGCTCAGCACGCCCAACGATGCCCCAGCCATCACATCCACAACAAAGTGCTTCCTGGCCTTCACCCGGGTCCAGGCGACATAGCTTGAAGTCAGATAGGCCGGGATGCCGTATTTCCAGCCATATCGCATCTGGATAAACGAAGCAGCCTGAAACGAGGCCGATGAGTGGCCGGACGGGAAAGATTTATTATCGGAACCGTCCGGGCGCGTTTTATTCACCGAGTATTTGATGCCCTGGGTGACAGCGAGCGTAGTGAAAAAAGACTTGTAGAACTGCATCCGGCCCTCTTCATCATCCATTGCAAACGTGCTTCCGTAAGCAACCGTTGGCAGAAGTACCACCAGCACATCGCCGGAGGCTTCAGTTGCCGACTTGGCCTCGGCACGGAAAGAGAGTGTCATAGCCAAAACTGGAACCATGCATAGCAACAACAGGCGTTGGAATCTCATTATTTTCTCCTTATGGATCGACTTAACACGCCTGTCGATTCAGATTATTCAAATTGCAATCGGCGCCCTGATACCCGGGTGGCACTCGTAACCGATCAGCTCGAAATCCTCATATTTGAAATCGAAGATATTTTTCACATCCGGGTTGAGTTTCATGCTTGGCAGTGGAAAAGCTTCACGTGCCAATTGCATTTCCACCTGCTCCATGTGGTTGGAGTAGAGATGTGCATCGCCGAAGGTATGCACAAAGTCACCCGGCACAAGATCACATACCTGCGCGACCATCATGGTGAGCAGTGCATAGCTGGCGATGTTGAAAGGTACGCCCAGAAAAATATCGGCGCTGCGCTGATAGAGCTGACAGGAGAGCCGGCCATCAGCCACATAAAACTGGAAAAAGGCGTGGCAGGGAGCCAGCGCCATCTTGCCGTTTGCCGCATTGGCCTGCGGGCTGATCGATTCATCCGGCAGATCGGCCACATTCCAGGCCGAAACAATCAGACGACGTGAATTGGGCTTGCTCTTGATCTGCTCAATCAGCTCGGAGATCTGATCCACGTGACGACCATCGGGCGTGGGCCAGTTGCGCCACTGGTAGCCATAGACGGGACCGAGAGCGCCATCCGGGAGCGCCCACTCATCCCAGATCGAGACGCCATTCTCTTTCAGATATTTCGTATTGGTGCCGCCTTTCAGGAACCAGAGCAGCTCGTGAATGATCGATTTCAGATGCACTTTTTTGGTGGTGACAAGCGGAAAACCTTGCGAAAGATCGAAGCGCATTTGATATCCAAACACAGATTTGGTGCCAGTGCCGGTGCGATCTCCTTTGGCATTGCCGTTTTCGTGCACATAACGCATCAGGTCCAAATAGGCTTTCACAAGCATCCTCCAATCAGGGTGGCAGGTATGTTGCCGTTGAATAGCTCGCTTGGCAAAGCTACATTGTGTCCCCGCGGGGGAAAGGAGTCCTAAATGCTAAAACTGTTGAACACTATGCTAATACTACTGTTGCTGGCTGCGACGCCTGCCTGGGCCGCCCAGGAAGCCGATGAGGAAGATTCAGGCCCGGCGACAGTGACCGATCGTATCGTTGACCGCTTTATGGCGCTCGATAGCGACAAAAGCGATGGTGTCTCCTATAGCGAATACCGCGCCTTCATCGATGAACGCATCCGCCAACGCTACAAGGCGATGGATGACAATCATGACGGCGAGGTAACTCGCGACGAATACGAGGCATTCTGGAAGGCACGCAAATCGCAATATTACCGAATCAAGCGCTAACCGGACTTTAGCGCGTCCGGGGCGGGCAATGCCCGCTCACGATTGCGGGCTGTTATGCAGATATTCGGGTAGCGGCTCGGTAATGCTGGCGGGATCCTGATGGATGATAACCTCCGCACCATGGAAAGCTTCCATAATGCTGCCCTCAACCTCATCAGCGATATCATGCGCCTGTAGCAGAGTAAGCTCATCGTCGAGCTCGAGATGCAGCTGGATAAACACCGTAGTGCCGGAGCGCCGCGTGCGAAGATCGTGCATGCCTCGCGCCTTGGGATGGCGCATCACAATCTCCTTGATCGCCTTGCGCTCCTCCTGCGGCAACTCACGATCCATCAGATTCTGTATCGCTTCATGCGCGATCTCCCAGGCCGCCATCAAGATATAAATTCCTATTCCGAAACCGAATACCGCATCGAAACCGGGCCAGCCGCTATATACCGCGAGCAG
This sequence comes from Mariprofundaceae bacterium, assembly GCA_050302175.1. GTDB lineage: Bacteria > Pseudomonadota > Zetaproteobacteria > Mariprofundales > Mariprofundaceae > JBNLAN01. The sequence continues at coordinate 52,953 of JBNLAN010000018.1, read as the reverse complement.
TAGCGCCACAATCACGCTGGCATTCACTAATAGATCAGTTTTGTAATGTAATGCATCGGCAGAAATCGCGGTGGAGCCTGTTCTGTCGATCACATGGCGCTGAATTAGCAGCAGCAACCCGGTCATGGCGATGGAGAACAGCATCACGCCGATACCCGCACCAATCACTTTCGGTGTCACCGGATTGAAAATATGCTGCACTGCCTCCAGTAGCAGGAATCCGGAAGAGCCCGCAATGAATGTGGCCTGCCCAAGCCCGGCCAGCGATTCCGCCTTGCCATGACCAAAGCGATGCTCCTTATCGGCGGGCTGCAAGGCATGACGCACCGCCAGCAGATTCACCAGAGATGCTGCCGCATCGAGGCAGGAATCGATCAGGGTTGCGAGTAATGAAACGGAGTCGCTCCAGAGCCAGACGACCATTTTGGTGATAATCAGAATACTGGCGACGCTGGTGGAAGCATAGGTCGCCAGCTTCATCAGCCGTGCAGCTTCCTCCGGCGGCACCTTGAGTGTGCTGGATTGCGCCCTGATTTCGTCTGAACTGATAATATGCGAATGTGAATGGTGATGGCCCATGCGCCAATCATGAACTGTTTGTGCCGGGGAATAAAGTCGCTCAGCGAGGCCTGAAATTTTTCGGCAGAAACGCCCCGACCCGTCGGCGATAATCGGCATACCCGGAGTTGGCCGCCAGCATCCGCCTCTCCTCGAAATGCGCACCGACGATGAAGTAGAGCGCCACGGCAAGGGCAGTGTGCATGCTGTTGACCGTCTGCACCGGCATCGCAAACATAATCAGCATGAAACCGCTGTACATCGGATGGCGAATATGACGATAAATGCCGCTTTCATGAAATGGATCCCCCTCGAGCCCACTCTCTCTGAACCCCAGAAACAGCCCGATATCAAATGCCCTGAGCGACTGCCAGACGAGCAGAGCCCCAAGCAACTGCAACGCGTACATAAACCACTGCCAACCACCCTCGATCTGGTAAAGCGCGGTATCGGGCAGTGAGACAAGAAAAGCGAGCCAGATCGCAGTGCTCAAAACGGCAAATAGCGAATAGCCCAGCCGGTAGCGCCGGGCATTGACCCTGTGCCGATAAAACCATGCCTTTACACTCGATGCTGCAAGCGCGCTGTGAACAAACGCAAACAGCAACGCCGAAAGCCAGACGAAAATGATGCTCACCTACCGAATTGTAGCCGTTGCTTGCAGATATGCATGCTTTCGACACATTATGGCGCATGCGCTTTATCGAATCGCCGCACCACAATGCCCGCCCGCACGGCACAGGTATCGACCTGATCGTGCTGCATGCGATTAGCCTGCCGCCCGGCGAATTCGCCCAGGAATATATCGAGGCGTTTTTTACAGGCCGGCTTGACTGCAATGCGCATCCCTATTTTGAAAGTTTGGGAGGCATCAGGGTCAGCGCACATTTCGTGGTGGGCCGCAGCGGCCATATCACCCAGTTCGTACCGGTTTCACAACGAGCCTGGCATGCCGGCATTTCCAGCTGGCAAGGGGTGGAAAATTGTAACGATTACTCCATCGGCATCGAAATCATCGGGGATGAAGACACACTATTCACCGCAGCGCAATACCGCGAAACCGCCCGGCTGTGTCGCATGCTGATGCAACAGTTCCCGGATATCACAGTTGAGCGCATCGTCGGCCATCAGCATGTGGCACCAGGGAGAAAATGGGACCCCGGCAAACAGTGGGACTGGAAACATTTTCATCGAAGCCTTGCTCATATCCAAAAACTACAGATGGAGATGAGATGAGCGCACAAAGCTGGCTGAAAGCCTTTCCTGAACTCGCTGATATCAATGACCCCGCCTGGGCGAATATGCTGGAAAAAGCCAATGTCGTAACAGTGCCAAAAGGCGCCATCCTGTTTCGCGATGGCGATGCCTGCGGCGGTTATGTACTGGTCATCGAAGGCACCATACGCGTACAAAAAACCGATCCACAGGGGCGCGAAATCGTGCTCTACCGCGTGGAGGAGGGGCAGACCTGCATGCTGACCACCACCTGCCTGCTGGCCCAGCAACACTACCCGGCCGAAGGCATTGCCGAGAGCGAAACAAGGCTCTGCCTGCTTCCGGTCGCTGAGTTCAACCATGCTCTGGCGGGCTCCGAGGGCTTTCGTCGTTTCGTCATGGCTACCATTGGCAAACGCATCAGCGATCTCATGCTACTCATCGAAGATGTTGCCTTCGGGCGCATGGATCAGCGGCTTGCCCGCCTGCTGATCTCTCGGGCAGATTACGAAAAGAGCTCCACACTAACCTACACGCATCAAGGGCTGGCCACAGAACTTGGAACCGCCCGGGAAGTTGTCAGCCGCATCCTGAAAGATTTCGAACGGCGTAACCTTGTCGAATTACGGAGAGGGGAAGTTGAAGTGCTGAACGTAGTAGCGCTGGGCACGCTGGCTGGTAATGAGAAATAACCCCGCCTCCCTGTAACATTGTCACTGAGAAGCCGATCAAAATAGTCTATGCTTGCTGCATCACACAGGAGGTTTCAGATGAAAGCAAATGTTGGAACAGTGGATAGAGTGATCCGGTTTGTAGCTGGTGCAGCGGTACTGGCGTTCGGCATCATGGGTGATTTGGCATCTCCATGGAATGTTGTGGCTATGGTCGTAGGCGGCGTATTGATTGCAACTGCAGCCATTGGCTGGTGCCCGCCTTATGCCCTGCTCGGCATCAATACTTGCGGCAAGAAAGAGGCGGACTCTTCCTCCGTTTGATCTAAAAATTAAAAAGGCGGCCTATGGCCGCCTTTTTTGTTGTGCCCTTATTTTTTTCGTTAGGCGGACACGATGGAAAGCGAAACACTTCTGCGGCTCTCTGCATTCTTCGGCGTACTGATATGCATGGCGCTGTTGGAGCTGCTTATCCCCAAACGTCCGCTTACGGCGCCCAAACCGGCGCGCTGGTTTGCCAACCTCGGCATCGTGGCCTTGAACACCCTCGCGCTACGCCTGTTACTGCCAGTCACCGCCATCGGGGCTGCGAGCTTTGCCAATATGCACGGCTGGGGTCTGCTGAATATTCTCTCCCTGCACAGTATCACCGCACTATTGCTGGCCATCGTACTGCTTGACCTCGCCATCTACGCGCAGCACCTGCTGTTTCATGCTATGCCGATCCTGTGGCGGCTGCACATGGTGCATCACGCAGATCACGATATCGATGTGACAACGGGCCTGCGTTTCCATCCGATCGAGATACTCCTCTCCATGCTGATCAAAATCGGTGTAGTGATCGCGATTGGAGCACCGATGGAAGCGGTATTGCTGTTCGAAATCGTTCTCAATGGCATGGCCATGTTCAACCATGCCAATATTCACCTACCCGCAAAACTGGATCGCTTGCTGCGCCTCTTTATCGTTACACCAGACATGCATCGCGTGCACCACTCGGAAGAGAAACACGAAACCAACAGTAACTACGGCTTCAACCTCTCAGTCTGGGACCGGCTGTTCGGCACCTACACTCCTCAGCCGGAACTTGGACATACGGGCATGCGCATCGGGCTAACGCAATTCCACAGCGCCAATACCCACACACTGCGCTGGATGTTAAGCGCTCCCTTTACCGCTAATATCGGCACCTATCCGATTCTGAAAAAATCTGAGGGGCCCGATTTATGAGCGAGGGGAAACCGGTTGATCGCTGCGATTGCATTAACAAAAGTTTCGAACAACTGAAAGCATTCGGCTCCTTTGATGCAGCAATAAGAAACACTGGCGCCACCATGGAATGCGGTGGCTGCGCAGCTTACCTGAAACTGGTATTCGAGACCGGTGAAACAGAGTTTGCTATCGCAGACCCGCGAATCAATAACGACTGAGAATGGCTCAGCCCGCGCTGCTACTGCCCTGGTGGCGCAGCACACTATTCAGTGAATTGATCTTCTGACGAACATTGAACAAAGTGCTGGCCAGGTTGCGCAGATGGTTGGCGAAGATCGACGCCTGACCGCCATTCATCACGATCAACGGTTCGAAATAAGCGGTTTCGAGCTGATCGATAATGGATTGCAGTAGTGGCGAAGCATCGTTTTTGGCCGCGACATCGCCAAAATCGCGCTGTACTGCCTGATAAAAGATATACATCGCATACGCCACACCCTTGGCGTTGTAATAGCGATCATCCGTTTCGAAGTAGGAGATATCGTCTTCGGTCAGCGCCGTGGTCACCGACCCCAGCAGAGACGCATACTTCTCATTCAGCTGCGTGAGATTGTCCGCCCGGGCATAAAAGCTAGCCTTCCCCGAACGCAGTTCCTCGATATAAAGGGTCAGCTCCCGGTTGGCATTTTTCACCTTACCCTCGTAGGAGGGTATTTGCCACCAGCGAGTCGGCTCGTTGCTGTAGAGATTGAACGCAGTTTTCGCATTCTCGTTGATTTTGTCGATGGTGCGGCTACGGGAGAGATTCTCCATCAACACGAACGCCGAGCGCTGCACCACACTGATCACACCCAGCTGAAAGTTCTGTTTGTTATCGAGCAAAGACATCGGTGGCAGGATATCGTTAGGCGTCCAGCCGCTGACCGTATCCAGCTCGCGCTCGGCCAGATACTGCATGATGGAAACGAACACCACGCCGGCCGGCTGTGTTTTATGCGTTTCAGCCGGGGCGCTCTCTGTTGCCGCAGCCTCATCCTGCAAATCAGTCGGAACCTTCGGCGCAACGATACGCTTTTCCGGGAGCAAGCCGGCATCTTCCAGCTTGAATGGCTCATTCTGCCCGGAAATAAAAAAGCAGAAGAGCAGAAACAGCATAATGGCAACAATCCCGATACCTGTCCCCAGCCACTGCAACGCACGATCCCAGATGCTCTTTAATTGATTCATGCGCAAACTCCGCCTACTCCTCGACCGAGAAGCCCTTGGCGCCGCGTCGCATGCCGACAGGCCCGGTGCGGGTCATTTCGATAATGCCATGCGGTGAAAGCATGCGCAGGAATGCCTCGAGCTTTCCGGCCTTGCCGGTCAACTCCAGCGTGTAGCTTGCATCGGAAACATCAACCACATTGGCCCGGAATACCTCGGCCATGCGTAGTACTTCGGCACGAGTCTTTTCAACCGCCTTCACCTTTACCAGCATCAGCTCGCGCTCCATATGCTCGGCATGTGAAATATCCTCGGCCTTGATCACAGGAATCAACTTATTCAGCTGCTTCTTGATCTGCTCGATAATTGCTTCGTCGCCGCGGGTCACCAGCGTCATGCGGCTCACCGTCGGATCAGTCGTCTCTGCCACGTTCAGGCTCTCGATATTGTAACCGCGCGCCGAAAACAGTCCGGCCACACGGGTCAGTACGCCGAATTCGTTTTCAACCAGAATGGTAATCGTATGTCTCATGCCAGCACCATCTCATGCAACCCGGCGCCCGCAGGCACCATCGGAAAAACATTCTCCTCTTTGGTCACCCTGAAATCGACCACAACAAAACGATCCTTAATCGCCAGCGCTTTTTCGATGGTCGGACCGACATCTTCCGGCTTTTCAACCAGAAAACCCGCACCGCCATAGGCTTCGGCAATCTTGACGAAATCAGGCATCGAATCCGAATAGGAGTGCGAATAGCGCGATTCGTAGAACATCTCCTGCCACTGCCGAACCATGCCCATAAAGGCGTTATTCAGAATCATCACCTTTACCGGAGTCTTGAACTGCGTCGCAGTGGCAAGCTCCTGAATATTCATCTGAATGGAGGCATCGCCGGCGATATCGATCACCGTCGCTTTCGGATGTGCCATTTGCGCACCAATGGCTGCAGGCAGGCCAAAGCCCATGGTTCCGAGCCCGCCCGAGGTAATCCAGCGATTTGGTTCACGGAAGCCGTAATGCTGTGCGGCCCACATCTGATGCTGGCCCACTTCGGAAGTGACGATCGCATCGCCGCCGGTCTTTTCATGCAGTTGCTGCACCACATACTGTGGCTTGATCGGCCCCTTCATATCCTGCTTGAAGGCCAGACTATTCTTGGCGCGCCACTCATTGATCTGATGCCACCAGACTTTCAACGCTTCAGCATCATTGCTCTTGTCGCGCCCATCAAGCTCTTTGCTAATCTGCTCAAGCACATTCTTCACATCGCCAACAATCGGCAGATGCGCGTGGATATTTTTCGAAATCGATGAAGGATCGACATCGATATGGATAATTTTCGCACCCGGTGCAAAGGCTTCGATCTTGCCGGTCACGCGATCGTCAAAACGCGCACCCACTGCAACCAGAAGGTCGCAATGCGAAACGGCCATATTAGCCTCATAAGTGCCGTGCATGCCCAGCATGCCGACGAAGTGATCATTGTCGTACGGAACCCCGCCCAATCCCATCAGGGTGTTGGTTACCGGAATATTTAATCGTTCGGCGAGCTGGGTCAGTAGCACCGCACTTCCGCGCGAATTCATCACGCCGCCACCGGTGTAGAGTACCGGCCGTTTGGCATTCAGAATTTTCGTTACTGCACGCCGAATCTGTCCGGGATGCCCACGCGTAACCGGCTTGTAGGAGCGCATCTCCACCTTCTCCGGGTAGACGAACTCACAAGAGGCATTGGCAACATCCTTTGGAATATCCACAAGTACTGCACCGGGGCGGCCGGTGGTGGCAATATGAAATGCCTGCTTGATCACCGTCGCCAGATCCTCGACCTTTTTCACCAGATAGTTGTGCTTGGTGGCCGAGCGAGTAATACCGACAATGTCAGCTTCCTGAAAAGCATCGTTGCCGATCAGCGAAGATGCGACCTGCCCGGAAAAACAGACGGTTGGGATCGAATCCATATTGGAATCGGCCAGACCCGTCACCGCATTGGTGGCGCCCGGGCCCGAAGTTACCAGCGCCACGCCGCACCTGCCGCTGGCACGCGCATAACCGTTGGCCGCATGCAGGGCGGCCTGCTCATGGCGCACCAGTACATGCTTGAAATACTGTTTTTTGAAAATCTCATCGTAGATCGGCAGCACAGCCCCGCCGGGATAGCCGAAGACAATTTCAACACCTTCGCGTTTGAGACATTCAACAAAAATTTCCGCGCCTGTAAGTTTCATGAGTGCATTTTCCGTTGGGATTTATAAGGAATCGGAAAATAGGCCGCAGGGGTAGTAGTGTCAAGGAATCACGAGAAAATCTGCATTTTGCAAATGCCTTGGAATCCCGCTCAGGTCAACCGCTTATCCAGATCGAAGCGCATCTGCACCGCATCTTCCCGCCCGATTTCCCCTCTGGGCTGATAATACCCTTTGCGTACTCCGGCAATAACAAAGCCTGTTTTCTCATAAAGCCGGATTGCCGCAACGTTGGAGGCTCGCACTTCTAACAGCATAAAAGCCATGTCGCGCTTTTGCTTTAGCAGGTGCAGAACCAGTATCGTCCCGATTCCCTGCCGTCGTGCTTCGGCAGCCACCGCCAACTGAAGAATATGAACCTCATCAATAATATCCTGGCTAAGGATATATCCCTGTAACCGCCCCTCTTCGAGACAAAGCCAGAGATCGTAACCGGAATTCAGCGCCTGCCGCAGCCCCTCTTGCGACCACGCTTCCGGAAAACATTGCTGGTTGAGCCTGAAAACCGCTTCCAGCTCCTTTTCAGAGCCTGCGCAAATATGCAGGGCGGAGCCCCTACGCTTCGATCTGTTCCTTCCAGTCACAATCTTCAACCACGCAGATATGCTCAGTACCATTACGCTTGGTCACTTTTTCGGTCACAAACGGCGCGCCGCATTTCGGGCAGGGTTTGTCGAGCGGCTTATTCCACAAGGCATTCTTGCACTTGGGATAACAGGAACAGGAGTAGAAAATTTTACCTCGACGGGACTTCTTCTCGAGGAATGTCCCCTTCCCACACTCCGGACACTTCACACCGGTATCCTTCGGTTTTTCCAGCGGCTGTAGATTTTTGCACTCGGGATAGCCGGTACAGCCGAGAAACTTTCCATAGCGGCCATGCTTGATCGCCATCGGCTTACCACATTTTTCACACTTCTGATCACTCAGCTCGGGCTCGTCCGCCTCATCGCCATTTTTATTCAACGGCCTGGCATATTTGCATTCGGGATAACCGGTGCATGCCAGAAAGCGCCCATAGCGACCCAGCTTGACCGCAAGCGGCTTGCCGCACTCGGGGCAAACTTCGTTAGTCTCCTCATGCGTAACATCAGAACGCTTAACATTCTCCTCAGTATCATCCACCCGCGCCTTGAACGGCGACCAGAATTCGCGCATTACAGGCTTCCACTCCGTCTCACCACGCGCAATCGAGTCCAGTTTATTTTCAATATCTGCGGTAAAGCCCATATTCACGATATCTGCAAAATATTTGGTCAAAAAGCGGTTCACGATCTCGCCAATGTCGGTCGGCACGAATCGTTTCTTGTCCATCTCGACATATTCGCGCTCACGCAACACGTTCAGAATCGAGGCATACGTCGAAGGGCGCCCAATGCCGTGCGCTTCCAGCTCCTTGACCAGACTTGCCTCGGTGAAGCGGGGTTTCGGCTCAGTGAAGTGCTGTTTGGCCTCGGCCTTCTCAATACGTATAGGGTCGCCCTCCTGCAAAGCAGGAAGCATTCGCTCCTCATCCTCTTTGCTCGGTTCGTCCTTGCCTTCGGTATAAAGCTTGCGAAAGCCGGGGAATGCCAGCGTCGAACCGGTCGCACGCAGCACCAGCTTATCGGAAGCGATATCCGCACCGATCTGATCCAGTACCGCATGGGTCATCTGTGAGGCCAGTGCCCGCTTCCAGATCAGGCCGTAGAGCTTCCATGCATCGGCCTCGAGAATATTCTTCATCACCTCAGGCGTGCGTGAAATCGCCGTGGGGCGAATCGCTTCGTGCGCTTCCTGTGCATTTTTGCTCTTGGTCTTGAAAACACGTGCTTTGGCCGGAAGATAATCTTTGCCGTACTCACTCTGGATATGTACCCGCATCTCCTCAAGCGCATCCGCAGAGAGCGACACCGAATCGGTACGCATATAGGTGATCAGGCCGACGCGCTCCCCATCCACCTCCTCGCCCTCATACAGCTTCTGGGCAAGTTGCATGGTTTTGCGCGCAGTAAAACCAAGCTTGCGCGACGCCTCCATTTGCAAAGTTGATGTAATAAATGGCGGGGAAGGCTGCTGCTTGGTCTGCTTTTTCTGAATGGCCTGAACCTTAAATTCGCCACTCTCCACCCGTTTGGCAGCAGTTTTGGCAGTGACACCATCCGTGATGGAAAACTTGCCCAGAGACTCGCCATCCATGGCCGAGAGCTGCGCCGAAAACCCGGACTTATCGACAAAACAGTTTGCCTCGATACTCCAGTACTCTTTCGGCTTGAACTGGCGAATAAGCTCTTCGCGCTCACAGATCAGGCGGAGTGCAACCGACTGCACACGCCCGGCAGAAAGGCCGCGGCGGATTTTTTTCCATAATAGCGGCGACAGCGTGAAGCCAACCAGGTAATCAAGTGCGCTTCTGGCCTGCTGTGCGTCCACCAGCCCCATATTGATTTCACGTGGATGCTCAACGGCATCCTGAATGGCCTTCTTGGTGATTTCGCTGAAGGTGATACGTTGTACCGCTTTATTCTCAAGCGAGCCGCGCTGCTTAAGCTCGTCCGCCACATGCCAGGCAATCGCCTCTCCTTCTCGGTCCAAATCGCTTGCGAGAATCAAGGTATCAGCCTTGCTCAAAGCCTTATCGATCGCATCCAGGCGCTTCTCCTTATCGGCAATCACCTGGTACTTGAGAGCGAAATCGTGTTCCGGGTCAACCGAGCCATCCTTCTTCGGGAAAGCCCGGACATGGCCATACGAAGCCAAGACCTTATAGCCCTTTCCAAGATATTTTTCGATTGTTTTGGCTTTGGCGGGAGATTCCACCACAACAACTGCACTCATCTATCCAGCATCTCCTAACATATAACGGCTACCGGGAAGGCGCTGGACCGCGCCGAGCAGCTCGAGGGCGAGCAAGATGGGCGAAAGCTCGGGCACGGTCAAGCCGGTTTGTTCCGCGATCCGGTCGATATGCATCATCTCCTGCCTGAGGAGTGCGAGTATTTCGGCCTCTTGTGGCGATGCGGGAAGGTATGCCTGCTGACGGCCGGCACGCCCGTTCACGACCTGCCATCCAAGCGCCTGCAACACATCCCTTGTTGATTCCACAAGAGTCGCCCCATCGCGAATCAACTGATGACAACCGGCATGCGCACCACTGAGCACCGAACCGGGAACCGCAAGCACTTCCCGGCCATATTCGGCCGCCTGCCTCGCAGTAATGAGTGAGCCGGACTTAAGCGCAGCCTCCATCACCAGTGTTCCCTTCGATATTCCGGCAATGATTCGATTCCGCCTCGGAAAATGCTCTGGCTTGGCCTCCATATGCGGCAGAAACTCGGAGATGACGCACCCTTGTTCACAGATCGCATCGATCTGCCGCTGTTGCTCATGTGTCAACTTGGCCTGTAGCCCGCGGCCTATCACGGCAATGGTCGAACCTTCACCATCCAATGCGCCGCCATGGGCCGCTGCATCGATGCCATAGGCCAAACCACTGACAATACAGATACCCTGATCAGACAACACCCTGCACCAGCGCCGGGTCACCAACCGGCTCTCTCTGGTGGCCTTGCGTGCACCAATCACGGAAAGCATGCGCGGAAGTCGCAGAGTTTCATGGTTACCGGTCACAAAAATTACCAATGGTGCATCATCGAGCTCTGCCAGCATGGATGGATAATACTCGTCTTCCGGACACAAAATCCTTATATCAGCCGCCGAGCATTGTTCGATCACTTCTTTGGCCTCGGAACTATCGCTGCTCTGCAAAGCCGCAATCAATCGCTCTGTTACGCCTTCACGGTTCTTCCACTCCCGGATGGAGTTACTCCATACCCTGTCCGCACCAGCTGCCGCTCTCACCAGCATTCGCCCAATATGCGGACCAATGCCGCGAACAAGACTCAAGCGTAAATAGTGCTCTGCAGCCTTGGAGCAAAGAGTTCCGGAATCAAAATCCATCTATCAGCTACAACAACGAAAAATGCCACCCGGCCTGCGCCGGGTGGCATTGCTGTTTTTCATGATGGCTAGAATCAGCGGCTCGCCTGATTTCGCACCGCATCTCCCAAATTGATTGCAGCGGTCGATTTGGTCACCAGTGCAATGGAGGCATCCCGCTGCGGCACCAGCACCAGCAACTCACCAATTTTCTCTTCCGGTAATCTTGTCTTTTTGCCTGTTACCTTATCGCGCACCACGCGTCCGGCGCGGTGAACCGAAAGTTTCATACCCGGCGTCATACCATCCTTAATGCCCAGACTAATGCCTGTTACCTGATTCTGACCCGCTTCAGCGGCATTGTTTCGAATATACAGCACCTGTCCATTAATATCCCCTGCAGGAAAGGAGGGTGTCAATGAGCCATCAATGATCTTGGCGGGCTTCAGCCGATTACCTCTATCCATCTCTTCGAAAGAGTTGGTAATCATGCCTCGGTAAATCCCTTTCTCTTCAGAAACCACCTTAACCTGGCCCAAATGATGCACCAGTACGCCAAGTTTTCTGCCGCTTTTGGGATCCTTGATTACATCGCCGGTACGGAACACATCAAATAACTCTCCAGGGTTTGCCGCCCGCTTAAATTTCAAATAAATGCGATCGCCGTTTCCATAGTACAGCCGGCCATCTTCCGAATCCAAGATATGACCAACGCCATCCACGTCTTTGGGCTGAATAAAATCCTGCCGCGCCAAAGCAGTAAGAAACAGATTGGGATCAATCGGGGCCTCGATTTTTTCTACCGGCTTGATAATAGCTGCAGGCTGCACTCGCTTGATGACCCTGGGCTGCTGCGCTGGTCTGGCGACCTTCACCTTATCCGGCGGCATGGAGAACCAGATTTCATTGCCCGGGTAAATCAGATCGGGATTACTGATATAGAGGTTCTTCTCCCAGATTTTGATCCATTTGTATGGATCCTTAAAGAAGTGTTCGGCAATATCCCAAAGGGTATCGCCCTTTTTAACAATATAGGGCTGCGGGAAATCGGGCTTCAGGTCATCCTTGGTTGCGCCCTCTGGCAATGTAAGCGTATCCGCTTGTGCCACAACAGGAACAGCAGCAAAACAAAGACTTAACACAATAAGCACAACATGTTGAAGTTTCATGTAAGCCCCCACGGCTAACCATTGAATTTTCAAAAGAATGGCACAGCCTTAACGCTTGTGCAACTCCCCCATGGAATCAATAAAAGCAAATATGGAGTAATTTACGGTTCTTGTGAAGCTGTCCATCACGCCGAACGCGTTTTTTTTCCCTGTCCGATTTTCGGCTCTTCGCCTTTTGCCACTCGCACCAGATTGCTGCGGTGCTTGGCGATGCTGATCGCTGCAAACAGCACACAGGCCACCAATAACGACACAGAACCATCGAACACCACCGCCAGCAAAGGCATGGAAACCGCTGCTGCAATAGAGGCTACCGACACATAACGCCCCAACTGCAACACCAGAAGCCACACTGCAAAGGCAAGCAGGGCAATCCAGGGTTGCCAGGGAATCAACGCACCAAACATGGTGGCTACGCCTTTCCCGCCCCGAAATCCAAGATAAACCGGATATACATGCCCAACAAAGGCCGCCACACCTACCAGTGCCGCAGTCAGTTCATTGGCATAATACAATGCAAAAGCAACCGGAATCGAGGCTTTGGCAATATCGGCCAGAAGCGTCAGAATCCCCACCAGCTTGCCACCAGTACGCATAGCATTGGTGGCGCCAATATTTCCGCTCCCATGCTGGCGCGGATCTTTTCCAGTTATCACTCGCGCAAACAACAAGCCAAACGGAATCGCACCCACAAGATAGGCCGACAGTACAAACATCAACAACTTTAGCATCGCCGAAAAACCATTTATCCCTTCCGATAATATTTACGGCAGTGATCCAGCCTGTGCTGCAAACGCTCGGGCTGGTTACCCCGAATATAGGTCGGCAGCACCTTCTCAAGCTCCGCCGCCTGCCCGAATTTCTTTGGAAACGCCTTACCTTCAAGCACATTATCGTGCTGCAGCAATACAAGCTGATCCGGTGTCAGGAGCGGAACCGGAAGAAACTGCGCAAAACCTGCTATCAACTTCGCAGCAAACCGCGGCACCGGCAGTAACAATCGTGAACGATTCAGCTCGCCCATCAGAATTTCAAGCAGCTGCCTGAAGCTGTAGACCTTCGGCCCCCCCAGCTCATAGGTTTTACCGCAGGCATCCTTATCGCTCACCACCGCCAGCATGGCCCGCGCAACATTCTCCACCCACACAGGCTGAAAACGTGTCTTGCCTTCAATCACCGGTAGAATAGGCAATAGCGCACTCATTTTTTTAAATTGATTGAAAAAATTATCGCCTTCGCCATAGATAATCGACGGCCTGAAAATACTCCAGCACAGACCCGCTGACTTGCGCACAAGATTCTCTGCATCGGCCTTGGTTCGGGCATAGGCACTTGCCGGCACCTTTCCCGCCCCAAGAGCACTCATATGGATATACTGCTTCACTCCCGTTTGCGCACATACCGCCAAAACATGCTCAGCGCCCTTCACATGCGCAGCTTCGAAATTACTTGCCCCTTTCTCGAACAGCAACCCAACCAGATTGATCACACAATCAGCACCTTGAACAGCTTCCTGCAACCCCTTGCCATCGCCAATGTTTGCTCTTACAAGCCTGGCCCCCATTGCCAGAATTTCTCGCGAACGCTCAGGGTGCCTGCAAGCCACGGTTACCTGGTAACCCTCATCGATTGCACGGCGTGTCAAAACGCGCCCAACAAAACCGCTACCGCCAATAATGCAGATATGCTTACCCATGCTCCCCCCAAGAGTTGAAAATCAGGAAATTCCCTGTGCTGTGAATGCGTATAAGTATGCGCTGCTATCTGCCGAGGTCAAACCTTTGTGCACCCTTTGTGGACCCTTTTGCAGATATGGCCTGCGTATGGACGCGGCTTTAGCAGACTCCTATGCTACCTGCTTAAGGAAGTTGCCTCGGAGGGAGAGCAATATGCAAATTAGCACCGCCAGCCTGATTGAAAGCGCCAGCGTTCCGGAAGCCTTTTTCGGCACCGCCTCGCATAACGCCAGTCACCCTGCTCAATGGTATCGCAAAGATGGCAACTACCTGCCGATCACTTATCGACAACTTGAACTGCGTGTACGGCATGTAGCAGCAGGATTGCTCAAAGCAGGCATCAAACCGGGAGATCGCGTCGCCATTCTGATGGAGAATCGACCTGAATGGGCAGTCGCAGACTTTGCCATTCTGTCGATCGGTGCCGTCACCGTACCGCTCTACTGCACCTACCGCCCACAAGATATGCGCTATGTGCTGGAAGATTGCGATGCAAGATGTGTGATTACTTCCGGAGGAGCCTTGCTTCGCCATCTGCTGGAAGCAACAGCCGAATGCCCTGATGTTCGCGCAATTTATGCGCTCAACCCCAAAGGCGACTCCAAATTATTGCACTCCTTTGCGGAACTGGAGGAGGCACCTGAGGCAAACGAAGAGCTGGACAGCCGCTCCCAAGCCCTCACAAGAGATAGTCTGGCCACCTTGATTTACACCTCAGGCACCACCGGCAACCCGAAAGGGGTAATGCTCTCGCACGGAAACATCCTTTCGGCCATCGCGGCCGTCACTCCAATCATTGATTTCCACGCTGATGACAAAATGCTTTCCTTTCTGCCCCTTGCACACGTCCTGGAACGTCTTGCCGGACACTTTGCCGTATATCTGCTGGGTTTCTCCGTTGCCTTTGCCGAACGCCCCGATACCGTCGCCAAAAATCTTCCGGAAGCTCGGCCCACCATTCTGATTTCGGTACCGCGCCTGTATGAAGTGATGCGCAATCGCATCCTCGGCCAGGTCGCCAACGCTTCGAAACTCAGACAAACGCTTTTCCACAGTTATTTTAATGTTTCCCGGAAACTGCGAACGCAAAAAGCGGGGCCGATCAGTCGGATGGCTTTCCCTTTCCTTGACAAACTGGTCGGAGAAAAAATCCGGACACGTTTTGGCGGGAAACTGCGAATCATGTTCTCCGGCGGTGCCCCGCTATCTCTTGAAGTAGGTGATTTTCTAGATGGTCTGAGACTACCGATCATTGAGGGCTATGGCATGACCGAATCCACCGCACTCATCGCACTGACCCCGCCGGGAAAGCGAAAACCCGGAACCGTCGGATTGCCACCCGAAGGAATAGACATCCGAATCAGCGACGATGGGGAAATCCAGGTGCATGCGCCCAACATTACCAAAGGCTACTGGAATCTTCCGAAAGCAACGAAAGAGACACTGATCGACGGCTGGCTTCATACCGGCGATATCGGCGAGTTCGATGAAGACGGGTATCTGCGCATCACCGGCCGCAAAAAGGAGATCATTGTAACCTCAGGCGGCGAGAATATCGCACCACAACGAGTCGAAGGCCTGCTGATTACCGATGCACTGATCGAGCAAGCGGCTGTATTCGGCGACCGGCGCCCCTATCTGGTTGCCGCCATCGTTCCATCTCCAGAGGCATGCCTTGCCTGGGCAACTGCCGAAGGCTTACCGGAAACAGATTGGAAAAAGTTGGCCGAGTCGAAAGTCCTGCGCAAAGCCCTACAGTCACGGGCCAACGAAATTCTCAAACCATTGAACCCTTTCGAGCAGGTACGTCGCATTCTGGTTCTCGAACAGCCTTTTTCGGTCGAAAATGAAATGCTGACACCCACCTTGAAAGTCAGGCGTAACAAGGTGCTTGAAATATATGGCGAGGCAATAGAGGACCTCTACAGTACATAAGGCTCGCTTTGGACCCAACATGATACCTGATAGGATGCAGACATGGACTTTCATGTGATCGACGATAATCCGACCGTCAGAGAGATGCTGAGCACCATTCTGAAACATGGCGGCTACAGCGTGGAGGCCTACGGTGATGGCCTGGCGTATATCGAACAAATGCAGGCCGCGGATTATGTTGCGCCTAAAGCCATTATCACAGATGTCCAGATGCCAGAAATCGATGGCTATGAACTGATTGAGCGTGTTCGCGCACGCAATCCCGAGCAAAAGTTTGTCATCATTACCGGCTTCGCCAAAGAGGAACGCAAGGATGAGTTCGACTGCCTGCACTTCCGCAAACCCTTCAGGCCCAGGCAACTGCTGGAGGCCGTTTCAGCACTGATTTCCGAGCAGGCATGAAGCGGCGCATCTGTTGACCGCGCCAATCATCAGTGATTCAATGCCATCATGGACTATTCCGCCAATCAAAACGCCCTGAAAGAGCGCATCGACAAGCTCTCCGAAAGCATGTCCGAAATTCGGCGCAGCATGGAGAAGCTGATGGCGGAAAACCAGCGCTTAAGAGAGGTGATCCGTCTGGCAGAGAGCGAGCTGCGCAACCGCCGCGATCAGGTAGAGAAGCTGGAGAGTGAAATCCACCGCCTGCAGGACGGCAAACTGGAAGCACGAGCCCGGGTGGAAAGCGCCATTGATAAACTGGACCGCCTGATGAGCGAAACCAGCAAGGAGCCGACATGAGCCACTCCGTCGAAGTCTCCATCATGGGGCGCAATTTCAATATCCGCACTGATGACGATCCGGCCCATGTTTTGGCGGCCGCAAGCCTTGTGCAGGAGCAAGTGGACAACATCCGGCAAATGGGTGGCGTGGTTGCACCCGACCGCCTGATGTCACTGGTTGCTCTCAATCTTGCCGGCGAACTCATGAAGAAGAGCGAGGGCGTTGTGGAGGATTTCCAGTCCTTGCTCTCCGAGCTGGATGAGGTAATATCTCAGGCAGACGGTTTAGCAAAAGCGCCCCTGCGCTGAGCGATTGGCAGTCCAAGTTGCCAGAACCGATGCTTGTCGAAAGGGAGCTACTATTCTTTGACTGTGTGCGTCCCGATATTCCGGGATACCTGACGTCAGGGAGAGGCGCCCACCTCTTGTTAGAGGGTTCGACAACTTTGTGCCACAACGGCAGTGCGGGGGCGCCTCTTTTTTATCATTTGCTGCAACCATTGAACACTTCGTCAAAGGCCATGCTGCATTGAATTTCATCGCCCCTTCCAACTCATCCCAGCCTGGCAAAAAGATCCTTCGCACTGAGTTAATGGCGCAGCGAAAACAGCTGCCCCCCGCCCAAAAGCAACAGCTCTCGCATAATATCCAGCAGCGGCTACTCAAACTTCTCGAAGCCTGCAAGCCCGACTCTCTGCTGCTTTACCGCTCTCTCCCCGATGAGGTCGATACCACCACACTGTTTGGCCCGGCACCGTATCGAATCTTCGCCCCGGTCACCAGTCGCCGCGCCGATATGCACTGGCGGGAAACCTCCGCCTCCACCACCTGGACCCCCGGCCAGCTGGGAGTCTTAGAGCCTGCGGAAGGCACCATGTGGTCGGCAGAAACTGCCAGCCGTACGATTCTGGTTTGCCCTCTGGTCGGCTTCGATCGGCGCGGCCATCGTATCGGCATGGGACTCGGTTGCTTCGACCGCTGGCTAAACCAGCACAGCCCACACCTCAGCCAGATCATTGGACTGGCCTTTGCCTGCCAGGAGGCAGCGGACATCCCCGCCGAAGCACATGATGTTCCACTTAACACCATCATCACCGAAAACGAGGTCATCGAATGTCGGAACCACTGAACATCCTGATTATCGGCGACGTCATCGGAAAAGCCGGACGACGCGTGCTGCAACAGCACCTGCCGAACCTGATCGACGAACACCAAATCGATTTCGTGGTCGCCAACGGCGAGAATCTTGCCCACGGCTTCGGCATGACCCAAAAATGCGCCGACGAAATGTTCGCGCTGGGGGTGCACGTGCTCACCAACGGCAACCACTGCTGGGATCAGCGCGAGCTACTGACCTTCATTGATGAGGATGAGCGTCTGATCCGGCCGATGAACTTCTCTCCGGCCGCACCAGGTCGCGGCTGGACTGTGCAGGAGACCGCGGCTGGCCATAAAATCGCCGTCATCAATCTGATCGGGCAGGTGTTCATGGGTTCATGGGACTCGCCCTTTACCGCTGTAGACCAGGCACTGAAAGAGATTCCAGGCGATGTTGCTGTCGTTCTGGTGGATTTACACGCCGAGGCAACCAGCGAGAAGATGGGCATGGGCTGGTATCTGGACGGACGTGTCTCCTGCGTTTATGGCACACATACGCATGTGCCGACCTGCGATGAAACTATTCACCCGAAAGGAACTGCCTATCAGACCGATGTCGGCATGACTGGCTCCTACAACTCGGTGATCGGCATGAAGGTCGATGGCGCGCTCAGGCGTATGATCGATAAGCTTCCGCAGCGTTTCGAGGCAGTCGAGCGAGGCGGCAGCATCTATGCCACACTGATCCGTGTCGATGCAGCAAGCGGCAAGGCTGAAAGCATTGAGAGAATTTATATCGCTCCATAAAAAAAGGCCCCGGATGGGGCCTTCTTCATTTCGATCGCAGAATCAATCACGGAAAAGCATTGGTGTCCGATGTATCTGCAAAGGTTTTCAGCTTCTGCGCACGCGACGGGTGCCTGAGCTTGCGCAGTGCCTTGGCCTCGATCTGACGAATGCGCTCACGTGTCACACCGAACTGTTTACCCACCTCTTCCAGCGTATGGTCGGTATTCATACCGATACCAAAGCGCATGCGAAGCACCTTCTCTTCGCGTGGCGTGAGACCATCAAGCACTTCCAGCGTGGCTTCGGCCAAAGCTGCATTCACCGCGCTATCGAGCGGATCAAGCGCATTTTCATCCTCAACAAAATCTCCAAGCTGCGAATCCTCATCGTCACCAATCGGGGTTTCGAGCGAAACCGGCTCTTTGGCGACCTCCAGAATCTGCTGCACTTTGTCGACCGGCATCTCCAGCACCTCAGCCAGCTCTTCCGGCGTCGGCTCACGACCAATCTCCTGCGCAATCTGGCGCGAAACGCGCATCATCTTGTTGATGGTCTCGATCATATGCACCGGAATACGGATGGTGCGCGCCTGATCGGCAATTGACCGGGTAATCGCCTGACGAATCCACCATGTTGCATAGGTGGAGAACTTGTATCCACGGCGCCACTCGAACTTGTCCACCGCCTTCATCAAGCCAATATTCCCCTCCTGAATCAGATCAAGGAACCCGAGGCCACGGTTAGTGTATTTCTTGGCAATAGAGATCACCAGACGCAGGTTGGCCTCGATCATTTCACGCTTGGCCTGGCGGGCCTTGGCCTCACCCATGGTCAGGCGACGAGCAACATCCTTGAGCTCCTCGACATTCATCTCGGTTTCCTGCTCCACCCGCTTCAGACGGCGCTGATTCTCGCGAATCTTGCCAGCAAGCCCCTCGAGCGCCTCAATCCATGCCGCACCCGAATTTTCGGAGATCACATGATCCACCCAGCGCTCATCCGCAGGGCCGAACTTCAGGAATGACCCAATAAAAAGTTTGCGCGGCATCTTGGCCTGCAGAGCCAGATCACGAACCTGACGCTCATAACGGCGGACACGATCCACAGCATTCTTAAAGCGCTGCACCAGCATATCGATCTGCTTGCTGGAAAACGGAATCGACACCAGCTCCATCAGCATCGCATCCAGTGTCTCTTTAACCTTGGCGGCAAGCTTCTTGTCGTCCGGCTTTTTATCCGCCGCCTTTTTGTGCTTGATGAACGCTTCGTGCAACTGCTTGGCCGCCTCAAAATGCTGCAGGGCCTCCGCAAGCTGCTCCTCCTTGGTGATGATGGTCTCCTGCATCGGCGTGCCGTCAGGCGTGGCGGTACGTGCCTTGATCGCCTCGGAAAGTGAGTCGGCATCGAGCTTCACCTCGTCCGGCTCATCCTCATCTTCATCACTTCGATTCAGGCGCGACTCGTACTCGGCGATCGCAGCAGCATTCACCACCTTATCGTCAATACCAAGAATATCGCGAACATTGGCATCTTCGCCGGTCTCCTGAGAGCGCGCGAACTCTTCAGCCACACGTTCACCAAGCAGCATAATTTCACGGAATGTGCTCGGGCAAAGGCAAATCGCCTCATGCACCTGCAGGCGCCCCTCTTCGATACGGCGGGCGATTTCGATTTCACCTTCGCGGGTCAGCAGTTCAACCGTACCCATTTCACGCAGGTACATACGCACCGGATCGTCAATACGAACCACCGTACCAAGCGTGGTAGTATCAGCACGCAGGGCAGAGTCCTCCTTACGCAGTCGATCTTTGCGCATACCGTAGGCGCCAGTCGGGGCGCGCTCTGGGTCCACCACTTCAACACCCATTTCGGTAAACAGGTTGATCACCTTCTCGATCTGGTCGGCATCCACCAGCCCCTCAGGAAGGTGCTTATTCAGCGAGTCATACGTAATAAAACCGGCTTCCTTGCCCTGAGCCAGTAAGGCCCCGAGTTCACGTAAGCGAAGCTGATCCTGTTCTGTTGTGTTGGCCATGCATTAACCTCTTCGTTGCTGGTTCAATTCAAGCTGTCGTTTCTTCAGTCGGACAGCCTCTTCGGCGCTGGGAACCTCCCCGCGCTTCAGACGCCGCTCGATGTCATTGGATTCAACAGCCCTTACCAAATCCGAAAATTTTTCGTCATCCACCGTATCCTGGGTTGCCCACTGGAAAATCCGGGTCTCCTCAGGAAACTCTTTGCCCAGCCTGCGCACAAACTCGGCATCGCTCCCATTCGATTCATCCCTCTGCCCGATTATAGCAAAAGCGCGCGTGTATAGCGCATTGAGCCCTTCCTCGTCAAGGGAAATCTTATGAAACTCCTCCGGCAACAGCCGAAAACGGGAAGGCATCTGGATGAGCGCGCCGAGAAATTTCTCCTCCATACTTGGCCCGGAAGTGTGGCGCCTGCGCAAAGCTGCTGGCGCTCTCGAGGCCTGCGCAGACTTTGCCCCGCCTTGATGGATGCGAATACCGGTCGCCGCCTCCACCTCCTGCCGCCACGCCTGTTTCAAATAATCATCCTGCATTTGCGAAAGCATCGCATCGGCTTTCTTGGCCATACGGGCGCGCCCCTCCGCACCTTGCCCGGCCAGAATCTTCAACCCCTCCAGCCAGGTTTCGAGCACCGGTCGTGACTCCGCACCGATCCTTTTCTCGAAAGCCTCTGCACCCTCTTTTCGCACCAGCGAATCCGGATCTTCGCCATCAGGCAGATATAAAAAACGGGGTGAGAGCTCCGCCTTCAAAAGTGGCAGCATGCGCTCCAGGGCTCGCCAGGCTGCCTGCCGCCCTGCACGGTCGCCATCAAAACAAAATACCGGCGAATCGCTCAGGCGAAACAGCTCCCGCACCTGCCTCTCGCCCATGGCGGTGCCAAGTGGTGCCAGCGCCACCGGCAATCCGTGCGCCGCCAGCATCAGCACATCCATATAGCCTTCGACCACCAGTGCCAGCTTGCGTTTGCGTATCTCATCACGATGGAGCGAAAAACCATAGAGCAGGTCAGATTTGTGGAAAAAATCGGTCTCCGGCGAATTCAGGTATTTCGGTTCGCCATCACCCATGATGCGGCCACCGAAACCCACCACATGGTGGCGACGGTCGTGGATCGGAAACATCACACGCCCACGGAAGCGATCCACATAGCCACGTTCGCCTTTGAACAGCAACCCCACTGCCTCCAGTTGCGCCAGTATACGCGCATCCGAACCAAACACCTTTTCCATAAAACCGTATCCATCGGGCGCAAAACCAAGTCCGTATTTGCGAAGAATCTCATCCGGCAGGCCCCGGGATTGAAAATAATCGAGCGCCCGCTTGCCGCTTCCGGCATACAGGTTGCGGGAGAACTGCTCCGCAGCCTTGGCCAGCAGCTGAAAAGCCTTACTGCGCCTCTCCTCGTCGCCAGGCCGGCCCGACTGTTTCGGCACCTCCATCCCCGCCTTCTCGGCCAGATACTCAACCGCCTCGGGAAAGGAGTAGTCATCATGCTCCATCAAAAACTGAAACGCGCCGCCACCCTTGCCGCATCCGAAGCAGTAATAGAGCTGCTTGTCCGGCGACACTGAAAATGAGGGGCTCTTCTCGTGATGGAAGGGGCAGAGCCCCATCAGGTTGGAACCCGCCTTCTTCAGCTGCACATGCCGGGAGATAATCTCGACAATATCGGAACGGGAGAGCACCTGATCCAGAAACTCCGGTGGAAAGTGAGCCATGTCCGCTATGTAGTCGTCAGCCGCAGAATCTGCAAGTCGTTTCGGGGTTACAGGCTTTGCAGCGCCGCTTTCACCAGTGCGGAAAGCATCCCCATATCGGCCCGTCCCTGCGCCTTCGGACGCACGATACCCATCACCTTGCCCATATCGACCATACCGGTGGCGCCGGCCTCTGCAATTGCCGCATCGACCAGTGCCTTGATCTCAGCTTCGCCAAGCTGCTCGGGAAGATAGGCTAGCAGCACTTCGGCTTCCGCCAGCTCCTTCTCTTTCAGCTCATCGCGGCCTGCCTCATCATATTGCGCGGCAGCTTCCTTACGCTGTTTCACCATTTTGGCAATCAACGCGAATACGTCGTCATCCGCGGCAGCGCGGCCGAGCTCGATCTCTTTATCCTTAATCGCAGCTCTTAGCATACGGATGGCCGAAAGCCGTCCTTTGTCGCCACTCTTCATGGCCGTTTTCATGTCTTCATTGATCTGTTGCGTCAGCATATCGGTTCTCCTTCGACTAAGACAAAGATGCCGGGCACGAAGGCCCGGCATCGATCATTGAAACACTACCATTGGGGTCGCGCCGACTTAGAAGTCGCGGGCTTCCCGCATGCGCACACGGCGCAGACGCTTCATCAGGCGCTTGCGTGCAGCTGCAGCTTTACGCTTGGAGGCAATGGAGGGTTTTTCATAGGCTTCGCGACGACGGCATTCGGTGATCACACCTGCCTTTTCCACTTGCTTGCGGAAACGACGAAGCGCGAGCTCAATACCCTCATCCTGGTTTACTCTGATCCCTGGCATATTAAACATCACCCCCTTTCGCCTTGCGAAAATGTTTGTTTCGGAGCCTTGCACCGAAATCCCTTTCAGTCGCGGCGCGTTAACAGGTATGCTCGCGGCCATGCGACAAAAAGGGCGTGCATTATGGAGATGAACTCGGACAAGTCAAATAAACCGGGCTCAGGACTCATTCGTGCCACCTCCAAAATAGGGGGCTGGACGCTTGCCTCGCGCCTGCTTGGTTTCGTGCGCGATATCTTTCTTGCGCGTGTGCTGGGTGCAGGCATTCTCGCTGACGCCTTCTTCGTCGCCTTCAAGCTTCCCAACTTTTTCCGCCGCCTGTTTGCCGAGGGCACGCTTACCGTCGCACTGGTTCCGGTGCTTACCGATGAGCGCAAGGTGGGCAATGAGCAGGCGCACCAATTCCTCAACGCCATGACCGGCCTGCTGCTTCTGACCCTGACCATTCTGACCGTGGCAGGCACACTGCTAATGCCGTGGCTGCTGCTGGCCTTCGCTCCGGGTTTTGCCGATGAGCCGGACCGCTGGGAGCAGACCCTGCTGCTGGCACGCTGGATGTTCCCCTACCTCGCCTTCATCAGCCTCACCGCCATGGCCTGGGCGGTGCTGAACACCTACAAATTTTTCTCGCTTGCCGCTGCCACCCCGGCACTGCTTAATGTAGCGCTGATTTTTGCGGCCGTGGCGCTCGCCCCCAATATGGAGAATCCGGCGCTCGGCCTCGCCTTCGGTGTGCTGCTGGGTGGTGCGCTGCAGCTCGGCATCCAGTTTCCGGCCTTAAAGCGCATCGGCTGGATTCCAAGACCCACGCTGAACATCAAACTCGCCGCCGTGCGACGCACGCTCAAGCTCTTTGCCACCGCAGTACTTGGCATCGCCGCCATCCAGATCAACCTGCTGGTCGGCACCATTCTCGCCACCCTGTTACCGGTGGGTGCGGTCTCCTTTCTCTACTATGCCGACCGCATCATGGAATTGCCTTTGGCGCTGTTTGGTATTGCCATGGGCACCGCCATCCTGCCAACGCTCTCCGAGCATCTGAGCAATGGCGACCGCGCAGCTGCAAAGCACGATCTCTCCTACGGGCTTGCCTGGCTTGCCTGGCTCTCCCTGCCAGCGCTTGCGGGCATGATCTGGCTGGCCCAGCCGATCATCGCCACCCTGTTTGAGCACGGGAAGTTCACCGCCGCAGATACGCTGGCTTCAGCGCATGCCCTGCAGGCCTATGGTGTGGGGCTGATTGCCTTCTGCTGGGTGCGCGTGCTCGCTGCCGCCTGCTATGCCGAGAAAGATGCGGCTACCCCCACCCGCTATGCCACCGTTGGCGTGATTGCCAACATCGTGCTTGCGATCATCCTGATGCAGTCGCTGGCGCATGTGGGCTTAGCACTGGCCACCTCACTGGCCGCCTTTTTCAATGCAGGGCTTCTTCTCAACCATGTGCGTCGGAAATACGGCGGCGTTTTCGAAACCCGCGACCTCAAACGCATAGGCCGGGCCATACTGGCAACGCTTGTCATGCTGGGATTCCTTGCAGGATTCGAGGCACTGCTCCCGTTCCCGGCCGAAAAACTCACGCGCGCGCTATGGCTTGCTGCTTGCATCGGCGGTGCCATGCTACTCTTCTTCGGCACAGCGAAACTACTGGGCGAGCAACTCAGCTTGCGGAGACTAAAACATGCGTCGTGATATTTTCGTTTTTGACATTGAAACCGTACCGGATGCGGGTGCTACCAGGCGCTTGCTGAATCACCCAGAGGCCAGCGATACCGAAGCACGCGATGCACTCTCCGACTATTTTCTGGAGAAGACGGACGGCAAAAACGACTTCCCGCGCCAACCGTTCCATCAAGTGGTAGCTATCAGCTACGCGCAGCTGGTACGCGAGCCGGGCGAAGAGGGTGGAGAGCTGGTACTCCGCCGCATCGGCTCCGGCGGAGAGGTAAAAAGCAGCGAACGTGAACTGCTGGAGGGTTTTTTCGGGCTGATCAGCTCGCGCGCCCCCACGCTGGTGAGCTTCAACGGCCGCGGTTTCGATATCGCGGTTCTTAAATACCGCGCCATAGTGCATGGGCTCTCCTGCCCGCGCTGGTTTAATGAAGGCGACAAATGGAACAACTACGATTCGCGCTACTCACGCGATTATCACGTCGATCTCGCCGAGGTGCTCTCCGATTATGGTGCCTCGGCTCGCTGCTCCATGCACGAAATAGCCAGCGTTCTCGGCGTACCCGGCAAGCTCGATACGGCGGGCGACGATGTGCGCGGCCTGTTTGAATCCGGCCAGATTGAGGCGATCCGCAACTACTGCGAAACCGACGTACTGACAACGGCCTTGATCTACCTGCGCTGGATGCTGTTTGCAGGGCTTCTTAACGATAACGCCTACGCCCGCTGCCTGCTTGGCGTGCGCAACTATCTCGAAGAGGAGGGGAAGAGCCGCCCGCACCTGCAGCAGTACCTTGAGGCGTGGGACGCGCTTCCACCAGCACCTCAATAGCCCCACAACCGGCAGTGATTGCCGTACGCCCAATTCGGTTTAGGCTAGGCGCATGACACCAAGCGAAATCATCGCGCAGCCCGTTCCGCTAAAGGGGCCTTTCTTCCGCGGCCAAAGTCGTTTGCGCATGGCGCTGATCGGCCAGCCCAACAGCGGCAAGACCACTATCTTCGATACCGTGGCGAGCACCAGCGTGGATCAAGGACATCTTGCCGGCACGGGGAGTGCCTACAAGCGCTGTACCGTGCAAGTGGGCATGGATGAGGCGGAACTGATCGACCTGCCTGCGCTCTATTCGCTACACGGCTTGCAGGGAGACGATCTGGAAGGGCTCAAATACCTGTTATGGGGCGATGCCCGGCCGCCGGTCTCCGCCCACGAATCCGACGAGCCGCCAGCGCCATTTTCACGCCCCGACATCCTGATTCACATCATCGACGCCAGCACGCTGAAGCGCCATCTCGAACTCACACTTGAGCTCACCGAGCTTGGCCTCCCTATCGTTATCGGCCTGAACATGATGGATGAGGCGCGCCGCAAAGGTATGCTTATCGACATCGAGCAGCTTGAGAAGGAGCTCGGAGTACCGGTAGTGCCCATGACTGCCATCAAAGGGCATGGTATTGCTCAGTTGTTTGAAACTGCTGCTAAAAGCGTGCGCAACAAGATCTGCCCACTACCACAACCGGTTGGCGCTCATATTGGCGAGTGGTCGGACAAGCTGAGAGACTCACTGAGCCATCCCGGCCTGCATGAAGCTTTCCAGGTGCCGAAGACGTTTTTAAATATACAACTGCTACAGTCTGACCCCTATTTTGTGTCGGAGCTGAAGCACCACTTCCCCGAACTGCACCAACAGTTTCTCTCCATCGGGCTTGAAGCCTCAAAGAGCCTGCCGCGCAGCCTGCAGGAAGAGGTCGCTGCCGACCGACATCACCGTGCCGCGCAAATTTTCGAACGGGTCGCCAAATTGCACCACCGCTCTGCCACCATCACCTGGGAAGACCGGCTCGACGCGCTGTTCCTGCATCCGCGCTGGGGGCTCGTTGGCAGCCTTGGTGTATTCGCCGCTGTGTTGTACATGGTTTTCGAGGTAAGCACAGCACTCGATGCCATGACGGCCGCCCGACTGGCCGAAATGGTGAGCGCCTGGCAACCGGAATCACTCACCGGTGTGGTCGGACGTGCGGTGACCGATGGCCTGATTGGACTGATCGGCATTGTGGTGCCCTACATGTTGCCACTGGTACTGATGCTGGTGATGCTGGAGGAGTCTGGCGTCATGCAGCGCGTTGCCTTCATGGTGGATCGTTTTTTCCACAAAATCGGCCTGCATGGTAAGGCAGCCATGCCATTCCTGCTCGGCCTCGGCTGCAATGTACCGGCCATCGCCGCTACCCGCCACGCAGTCACCGGCCGCGACCGCGTCATCGCTTCGCTGCTGATCACGTTTGTGCCCTGCTCGGCGCGCTCGGCCGTAGTGCTGGCATTAGGCGGCAAGTATCTCGGGGGGTTGGGCATCTTCGCCATTTTTATGCTGAATCTGTTCATGATCGCCGCACTCAGCAAACTCCTGATTCGCCGCTACCCCGATATCAGCCCCGGGATTATTCAGGAGATTCCGGCCTATGCCCTACCCAAAATTTCTCCAGTGCTGACATCCACATGGCAGCGCACCCGTGATATTCTCACCATCGTCATGCCGCTTCTGGTCGGCGGCAGTATCCTGCTGGCACTCTTGCATCACGCCGGTGCGGACGTGTGGATTAATCAAGCGCTGGCGCCAATCACTGTGTGGGCGCTGGGGCTGCCAATTGCGCTCGGTGTGCCCATCCTGTTTGGCGTACTGCGCAAAGAGTTATCTCTGGTGATGATCTATCAGGCGCTAGGAACCTTCGAAGTGGATCAGCTGCTGGATTGGGTGCAGATCAGCACCTTCCTGATTTTTCTGATGTTCTATATTCCCTGCGTTTCAACCTTCGCCGTGATGCTGAAAGTGATCGGCAGGCGCGAAGCGCTATTTTCAATTGCCCTCTCCATCGGGGTGGCCATCGTCAGCGCTGTGGTAGTGCGTTTCGGACTCGAGTTATTCCGCCTGTTCTAGCCAGCGCATCGCTGCAGCAACCGTGAGAAAAGAGCCGAGAATCAGAAACCGTCCCCCTGCTTTGCCGCCCAGCTCTTTAGGCAAGGCTTCATCCACCGACGCGTAGGCGGCATTGAGCCCGGACCAGCGCGTTGGCCCTGCCAACCGGCGGGTCAATGCTTTTAACTCCGGCAGGGTACTCTCCAGCGTACGATCCTCGCGCGTGAATACCAGCACTGCATCGAATGGAGCCAGCTTCTCAAGCTGCGGTAGGAGTGCCTCCACGGCATGCGCATTGTGTGCGCAATCCAGCCACACGTCATTTCCCGACCACTCCAGACGTTGCAGCCGCCCGAGGACAACCGTATTCCTGATCGCCTCTTTTGCCGCACCGAGGCTGGAAACGAACCCATCCGCCTGCAAGGCCCGGATTCCGGCACAGGCCAGCGCTGCATTCTGCTGCTGAAATGCGCCCGGCATGCAATGCGGCTGCAGCGTCGCATCCGGTGGCACAAATACCACCTCACCGTGCAATTTCAGGATTTCCACCACCTCCGGTGCTTGCAGTGCGGAGAAGCCGAACCGGCAACCGTGCAGCGCATATGCCTTCTCTTCGGCAATCTGCGCAAGCGTTTCCCCAAGCCAGGCCCGATGATCGAGCGCAATCGGCGCAATCAGCGCCATATCGGCTGCCACAGCCGTAGTGGCATCGAGCCTTGCCCCCACCCCTGCCTCCAGCACCTCCACGTCCACGCTCGCATCCGAGAAAATTTTTAAAGCCAGTGCGGTGGCTGTTTCAAAATAGGAAGCACCGCTGCGAAGCGCCTCCGGCATCAGCTGCTGCAGCGCTTCGTGCAAGACAGCATCACTCACCGGCACCCCATTGATACGAATACGCTCATTAAAGCTAAGTATGTGTGGGGAGGTATAGAGCCCGACCCTCAGGCCCTGCGATTGCAACGCGCCTGCCAGCATGTGTGCCGTAGAGCCCTTGCCGTTGGTGCCGGCGACACGGATGCGCCGCCGGGGCCGCTTGAGTGGAAACTTATCAAGCAGCGCCAGCATACGGGCATGCCCCGGCAGATAATCCCGATCCGCGGACGGCGCCCCGAGCTCGGCAAGCCAGCTCTCGATATCGTTTGGTTTATGCATGTTTATCCGGCCAGGCCGGGGTGTGCAGGATTACTTATCCTGCCGATAGGCACGGTCTGTCAGGTGGGCAAACAGCGTGCCCAGATAATCGCGCATCTCACGACGATCCACCACTTCATCGATCAGGCCATGCTCCAGCAAAAACTCCGCACGCTGGAAACCTGCCGGCAGTTTTTCACCTACCGTCTCCTGAATCACGCGCGGACCGGCGAATCCGATCAGCGCCCCCGGCTCGGCAATAATCACATCTCCCAGCCACGCCACCGAAGCTGATACGCCGCCCATGGTCGGATCGGCCAGCAGACAGACAAACGGCAGTTTTGCATCATGAAGACTGTTGGCGACCGACGAGGTCTTCGCCATCTGCATCAGCGACAGAATCCCCTCCTGCATGCGCGCACCGCCCGAGGCGGTCACCAGCAGATAGGGGCAGCGGCGCTCCAGCGCACGCTCCATGCCACGGGCGATTTTCTCGCCCACCACGGAACCCATGCTGCCGCCCATATAATTGAATTCGAACACCGACATCGAGACAGTATGCCCTTTGATATCGCCGATAAAGTTGCGTAGTGCATCCTCAGGCCCCGCCTTTTTGGCAGCATCCTTGATGCGATCCTTG
The DNA here is from genome assembly GCA_050302175.1 of Mariprofundaceae bacterium. Taxonomy (GTDB): domain Bacteria; phylum Pseudomonadota; class Zetaproteobacteria; order Mariprofundales; family Mariprofundaceae; genus JBNLAN01. The sequence continues at coordinate 23,569 of JBNLAN010000018.1, read as the reverse complement.
TAGCGCTTGCTATCCTTGAAACTGAGCGGATCAGCCGCGCGCAGCTCGGTATCGAACTCCTCGCAGGTATCCTTGTCGAACAAAAAAGCGGCGCGCTGGGTGGCACCAATACGCAGATGCTGATCGCACTTGGTGCATACCATCTGGCTGCGATCCAGCTCCTTGTTGTAGAGCGCTTCGCCGCAACCGGGGCACTTCACCCACAACCCTTCCGGAGTGGAAGGAGCATCAGAGCGCAACAGGCTCTTCGGGCTTTCGATCAAGCGAGTAATCCAGTTCATATAGGTACAACCTTCGATTAAAAAAGTAGCTCATCCACTTGGGAGAGCATGCGCAGATGCGGAATATTCTGATTCTCGAGCTCGCGCAGCATCACGTTCAGCGTTTCCGGCTTCATGTGGTAGAGATAGACTGGGACCTTGCCGAGCTGTTTGAATTTTTTCAGCTCGGTCGCCAGCCCATTCACCGTCAAATGACCACTGAGCTCCGCCACCTTTTCAAAGGCATTGGGGAATGAGCAGTCCACGATGATCCCTTTCAGGTTGGACTGCTGGTTGGCGACCTCCCAGATTCGGTCGGTATGCCCGGTATCGGCAGTATAGATGAACTGCATACCGTTCTCTTCGAGCAGAAAGCCTGTGCACGGCACCGGATGATTCACCTCGATCGGGGTAATGGTCACGCCATCCACCGTCACCGGCTGTTCGGGGAACAGCTCCTCGGTAATCAGAGTCGGGTCGCTCGGCGACGGGATTTTGGTGAAATCCGGCCAGATTTTATCATTCAGGAAATGCTCCTGCAGCGTCACCAGATTCTCACGCAAACTGTGAATCACGATACCACGATTTTCGGAAGCATCGCCAAGACGTTTCAGGCTGCGATTATCGGCCAGAAACGCGATGTCCTTGATATGGTCCAGATGCGTATGCGAAACAAATATATGGCGGATGCGATGCTGCTCTTCGAGCGTCAGCCCCTCGGTGGGGCTGCCGGCATCAAGCAGAATAGTGTCGTTAACAAGGAATGAGGTCAGGTGAAACCCCTGCAACTGCCCCCCATAACAACCCAACACCTTGATCTTCAAGCCATCACCCTCCGAGGTGGACTGCCGAGCGCATTGCTGCTGCTGCCTCGGCGACTGCCGTTACGCCTGTTTCGGAAAGCTGCCGTACAAAGTGGCTTCCGATCACAATTCCATCGGCGAATTCGGCAATGTTTGCCGCCTGTTCAGGCGACTTGATACCAAACCCTACACAAATAGGCAGGGCTGTATAGTTTCTGATTGCTGTCAGTTTCTCGCGAATCTGCCCCGTTTCACCCATCTCCGCACCGGTGATGCCGGTGAGCGACACGTAATAAATAAAGCCACTGGCACTCTGGGCTCCCAGTTTCAGACGTGCTTCTGATGAGGTCGGAGAGAGAAGGCGGATACTGTGCAACTGGTTCGCTTTCAAAGCCGCATCCAGCTCAGTCGACTCCTCCGGAGGAATATCGACAATCAGTACGCCATCCACACCCGCGGCTTTCGCACGCTCTGCAAAGACCTCGAACCCCATGGCATAGGCGGTGTTGCCATAACCCATCAGCACAATGCCGACCGCCGGAAATTTCTGCCGCACACTGGTAGCGATACGGAACACATCATCGGTGTGCGCACCGGCCTTCAATGCCCGCTCGCTGGCAGCCTGAATCACCGGCCCATCGGCCATCGGATCGGAGAATGGCATGCCGATCTCCACGATATCCGCCTTGGCAGCCAGCGTCAGAATCGCCGCCTCGGAGGTCTTCACATTGGGATCACCCGCAGTGAGAAACCCCACCAGCGCCGCACGCTTCTCACTTTTGCAGCGGGCAAAACAGTCGGCCAGACGATCACGGCTCATGCCTTGCCTCCCTTGCCCTCGAGAATATTCCAGACGGTGTTCATATCTTTATCGCCACGGCCCGAGAGATTCACCAGCACGTACTGATCCCTGTTCATGCTTTTCGCCAGCTTCAGGCCGGCAGAAATGGCATGACTGGATTCAAGCGCAGGCATGATGCCCTCGCAACGGGTCAGGGTCTGGAAAGCTGCCAGTGCCTCCTCATCGGTCGCCGTTTCAAGGCGCAGTTCGCCGTTTTCATGCATGCTTGCAAGCTCGGGGCCGACTCCCGGATAGTCGAGCCCGGCCGAAATGCTGTGCGTCGGCTGGATCTGTCCATCATTATCTTCCATCAGATAGGTGAGATTGCCGTGCAGGATCCCGGGCCTGCCTGCCGCGAGCGAGGCGGCATGCCAGCCGGAATTGAGACCGTGCCCGGCTGCTTCAACCGCCACCAGCTCCACCTTATCATCACGGAATGGATGCAACAGTCCCATGGCATTGGAGCCGCCACCCACACAGGCCACCGCCATGTCGGGAAGCTTTCCGATCTGCTCAAGGCACTGCGCACGCGCCTCTTGCCCGATCACAGCATGGAACTGGCGCACCATCAGCGGATAAGGGTGCGGCCCGGCTACGGTGCCAATGATGTAGAAAGTGTTCTCACAACTCGCCACCCAGTCGCGCAAGGCTTCATTCAGCGCATCCTTCAACGTGGCCGAGCCGGAATCGACCGGAATGACATTGGCGCCCAGCAATTTCATACGGAACACATTCGGCGCCTGCCGCTCCATATCCTCACGACCCATGTAGACATCGCACTTCATGCCGAACATCGCCGCCACGGTGGCGGAGGCCACGCCGTGCTGACCCGCTCCGGTTTCGGCAATCACACGCTTTTTGCCCATGCGGCGGGCGAGCAGCCCCTGTCCGATGGTGTTGTTGATCTTGTGCGCACCGGTATGGGTCAGGTCTTCGCGTTTGAGCAGAATCTGCGCACCACCGTTCTCTTCCGACAATCTCTTGGCATGGTAGAGCGGCGTGGCACGGCCAACGTAGTTCTGCAGCAGGTGCATGCGCTCCTTCTGAAACTCTTCGTCCTTCCATGCCTCGTTAAAGGCAGCCTCCAGCTCGGCCAGCGGCCCCATCAGGGTTTCGGCGGCATAACGCCCGCCGAACTTGCCGAAATGGCCGCCCGCATCAGGCGCGTGGCTGATGTTCAGATCGTAAGAAATATCGTTTTTCGATGACACTCAATCACTCCATTTACATGTGCCCGGCTAACCGCGCACCGCTGCCACGAACTCCCGCATCAGGGCCGCATCCTTGAGCCCCGGCGAAATTTCGACGCCGGAGGATACATCCACCGCATCCCATTGGCGAACTTTGAGCGCATCGCGCACATTGGCGGGCGAAAGTCCCCCGGCCAGAACCAGCGCGTGTTCGTGCTCAATCCCCGCCACCAGTTTCCAGTCGAAAGCCTTACCGGCGCCGCCATACACCCCCTCCGGGGCCCTGGCATCAAGCAGTACGGCACAATTATAGTCGCTTACCCTGGCCGCATCGGCTTCGGTTTCGATCGGCACAGCCTTCAGCACACGGTGATCCTGAATCGCACAGAATTCCGGCGTTTCTTCACCATGGAATTGCAGGATATCAATCGGGCATTTCGCAAGCAGGCTGGCAAGGAAGGTGTGGCTTGGATTCACGAACAACCCCACCGCGGAGATAAACGGCGGCATCTGCCGGATAATCTCCGCCGCTTTTTCCGGCGCGATGTAACGTGGAGATTTCTCGTAGAAGACAAAGCCCAGCGCATCCACACCCAGCTCGGCCGCAGACAGCGCGTCCTCAAGCCGGGTGATGCCGCAAATCTTGATGCGGGTGCGGTGCGGTATGGCTGCCGAAGTCATACCCGACAGCCTAGAGCTGCATGGAATAAGTGTCTATGAATCAGGGTGGTTAGCGGGAGTGCCGGTAGACATAGCCCAACGGCTTGAATTAACCTGCAACCATCTTCGGGAAACTTCTGGAACCAGCGTGTCATTCCTTGTTTGCCTCAAAAAATTTATACTGGCGGAGGGAAACGCAATGAAAGAAAGACCAACATCCATTACCGTAATAAGCTGGATTCTGATCGTATCGGGCGGGCTCGCACTGATCATGAATATCGTCAATCTGTACAACCCGATGGCACAGGAGATGGCGCAAAAGTTAATGGCCAAAAGCCTGATCCCGGTCAACATTCAATACATCATAACATACGCCGGGCTGCTCATCACACTGGTATGCGGTATCGCGATGCTCAAAGGGAAGAACTGGGCCCGACTGCTTTATGTGGGCTGGAGTGTTGCAGGTTTTCTTATCGCCATGGTGGCTTCGCCGCTGAAAGCATTCCTGATTCCGGGAATCATCTTCTTTTCAATCATTGCCTTTTTCCTGTTTCGCCCGAAAGCAAATGAATACTTTAAAGCTACCGAGGCTGCGTAGTGATCCGTAAAATTCTCAGTGTATTATTTTTCATTCTCGGCGGTTTCTTTGCGTACACGATTTGCATCCTCGCCTTTATGCACCAACCGGAAATCGGGGCCGCCAAATTCGCGATCATCGGGGGATTTAGCGTGCCTGCCATCATTTTGTTGCTGATAGGAGCCGCAATCAATCGTTTCCGGAACTGGAAGCTCTCCACAGGCATCACTCTGCTTTCAAGTGTTGGAATCACCCTGTTTGGGGTCATTACGATAATGAGCATCCTGTTCTCCCCGGAATATGCCGAACTTTTCCCCGATAACTCCCTTAACGATAGCTTTGCTATTTTCAGTGATTACATAACGGGATTTGTTGTGATGGCGATTTTGGCAGGCCTGGGAGGCTTTCTGGTGATCACACATAAAAAAAGTGCAGTGCCGGAAGCCTTGCCAGACCGCGAGAACCTTGGCGACACTGATACGGCATAGTTTTCCGGCACGATAGGCTTTTCACGTTCGCTGCCATGAAAATGCCCGAGGTCAGGCTCTGCTCCAAACATATCGCTATGACGGATGCCATCTTTATATTGAGGAAAACCGGGCGGTGCAAATATGTATTGATTAGGAATTTCAACCCCCCTTCTTATCCATCCCATCGATGCTCAATGTGTTCTCAGAAAAGAAACAGTTTACTCGCCAAGGTGTCTTTCCTATGGTTTCAAGTGAGAAGGGCTTGGGGAGGCTGCTATGACTGAAGATCTTTATCAGATTCGACTTTCAGGGAATATTCTTGATGGGCATGAACGGAAAGATGTCGTTATCAAACTTTCAAAGCTTTTCGGAATAGAGCCGACCCGGGCAGACAGTTTTGTAAACAACCGCCCCTCCCTCATACGAAAAGGCTACGATTTAGCTTCCGCGGAACGCTTATGCGAACGACTCAAAGAGATTGGCGTGGATTGTCGTACCGTCCAATCCCAACCAGAGGCCACCCCGCAGCCTGAAAAAGCCACCCAACCCAAAGCCGCTTCTGACTCGAACACGCGCACTTCCCAGGATGCACCCCTTAATAACAACCACCAGGACAGTAATGATCTTGAACAGGCAATAAGTGGGAATTACAGCTTCGCTGTGGGCAAAACCATCTCCGAGGCATGGAATCTGATTTCAGGTCACAAATGGCCTGTTTGGGCCGGGTTTCTTGCAATCATGGGCATCACACTTGGTATAGAGTTTCTTGTTACCCTGTTGGGCTTCGGTTCTCAAACAGGGCAACAAGAGGCTTCCGCACTTGGCTTTGGCGTTGGTGTGCTCAGTTGGTTGCTACAGGTTATTCTCTGTGCGCCAATCGCTGCCGGCCTTGCGCTCTACTGCGCCCGGGCAGCCTCCGGAAAGCAGGTCAAACTAGGTGATATTTTCTCTCTATACCCTTCCATTCAATCACTTGGGCTGCTGCAAGTCAGTCTGAATCTATTAATATTCATTGGCATTCTCCTGTTCATCATTCCAGGCATCTATCTATCCATCGCTTATGCTCTGGCATTGGTTATTCAGGCGGACAGAAATCTTGGTATATGGAATTCGCTTGAGGCCTCTCGCAAAGCTGTAACGCATCGATGGTTCAGCATATTTTGGATGTTTATCTTACTCTCTATTTTGGTGGTGATCAGCGCCCTGCCACTCGGCATAGGGCTTATCTGGACGCTGCCGATGATCTTCATGGCGATTGGCATCCTGTATCGCGATATATTTGGGGTCGAAACAGCCGCTGCTTAATACAAGGGTTTATCTGTTGGCCCAAAAACGATCGCAAACTGCCAACGGGAAAAAGATAAATCCGCATAGTTGTCATAACGTATCATGCGGTGCAAAGTCGCATGATGGAATATCAGGATGTACTCCACTTCTGGTTTGAGGAGCTTGAGCCGAAACAGTGGTGGGTGAAAGACGATGCGGTGGACGCCACCATCCGCGAGCGCTTTTTTGCCACCCACACTGCTGCTGCAGGCGGCGAGCTCGCAGCATGGCGCGAGGCCCCTACAGGACGACTGGCCGAAGTGATCGTGCTCGATCAATTCTCGCGCAATCTTTTCCGCGGCACGGCCGAAGCCTTTGCTTATGATGCGCAGGCCCTGACGCTTGCCGAGGAAGCCATCGCCAATAACGCCTATCTGGCGCTCACCACATTGCAGTGTTCATTTCTCTACATGCCCTTCATGCACAGCGAATCGGCCGTCACCCACGAAAAAGCCGTGAAACTGTTTTCGGAGCCCGGCATGGAGAGCAACCTCGAATTCGAACTGAAGCACAAAGCGATCATCGACCGTTTCGGGCGCTACCCGCACCGCAATGCAGCACTTGGCCGGGAATCAACGCCTGAGGAGCTCGAATTTCTGAAGCAGCCGGGCTCATCCTTCTGAATATTGCATCGGATGGATGCATTTTCTGCGCTAGCCCATAGAGTTGCGCCCCATGAGTACGACGCACCTGATGAACAACTATGCCCGGTTCCCGCTGACACTGGTGAGCGGAAAGGGCACGCGCGCTGTGGACGACAGCGGCAAGGAGTACCTGGATTTCGTTTCCGGCATTGCCGTGAACTCGCTCGGGCATGCGCATCCGAAGCTCGCCGAGGCGATTGCCCGGCAGGCAGGTACACTCGTGCACTGCTCCAACCTCTTTCATATTCCGGCCCAGCAACAGCTGGCCGACAAGCTCACTGCGCTCTCCGGACTTGATCAGGCCTTTTTCTGTAACTCGGGTGCGGAAGCCAATGAGGGGGCAATTAAATTAGCCCGGAAGTATTTTTACGATCAGAAGAGTCCCCGGCGGGGCATCATTGCCGCCCAGCAATCTTTCCACGGACGGCTGATCTCCACCCTCACCGCCACTGGGCAGGATAAAGTGAAGATCGGCTTCGATCCTCTCCCCCCCGGCTTCTCACACGTGCCGCTGAATGATCTCGCCGCACTCGAAACCGCCATCGACGACACCACTGCCGCCATCCTGCTGGAGCCCTTGCAGGGCGAAGGCGGCGTGAACCTCGCCAATGCCGAATATCTTCAGGCAGTGCGGGCGCTGTGTGACAAGCACGGTATCTTGCTGATCCTGGACGAAATCCAGACGGGAGTCGGCAGAACGGGCAAGATGTTTGCCTTCGAGCATGCCGGCATCAAACCGGATATCCTCACCCTTGCCAAGGGGCTTGGCGGCGGCGTGGCGATCGGTGCACTGCTTGCCAGCGAGAAAATCGCCGCATCCTTCGGGCCGGGCTCGCATGGCTCCACCTTCGGCGGCAACCCGCTCGCCTGCATCGCAGCACTCACTGTGCTGGAGGTAATCGGGCAGGAGGGGCTGATCGACAATGTGAACAGACAGGGGGAACGGCTGAAAACAGGGCTGGCAACACTGGCCGACAAATATGGCATTTGTACCGAGGTGCGCGGACAGGGACTTTTGCTGGGCCTGGCCTGTAACGGCGAGGTGGCACCTATCGTCACCGCCTGCCGGGAGGCGGGACTGCTGATCCTTTTAGCCGGACCGAAGGTGCTCAGGCTATTGCCACCACTGAACGTTACCGCCGAAGAAGTCGACGAAGCGCTTTCGATCCTGGATAGCGCTCTCGCGGGAGCAAAATGATGAGACATTTCCTGACCCTGCTGGATCTCAGCCCTGCTGAAGCAACAGAGCTGCTGGCCCGTGCAGGCGAACTGAAAACCATGCAGAAGAGCGGCACGCCGCACCGCACGCTGGAGGGCAAGACCATGGGCATGCTTTTCGATAAATCATCGACCCGCACCCGCGTCTCCTTCGAGGCGGGTATGTATCATCTGGGCGGACATGCACTGTTTTTGCACTCGGACACCACGCAGCTCGGTCGCGGTGAGCCTGTGGAGGATTCGGCGCGGGTGATCTCCAGCATGGTGGATATCGTCATGATCCGCACCCACGGTCACAGCATCATCCAGAAGTTCGCCGAATATTCATCCGTGCCGGTGATCAATGCGCTGACCGATCTCACCCACCCCTGTCAGATTCTGGCCGATATCTTCACCTTTGAAGAGCATCGCAGCTCCATTCACGGCAAGACGGTGGCCTGGATTGGTGACGGCAACAATATGGCGCACTCATGGATCAACGGCGCAGTATCCTTCGGCTACAGACTCAATATCGCCTGCCCGAACGGTTATGGACCGAACCCGGCAATGCTCGAGGCAGCACAGAATCTTGGCGCTGAAATTACGCTCACGGATGAACCGCTGGCCGCCGTAGACAACGCCGATCTGGTCACGACCGATGTATGGGCATCGATGGGGCAGGAGAAAGAGCAGGCTGCGCGCGAGAAAGCCTTCACCGGCTTCTGTGTGGACGATAAGGTGATGGCGCATGCAAAGCCGGATGCGTTATTCATGCACTGCCTGCCGGCACACCGCGGCGAAGAGGTTTCAGCCTCTGTCATCGACGGCCCGCAATCAGTGGTATGGGATGAGGCGGAGAATCGCCTGCATGTGCAAAAGGCACTGATCGAATTTTTGCTGCTGAATAAGCACTGATATCGGTTGTCTCTTGTACAGCCGTGAAACTTGCATAGCCTGCGCAACGGCCTGCATCTCTTAATTTTCCGGCACGGAGTCATCACATGGCGCAACAGAAAGTCAACAAAGCGGTACTCGCCTACTCCGGAGGGCTAGATACCTCCATCATCCTCAAATGGCTGCAGGACACATATAACTGCGATGTAGTCACCTTCACCGCCGATATCGGGCAGGGTGAAGAGGTCGAGGAGGCTCGTGCCAAGGCCGAAGCCTGCAACGCAGCCGCCATCTATATTGAAGACCTCACCGAAGAGTTTGTGCGCGACTACGTGTTCCCGATGTTTCGCGCCAATGCCATCTACGAGGGCGAATACCTGCTCGGCACCTCGATTGCCCGGCCACTGATCGCCAAGCGCATGATCGAGATCGCCAACGCCGAGGGCGCGGATGCAGTGGCCCACGGCGCCACCGGCAAAGGCAACGACCAGGTGCGCTTTGAGCTCGGTGCCTATGCACTGAAGCCAGATGTGAAAATTATCGCCCCGTGGCGCGAATGGGATCTCGCCTCACGCGAACAAATGCTCGCCTATGCCGAAAAGCACGGCATTGCCATCGAACGCAAACGCGAAGGATCCAAGTCTCCTTACTCCATGGATGCCAACCTGTTGCACATCTCCTACGAGGGTTACGATCTGGAAGACCCATGGAACGAAGCGAGCGACGATATGTGGCGCTGGTCGGTCTCCCCTGAACAGGCCCCGGACGAGCCTGAGTATATCGAACTGGCTTATGCGGGTGGTGACATCGTTGCCATCAACGGCCAGAAGATGACCCCGGCCGAAGTGCTACGCGAACTCAACCGCCTTGGCGGCAAACACGGCATCGGCCGTATTGATATCGTCGAGAATCGCTACGTCGGCATGAAATCGCGCGGCTGCTACGAAACACCCGGCGGCACCATCATGCTAAAGGCGCATCGCGCCATCGAATCGATCACACTGGATCGCGAAGTGGCGCATCTGAAAGACGAACTGATGCCCAGGTATGCAAAACTGATCTACAACGGTTACTGGTTTGCTCCCGAACGCATCATGATGCAGCAGATGATCGATTCCTCACAGGCCATGGTGAACGGTGACGTACGGCTCAAGCTCTACAAAGGCAACATCGCCATCGCCGGCCGCCGCTCGGAAAACTCCCTCTTCTCCGAGCGCCTCTGCACCTTCGAGGATGATGCCGGCGCTTACGACCAAAAAGATGCCGCCGGCTTCATCAAGCTCAATGCCCTGCGCCTGCGCCTGGCTGCCATCGCCAAACAAAAATAACCACCGAAAGAAAGGAGGATCACGATGATCTACACCCGCCCGCAACGCGTTCTGCATAGCCTGTTCGCCCTGCTCATGGTCGGCCAGCTGTTCACCGAATCATTCATGCGCCATCCAAAACCGGGACGCGTGCTCACCCACGAGCAGGCGCTGTTTTTCGAAGCGCATGAATTCGTCGGACTGGCACTGTTGTTTATTGTGGCAGCTCGTTTTGCGCTATTGATCGGCAACGGACCGGATGTTGCGCGCCTGTTTCCATGGGCCTCCAAAGCGGGGCTCGCGCGCATCGTGGCCGATCTGAAATCGCTACCCCGCTCACTGTTTCAGGACCCGAATCAGCATGAAGGAGCCATTGCCGGCAGCATCCATGGCTTTGGCCTGCTGCTGGGCCTCGGCCTTGGACTCACCGGCAGCTTCATCTTCGCCGGCATGAATCCGGACGGCAGCATGGATACAGCCACCCACGGCATCAAGGAAGTGCACGAGGTGCTGGGCACACTACTGTGGATCTATGTGATCGGACATGTGGCGATGGCCATCGTGCACCAGCTGATGGGGCACCGCTCACTGCAACGCATCTCGCCAGCCAGCAAATAAAGCAAACAAAAAAGCGCGGGCGCAATTGCCCGCGCTTCCCCTCGAATAGAGTCCGGTTATTAGAACTGGTATTTGAAATTGGCGGTTGCACCACTGAACGACAGCTTGGCCCACGGCACATTGGTCCAGTTGCTGTAGTTGGCATCGTACCCGTAATCGATATTTCGCATATAGGAGACCCACTCGATACCGGCAGCCATATGCTCGTTGATCCGGTAATCCGCGCCAACGCCGAAGCTACTGCCGGCACGGGCGATCGTCTGTTGCGCAGTGGCTCCTGACGTCCGGGTGACCGCCATGGAGGTCAGGCCCAGTAACCCGTAAATTTCCACTTCTTTCGCAACCGGGTACGAGGGCCTGAACAGCAACGACAAATACCCCGCAGGTTCGATTTTCAGGGTCCCCGCACTCGATGATGCGGCGCCGCCCATCCGCACTTCGAAGCCGAGGTAATCGTTAAAACGACCGACATAGCCGATGTGCAGCCCTGCCGTACGCCCCCTGACGCTCTGCCCTGTCTCCTTGTAATCGAGCAGGAACGAACCGATACCTCCTTTGATTGCCGAATCGTATGCCCAGGCTGCCGGGGCGATCGTTAATGCCAACGCGAAAGTCAGCGCCACGATGACGTAATGAATTCTGTATTTCATGCAAATGCTCCTTCATCCGTAGTGATATGAACTTTGTGAAGACCAGATAGTGCATGACAGGAAATTATCCTGCAATTGCTTTCCTCACATTCCCGCAACACGAAGAAAACCAACCCCTTCCTTGAGTTTTCGGGCGAAAAAATCTATAACCTTTTCATGGGCAAGACGAGCAAAGCTTCGCCGGAGTCCAACCAGCCTTCGGATAAATATTATATCGTCCTCATCAGCGTTCATGGCCTGATTCGGGGAGAGAATCTTGAACTCGGTCGCGATGCCGATACCGGCGGGCAGACCAAATATGTGGTGGAGCTTGCACGGGCACTGGGGGAGCTCCCTGAGGTTGCGCGCGTTGACCTGCTCACCCGCCGCGTGGTCGATCCGAAAGTAAGCCCTGACTACGCCGAACCCTTCGAACAACTCTCCGAGCATGCGCGTATTGTGCGCATCGACTGCGGCGAAGAGCGTTATATCCCGAAAGAGGCGCTGTGGGATGATCTCGACAGCTTTGCAGACAATGCACTGGATTTCCTGCACGCCCAGCCGCAGCTCCCCAGCATTATCCACAGCCACTATGCCGATGCAGGCTATGTTGGAACCCGGCTTTCCAACCAGCTCGGCATCCCGCTCGTGCACACCGGCCATTCGCTCGGCCGCAGCAAACGCAAACAGCTGCTGGCCAGTGGCATTAAGCGCGATGCCATCGAGACCACCTACAATATGTCGCGCCGCATCGAAGCCGAAGAGAACACTCTCGGTGTTGCCGCCCGTGTGATCACCAGTACCCGGCAGGAGATCGAGGAGCAGTACGGCCTCTACGATTGCTACCAGCCCGATAAAATGCGCGTGGTGCCGCCGGGCACCGACCTGAAAAAATTCTATCCACCGCAAGGTGATGAGCTTGAAAGCGCGATGGCTCTGGAGCTGAACCGTTTCCTAAGTGATCCGGCGAAACCGATAATTCTCGCGCTATCGCGACCCGACCATCGGAAAAACATTATCGCCCTGATCGAGGCGTACGGCGGATCGCCCAAACTACAGAAGGCGGCCAATCTGGTGATCGTTGCCGGCAACCGCGATGATATTCGTGATATGGAGAGCGGTGCGCAGGAGGTGCTGAACAATATTCTGCTCACCATCGATACGCTCGACCTCTACGGCAAGGTCGCCTATCCAAAACACCACCGGCCGGATGAAGTGGCGCTGTTCTACCGCATGGCAGCCGCCTCCAAAGGTGTATTCATCAACCCGGCGCTGACCGAACCTTTCGGCCTGACCCTGATCGAGGCCGCAGCCTGCGGTGTACCGATTGTAGCCACCGAGGATGGCGGCCCCATCGACATCATCGGCAACTGCGAAAACGGCTACCTGATTGATCCGCTCGACCGCGAAACGATGGCCAGAACCCTGCTGAAAACCCTGCGCGAAAAAGCGCAATGGAATAAGCTTGCCGGCAACGGCATCAAGGGCGTACGCCTTCACTATTCATGGAGTGCGCACGCAGAGAAATATCTTGGCGTGATCCGCCCGGTGATCGAACAGACCGAACCGGTCACACGTATGGAGCTGCCGCGCCGCAAAGGGCTGTATCGCGATCTGGCCATCTTTACCGATCTGGATCAAAACCTGCTGGGCGACAAAGAGGCCCTGACCGCATTTCTGGAGGTCATGCGTAACAATCAGAAGCGGATAAGCTTTGGTATCGCCACCGGCCGGCGCATCGATTCGGCCTTGCAAGCGCTTAGAAAAAACGGCATTCCTCAGCCGGATGTGCTGATCTCCAGCCTTGGAACAGAGATCCACTACGCGCCAAACCTGACCATGGACAAGGCCTGGACCCGACATATCGACCACTTGTGGAACCCGGCCGCGATACGCGAAATCCTCGATGAGTTTCCGGGGCTAAAGCGTCAGGAGAACGTGCATCAGGGCAAATACAAAATCAGTTATTACATCGATCCGAGTGTGGCGCCGGACGTGCATGCCATTAGGCAATGGCTGCTGCAAAACGACCAAACCGCCAACGTTTTTTTCTCCTTCGGACAATACCTCGACATCATTCCTGTACGGGCCTCCAAAGGTCTGGCTCTGCGCTGGTGCGCCGAACAACTCGGCATCCCGCTGGAAAATATCCTCGCCGCCGGGGGCTCGGGTGCCGATGGCGATATGATGCGTGGCAATACGCTGGCGGTGATCGTGGCCAACCGACACCACGAAGAACTTTCGGAACTGGCGGATATCGAAAACATCTATTTCGCCGAGCAGGGACATGCTTCCGGCCTCATTGAGGCGATGCAGCACTACCACTTTTTCGAAACGGACTCCGCCGTCTGATGCAGCGTTTTTTGCTCTGCACAGATATGGATCGTACGCTGATTCCGAACGGCACTGCCCCGGAATCGCCCGGGGCCAGAGAGCTGTTCGGCAAACTTGCCGCCCGACCTGAATCGACCATCGCCTATGTTACCGGCCGGCATCGGGCGCTGATCGAAGCTGCGATTCGCGAATATAATCTTCCGACTCCCGACTTCGCCATCGCCGATGTTGGCTCAACCATTTATGAAATCGATGCCAGAAACTGGCGGCAATGGGCCGCATGGAATACGGAAATCGCCCCGGACTGGAACGGCATGAGCCGGGATGAGATCCACGCACTGCTGCACAATATCCCGGAGCTGACCTTGCAGGAGCCGGAAAAACAGAACCGGCATAAACTCAGCTACTATCTGCCGCTGCTCACCGACCGGCATACGGTGCTGAGCGAAATCGGCACTCGCCTGAGAAAAGCGAGCATTCGTGCCAACCTGATCTGGAGTATCGATGAGGAGGCCCGGACCAGACTGCTGGATATTCTCCCCGCATCCGCCAACAAGCGGCGTGCCATTGAGTTCCTGATGCAACAGCACGGCTTCGATCTTGAGCATACGCTCTTTGCCGGTGATTCCGGTAACGATCTCGATGTGATGCTGAGTCCGGTCCCTGCGGTGCTGGTCGCCAATGCCGATGTCGAGACCCGTAGCGCGGCTGCGCCTGCCACCAGTCTCTATGTTGCAAAAGGTGGTTTTCTCGGTATGAACGGCAACTACAGCGCCGGCATTCTTGAAGGTGTCGCGCACTACCTGCCGGATGTCGGCACATGGCTAAAAGAGTCCGTATGAACATCGCCTCCACCAAGCGCCCTCTTATTTTTGGCGAAGTGTTGTTCGATCATTTCCCCGATGGCTCCCGCGTGCTTGGCGGTGCGCCGTTTAATGTGGCATGGCATCTGCAGGCCTTCGGACTGGAACCTCTGTTTATCTCGCGCGTCGGCACCGATGCCGAGGGAGATGAAATACGCAACGCCATGCAGGTATGGGGCATGGATACCACGGGCCTGCAAATCGATCCCGATCACGCCACCGGCCGCGTGGAGGTAAGCTTCGCGGATGGCGAGCCGCACTACGAGATCGTGAAGCCTTGCGCCTGGGATTTCATCGCTGCGGAAGAGTTGCCCGATATCTCCGGGGTGGGCCTGCTCTATCACGGCTCTCTGGCCTTACGGCATGGAGTTTCGGCTGCAGCACTGGCCGCATTGCAGCAGCGCAGCGCAGCGCCTCTTTTTGTGGATATCAATCTTCGCCCGCCATGGTGGGATGCCAAAAGTGCGCGGGCGATGTTGCGCCGTGCCCGCTGGCTCAAGCTAAATGAACATGAGCTGGCACAAATTGAAGGCAATACCAGGGCCGAGACGCTGCTGGATGGCAACACAGCCCTGATCGCACTCACCAGGGGAGAAGAGGGCGCAACGCTCATCGCCTCCGGCGAGCATCACACCATTCATCCGCAATCCGACCTGCCCTTCATCGATGCCGTCGGTGCAGGCGATGCTTTTTGCAGCGTACTGCTCACCGGCGTGCTACGAAACTGGCCTCTCTCTGTTACACTTACGCGAGCGCAGGAATTTGCCAGCGCTGTGGTCGGCATTCGCGGCGCCACCAGCCGCGATCGCAGTTTTTATCAACTGTTCACCGGGCAGTGGACTCATTAGGATGTTTTCGAATGTATGAACAGGTTTCGCACTCACTACTGAACGATATTCTGATCGCGCTCAAGCCCGAGCTCAAAAAACAGCGCCTGCATCATTTCTATACCCGGCTTGGTGCCAACTTTTACGCCATCCACTCGCTGTTTCAGTCCCTCTACGGCGATCGTTCAGACTTCAAAAAACAGATGCAGCGGCTGGTCGAAACCATGGCTCGCCAGTATACGCAGCGCCCCGCGTATCTAAAAAAGGTGGACCTTGCCCGGGAAAAGGATCACAACTGGTTTCTAAGCCAGCAGTGGGCGGGCATGGCACTCTATAGCGATGGCTTTGCAGGCAACCTCAAGGGCATGCAGGGCAAGCTGCATTATCTGCAGGAGCTCGGAATCAATATGGTGCATATCATGCCGGTACTCGATTGCCCGCCAGGGCGCAGCGATGGCGGTTATGCCGTGCGCGATTTCCGCAAGGTGGACTCCCGCATCGGATCGCTGGAGGAGCTTGAAGAGCTGGCCGCCAGCATGCGCAAGCGGAGCATACTGCTCACGCTCGATGTGGTGGTGAACCATGTCTCTGAAGAGCATGCGTGGGCACAGCTGGCACGGCAGGGTGACCAGAAATACCAGGACTACTTCTATATTTTTGAAGACCGTGAAATTCCGGATATGTTTGAAGAGAGCATGCCGGAAATCTTCCCCGAGACTTCGCCCGGCAATTTCACCTGGGATGAAGAGATGGGCAAATGGGTGATGACCGTCTTCAACAACTACCAGTGGGATCTGAACTATCGCAATCCGGCCGTATTGATTGAGATGGTCGATATTATTCTATTCTGGGCCAACAAGGGGGCGGATATCCTCCGGCTGGATGCCGTAGCCTTTCTATGGAAAAAAATCGGTAGCACCTGCCAGAATGAGCGCGAAGCGCATCTCTTATTACAGCTGATGAAGGATTGCTGCCAGGTCACTGCGCCCGGTGTACTGTTTATTGCCGAGGCTATTGTGGCGCCGGTGGAGATCACCAAATACTTTGGCGAAGATGCCATCAATGCCAAGGAGTGCGAAATCGCCTACAACGCCACCTTCATGGCGCTGCTCTGGGATGCCATCGCCACCCAGCAGGCAAACCTGCTGAATCTCGGCATCAAGAGCATTCCGGACAAACTCGAGCGCGCCACCTGGCTCAACTACGTGCGCTGCCACGATGACATCGGCCTCGGTTTCAGCGATTCCGATATCGTGCTGGCGGGTTACGACCCGGCCGCCCACCGCCGCTTTCTGGTCGATTACTTCACCGGCAGTTACGACACCTCACCCGCACGCGGTAAACCCTTTGGCATCAACGAGAAAAACGGCGATGCGCGTATTTCCGGTTCGCTCGCTTCACTGGCCGGGCTGGAGAGTGCCCTGGCCGAGGGCAACCCGGATGCGATCGATGCCGCGGTGAAAAAAATCCTGCTGCTGCACAGCATGATCATGTCGTTCGGTGGCATTCCACTACTCTACTATGGCGATGAAATCGGCACCCTGAACAACTATAGCTATCTCGAAGATGAGCAGAAAAATATCGACAACCGCTGGATGCACCGCCCTACCATCGACTGGCAAAAGGCGGAACACCGCAACCAGCTGGGCACTCCGGAGTTCCGTATTTTCAGTGCCCTGAAAAAGATGATCGCCCTGCGCAAAGAGATTTCAGCCTTCGCCGATTACAATAACCGTGAACTGCTGGAAGTGGAAAACCCGCACCTGTTCGCCTTCATGCGTTTCGATCCGCTCGGCAGCCAGTCGAAAATCATGGTCGTCGGTAATTTCGACAATGCGCCGCAGTGGATCAGCCTGGAGACACTGCATCTGGTCGGGCTTTCGCACTACGACAGCATTACCGACCTATACTCAGGAAAGAAGCCGCCGATGCTGGACGACCGGATCGTCATTCCGCCACTTTCGTATTATTGGCTATCGGAATAAAAAGGAGAGTTCGATGATCAACAAGATCAATAAATGTCTGTTCCCCGTTGCCGGCTATGGCACCCGTTTTCTCCCCGCCACCAAGGCGCAACCGAAAGAGATGCTGCCAATCGTAACCAAACCGCTGATCCAGTACGGCGTGGAAGAGGCGGTGGAGGCGGGCATGCGCGGTATCGCCTTTGTCACCGGCCGCACCAAGCGGGCCATCGAGGATCATTTCGATGTCAGCTACGAGATGGAAGCCGAGATCAAGGGCACCGGCAAAGAGAGCCAGCTCGATTGCATCCGCGAACTGATCGATCAATGCACCTTCTCCTACACGCGGCAGACGCATATGCGGGGTCTGGGCCATGCCATCCTCACCGGTGAAACCCTGATCGGGAATCAGCCTTTCGGCGTGATTCTGGCAGACGACCTCTGCGCCGGTGAAAAGGAGGGGGTGATGGCACAGATGGCCAAGGTGTATGCCAAATACAAATGCAGTGTGGTCGCGGTAGAAGAGGTGCCGCTGGAAGAGGTCAACAAATATGGCGTCGTCAGCGGGCAGGCCATCGACGATCATCACATGATGGTCAAAAATATGGTCGAAAAGCCTGATCCGAAAGATGCCCCCTCCAATCTAGCCATCATCGGCCGCTATATCCTCACGCCCGATATTTTCGAGATCCTGCGCAATACCCCGCCCGGTAAGGGGGGGGAAGTGCAGATCACCGATGCGCTGCAGACCCTGGCCAAGAAGGGGATGGTGATCGCTTACAAATTCAGGGGGAAACGTTTCGATTGCGGCAGTGTCGCAGGCTACGTCGAGGCAACCAACTTTTTTTACGAACGCTCCAAAATAGCTTAACTTTTACAGCAATGAATGGACGCCTCGGATCGAAGCCAGAAGGATATCGAGGTATGCCAACTACCGTCAGCAATCAGCCGGGTGATATTGCCGAAGAAAAGTAGCTTTCACGCTACATCCTCTGATTATTGAATTGAGTCGAACTCCGCCTTCAGGCAGAAGGTGTTATCTGCTTGTGTTCCAGAATCAATTTAAGCGCATACTCACCATCCCGTCGCATCTCGGCCGAATCGTTATAGACCTTCCCAAGTAACCGCATGCCAAGCAGCGACATTAAGAGCGCTTTTGCCGTTCCGCGGGAGTCCACTGTTTCTGTGAGCTCCCCCTCTGCCTTCGCCTGATCAATCAGATCAATGAAAACGTTCATCATACTGTCGAAAACAAACTGCATCTGTTCACGCAGGGCAGGATTCGAGTTGGAGAGTTCACTGGCAAGATTCCCGAACGGGCAACCGAAATCCTCCCCATGATGACAACCCATGCTCTCTGTCATACTAAAGATATCGGCGAAGATCGCCTGGATTTTTTGCAGTGGTGACTGGGAAGACGAAAGTATGTTATCCAGAATCTGCTTGCCGCTCTGCCAATGCGCCTTGACTACAGCAACGGCCACCTCCGCCTTGGATGAGAAGAAGTGGTAAAAGCTGCTCTTCGATACTTTTGCCTTCGTGCAGATCTCAAGCAGACCCACGGATTCAAAGCCGTGCCTGTAAAACAGTTCGGCTGCCGTATTGATAATGCGGGTTCTTGTGTCTACCTGACATTCCATCTGCACATTATTGCTTGACTGGACCGATTAGTCCAGCCAAGGTTGCGCGCTGGACCGAGTGGTCCAGTCGTAAATCATTGGTGCATTTACAGTCAATACAATGTGCCATCCATAACGAAGGGAGACCGGCATGAAAAACAATTGGGCGCAAAGATACTCTGAATGGGTCGTGAAATGGCGCTGGCCGGTCATACTGGCTTCCGTGCTGCTGGTGCTGGCTGCCGCATCAGGCGGGCGCTTTTTGGCCTTCAACACCGATTACAGGGTCTTTTTCAGTGAAGATAATCCCCAGCTCATGGCCTTTGAGGAGCTGCAGAAGACCTATACGAAGATCGATAATATTCAGTTTGTCGTTCAATCGCTTAATGGCGATACCATGACACCCGAGGTGCTGGACGGTGTAGAAAAGCTAACCCAAAAAGCATGGCTGCTCCCCTTTACTCTTCGCGTCGATTCGGTCACCAATTTCCAGCACACCACAGCCGAAGGCGACGACCTTCTTGTTGCAGACCTCGTCGAGGGCGCCCGCAACCTGCCGCAAGCGACCATTGAGCAGGTGCGCGGTATTGCTCAGCATGAGCCGACACTGAAAACGATGATGATCTCCGGCGACAGTGCCGTTACAGCGATCAACGTAACCTTCCAGATGCCCGAGAAGTCGATGGATGAAGTACCCAGCGCCACGGCTGCGGCACGAAAGCTTGCTGCTGAAATTGAGGCGGAATACCCGGTGAAGGTCTACCTCAGCGGCATGGTCATGATGAACAATGCATTCATGGAGTCGAGCATGAACGATATGGCTTCGCTCGTGCCTGCCATGTACCTGATCATCATCGTCATGGTGCTTCTGCTGGTTCGCTCCATCAGCGCAACGGTGACCACCGTGCTGGTCCTCTTTTTCTCCGTGCTCACAGGCATGGGGCTAGCCGGCTGGCTGGGTATCAAGCTCACACCGCCATCATCCGCCGCAACCACCATTATCATGACACTGGCAGTGGCCGATTCTATCCACATCATTGTCAGCATGCTCGCCTCCATGCGCAGCGGCATGGAGAAGCGAGCAGCAGTGATCGAAAGCCTGCGCATCAATTTTATGCCGGTCTTCCTGACAAGTATCACCACGGCCATTGGTTTCCTGTCGATGAATGCCAGCGACTCACCGCCATTCCACGACCTCGGAAACATCACTGCGATGGGTGTTATGGCTGCCTTCGTTATTTCGGTAACGTTCCTGCCAGCCATGCTGGCGGCGATGCCGATCAGGGTGGCTGCGGAGCAGACCGGATTCGGCAGATTGATGGACAGCTTCTCCGATCTGGTGATCCGACGTCAGAACACCATCATGATGGCATCGCTTGTCATGACCATTGTGGTACTCGCCATGATTCCGCGAAACGACCTGAACGAAAATTTCGTTAAATATTTCGATACAAGCACAAGCTTCCGCAACGATGCCGATTTCACTGCCGACCATTTGACCGGTCTCTACCAGTTGCAGTACTCACTTTCGGCAGGCGAAAGCAACGGCGTGAGTGATCCGGCATTTCTGGCCCGTACCGCGGAGTTCGTTACATGGCTGCGCGCACAGCCGGAAGTGCAGCATGTCAATTCGATTACCGACACCTTCCAGCGCCTGAACAAAAGCCTGCACGACGATGATCCGGCGTGGTACAAACTGCCTGAAGAACGTGATCTGGCAGCGCAATACCTGCTGCTGTACGAGCTTTCGTTGCCGTACGGGCTGGATATGAACAACCAGCTGAATATCGATAAATCATCGACCCAGATTATCGTAACGCTGAAAAACATGACGACCCGCGAACTGCGCGATATCACCAGACGCGGCGAAATGTGGCTGGCCAATCATGCGCCGGAGATGCAAACCACCGGCATCGGTCCGGCGATCATGTTCGCCTACATCAGCGAACGAAATATCAAGAGCATGCTGAGCGGCACGCTGATCGCACTGGTGCTGATCTCCCTGCTGATCACCATCGCCCTGCGCAGCATGAAGATCGGCTTTATCAGTCTGCTGCCCAACCTGTTACCGGCAGGGCTGGCCTTCGGCGTGTGGGGACTGGTCGTCGGTGAGGTCAACATGGCTGCTGCCATGGTGGCGGGTATGTCCCTCGGTATCGTGGTGGACGATTCGATTCACTTTTTAAGCAAATATCTTCGTGCCCGCCGCGAAACAGGGATGGATGCAGAAGCGGCTGTACGTTATGCATTCGCAAGTGTCGGTGTTGCCATTGCGGTCACATCAGCCGTACTGGTTGCAGGTTTCATGGTGCTGGCGCAATCCAGCTTCGCCATGAACTCGCAGATGGCACTGTTAACCTCCATTGCCATCGCCATGGCGCTGCTGGCCGATTTTCTGCTGCTGCCGGTGCTGCTGATGCGCATGGACCGCCCGAAAGGGAATCGGCAGAAAGGAGACCTGCAGGGGGGAGAAGGGCAGAAGCCGCAGAATTTGGGCACCCACGCATCCGTGGAGGCATCAGCATGAACAGAAAAAAGGAGAGAGCAATGAAAACAAACAATTCGAGCAGATTGAACAGCTGGTTGATCACACTGGCAGGAGCGGTATTGATCCTTCTTTCACCGGTATATGCCGGTGCAGCCACTGCTGAAGAGAAGGGGCTGGAGATCGCCAAAGAAGCTGACCGGCGCGACACCGGTTTCGTCGATTACAAGGTCGAACTGGAGATGATTCTTCGTAACAAACAGAATCAGCAGACCACCCGCAACATGCGCAACACAACACGCGAACAGAGCGGCGACGGCGACAAGACGCTGATCGTCTTCGACAACCCCCGCGATGTGAAAGGAACGGCATTCCTCTCGCACACACACAAGGCCGATTCGGACGATCAGTGGTTATACCTGCCCGCGCTGAAGCGTGTGAAACGTATATCGTCCGATAACAAATCCGGCCCCTTTATGGGCAGCGAGTTCGCCTATGAGGATATCGCCTCGCAGGAGGTGGAGAAGTACACCTATCGATATGCCGGTGATGAATCCTTCGACGGACGCGATCACTTCATGGTCGAGTTTTTCCCGGTCGATCCGAAATCGGGTTACACGCGACAGATGGTCTGGGTCGACAAGTCGGAGTATCGGGTCTGGAAGGTCGATTTCTACGATCGCAAAAACGAACTGCTCAAGACACTGACCTATCAGGGTTACCGCCAGTACCTGAACAAATACTGGCGTGCAGACGTGATGGATATGGTCAATCACCAGACCGGCAAGAGCACCACCCTGAAATTTAAAGCGTATCAGTTTGCCATCGGCACAACCGATATGGACTTTACATCCAACCGCCTGAAAAGCGTTCGATGAGAAGATTCGGGGGGAGGCACGGCCTGCTCATCTGTTTGATGGCGGGCCTGCTGACAACAACAGCGTCCGGCGTCGAAGCAGGCGAATGGGATATCAGTGCGCAGGGTTCGCTGGACCTTCGCTACTTCCCGTCTCCTGCAGCGCACGCCAATCAGAAAAATGTCGCCCTCTCTCCTTCCGGCACCATCGAGCCGGAACTGGTATACGAATACGACGGCAGCAACCGCTTCACCATCACCCCCTTCGCCCGTCTGGATGCGCATGACAGGAAACGGAGCCATGTCGATCTGCGCGAGTTCAACTGGCTGCATCTGGGTTCGGGCTGGGATATGTCGGTGGGCATAGGCAAGGTGTTCTGGGGTGTCACCGAATCGGTGCATCTGGTGGACATCGTCAACCAGACCGATCAGGTCGAAGATATCAGCGGCGAAGAGAAACTGGGCCAGCCGATGGTGAACCTGAACATCGAACAGGAGTGGGGCACTTTAAGCCTCTTCGCCCTTCCCGGATTTCGCCCGCGCACCTTCACAGCTAACAACGCCCGCTTGCACGGTCCGCTACCCATCGATACGGATCATCCGGGCTATGAATCGGGCAGAGAGGAGCGTCATGTCGATTGGGCTGCACGTCTGGCGATGACTCTGGGCGATCTGGACGTCGCCATCTCCCATTTTCAGGGAACCAGCCGGGAGCCCCGAATGCTGTCCCAAAACAGAGCCGGGCAGCTTGTACTGGTGCCCTATTACGATCAGATCGGCCAGACCGGGCTGGAACTGCAGCTGACCACCGAAAACACGTTATGGAAGGCCGAAGGCATGACCCGTAGCGGGCACGGCAAAAGATTCTACGCAGCCGTGGCAGGCTTTGAGCACACCTTCTACGGCATAGCCGAAAGCGCTGCCGATATCGGGCTGCTGGTCGAATATCTCTACGATGGCCGCGATCCGCAATTCGCACCGCCAAGCATCGCCGATCATGATGTTTTCGCCGGATTTCGTCTGGCGATGAATGATACCCAGGACACCACGCTCCTGTTCGGCGGCACTTGGGATCACCACACCGATGCCGGATTCCTCAACCTCGAAGCCGAACGCCGCCTGACCGATCACCTGAAGCTGGAGATGAACAGCCGCTTCTTCGTCAACATCCCGAACAACGATCCCATCGCATCAATACGCGACGACGA
>JBNLAN010000017.1:0-18990 GCA_050302175.1 Mariprofundaceae bacterium | reverse complement strand
GGGCATGGGCCTGCGCGCCGACAATCTTAAGGTGCACGTGATCGTGGCTGCCTGGAACTGGGGCGCTTATCTCGGCCAGGAGGCACTGGAGCAGGGCATCCGCATCCGCACTTCGAGCTTTACCCGCCATCACGTGAATATCGCCATGTGCAAGGCGAAGGCGAACGGCAACTACATCAGCTCGATGCTGGCGCTTTCCGATGCGCTGCGTGATGGCTACGACGAAGCACTGTTCCTCGATGTCGATGGTTTTGTTGCGGAAGGGTCCGGCGAGAATTTCTTCATGGTTCGCGATGGTGTCATCTATACCCCGGAGCTCACCTCCGCGCTCGACGGCATCACCCGTGGTACTGTCATGCAACTTGCCGAAGAGGAGGGCTTTAAGGTGCGCGAAAAGCGCATCACCCGCGATGAGGTGTATGTGGCCGATGAAGCCTTTTTCACCGGCACTGCTGCCGAGGTAACCCCGATCCGTGAGCTCGATGGCCGCAGCATCGGTTCAGGTTCGCGTGGTCCGATCACCGAGAGGCTGCAGAAGAAGTATTTCGATGTGGTTCACGGCAAGAGCAAGAAGCACCTCGACTGGCTCGCAGTCGTTAAATAATTACCCAAGGTAGGGGATCAAAAAAAGGCCGGGTAACCTCCGGCCTTTTATTTCCAACTTTGCATCAATTTATCAAGGCCTTGTCGTATTATTGGATCAATCTTGTCATTTCTTTCTTTAGCAAGTTGCTGTTTTCTGGCCGTTTCTGTTCGAATTAAAGAAAGAACTTTGTTAACCCGCTCATTGAGATGGTCGAATTTATTTCCTTTATGTAATTCGACAAATTTATTCTTTGAGAAAGGAGATAAGTAAGCTTCTGCCATGGATGTCATTGGAAACAGAAGCCATAGCACTGGCTCTTCTGTTTCATTCACTTCGTTGAAGTCAAAAAATACAAGCGAATCGTTATTTTGCCATTCCCTTAAGAGGCGGCTTTTTTCTGGAAGGCGGACTCGTTTTATTTGTGACTTTGGAATGTCGGATTCTACAGCGGCATTTAGTAATTTCTCAAATTGAGGAGCGTCGAGTGCCCGCTTGGTTCCGTCCACGACCCAAACAAGTTTCGAGTAAAATGCAATTCGTGAACGTCGTTCTTCAGGGTTAAGATACGAATGCTGGAATTCTATTACCCATTCTTCTGGTGTTTCTACATCTGCAATGTGCCTGTCGCCATTTTTGTCTTTATGGATAACCTCTTGCCAATCTTCAGGGAAGTAGTTTTTCCAAGTGCGGTGCCAATCCGTTTCATTTTCCCACCATGAGTCACAATTAAGTTTCCCCTTATGTGCCCAATGATGAACTTTTACTTCTCCGCATTTAGCAATTAATTCTGACCCACAATAGCGGCAGAATCCTTTGACCCCTTTAGAAGCTGTGGCTTTCTCCCCATTTACAAGCGCGTATTTCATTACTGTAATTAATTCGGGCGGGCGAGTTTGGTGATGTCGGTGAGAAAGGCGTATTCACCGGCGCCGAGGCGGGCCACGGGGTCGAGCCTTGCAGCATCCACCTTGATGCGGCCATCGTCGCGCAGTTCCAGAATCGAGTCGTCGAGATACATTCTTTCGATCTTGCCGAAGATCAGCGTCTGCGGAGCGTCGCCGATCTCCTTGATTTCATATAGCGAGCAACCGTAGGCGACCTTCGCACTTTTGAGCCGCGGCAGCGGAAAGCCATCGAAGTCGGTGAGTTCCAGTCCCAAATGCTCCACCTCCGAAATGCCAGCCGGCAGCGTCGCGCTGCTGGCGTTCATCGCTTCGAGGTCATCCCGGCTTGGGATGTGGATGACGAAACGCTCTCTTGCCGTGATGTTGGCACAGGTGTCCTTCGGCTCGGTCTCCGTCTTTCTGCTCATCGAAATCATCACCAGCGGCGGTTCGGAGCAGACGGCGGTGAAGTAGGAGAAGGGGGCGAGGTTGAACCCGCCCCCATCATTCTCGGAGAGCGCCCAGGCGATCGGGCGCGGCAGCAGCGTCTGGATGGTCTGAAAGTAACGCTGGTTCGCCGTCAGCTCATCAAAGTCGAGGATCAATGCCTGCCGTTCTCCTTATCGGAGTTCTCGCGCTCGTCATCCTTCCCATCCTTGCCGTTTTTCGACTTCGCTTTGTCCTTCTGGCTTTTCTCTGGCATCGGGTTTTTCAGCTTGTCGCGATTATCGTGCACCTCCTTGGCAGGAGTGGCGGCATTGCTGTGCTCTGGCGGCTGGCGCATTTCGCGGTCGCGGTTGTCGTGCACCGGTTTTTCCGTGTGGGCAGGTTTTTCGCGGCTGCTCTGGGCCGGGGCGGGAGCCGGATCGACATACGGCTTGGCATAGCGGGTAAATCCATTGCTGTTGCCTTGCGAAGGCGCGTGGCGCTCATGGTCATCGTGCTCATCCCTTTCGCGTGCCGGAGGGGTGATACGCGTTGGGCGTTGATGACGATAGTTGCCCGACTGGTAATGGTGGCGCCCCTCTTCGTAGCCGCGCCAGAATTGTTGATGAGAGTAGCCGGAGCAGACACCCGTGTAGGTCAGATTGCTCTGGCCGATATAGAGGCCGATTTCGTAAGTGCAATAATGGGCGGCACCGCTCATCCAGCCGGAGGCATAACCGCGCCAGTCGGAGTGGATACCGTAGCGGCCGCAAACGTTGCCGATGTCGCCGGCACGTTGTGGGCGGCCCGCCTCACCGTCGCGGAAGCCCGCTTCGTACCAGTCGCTCTGCATGCAGGCCTGCAGCGCCTGCAACTCGGCATCGGCACGTGCCTCGTCGCGCAACAGCGCTTCATACTGGTGCTCATACTGTTCGTGTGCGCGCGGACTGGTTTGTGTGGCCAGCAGGCGCTCCTGCTGCTCCAGCCTTTTTTCAATACGCTCGTGGTTGCTGCGCGCCCGGCGCACATCCTTACCAAGGTTGTAATAAGCCTTGAAGGCGGGGGCGAGATCGGCAGGGCAGCTGCCGTTGTAGCCGCGACCCGCAAGCCCTGTGCGCAGGCCGTTGTCGGCCGTGCAGAATTCGCGAATGCCCTGACGCCAGCCTGAGAGAAAATCCTCGGCCACATCAGCCGGGCAGATGTTGTTGTAGGCATGGCCACTGCTGCCAACCCGGTAGCCGGTGTCTGCCGAACAATAGCGGCGGATGCCCTCATCCCAGCCTGCCCGGTAAGCGCCATCATCGGGGATGACATTGTATTCACTGCAACTTTCACGGTGTTTGGAGAGTGTTGAGTAGTGCACACCACGGGCTCCGTCGCGATAGCCGATCGCTTGCCAGTCGGCATTCAGGCACTCTTTTTTCGACATGGAGGCGCAGCCGCTGAGTAAGCTGAGTATGAGAAGTGAAAGAGCAAAGGGGATGAGTTGGTTCAGTTTCATAGCTATGCCTCCAATGTGTTGGGGTGAGAATGCCCGCGATGCCGGAGTGCGGCAAGGCGCAGGCATCCCTTGCCGGGTGGCAATGTTTGCTCCTTACGAGAAAATCGTGGTTCCGGCAGGCGAGCCTGGTTAGAAATAGGCCATGATCTGGCGATGGCTCTCCGACAATCTTGCGCCGCTGGCGCTGGCCGCCTCCGTGGCAGCCTACTTCTACCCGCCGCTGTTCCTCGTGTTCAGCAAGACGGATATCCAGTGGGCCTTTGCCGCCACCATGTTTGCACTCGGACTGGTACTGCATCCCGAGGAGGCAAAGGCGGCGCTTAAGCATCCGGGACGCATTACCATCGGCGTGGTCACGCAATATACAGTGATGCCGCTGCTCGGATTTGCAGCCGCAACGCTGGTGCTCGCACAAGGGCTTAGCCCTGCCCTGGCGCTGGGTTTTGTGATTGTCGGCTGTGCGCCGGGCGCAATGGCCAGCAATGTGATCACCTACCTCGCCGGGGGGGCGGTGGCCTTCTCCATCGCCATGACCATGATCGCCACCATGCTCTCCCCGTTGTTCACCCCGCTGCTGGTGGAGCTGCTCGGAGGCCGGATTCTCGAGATTCCTTTCTGGCCGATGATGCAGACCATTCTCCTCACCGTGGTGGTGCCGCTCGGCGTCGGTATGGCTCTGCGTCCGCGATTGCACGGATTCGAGAAAAGAGCGGAGGAGATTGCCCCGGGGCTCGCCGCGATTGCCATCCTGCTGATTGTCGGTTTTGTGGTGGCGGCGAATGCGGGGCGTATCGCTTCTCTCTCCGGCCTCACGGTGGCACTGGTGGTGCTGGTGAATGGTCTGGGCTATCTGCTCGGCTGGGTAATCGCCACCGCCTGTCGCTTCGAATTTAGCTGGCGGGTGACCATGAGTATCGAGATCGGCATGCAGAATGCCGGACTTGGTGTGATGCTGGCGCTGAAACACTTCGAGCCGGAGGCGGCACTGCCCGGGGCGCTGTTTGCCATCTGGGCCATTTTGACTGCTGCCGGATTAAGCCGTGCATTGCACCGCCATCTGCAGGCACCCGCACCGCCAGGAGCCTTATAAGCACATTCCCAGTGCCGGAACGAACTCCGGCGCCAGCCCCGCAAGGCTTTGCTATAATGGCAGTGATCCTTTCGGAGCGGGAGGCAGGTATGCGATACAGCAGGAATTGGCGGTGGATGGGGTGGCTGGCGATATTGGCATTGATGTCGGTGCCGGTGCAGGCACTGGAGGTCAACGATGATGGCAGGGCGTTGATTACCGAGGCGAGCGAAACCTATGGTAAGGATTTGAGCGAGCGGCCGATTGTGAGTGATCCGGCCGTGGTCGGTTATGTCAACGCGGTTGCGAAAAAGCTGCTACCCAAAGGCAAAGCCCTGCCCGCCGGTGTGACACTTTCTGTCACCGTTATTGAAGCCGCCGAACCCGAACTCTTCTCCTATGCCGACGGCCATATCGTGATGACCACGAGCCTTCTCTATGCCATGAAGAATGAGGCGCAGCTGGCCACCGTGCTGTCGCACGAGGTGGCGCATGTGGCGGAAGGCTACTACATCGATATGCACCAGAGAATCAAGGCGGCCGAGCGCAAACAGAGAAATATGGCCATTGCCGGGGCCATGCTCAGTGGCCTCATGGATGTGGCGGTCGATTATGCTGCCGATTACAAGGGCATCGAGGAGAGCGAGAAACTGATGCAAGGGGAGGCGAGCTACGGCGAGACGATGAAGAAGATGGCCGCGATCGAGGCGGCTCGCTCCGGTTACTACAGCATGAAGGATGTGGTCGAGAGTATCCCGCCGGTCGATGAGAGCGGTGCTAAAATCGATCCGCGCCAGCAGTTCGAGCCGGTGGCCGATGCGCAGGGGATGCAGTATCTGGCGCTGGCCGGATATGATGCATCACAGGCACGCGAGGGCTGGGCCAAGGTGGCGCACATGCAGAATGAGCAGGCGAAGGCGCGGGAGCAGATGCTGGGGCCGATGGCGCAGCAGCTCAGCCAGATGAATACCTTGATGGAGATGAATATGCAGCGCATGCGCCAATCGATGGGGGCCTCCGGACTGGTGCAGACCATTGGCGTGGTGCCGCATGCCCGTGCCGAATTCGTTTCCAAACTCACCGGCATGAAAGAGGTGCGTGAAGCCACAGCCGAGCACGGCAGCGATAAAGCTGCAGCACCTTATCAGGCGTTCATGAAAAAGACGTTGCTGCCGAAGGCGGAGGCAGCCCTGAGTGATGGGCGATACGAAGAAGCCAGGCGCCACTACGCGCTGTTGCACGATGCCGGGATTGAGTCGGCAGGCATCAGTTATGGTTTGGCGAAAAGCAGCATGGGTGACTTTGCTTTCGGGGCCAGTGAGGCGGAGAAGAGAAAAGCCGAGAAGCTCTATCGCGATGCCATAAAGCGGCAGAAAACTTACGGCCCGGCTTACCATGGCTTGGGCGAGCTCTATGAAGATTGGGAACGTTATCCTGAAGCCGTCGATGCCTATCGCAGTTATCTCAAATACGCGCCCAAATCGGAGAAGGGATCGATCGAGCGCAAGCTCAAGATGCTGAAAAGGAAGGCAGCACGATGAAAGCTTCAATGATGAAAGGCTCAATATTCAAACTCACCATCATTACACTGGCGCTGTTTTTCAGTGGCGTTGCCGTGGCTTCCGACTCCTGCACACTCTCCTACAAGATGAAGCCGGGGCAGGTGTGGCAGGCGGATGTGGTCAGCCAGTTCAAATCAACAGCCGCCATGGGTGGCGAATCGACCAACCAGAGCAGCTATACAGTGCGTTATCGTGTGATGAAGGGTGATCGCAAAGGGTGGGTGAAGATCGAGGGACGCATCGTCCAACACTCGGCGAACAGCGAGGGTGGTATGGATTACGGTAAACTCCTCTATACCGCCGATATGCATTCATCAGGCGAACTGCGTAACATCAAGCACAGCGGTTCGGCCATGCCGCCGATTCCTAAAGAGCAACTGGCGAATATGCCGGCGCAATATGCCGATATGATGAAGCAATCGAGGGATATGGTAGCGAAAGCAATGCAGCGGGGGGTGTTCTGGTTTCCCGAGCTGCCTGAGGGGAGGTTAAGTGTCGGCGACTTTTTCGAGACGACGGAAAAATCCGATCTTGGTAGCAGCCCAATGATGAAATCGCAGACCGTGGTTAAAACGGAATACACGCTGGAGGAGATCAGCCAGGGGCTGGCCTACTTCTCGGTGCGCACACGGGCACAGACGAAATCCAGCGGCATGGCTGGTGGCATGGATACAAAAACAGCCGGTAAGGCCGATGCGATCTTCGATCTGGAGCAGGGGATGTGGGTCGAGATGACAATGAAGAGCAAGATCTCCGGCTCTTTTTCAGGCACGGGCGGCATGTCGGGGGATATGGGCGGTATGAATGTCAGTCGTTACCGCATGCAGTTGAAGTAGTCGGGATTTATTGCTCGGAAGGGTCGTTTCCCTTCCCCTTGTTTTTCACGTGACGTGAAATGTTTTTCTCTTCGCTGCTGAAACGGAACTTGCCGGAGAGCACGCAGCCTTTCATGCCCGGTTCGCACGACTTGCCCGGAACCTTGCGGCACTGGCCGTTCTCTTCGTGCGGGCAGCCCCAGCTCATGGGTTTTTTTTAGGCTGGCGATCCCGCCAGAACTTAAGACCCAGCAGGATGGCCGGAAATAGGTGCCAGAAAAGATCGAAGATATCGATGGGGCGGGAGAGCGTACCGGTGAACAACATGCCGATCTTCTCCCACAAATGGGGCACAGGGTAGATCGGGGCAACAGCCATCAGAACGGTAAAGGCGATCAGGGTGCCGTAGCTGATGCGATCGAGCAGTCTCATCTCGCTACTCGAAGCGGTAGTGTTTACGGACCGCCTTGCGAATCTCCCAGGTGTAGCGCATGCCGGCCGGGAAAGTGACCAGGTCGCCTGCGCCCATCTGCATCGGCTCGCCGCCTTCCGGGATGACCACCACGTCACCTTCGAGGAAATAGCAGGTTTCGGAGGCGTCGTAGGTCCAGGGGAAAATCGAGGCCTCTTTTTCCCAGATCGGCCAGCCGAATGCGCCGATGCTCGTCAATGTTTCGCTTCCGATTCCACGACGGATATGGATGCTGTTACTCATCTGCTGCCGGATCGGTTTCAAGATAGGGCATGACGTATATCGCTTGTGCGATGGTGAAGGCCAGCATCAGCCCCATCACGCCGAATAGTTTGAAGTTGACCCAGGTGTCGGTGTCGAAGTTGTACACCACATAAAGGTTGAGCACACCGATAATCATGAAGAAGGTGGCCCAGGCCATGTTCAGCCTGATCCATATCTCTGACGGCAGGGCGAACTGGCTGCCCATCATGCGCTCAATCAGACATTTGCTGCCGATGAATTGCGAGCCGATGCAGGCAGCTGCAAACAGCCAGTAGAGCACAGTCAGCTTCCATTTGATGAACATCTCATCGTGCAGCAGCAGGGTGGCGCCGCCAAACACCAGGACCAGTGTCAGCGTGACGATATGTGCTGTCTCGAAGCGGCGATTCTTTAGCCAGAACCCGGTGACCTGCACGACACAGGCGGCGATCAGCACTGCGGTTGCGGTGTAGATATCGTATATTTTGTAGACTGCGAAAAAGAGCAGTATCGGGAAGAAGTCGAAAAGAAATTTCATCTGCCAACTCTATACGGTGCTTTCGGATTCTTGAAGGCAGGAAAAACTCCTTGGCAGAGGGGAATCTTTACGCAAGCATTTTGCGCATGTTAGCAAAGACTCTGGCTTCCCTGCTCTTTTGCGGCGCACTGTTGATGACGGGCTGTACGGTCAGGACAACTGCCGAGGTACAGCAGGATTTATGGTCCGACTGGGAACAGATCGATCATTTGCTGCAGCGCGATTATCCCGATGCTGTACCGCTTGTTCTGCTGCACGGCTGGAATGGCGATGAGTTTACCTGGCCCAAGGCCGATGAATTAATCAGGATGGAACATCGTCTGGGCAGGGATATCTTTTTCTACACCTATCGTACCGGGCTGATGCCCTACCC
Source organism: Mariprofundaceae bacterium (assembly GCA_050302175.1). Taxonomy (GTDB): domain Bacteria; phylum Pseudomonadota; class Zetaproteobacteria; order Mariprofundales; family Mariprofundaceae; genus JBNLAN01. Next base: position 10,521 of record JBNLAN010000017.1, on the reverse strand, counting down.
GTATCCTCCCATCGAAGTGCTCGAAGAGCAGCTGGACCTGTACCTGTCGCAATTCAGGAAAGTCGATGTGGTGGCGCATAGCATGGGTGGTTTGCTGGTTCGGCAGTTGCTGCGGCATCATCCCGAAGTGCCGCTGCGGCGCGTTGTGTTCCTCTCCACGCCGCATTTCGGCACCTATGCTGCCAATGTGCTGGTCGGGCTCTCCAGTGTGAGTTCGCTAGGTAATGCGCAGGCGCAGGAGATGCAGCCGGGCAGTGACTTCCTCTGGCAGCTGAATTCGTTAAATGGTGCAGAGCTTGAAGGCGTCTCCGCCCTGAATGTTTATGTGGAAGGGAATTCGATTGCGGAATTCGATATTGTGGTCGATCCGGGTTCGGCTTATCTGCCGTGGGTGCCGAATGTGAGTGTGGCGGGCGATCATCATACTCTGGCCGAACGTTTGACTGAGTTCGACTTTATTTTTGAGTTTCTCAACCATGGCAAGCTGCCGAAAGTGTTGGCGAAAATGCCAACGCGACGCGATTTATGGGTGCGGATATCCAATGCTTCCAGCGGTGAGCCGGTCCACATCACCGATTCGGCCGTTACCCGGTTTAACGAAAATGGTGCAAAGCGCAACACCGGTTTTGCCATCTGCTGCAAAGAGCGCACCGCCATGTTTGAGGAGGGGCGGCACACGCTGGTGATTGAGAATTTGCAGGTTGGCGAATCGGTGCAGGTGCTGGACCGGCATCCGGCGGGCAGCCGTACGCTCGATATCAATGCCTCTGTGTTGGAGGATCGGCCAGTGACCCTGAAATCCTACCGCCTCAATTGAGCCTACTTATCCGCCGGGATTTTCCTGTCGGAGCTTGCTGAAGCCGCCTATGCGCCAGAGCACGATGGCGCCCGGTAGCGAGGAGATACCCAGCACGATCACCCACAGGGCGGCCATTGCAGTGACAGCACCGGCATCTGCACCGAAATAGACAGCGAAGCCCACGTAACCGGCTTCGCGGATACCGAAGCCGTTCAGGGAGACCGGCACGATGGTGGCGAGTGCCACCAGTCCCATCATGATGGCGTAAGCAGGCCAGGGCATCTCCACGCCAACAGCGGTACCGAGGAATACATGCGCCTGTACCACGATGGCCTGAAATACGAAGGAAACGGGAAGGCTTTTCCACCACTGACGGATGAAGCGTGGCTCCAGCAGCGGCAGGCTTTTGAGTTTCTCAAATCGGGCTGGAACAAAAGGCAACAGACGTTGATAGAGCAGCGGGAGCAGCAACATGGCTCCCCACATGCTGCCTACGACCGCCAGCCAGCTGGCCCACCAGATTGCAGGCCATTCGAAAAACAGCAGGCAGAGAGTAATCAGTATCGTGAGGGCGAACAGGCCGTTGAGCCGGTCGAGTATCACGCTGGCGCCGGCCAGCATACCCATGCCCTTGCGCCCCTCGCGCTTGGCCAGCAGCACTCCGCGCACCACATCGCCGCCAATGGTAGATGGCAAAAACATGCTGGCGAACATGCCGAGAAAATAGAGCTGAATTTTTTTCCGCCGCGAAACTTCAATGCCGAGCCCTTCGGCAATCCAGGCCCAGCGCACACCGCATGCGATATAGCCCGAAACCATGCAGAGCAACGCTGCCAGCAGCCAGCCGGGGTGAATGGTGCGAATGCGGTTCCAGACATCGGAGAGATCGACAAACATTGCAACGCCGACGAGCAGGCCCGCGGTCAGCAACAGTTTGAAGACAAAAAACAGGTGATGATTCATGGACGGCAAAGTAGCACGCCAACTGTATAAAGATAAGTTTGAATCTTTATTTATTTGCCTGGCCCTGAGTCCTCAGGATCCCCTGAAAAACTCTGCATGGCCCCGACATCGGCTTTGCGGATGAGATGCAAGGCGCGGATTGAAACGCATGGTGGTTCCATGGGTGAAATTCGCAACGTGGCAGGCCGTTCGCAAAGCCTTGTCCCAAAAGGGTTGTATCCCTGCCGCGCGCTTGCTGTGTCAGCTGGCTCAGTTCGTAGCAAAGGCTACGACCTTCGCCATCTTTCTTGCGATCATCCCTGCAGGGATGGCAACGTGGCCATGGATAGTTATTTAGAGAATCCCTAGACTCGCGCGCCAATGCGCACATTTTTTGAGAATCATCCGAAAATATTGCTGGTGCTGTTGTGGGCGGCTTTGACGCTGCCGACACTCGGTATTGCACCGCTGTTCGATTACGACGAAACCATCTATGCGCAGACCGCACTCGATATGATGCACAAAGGTGAATGGATTATTCCGACCGCCAACGGCATGCAGTTTTTCGAAAAGCCGCCGTTTACGTATTACATGATGGATGCTGCCTTTGCTGCATTCGGAGAGAATGCCTTCGCTGCGCGCCTGCCGTCCGCGCTATTCACCCTGTTCACGGTGCTGTTGCTGTTTCATTTCGGCTGGCGGCTGCATAGCCGCGAATTCGGGTTTGCGGCTGCGCTGACTTATTTCAGCATGTTTGAGGTCGGATTCCTTGCACATGCCGCCATTCTTGATCCCGTGCTCAATTTCTTTATTGCCGGCACACTTTTGTTTTACGCTGTCTGGCGGGAGTTTGGGAATCATCGGGATGCGTTCTGGTGTGCGCTCATGATGGGTGCTGCGGTCGGCATCAAAGGCCCTGTCGGGGCGGTGATTCCGCTCATGGTGATCGGTGTGGATACCTTGTGGCGACGCGACTTATTACGAACATTACAGTCGATTCCATGGGCTACGGTTATGCCGCTGTTTCTGTTGGCAGCATTGCCATGGTACCTGCTGATCCTGTTCGTGAATGGACCCGGCTTTCTGTATGAGTTCATCTGGGTGCACAATATTGAGCGCGCACTCAAGCCCATGCAGGGGCACGGCGGTGGCTGGCATTACTATCTTGTAGTATTTGCCGTATCGGTTTTGCCATGGCTGGCGCTATTGCCCCGGTCGGTGTCCGAGTGGTGGGAGCGCCGCAGCGATAACCAGGTACTGCCGACGCTGGCCAGGCTCGGCATTATCTGGACCTTACTGGTGTTGTTACTGTTCACCTTTGCCCAAACGAAATTGCCGCATTACATCTCCAGCATCTACCCCGGAGTGGCGCTGTTGCTTGCGGCAGCCATTGTGTTGCGCCAGAGCAGGGTACTGGCATCGGCGATTTCGCACTGGTTCACCGTTCTGTTGCTGGCCCCGCTTGCGGCACTTCTTATGCTGTTTCCATGGGTGTATGGCTATGCCGGGCAGTTTGTGCAGCATCCGAGAGCGCTGGCGATTGTTAATCAGCCGATTGAGCCACCACTCTGGATTGCCGGATTGGGGGTGCTGCTGCTGGCTGCGCTGGTTTGGCTGGTTGCCGGGCGCAATCGGCCGCACGAGTTGCTGTTGCGATTTGCAGTGCTTGGGTTTGTTCTGCAGCTCTCTGTGATTGGCGGAGTAGGGGTGTTTGCTGGAAATCTTGTGCAGGCACCACAGATGCGTATCGCTGAGGAGCTACGCAAGTTGCCTCCGGATATGCTGGTCTATAGTTATATGCTGAATATGCCATCTATTTCATTTTATGCCGGGCGCTCCTATCAGGTCAAAACCGAGCCCGGCATGCCGCGCTCTAAAGTTCCCTATGCGCTGATTCTGAGAGCCGAGGAACAGGCGAACCTGCCCAGGCTGAAGCGGTTCAAGCCGAAGGTTGAGCAGGGAGGTTATCTGTTATATCTGATCAAACCTGCACGAAGGTCGGCCTCATGAAGCTCTCGGTCGTGATCCCTGCTTACAATGAACAGGATCGTCTTCCCTCGACGCTGAAAGAGGCTGTGGCGTGGCTGCAGGAAAATGTCGAAGGCGGGTGGGAGATCGTGGTGGTGGATGATGGTAGTCGCGATGAAACATGCGCTCGCGTGAAAGCCATGATGCCCGAAATTCCAGAGTTGCGCCTGCTTGAGCAGCCGCATAACCGGGGCAAGGGTGCGGCGGTGAAGCGTGGCATGCTGGAGGCAAAGGGTGAAGTTCGCCTGTTTATGGATGCCGATCACTCCACACATGTAAAAGAGGTGGAAAAGGTGTTTGCCGCTATGGATGCGGGTGCCGAAGTTGTGATCGCCTCACGCCAGCACCCGGAGTCGGATATCTCAGTGCACCAGTCGTGGCTGCGTGAGCATATGGGCAAGAGCTTCAATCTGATTATCCGCACCCTGCTCGGTATCGATATCAAGGATACCCAGTGCGGTTTCAAGGCGTTTTCAGCGCGTGCCGCGGAAAGCATTTTTCCGCAGCAGATGGTCGATGGTTTCAGCTTCGATGTGGAGCTGCTCTATCTCGCCGCACGTGCGGGTATTGGTTTCGTCGAAATTCCCGTGCAGTGGATCAATGAGCCGAATTCGAAAGTGCGTATTCTGCTTGATCCGATGAAGATGTTTGCCGACATTGTGCGTATCCGTAATCTGCATCGCGATTAGCTTTCGGTTCAGGCCCCACCATGACTTCTGGTCGGCCCCGGTTTTTTGACTGCGACATCAAGCCAGATAATCGAAGAAGCCTGATGATGTAATTGGGCGCTTGTCCCATGCCTAAGTCATGTTATGTTGCCGTATCCATACGGCAGGAGGCAGGAGGTCATGATGCGGGCAGGTATCTTTGTATTGTTGATGATTGCGCTCATGCCATGTGCAAATGCCGGCATTCCTCACGATTCCGCACTGGACTGGTCGACGATGGAGAGCGCGCATTTCCGGGTGCACTACCATGATGGCGAAAAGGCGATGGCGGAGGAGGTGCTGCGCATCGCCGAGCGTGTGCACGAACGCCTGAGTCCGATTTTCAATTGGGTGCCGCAAGACAAAACCGAAGTGGTGCTCACCGATGAGTACGATCTTTCGAATGGCATGAGCACGCCGATGCCGTCGAATCGCATCTATCTGTTTCCGACACCGCCGGACGACCTGATCAGCCTGGAGGACCATGCGGGCTGGCTGGAAACACTGATTCAGCATGAATACGTGCATACACTGCATATGGATAAAGTAAGTGGTGGTGCGAAATGGCTGCGCAATATTTTCGGTCGTCACTTGCTTACCTTTCCGAATGCGCTGCAGCCACCATGGTTTCTCGAAGGGCTTGCCACCTACTACGAAACGGATGAAGCGCGAGGTATCGGACGCGGGCAGAGCTCTCTTTACAGCATGATGATGCGCATGGAAGTGAAGAGCGGCATCAAGCCGCTGTACCAGGTCAATCAGCCGGTGGTAAGCTGGCCGATGGGGACCACACGTTATCTCTACGGTGTCTATTTCTACGAGTTTATTGCCAAAAAATATGGCGAGAAAACGATCACCAAACTGGTCGAAAATTATTCCAACAATGTCGTCCCCTTTCGCATCGGCTCGAATGCCTATCAGGTAACAGGGAAGAAGCTGTCGCATTTGTGGAACGATTTTCGCGACGATCTGAACACGAGGTTCCGGGCGGAGATCAGCGAGATCGAGAAAAGAGGTGTAATCAGTGGTGAGGCAGTCACCGGCAGTGGAGATTACCATGGGCCGATTGTCGGGCATCCGGACGGGCGCATTTTTTATGTCGAAAGCCGGGCGGATAGCGAGGCGTCACTTAAGGTCAGGAGGCTCGACGGCACGATCGATACGCTGACCGAGGTGCACTACCCTGCGCGTATCGACCTGCACCCCGAGGCGGGTATCCTGCTGGCACAGCCCGATATTTGCAGCAATGCCCGTGTGAACTACGACCTCTACCGGGTCGATCCCGACAGCGGCGATACGGATCGGCTGACTCACTGCGCCCGCTATATCTCGGCTGCCTGGTCGCCGGATGGCCAGCAAATCGCTGCAGTGCACAATGCTCTGGGAAGGCACGAGCTGCACCTGTTGAATGCGGAAGGGGAGCTTATCGGAGTGTTATGGCGGGGCAAGGAGGGAGAGACGCTCTCTCTGCCCGACTGGTCGCCGAATGCGGAAGTTATTGTTGCGTCGATCTGGCGTCCGGCGAACGGCTGGGATCTGGAACTGTTCGATATCCCATCCCGGCATTGGCGCAGGTTGACACAGTCGCAAGCCATCGAGGCGCAGCCGCGCTTTTCCGATGATGGTCGTTATATCCTCTACAGCAATGATGCAGGCGGCGTTTACAATATTCGTCGTCTTGAGTTAAAGAACGGCAGGAGCACCACGCTTAGCCATGTTGTCGGCGGGGCGTTCTATCCCTATCAGAAAAATGCGGAAAGTCCGCTCTATTATGCAGGTTACACCGGGCGCGGACTCGATGTGTATCGCATCAATCAGGCGGTTGCGGGGGCTACTGTGCCTTCCCCGAAGGGGCCAAGCGCAATCGCCCTGCCGGAAGCGCCCGAAGTTCCCATTCAGGATTCCGGCGATTATTCGCCCTGGCACTCCCTGGCTCCAACCTCCTGGATGCCGTATGCATACGTAAGTAATCAGCAAATTGAGTTCGGCGCTTCGACCTCAGGGTCGGATGTGCTGGAGCGGCACAACTATTCGCTGTTTGCTGCTTACGATTTCGTACGCAATTGGCCGAGTTATGCATTGGCCTATACTTATGCGCGTTACGATCCGCTGCTGACGCTGTATGCATCGAGCATGAATCAGCCGGTGTTCGATAAAAACAATAAGCTGCAGCGAATCTCCCGGCAGACACGTTACGACGCCGAGCTGGTGTACCCCCTCATCCGCATGGACTGGATGGCAGCGCTGCACTTCGGCGGCAGTTTTGCCAGAAGCCGTGATGGGTTGGTTGCCGCCAATCAGCCGCGGTTGAGTGACAAAGATACGGTGGCGGGTGTGGCACTCTCATTTGATTCGGCAGAAGAGTATTCGAGGTCGGTCAGTCGTTCGGATGGGCGCAGCCTGCTGCTGGTTGCCGAGAAAAGCGGTTTCAATCATGGCGACTATAAAGGTCGGGTATATCTGGGCGACTGGCGTGAATATGTCCGCTTGAGTGGCGAGCATGTACTGGCACTGCGTGCAGCCATGGGTTGGGGGCAGGGTACAACACGTCCATTCGCGCTGGGCGGCTCATACAGCACGTTCGATATGCTGGGTTCGGCCATGCAGGGCTCCCCGTTCAACCGGCGCGACTTTAATCTCCGTGGCTACAGCCGCGCCCAGCCCGGTTTGTTGGGCCGCCGCATGCAGCTCGCCTCAGCGGAATATCGTTTCCCGATCTATCGTCTGGAGCGTGGCATTACGGCGCCGCCCATTGGTCTGCATCAGATGTTCGGGACTCTGTTTGCTGATGCGGGGGCAGCATGGAACAGCGGTAAAAGGCCGGCCAAAAATTATGTTGGGGCAGGTGCCGAACTGGGTGGCGATGTGGTGTTGTTTTACTATATCCCTTTGCGTGTGATGCTCGGCTATGGCTATGGCTTCGATAAAACCATTGGCGGCCACCATGCCTATTTGCGGCTCGGCAGCGCGTTTTAACGGCGCGGTTATGTATGCATGAATCAGTTTTTGAGCTTCGATTCAGATGGTCCCGTGCTGCTGTGTATTGGCTGCTTGTTGTTATCTTCATCGGAACAACGCTGGTGTTAGCTGAAGGAACAGATGGCGCTTTTCCGGGGCTGTGGCTGATTTTTGTCGGTACTGCCTTGATTGGAATCGGACAGGTTCTTGGCTCAACTCGAACAGGGCGTTGGTTCACATGGAATGGAAAAGTTCAACCCACAAGCTTTGAAGCATACGTGGGGCTTACTGGCGCTGCGCTGGCCGCATGTCCGCTTGTCGTTCTTGCTTTGCGGTTTGCCGTGCTTGCTTTGCGAACCGATATGTAAAAAGGTCATTGTTTTTTCAGTTTGTTATCATGCTTGAGGCAATCGTGCCGCAAGTAGAGAGGCCATGAGGGCGAAGCCGGCCGAAACTATCAGGCACGCCTCCAGCCCCTGCCACTGGTAAACCCAGCCGGAGAGCACCGTACCGGCCAGCCGGCCGCCGGCATTAGCCATGTAGTAGAAGCCGACGTTCATAGAAACTTTATCATGGTCCGACCAGGCGACGATCAGGTAGGAGTGCAGCGCCGAATTAAGGGCGAAGACGAGGCCGAATGCGGTCAGCCCCGTCACCAGTACCACAGCCGCATCGAGTTCAAAATACAGAGCCGCTGGAATGGCAGCGGTTATCCCTGCCAATACCAGGCTCCACAGAATGACCATGCCGCGCCCGGCACCCTTCGGCAGCAACTTCGGAGCCGTAGCCTGCACGACGCCGTAACCGATCACCCAAAAAGCGAAGAAAGCACCCACCTTGGTGAAGCTCCAGCCGAGCGCCTCCTGCATGAACACAGGGAGTGCCACGACGAACCAGATATCGCGCGCGCCGAACAGAAAGAAGCGCGCCGCGGAGAGCCAGTTCACCGCTGCCGATTTGGAGAAAATTGCCGCGAATTTCGCCTTCTCCTTCAGCTTGCCGAGATCGGTTGGGAGTAGCGCTACCGTTAGTACCAATGCGACGGCGAGCAGACCGATCAATGCCCATAGAGCCCCCGCAAATCCGAGGACTGCCAGCAGGAAGCCACCCAGAAAGAAGCCGACACCTTTGAGTGCATTCTTCGAACCGGTGAGCACTGCCACCCAGCGGAACAGGGTACCCTGTGATTGGGGCTTTGCCTCGACCGGCAGCAACAGTTTCACGCCCGCCTTCGCACTCATCTTGTTGAGATCCTTGGCGATGCCGGAGAGTGCCTGCGCCGCCATCACATAGAGCACGGTGAGCCATGCGGTGGGCGCCAGCAGCATGGCAAGTGCAACGATCTGTAAGGCCATGCCGATATGCATGGTTCGATTCAGGCCGATCCGCGCCCCCAGCCACCCACCGACGAGGTTGGTGACAATGCCGAAAAATTCATAGAAGAGAAACAGCATGGCGATGGCGAGCGGTGAGTAACCAAGCTGGTGAAAGTAGAGCAGCACCAGCATGCGCAGCGCGCCGTCGGTGAGCGTGAAGGCCCAGTAGCCGCCGGTGACAGTCAGATAATGGCGAAATCCGGGATTCATCGCTTGCGGGAGAGGTTTACAGCCAGCATGGAGGAGAAGCTATCGATCGTATGATGTTTTTTTGCATTCAATGCAGCGTCCTTTTTATGGCGGCAACGGGCAAGAGTATGGTGTATGCCATCCGACTGTAATGCGACTATAGGTTGGACATCTTGTAAAGTGACAAAAAATGCCTGAAGCATTTACGCCGTATCGTTTGTTCACATCCTTTGGAATTTGTCGAAAGCGGCGGCATGTTGAAACGACCCATCCATAAACGCACTGTTGATTGAGCCATGGATTGATTCGGGTAGGCTATCTTCAACGGTGTGTATGGTGGTTGAGGAGGTAGTGCATGCGATCGAAAAAGGTTTTCTTTGAAAATGCCGAAGGCCTGAAGCTGGCCGCCTATCTCGACTTCCCCATCGATGGCAAGCCGCGTGCCTATGCGCTCTTTGCCCACGGTTTTACGCTGACCAAACATCTGAAGGCGACCACCCATATCAATCGCGCACTGGCTGCCAAGGGTATTGCCGTACTGCGGTTTGACTTCACTGGTCTGGCCGAAAGCGAGGGCGATTTCGCCGACACCAACTTCTCCTCCAATGTCAGCGATATTGTCGCCGCTTCCCGCTTTCTGGAGCAGGAATACGAAGCGCCGCAGATTTTGATTGGCCACTCATTGGGCGGTTCCGCCACGTTCGTTGCCGCCCGCGATATCCCTTCGGCCAAGGCGATCGCCACCATCGGCGCGCCGTGCGACCCATCCCATATCGCTCACATCTTCAAGGGCAGGGAGGATGAGTTGAACGAAAAGGGCGAGCTTGAAATCTCCATTGCCGGGCGTCCGTTCAAAATCAAAGCGCAGTTTCTCCACGATGTGCAAGAGGCGCAGACCTGTGCCGCCATTCATGATCTGAAGCGGGCGTTGCTTATCTTCCACTCGCCTTTGGATGAGATTGTCGATATCAAGCATGCCCAGCGCATCTACGAATCGGCGCGTCATCCCAAGAGCTTTGTCACGCTCGACAAGGCGGATCATTTATTGAGTCAGGAGTCCGATGCCCGCTATGTCGGCTCGGTGATCGCCACCTGGGCCGATAAATATGTGCCGGTGCGTGAAATCGAGTGGGATACCGGTGCCCATGCCGTGCGGGTACGTACCGGCGCCAGTTACTACACCGAAATCAAATCCGGCAGCCATGGCCTGACAGCCGATGAGCCGACCAGCTTGGGCGGCACCGATCGCGGCCCGACCCCGTACGGTCTGCTGCTATCCAGTCTTGGTGCCTGCACCGGCATCACCCTGCGCATGTATGCCGACCGCAAGGGTTGGGATGTGGAGGAGATCAATGTCTATCTCAACCATGAGAAGGTGCACGCCGAGGATTGCGCCGATTGCCCGGATGGAACGACGGGAAAAATCGATCATATCGAGCGCTTTATCGAAGTGATCGGCAATCTGGATGAAACCCAGCGACAGCGCCTGCTGGAGATTGCCGACCGCTGCCCGGTTCACCGC